>MIAR01000032.1 GCA_001829185.1 Spirochaetes bacterium GWB1_60_80
CATAAATCACCCCATGGTAGAGTCTACTCACAGGGCTAGATTTTACTTATGAGTCAACCACTTTTTTTCGGCTAGATTAATTATGAGTCAATGCGACAGCTTGATTTTTGGCAAATCAGTGGTATACTAAGCCTGACTGCTGGATGAAGCGCGCCGGAATTACGCGGCTGCGGACAGGCCAGCGAACGTGCTCCGAACTGCCGGAACTATTGGCCGGCTGCAATCCACTCCAGGGGAGCACCCTATGTCCTTCAACCTGCCAGTACGCCATGAATTGCGTACCCTGCTGATCGCCTTCACCGACCTGGAAGGCTACAGCCAGATCACCCACAAGCTGCGCGATCCCATCCAAGCCTTCCAGCTACCGGACAACGTCGCCCGAATCATCGCCGCCGCCATCCAGGCCGCTGGCGGCTACTACGTCAAGACCATGGGCGACGGCGCACTGATGGTGTTCGACGCGACCGACTGCGACGCTGGCCTGGATGCCCTGCTGGCAGCCAAGTCAGCCGTCGAGGCTTACCTGCAGCAACAGGGTTTCAGCAATCGGCTGCGCGTAACCGCCCATGTCGGCACAGCCGTGATTGGCCCGGCCGAGCCCTACGGCCAGCTTGATGTCTACGGCGAAGAAGTCAACCGCGCTGCCCTAGTCGGCGCCGGTTCCTACCGCAGCGAACTAGTGCTGAGTCCGGAAACTTTCCGCAAGCTGTCGCCAGCCATGAGGAAGAAGTTTAAGCGGCATATTCGCGAGACTGTCTATCGCTTCTCTTCATGACGGGGCAGGCGATCCGCGGCGTTGCGAACCGCCACGCTGTCCGCGGCGGGCACGAGCCCGCCTGTGGGATCGTGGCGGGCACGAGCCCGCCTGTGGGATTGTGGCGGTTCGCGGCGTTGTCGAAAGCGATTCCAATTTTGTCAGCCAAGTGCTATGCTGGTGGCATGCAAGACCAAACCAGCCAAGCCACCCCGACGGCCGGACAGCTCCTGGAGCGCGTATTCGGCTACCGGGAATTCCGGCCGCACCAAGCGGCCATCATCGACAGCGTGCTGGCCGGACAGGACTGCCTGGCGGTCTTGCCGACCGGCGGCGGCAAGTCGCTCTGCTACCAGTTGCCGGCCCTGATGCTGGCCGGTCCGGTCCTGGTGGTGTCACCTTTGATCGCCCTGATGCAGGACCAGGTGGCCGGCCTGGACGCCGCCGGCATTCCGGCTGTCTTCCTCAATAGCGCCCTGACGCCGGAACAGCGCTACCGAGCCGAGGCTATGGTCAATAACGGCGAGGCCAGGTTAGTCTACGTTGCGCCGGAAGCGCTGAGCGGCGACCGGGTAACCCAACTCCTGGAACGTCGACCGCCAGCCCTGGTCGTCGTCGACGAGGCGCACTGCGTCTCGGAATGGGGGCACGACTTCCGCCCCGACTACCGGCAACTGAGCAACCTACGGCGTCTTTACCCGCGAGCCGGTTGGCTGGCCCTCACCGCCACCGCCACCAGCCAGGTGCGGGAGGACATCATTCAGTCGCTGGGCCTACGCCAGCCGACTATTCATCTCGGCGGCTTTGACCGTCCCAACCTGCGCATCGCCGTCCGGCCGAAGGACAAGCTAAAGCAGCAGGTGCTGGCCTATGCCCGGCAGCGCCCTGAGCAATCCGGCATCATTTATTGCGCCTCGCGCAAACGCACCGAAGACCTGGCCGACAGCTTGCGGGCAGCCGGTATCAAGGCCTTGGCCTATCACGCCGGACTAGAAGCCGGGATTCGCAGCCGCAGCCAGACCGCCTTCATCCGCGACCAAGTCCAGATAATTGTGGCCACGGTGGCCTTCGGCATGGGCATCAATAAGCCGGATGTGCGCTTTGTGCTTCACGCCGACATGCCCAAGAGCGTCGAGAATTATTATCAGGAGATCGGACGGGCCGGGCGTGACGGCGAAAATGCCGACTGCATCCTATTCTACAGCCCGGGTGACTATATGACCAATCTGCGCTTCTTCGAGGAGCTTCCCGAGGAGCAACGCCGGCTGGCGGTTCGTCGCTTGGATGCTATGCGCGCCTATGCCGAAAGCGCAGAATGTCGGCCAGCGCAGATCTTGGCCTATTTCGACGAGGCCGACGACGGAAAGGGTTGCGGTCACTGCGACAATTGCCAGCGCGACCCCCAAGAACAGCTCGACTGCGGCACCGCCGCCCTCAAACTTCTTTCCTGCGTCAAGCGCTGTGGCGAAGCCTTCGGCGCTGGCCACGTCATCGACGTCCTGCTGGGCGCCGACACCGAGAAAGTCCGCCGCTTCGGACACCAAGCGCTGAGCACTTTCGGAATAGGGACCGAATTGAAGCATGTCGCCTGGGGTATATTGGCTCGCCGCTTGATTTCAACCGGCCACCTGCTGCGGGAGGCCGAGCATGCCACCTTATCGCTGGGGGCACCAGCCTATGCTTTGTTCCAGACCAAAGCGCCATACCTAGTGCCGGCTGGACTCCTAAGCGGCGGCACTAACACCAGCAGCGCCGGAAAAAATCGCGATCGAACCAGTTTCTTTAAGAAACCGGAGGCTACCGCCCTGGAACAAGACAGACTAGACCCCGACAGCCCGGCTGGTGAGCGCTTCGACCGCTTACGCGAATTGCGAAAGCGTCTGGCAGCCGAATTGTCAGTACCGCCCTATGTCATCTTTCATGACCGGACGCTCCGTGAAATGGCAAGCCGCCGACCAGGCAGTCTGGAAGAACTGTCGTCAGTGCACGGCGTCGGCGCCACCAAACTCGAGAAATTCGGTGCTGCCTTCATGGCTTGCCTGGGCGAGAAAGAGTAAACGGAGAATAGTTTATTCGTCGCGGTCGGCCGCCGCTTGTTCGCGCGCCTTCTTAGTTTCTACCATTTTCTTGAAAATGGTCAATTTGAGCACTGCCAAACCCACCAAGCCCAAGCCGATCAAAACCCACCAATACCATGCCAGCATACAAGCCTCCCTGTGGCAACGCGCCGTGCCTTCATTGTATTAAACAACTAGTACATTGACAATATAAACTGAAAACACAGGCTTGTCAAAGCGAATCGTCAAAAAACGCCGGCCAGGAATCGAGGCGGGCCGAAGATTGCAGTTGGATTGTCGACAAAAAGGTCTGGATAGTGCCATACAGATTAGCCATCCGATCTGGTGCCAAGTTAAGAATGCCATGGGAGTAGCCATCAAAAAGCTGGATTTGGCAATACGGGAAAAGCCTCGTAAACAAGGCTTCAGCACGTTGCCAATCAACGACGGCATCGTTGGTTCCCTGCAAAAGCAGAACTGGCAAATCGAACTGTATTTCTGTTTCTAGGTTCAGCGCCAGATTCCAATTGTAAAAAGCTTCGGTCCACATTGGATCAAAAACATGGAAATGATAGGGATCATGAAACAGCAGGAAATTCTTGAATTCCTCGTAGCAGGCATACCCTTCATCGTACAAATCAGGATTGAGTACAAATTCAGGAATAGTGATAGCTTGATGCTGCAGCAGATTGCTCAGCTGGATGCGCAGTTCCTGCTGCTTGAGAAACAACAGGGGAGCCGCGAAAATCGCCGCATCAGGATAGACGGCCTGGTCAGCCGGCGGCGACTGCTTAATCAGTTGGAGAAGCTCGATGATGGTTGACCCGCCGGTGCTGTAGCCCATAAAGATATTGCCAGCCGCTTGGGCAATAGGGTCGGCCTTGCAGAGCATATTCCAAACCTGGAACGCAGCCTGGCCGTAATCGGAAAAATCCCCGATATAGAACGGTCGGCCTTCCGACAGGCCATGCCCCGGTAGGTCCATCAAATAGACATTCCAGCCATCCAAATTTAGCCGGTCAGTCAACTCGCCATGATGCCCGCCATGACCACGATATCCGTGCACCAGGAAAATATTACCCTTGGCGGATACAGATCGCGTATAATGGGCGCTGACAAAAATCCGGCCAACGTCGGTTTGGACGTAGCAGGCACTGGCATAGCCATCCTTAAAACCAAAATACTGGAAATAGCTGCGCAGAGAATCGGCTAATTCGGAGCTGGTAGCGTCCACTGAGATCCAACCATTGCCGAGCTGATCACGGATAATAGCCGATTGGTCGACAAAACTATCATCGTAGCGATGTTTTGGGGTCGAATTACAGGCCGACAATAGGCTACCGAAGCACATCAGCGCTCCCAAAACCAGCCAGCCCCTGTGGTTCTTGCCGAAATCGGCTGCTTTTTTTGAATCACTCATCAACGTGTTTTACTCCTGCCAACGAATTCGTATATGAACAGCCTGCTCAAGCACCATGGCATCGAGCACCGGTAAACTAAAGACAAGGCCGCGCCGGTCAGCTTGAATCGCACCGCCGGTGGCGTCGATGATCCGGCCGGGCGTCTGAATGGTCAGATTGAAGCGGCCGCCGTCGATGGCTACAATAGCGGCCCGACCCAGCAGTGCTGCCAACATGCTGCGGTAGTCGCTACGGGATATCGGCAGATCAAACAAGGCCGGCGGCGACAACGATTCCAGAAGTTGCATATCAACACCCGGAAACATTTTTACCAAATCCTGAGCGTTACTCCGATCAATGGTAACCCGCAATTCACGCCATCCTGGACCGCTCACCACCCTGAACAGCTCAGCAGCTGCAATATCAGGGTCGTTGTCCAGGAAGAACTCGAAGTCTTCAATGCTAAATACGCCAACATAGGATCGAGGCGAAGGCGAACGCGATTCCTGGACCGAAAAGCCCCGCGTCAGCATCATAAGCGTCACAGCCTGAACATCAAAGAACGACCCGCCGTCCTCGGCCGCACCGGCCAGGCTGCGCAGTCGCTGCTCCACCACCTCGGGCAACTCAAACTGGGCTGATAGAACCGCCGAGCCATCACTCTTGAGCAACAGCCCGGTATCGGCCGAACACCCGGCCAAACCTGCCACTGAAGCTACCAGTAGAGCGACACCTAGTGCCAATTTTAACGATTTCATCATCCTACTTTATTTCTCCTGCCAGACATTAGCACAGACTTGGCCAGAATTCCAACATCGCCGGACTTTCAGGAGCGTTTCTGTTCAAAGTGGCTAAACTCCATGCTGAAACTGGCGCGGCCCTGACTGGCGGAGCGGAGGCTGGTTGAAAAACCGAACATTACCGCCAGTGGCGACTCGGCATGCACCACCTCGATAGCCCCGCGCGCCTCGGAACCGTGAATCATGCCGCCGCGCTGCGACAGTAGACTCATCACTTCGCCGATATAATCATGCGGCGTCATAATATCCACCTTCATGATCGGTTCCAGCTGGTGCGGACCGGCCTTGCGACAAGCCTCATCGAAACACATCGAGGCGCAAGCTTCAAAGGCGAACGGCGTACCGGTCAGCTCGTTATACTCCAGACCGACCAGCTTAACGCCGATGTCTACGCAAGGATAGCCGAGCACAATGCCGCCGGCGAAGGCGTTGGAAATAGCCCGCTCGACCGCCTCGTAAATTTCTTCGGGAACGCTATTGTCACGCATCGCCTTGCTGTACTGGTTACCCGTGCCGCGGGCCAGCGGCTCCACCTTGAGTGTCACGCCGGCCGCCACTTCCTTGCCGGCCAGGCTGCGGGAATAGGCTTCGGCGTGCTCAACGGCCAGGGATATGGACTCGCGGTAGGACACCTGCGGGTTGCCGACTTGGGCGCCGACCTTGAAATCGCGCAGTACCCGGGTGACCAGCACATCGAGATGCAGCTCGCCCATGCCGCGGATTATCAGCTGGCCGGTTTCGCTATCCTCGCCAGTCTGAAAGGTGGGGTCTTCCATCGAAAGAATGTTGAGCGTGTCACGCAACTTGTCGCGATCCGACAGGGTTCGCGGCTCGATAGCCACCGAGATAACCGGCTCGGGAAAATGCATATGCTCCAGCAGCAGGGCTTTGCCCTCGCTACCCAGGGTATCGCCGGTCTGGGCCAATTTCATGCCGACGAACACGGCGATGTCGCCGGCGCGCAATTCGTCGATCGGCTCGCTCTTATTTGAATACATGCGCAGTATCTTGGTGACGCGCTCGCGCTTTTTCTTGCCGGTATTATATATCGTGCCGGCTGTTTTGAAAACGCCGGAATACATGCGCACGTAGCACAGCAGCCCCATCTCCCGGTCGTACTGCACCTTGAACACCAGGCCAAGCGGCGGGCCGTCAACATCGCAGGGGACGTCAACACTGCTTTCCTTCTTGATGTCGAGAGCCGGAGCCGGCGGCACCTCATCAGGCGCCGGCAGATAATCGACCACCGCATCCAGCACTGGCTGGACGCCGATATTGCGCCGGGAGGCGCCACATAGCACCGGCACCAGCTTCCGGGCGATAGTCTGATCACGCAAGGCCCGTTGCAGTAAACCAAGCGGAATTTCCTGCCCCCCGAGATACAGTTCGGTAATCTCGTCCGAGGCCGAAGCGACGGCATCCAACAACTTGTCGCGCCACTGCTGGGCTAGGGTTAGGTTTTCCGGCGCAATCGGCGTGTACTCCAGCTCGATGCCGCCATCGCCGCCCCAGCGTATCTCGCGCATATTAACTAGGTCGATCACGCCCCCGAAGTTGCCTTCGCTGCCGAGGGGCAATTGGATTGGCACCGGCACGGCCGCCAGCTTTGTCCGGATATCCTCGATAGCGCCAAAAAAGTCGGCACCCAGCCGGTCCATCTTGTTGATGTAGGCGATACGTGGCACGTGATAGTGGTCGGCCTGGTGCCAGACAGTCTCGCTCTGCGGCTCGACACCGCCGACCGCGCAGAACACTGCTACCGCGCCGTCCAGGACACGCAGCGAGCGCTCGACCTCGGCGGTAAAATCAACGTGCCCGGGTGTGTCAATCAAATTGATCTGGTGGTCGCGCCAAAAGGTGGTGATGGCCGCACTCTGGATGGTAATACCGCGCTCTTGCTCCTGTTCCATCCAGTCCATGACGGTATTGCCATCGTCCACTTCGCCTATCTTGTATGTCTTTCCCGAATAAAACAGGATACGTTCACTGGTTGTCGTTTTGCCGGCATCGATATGCGCCATGATACCGATATTGCGCATAGTAGTAAGGTTCATAATCTGCTCCGATGCGCTACTGTACACAAAAAATGACGTTGGAACAAGCTGCGGAAGTCTGGCGCGACCGGTCAGGCTTACCTCCCGGTTTCATTTCAGGCCCAGCCATGATATAGTCAGCAGGATCGGTGCTACCAAGGAGGCAACCATGAGCGTATATGTGACCATCGAGGATCGCGAAGGCGAGAGCCTGTCCGAGGTGTTCGAACTATCGGAATTGCCCAAGCACCTGCCGCAGCAGGGCAACTGCCTACCTTTTGTGCGCGAAACGGCCGACACCATGTTCAACTGGCTGCAAGCCCCGCACTTGTTGGCCGAGCTGGACAAGCTTGGGGCCACCAACCTGCCGATTGCGGCCAGCAAAGAACTGGACCGCCTAGTTAAGCTCTGCCGTAAATATACCGGCCAGAACGAGATCTTGATCCGCTTTTACGGCGAAACCGGCCGGGTCGAATAAGCCCGTTCCATCATACCTATGCGGTCTGTACCACGGCCTTTAAAAACCGTTCACCTCAAGTTGCTGCTGCATTTCAGCGTTGAGATTTTTGCTTTCAATCTGCCGGTCAGCCTGCTGGGTACCGGCGCCCTCCTGTTACCGGCCAGCTTGGCGGCGGGGCTTCAAGGACAAGCCTTCTTGAGCCCGGAAAACCTAGGCCTGTACAGCGGCGTGTTTTTGGCCATCCTGCCCAGCGCCGGCTTCGCTCTGGCCAGTCTACTGCAACACCGCTTCCGCGCCCGCCAATACCCCCTATACCTGAATCACGGCTTACGCATCGGCCTATGCTACCTGGTGGCTTGGCTAACGCATTGTCTGGTGGTTACCGGGCTCACCTTATTGACCACCATTGCCGCGACCATCGCCGCAGCCGTGACAGGATCATAAAATGCTGCTGACCATTGATTCCTTAACGTTCGCCTACCGGACGGAATTAGTACTGCGCGATATCTACTGTTCCGTGGAAGCAGGCGAAGCCGTCGCCATACTTGGTCGCAATGGCACCGGCAAGTCCACCTTGTTCAAGCTCTTGGCCGGTGTCCTCACAAACTCCACCGGGGTAGTAAAGATTAACGGACTTTTTACCGAACCGCATCGCCGCCTTGACCATATCGCCTGGTTGCCGCAAGAAAGTTTTCTGCCACCACTGCTGACCACCAGTCAACTGCTGCGCCTGCTGCCCCAGCCAGACGACGGGCTGATCAACCTAAGCACCCGCCCGGAAAGCCGCCCCTTGCTCGGACAGCGCATCGGCAACCTGTCCGTTGGCGAACGCCGGTTCGTCGAATTGGCTATCATTCTAAATATGAAGAAACCGCTCTTAATCCTCGATGAACCATTCACCGGCTTGCAGCCAGTCACTATTCAGTTCATCGCCGGGGTAATCCGCGAGCTGACGGCCCGCGGCCATGGCCTGATGGTTTCCGACCACCAGTACAGCCCGGTGTTGGAGGTCTGCCACCGCCGCATGGTTTTGGCCGGCGGTGCCACGCACGACGCCTCGCCCGGGAAACCCGGTGAACATCTGCTGGCTGGACTGTACCTGCCGGCACAATAGTTAATTGCCCGGGCTAGCCAAGGCATCAATCAAGACCCGAAAAGCTAGCTCCAATTCCCGGAGCAAAACTTCCAGGCGGCCGGATCGCTCGCGATACGCATCATAGCGGACGACGCTGTCACCCGGCACAACCGCACCGCCAACCACTTCCAACAGCAGCCCTTCCAGTTCCTGGGTGCGTTGATAGATGACCACGGCGGCCAGGTTACCGGCCACGCCTTTTACCGCATGGACGAGCGTCAGTGCCGACTCAAGTTGATGGTTGGCCAGCCGCGTACGGATTTCGGCGGTAAACGAGCCGTTGTGCGCCAAAAAACTGCGTAAGGCCTTGTAGTACATATCCGACCGATTCAGGAAGCGGTCAAGGCCATCCGCCAAATCAACGCCTGGTAGCTCACTCGGATATAAGGCCACTGGCTTGTCGCTGGCGTCAATGTGCAGGGGTAGCGTCGCAATGGATCCGTGTTGAGGCATTGCGCTTTTCCCAGCAAACGGTCGCGCGGCTTGGTCAGATACCAGCCACTCTTCAAGCACTGCACGCAACTCCACTTGCTTCAATGGTTTTGACAGGAAACCATCCATCCCGGCTTCTCGGCATTTCTCGGCCTCGGCATTTATAACGCCAGCCGTGAGTGCGATGATCGGAACATGCCGGCCAGTCCCACTCTCCAGTTCGCGTACCCGCGCCGTTACTTGTAGCCCATTCAGCTCCGGCATCTGGATATCCAACAGGATTAAATCTAGCGCCACAGCGACTGCTTGCTCCAACGCCTCGCGACCATTCCTGGCCACCTGAATGGTGGCGTCCGGCAAAAACTGCCTTACCAGACTTGTAATCAGTTCAAGGTTGATTTCGACATCATCCGCCACCAAAACCCGTGGTTGCAAGCCAGGCCAGGCCGTGAGCCCCATTCCGTCTTGGAATAGCCGCGATGGCATATCCGGTTCCTTGACATGCTGCAAGTATTGGTACAATTCACTGGCTTTCACCGGCTTGACCAGGTTGAAACGCACGCCCAATTGCCGGCAATGTTCTGCCAAAGCCCGATCATCCGCCGAACTATGCAACAGGATAATCGAATACCGGCTAGCCGACAGCCGCCTAATGGCGCGAATGGTATCCAAGCCATTCATGTTTGGCATGTGGTAATCGACGATGATAGCATCAAAAGTCGCATCGCTTTCCAGCAAGGCCAAGGCAGCCTGTCCACTATCCACGCCGGCGTATTCGATGCCCCAGTGCTCGAAATTCTTCTGAAGAATCAGGCGGTTATTATCATTATCGTCGATTACCAGGATGCGGCGCAGGGTCACCAATGGCTCAGGTAAAGCCTTATCGCCATACCAGCAAGCGGCCTCCAGCTCAAATGAAAAAACCGACCCTTCTCCAGGCACGCTGTCCAGCCAGATTTCCGATCCCATCTTGGTCGCCAAACGGTTAGATATGGCCAAACCCAGTCCGGTCCCGCCAAAGCGCCGGGTGGTAGAACTATCGGCCTGCGTAAAAGCATCAAACAAGGCGGCTTGCTTGTCCTGTTCAATTCCAATGCCGGTGTCGCGGACTGAAAAACTAAAGCGTCCGCTCTGCTCGTTGACAGCCTGAAACCGTACCTTGATTTCCACCTCACCCCGGTCGGTAAACTTGATTGCATTACCAGCCAGATTCACCAGTACCTGCTTAAGCCGGACAGGATCAACCACCGCGGTTCGCGGTAGGTCGGGTTGAATGTCAAGCAGCAACTCGATCTGTTTCTTGGCGGCATGATATTTAAGGATATCAGTCACATGCTCCAGCAATTCAATCAGGTCAGTCGGAATTGGGTCAATGTCCATTTTACCGGCCTCGATCTTCGAGAAATCGAGAATGTCATTGATGATATCCAGCAGTACATGGGCTGAAGTATTGGCGTTCTCCAGGTATTTGGCTTGGGTCCGATCTAGCGGAGTTTGCATCAGCAGTTCGGTAAAACCAATGACCCCATTCAGCGGGGTTCGTATCTCGTGGCTCATGTTGGCCAGGAACTCGCTTTTTGCGGCATTGGCGTTTTCGGCGGCTTGTCGAGCTTCTTGCAGTTTCAATTCAAATTGCTTGCTGGCGGTAATGTCGTGCAGACTCCACAAGCGACCCTGCACTTCATTATGGCTTATCAGCGGACAGCTGAAGACATCGAAGGTCCGCCCATCCTTCAGGTTCAGCAGATTGCGATGCACACGGTTGCTTAGCGAAAAATCGGTAACCAGGGCGTTCATCTCTTCCGCGTTCACCACCTTATCCAGAAGCAAGGTCAATAATTCCGATACCGGCCGATTCGACACGTCCGCGTCCGCCAGGTTCCATATCCGGTTAAAGCTGGAGTTGGCATAACTGGCCCGGTTAAATCCGTTAACCACTAGGATGCCGTCAGCCGAAGCTTCGATGATGGTAACCAGTTCATTGGCCTTTTTATCAAGCGAGCGGCGGGCTAGCTTTTCGATATTCTCAGCCATCGCGGCGATTTCGGCATTGGATGAATGATAAGCCAACTGTTTTGGAACCCGTCCTTCCGTGATATCGGCGACGCGCCGGCCAAGGTCTATCAACGGCTTGGCATAACGCCGGTAATGGGCGCGGCTCTGCAAGAAGCCGAGAACAAATGATAACACCACTACGATAAAGAAGAAGAGGACTGCATCCCTGAACATCGGTTCAATGAGTTCGTTGCGGTCGATAGCCGTAATGAAAAACCAGCTGGCGGTGTCGAGTGCCGAGTAATAGGCCCAAATTGGCTGATCATCGAAAAGGTAACGCAGCTCCCCGTCTCGCCCAATCATTTGCTGCCTGATCTCTGGCAAGTACGTGCCAACCAGGCTGATGTCCGGATGGATGATCACCTTGCCATCAACGTCGAGAATGTAGCTCCGCTGGGTGCGGTAGGCATTCTGCTCACCCAACAGGCTCATCAAGCCTTCCAAAGACACGTCGATCACCACTACGCCAACCAGCTCATCGCGGTCGTTTAGCAATATCTGGGATTGGGAAATCAACCACTGGCCAGTATTGATATCCTGATAAGGCAAGCCAAGCGAAGGTGCTGGACGCTTGACAATTGCCGCAATATACCAAGGGCGAATCCGCAGATCATATTCGGCCGGTGCTTCATAATCCGGAATCAGCAACTGATTATCCTTGTACCCCGAGTAGACATAGGCGATTTGGGTATTGGTACTCCGAAAATCCCTATACAGGTTTAGAATGCGCTGCCGGGCCGAATCATCCTTGTCAAGGTAATTTCGGACATCATCGTTTTGGGCTAAAACCTGCAGCATCTTGATGTTTTCGGAAAATTGAGCATTAGCGAAAATGCTGATCCGGCGGTTGGTTTCCTCGATTTCGGACCTGGCATCGCCCATCCGCATACTGGTATAGTTAAACAGGATGATGACGCCAAATACCAAAAACAGCAGTAATGAGCTGATCAGGCCAAAGAGAAAAATTTCACCCTGGATTGGCAGTCTGGACCGATAGTAGCGCATGGCAGCTCCTACTTCCCTTATAGACAACTATACTGGGTGCCGACACATTTGTCCAATACCACCATTTTACAATCAGTTATTAGCTTTCCAGGAAGTAGTACTATCTGCCGATGCTTGTCAGAGTTCCAGGGAGATTATTTCCGGGTAGCCGGCGATACGTTGAATTACCGCGTCGGCACTCGCCCGACGGATAGCCTGGTTTCCGTCAGCCGCCTCGTCAGCCCCCAAGATGGCGGACAACCACGCTCCCGTGCTACCGTTGACCAGTTCGGCAAAACGGCGCTGGTTGATAGCGCCACCCCAACCGATCAGCCGGGCGGCTCGGGTAATATGGCGCAACATGGCAAAATCCATGTGCGCGGAATCCTTAATATAGAAAAAAGTACTGGCGGGGCTAACAGTCTGCCAGCTCACAACCTGAGGTCGATTCTTGCCATCAATCCACTGGTCACTGCCAAAATGCAGTTGCGGCAAAGTAGCCCCCAAACCAACATCCGCTTCCAGCGGCTCCAACCAAGCATCGAAGCCCACGAAGGCCGCTAACCGGGTATCGGTCATGGCCACCCGGGCAGCTGCCCCGCCGCCGGTAGAGTGCCCGACGAGCGCGATTCGGTCAGTATCAAGCCGGCCAACCAAGAAATCAGGCAGGCGATCAAGCCGAACGCTAGCCAAAACCGCCTCGATATCGGCGGCATAAGTAGCCACCAGGCAGCGGGCACGTTCAGCAAACAGGGCTGGATCGTCCTCGGCTGGCGGCAAGGCTGCCGGCTCGAGTGGCACGACGCTGCCATCGGGGAAACTGACCGACAGACTGCCGAAGGTATGGTCAATCGACAGCACAACCATGCCACGGCTAGCCAGCTCCTCCGCCAGGTCGGTATGCACCAGTCGAGCGCCGGTCCAGCCATGCGATATGACCACCACTGGCCAAGCCGCCTGGTTAGCGGATAACGGTAACTGCCAATGACTGTTGGTGCCGGTTCGAGCCAGGTGGCTCATCATAAAAGCCGGCAAGCGGGCATAGGCGGCGAAAGCGGCAATCAAGGGCCGCTCCTGCAACCACGGTTCGGTTGGCTGGTCAACGCTTGAGGTTATCGGGTCAACCGGATACCACACCTGCACCATCAGACGCCGATTTTGGTCAACGGCATCATTGTACACGCCTTGGCGGCTGATATCCTGCAGTTCAAAAGCGCTGCTGCCAACCGTGTAAGGACCAGACGGCTGTGGCAAGTCAATTATCGGGAACAGCCAGAAAGCCAGTATTGACAGCCCATTGGCCAGCAAGGCCACTGACCCAGCCAGGCGCCGCACCAGGACCAGGCCACTTTTTTCTGTCTCGCTAGGTCGGTTAGTCAGTCGACGCAGTCGGATTTCCAGGAAACCAAGGGCCAGAGCCAACACCACTACTGCCAAGTTAAGCGGCGCACGCCGCCAGGTGATGCTATCGGAAAACCAGTTCAGGCCGATGTACAACACTAGTGATAGGCCGGCAAGTACCTTTACCCAGCGCAACTGACCGGAGCGCCAAGGCAACCGACGCTTGAAAATGAAAAATCCACTCCACACCAAAACCAATCCGGTTAAAACGAACTCCGTAACGGCGATAATACTGTTCATCAAATACTCCTGACGGTTATGGGCTATTTCGTATCAGATCGACCCGATACTCCCAATACTAACGTAGATGCGGCCGGAGCAGATAGATGCCGCGGCCGGAGCAGATAGATGCCGCGGCCTTGCATAAATCCACCGTTCAATTACAATAGATAGGGTAACGACAGCATGGCCAATCGATGGTGTCATCGACTATAATGGTAAGTACCCACAGTCGAAATGTATGGAAGGCTCAGGTTGATGATCTGCAATAGACTTACCCTCAAGGTGCTTGGCTCCGCCATTCTGAGCTGCTACAAGCGATAACATGGCGCATAAAAAGCAACGGCCAGCAGTCCAAATTATAACCGCCAAGCCAAGCCAGCGACCGATTAGCCCTAAGCAGGCCGCCAATCGCTGGTGTCGACATGTTTTCCGATGCTTCTTTTTAAGCTTTTTTCTGGCTTTCAGCAGCCTCGCCGGATTTGGCCAGGCCAGCGCTACCCTGATCGTACAGGCAGCGCCATCACAAATGGCCACTGCCGACCTTGTCGCCAGTTCCCTGGACTCAGTTAAAAACAATGCCGGCAGAAAGGTCACCATCTTCGGCCTGCTCGCCTTACTGACCATATTGGTTCTCGGCATTCTAGTCGCCATTTCCCAACGACGCCAAGGACGACAGCACCGCCAGTTTCGCAGTACCGTACAGACTATCCGCGACATGCGCGGCCGGCACAACGGCCAAGCCCTTGATCCGACAGCCCTATGGCCAGAATCCGGAGAACTGCCAGAGAACCTGGCAACGCGTTTCGAGTTACCTAAGACTACGGAAGCCATGCTCCGGCAATGCTTGAGCTATGCCCATCGGATCGACGAGGTCAGCGGTCGCGAGAAGGCCGCCACCATGGTTGCCAATCTGGTTTTCCGCTTGTCGCAGCAACTCGGCTACTCCCCCGAAAACTCTCTCCTGCATTCCGCTGTCGGCCTGGTCTACGATATCGGTTTCCTGGCCATCGACCCCCGCATTCTTAGGGAGAAACACATCAGTGAGGATGAATTCGAGGCCATCAAGGCCCACACCTTGGTAGATGTCAAAAGCCTGGATTTCATTGAGGAATCATACCGCAAGCTGTTCTTCGATGGTATTACCAAACACCACGAGAATCTTGACGGCAGCGGCTATCCCCGTGGCCTGAAGGGCATGAGCATCCCTTTCATCGCCAAGACCTTACGGGTAACCGAAAGCTTCCTGGCATTGATTTCGCGCCGCACCTACCGCGACACAGTTGACCAGGCTAGCGCCATTCAGACGCTACAGAAATCCGCGCATCAATACGATCGGGTAATCGTGAGTGCCCTTGATACCCTGATAACCTAAGTAAAAAGTCGAACTTTTTATATCGATTACCTTCGCCATTAGTAATTACCTTGACGAAGCGGCCAAGGCGCGCTACGATGTCGCTGTTCCACAAAAGTGTCTATATTGTCAAAGTCGTCTCAAATACCGATCGCCCAAACCCAGGTCAGGCAAATGGGTTAACCCACCGCAAAGGAGTGGCCTCAAAATATGGCAATCAAATCTTTCCGGGGTGGAGCCCACCCACCGGAACACAAAGAACTCAGCGAGCATACCGCAATCAAGATTGTGCAAGGCGTCAAACAGGTCGTCATCCCGATTAACCAGCATTTCGGCGCGCCCATCCAGCCGCTGGTTCAGGTTGGCGACAAGGTCAAGCGCGGCCAGAAAATCGCCGATGGCGATGGCCGCATGACCGTCCCACTGCATGCTTCCATTACCGGCACCGTTAAAAAGATCGAGCCGCGCATGCAAGCCAATAACCTTGAAGGCCCGTGCATCATCCTTGAAGCGACCGAGACCGACGAAACCGATTTTCTACCCATCCTTGACCCCTTCACGTGCACTGTAAAGGAAGCTCTAGCGCGGGTACGTGAGGCCGGTATCATTGGCATCGGTGGCGCCGGCTTTCCAACACACGTTAAACTGGCTCCACCGCCGGATAAACCCATCGAATTCGTCATCGCAAATGCCGCGGAGTGCGAGCCCTATCTAACCATCGACCAACGCGTCATGGAAGAAAGCCCAGGCAGCTTTATCGACGGTATGGCCATCGCCATGCGCATCGTCGGCGCAAAAAAAGGCCTTATCGGGCTGGAAGCCAACAAAAAGCATCTGGTTCCAATCCTGGAACAAGCCATCGACCAGAAAAACCACGGCTATGATATAAAGATCCAACTCCTGGCCACCAAATACCCGCAGGGTGGCGAAAAAATGCTGATCACCGCCACCATCGGCCGGGAAGTGCCTTCCGGCGGCTTGCCGATGGACGTCGGCTGCGTCGTCAGCAACGTCGGCACCTTGCGGGCTATGTCCGACGCTTTCCGCGAAGGCAAGCCGCTCATCGACACCGGCCTAACCCTCACCGGCGGCGCTTGTAAAACGCCGCAGAACCTGGTCGTGCCGGTGGGCATGCTGGCCCAGGACCTGTTCCCGGAAATCGCCAGCTACGACGAAACCAAACTGCGCCGTATTGTCATGGGCGGCCCGATGATGGGTCCGGCTGTACCGTCGCTCAATATCCCGCTCCAGAAAAACACCTCTGGCCTGCTCCTGATGGATGCCCACGAGGCGAAAGTATTTACCGAGCAGTCCTGCATCCGTTGCGGCCGTTGCATGGGCGCCTGCGCTTGCCGCCTGTCACCCGCCCTGCTGGCCAAGGCCCTGCGCGAGGACGATCTGACGGAAGCCGAAGCTATCGGCGTACTCGACTGCATCGAGTGCGGCAGCTGCAGCTATGTCTGCCCGGCCCACATCCAGCTCGTGCAGCGCTTCCGCGTCGGCAAGCAGCTGGTACGCGCCAAGAAACAGAAGGAGGCCAAGCGTGCCTGACAACAAACTTCTCCTGTCCTCGACGCCACACGCCTACAGCGCCGGCTCGACGCGCAAGATCATGCTGGCTGTCATCATCGCCTTGTTGCCGGCCACTGGGTACGGCGTCTATCTGTTTGGTCTGCCCGCCCTGCTCGTAATTTTGACGTCGGTGGTAGCGGCCGTAGTAGCTGAGGCAGGCTTCCGCCTGGTAACCAAGCAGGATATCCGTATCGGCGACCTCTCGGCCGTGGTCACTGGCCTGCTGCTGGCCTTGATCTGTCCGCCGTCCATCCCTCTCTGGATGGTAGCCCTCGGTTCAGCCGCTGCCATCATCTTTGCCAAAGAATTCCTAGGCGGACTCGGCGCCAACCCCTTTAACCCGGCCTTGATTGGCCGCGGCATCCTGCTGATGAGCTTCCCAGCGGCCATGACCACCTGGCACCTACCGGTCCAGACCATCGGCGACGTAGTCACCGGTGCCACTCCACTCAACATCGTCAAGATGGGCGGCAGCCTGGCCGACGTCGCCAATGACTTGGCCGCCAATGGTCTGGCCGCCGGTAACAGCTATAGCGACATGCTGTGGACCCTGTTCCTCGGCAACCGCGCCGGCTGCATTGGTGAAAGTTCCATCCTGCTCATCCTGGTCGGCCTGGCCTTCCTACTGCTGACCCGCGTGGTTAATGTCATCGTACCCCTGGCCATGATGGGCTCCACCTTCCTGTTCTCTTGGTTGTTTGGCCTGGACCCGGTCTTCGGCATCTTGTCCGGCGGCGTGGTCTTTGGCGCGGTCTTCATGGCCACCGATTATTCGTCCAGCCCGCTGCCGCCATTCGGTAAACTTATTTTCGGCACTGGCGCCGGCTTCCTGACGGCCATCATACGAAAGTTCGGCGGCTTCCCCGAGGGCGTCACCTATAGTATCCTGATCATGAACGCCATCGCGCCTTATCTCGACAAATTGCGCGTCAAAAAGTACGGCTTCATCAAACCGGCCAAGCCAGTCAAGGAGGCCGCCAAATGAAGAACAATATCCTCAAGCTCGGCATCGTCCTGGCCCTCTACGCCAGCCTGGCCTGTACCGCCCTGGCCGTGGTAGAGCAATTTACCGGGCCAATCATCGAAGGGCACCAGTCCCGCCAACTGCAAGAATCACAGCAAGACCTCTTCCCCGAGGCCGATGCCTTCACCGAAATTCCGCTCGAGTCGTTTTCCACCGACGTCCAAAAGGTTAACTTCACCGGTGCTTGGCAAGCGCGCAGTGGCAACCGCCTGCTTGGCGTCATCCTCAAGGTAGCCGGATCCAGCTACGGTGGCAAGGAAGCCATCGTCCTGGTCGGCATCGGTTCCAACCTCAAAATCGCCGGTACCCGCATCCTGACCTTGTCCGACACTCCCGGCCTGGGCGCAAATGCCGTGAAGGCCAACTACTACGTGAACAAACCGGAACAGATCACTTTCCCCGGCCAATTCACCGGCATGGCCGTGTCGAGTTCCTTCGACCTGACCACCCTGGCCAGCGATAACGAGAACACCGTCATTGCCATCACGGCCAGTACCATTACCAGCCGGGCGATCACTACTATGGTCAAGGCCGCCGCCCAAGCCGGCACCACCTGGCTGGGTTCCAACTCCACTGGAGGCAACTAATGAAAAACCTGCTGAAAATTTTCAGCCGCGGCTTGATCATCGAGAATCCATTGCTGATGCTGATGATCGGCCTCTGCTCCGCGGTGGCCGTGACGACCAGCGTCGAGAACGCCATCGGTATGGGCGCCGCCATGACCTTCGTCATTGTCCTGGCCGAGCTGGTCATCTCGCTGTTCCGCAAGCTTATCCCGAGCGACGCGCGCATCCCGATCTTCATCATCGTTATCGCGGCTTTTACCACCATGATCGATTTGGCCATGAAGGCCTACTTCCCGGCTTTGTCCCGCTCATTGGGCGTTTTCATCCCGCTCATCGTGGTCAACTGCATCATCATGGGTCGCGTTGAAGCCTATGCCAGCAAGCAGCCACCGATCAATGCCGTCTTTGACGCGCTGGGTATGGGCGTCGGCTACACCTGGGTGCTGGTCGGCATCGCCACCTTCCGTGAGCTGCTGGGCAATGGCACACTGCTCGACTTCCAGATCATGCCGGAAAGCTTCCAGCCCATCCTGTTCTTCACCCTCTCGCCCGGCGGCTTCATGGTATTCGCGCTGTTCATCGCCTTGAACCTCTGGCTCAAGAAGATCACCGGCCGCAAGGCTGGCAACACCATCGTGTCGGAGACCCTATGAACCTCTTTTCCATCTTTCTGAGCGCCGCGCTAATCGACAATATCGTCCTGATGCAATTCCTAGCGCTTTGCCCCTTCATCGGCATGTCCAGCGATGCCGGCAAAAGCATCGGCATGGGCATGGCTGTCATGTTCGTCACGGTAATGGCCACCATCGTCACCTACCCGATCTTTCACTTCATCCTGGTACCGATGGAGCTCGAGTTCCTGCAGATCCTGGTTTTCATCCTGGTCATCGCCGCCTTAGTGCAGCTGGTCGAATTTTTTCTCAAAAAGAACGTTCCCGGCCTGTATGCTTCGATGGGTATCTTCCTGCCCCTGATCACCACCAACTGCGCCATCCTAGCGGTTACCTTCAACAATATCTCCAAGGGATTCAACCTGATCGAGTCGGTGGTCTATGCCGTCGGCGTGGCCTCGGGCTTCCTATTGGCGCTGCTGTTGCTGGCCGGACTGCGCAGCCGGATGAAAGCGGCACCCATCCCGGCCTTCCTGAAGGGCACGCCAGCCTTGTTCGTCACCACCAGCTTGCTGGCCGTAGCCTTCATGGGCTTTTCCGGCCTGAGCTTCATCAAGTAAGGAGCCTCTATGATAATCCTGATTACCTTTGGTTTCTCGGCGCTCCTAGCTTTGCTGCTTGGATTGGCGCTGGGATTCTTCAAGGAAAAGTTTAACGTTGAAAAGGACCCGCTAATGGCGGCCTGCGAGACAACCTTGCCCGGCATCAACTGCGGGGCCTGCGGTTATCCCGGCTGCGGCGGTTACGCCACCGCTCTTGCTTCCGGCGAAGCGCCAGTAACCAAATGTGCTCCCGGCGGCAAGGCAACGGCTGAGGCTCTCGCCAATCTGCTGGGTGTTTCGGCCAGCGCGGTCGATATAGTCGCCGTCTTGGCATGCCAGGGTCACAAGGACGCTGCCCAAGTAAAAGGCGACTATGTGGGCGTCAAGACCTGTCGCGCCGCCAAGCTCTCTGCCGGCGGTACAAAATTGTGCGCCTGGGGTTGCATGGGCTATGGCGATTGTGTAGCCGTGTGCCAGTTCGATGCCATAAAAATACAGGCCGACGGCCTGCCGCACGTTGATTATGCTAAATGCACGGGCTGCCGCTTCTGTATTCTGGAATGCCCCAGTCAGCTACTGCAGGCCATCCCGCGCGACCAGGTCGGCTCGATGGTCATTTGCAGCAACCGCTCGGTAGTCAAAGCCAATGTCATGAAACAGTGTAAGGTCGGCTGCATCAAATGCGGCATCTGCGTCAAATCCTGCCCGGAAGAATGCATTACCATGGTCAATGGTATCCCGGTTACCGATTTCGAAAAATGCACTTCCTGCGGCATTTGCGTGGAAAAGTGTCCGACCAAATGTTACAAACTGCTCCAAGGCATCACTGGCGCAACCGGAGAGTTAAGTCCTCGGCCACTGCTTAAGGAAGAGCCGGCCATCAAGATAGGCTGTTGCAATTAATAAAAAACGGGGCGTAACGCCCCGTTTTTTATTGTTCATTCCAGGTGTGACCTTCATCCAGTAACCAACTTGGTTTCAGGCTACATAGGTCTCCAGTATCTGGGCCCGGCCGGGAACTGACAGGCGTTTGAGCGCATTCTTCTCTATTTGCCGGATGCGTTCCTTAGTTAGCTTGAACCGATCGCCAATTTCCTTGAGGCTCATGGCACGGCGGCCGTTCAACCCAAAGCGATACTGCACAACCTCACGTTCCTTCTCGGTCAAGGTGAGCAAGATGGTGTTGATGTCATCCTTGAGGCTTTGCTCGATCACGTAGTCATCCGGTGTCTTGTATTTATCGTTTTCGATAAAGTCACCCAAAACGCTCGAGTCGCGCTCGTTGAAAACCGGAGTTTCTAACGAAACCAGATCACGCGATATGTTGACCAGGTCAGCGACGTGGGCGCTGTCCATATCCAGCATCCGGGCAATCTCGCGAATCTCGTTTTCCTCGTTGCTGCCGTTATTGACGATTTTACGAGCCTTCTCAATCTGGACCAATTCATTGGCGCGGTTCAAGGGCAAGCGGATCATACGACTTTTTTCGCAAATAGCCTTCAGAATAGCCTGCCGGATCCACCACACAGCGTAACTGATAAAATGATAGCCTTTATCCACATCATAGCGGTCGATAGCGTTGATTAAGCCAATATTGCCCTCACTGATCAAGTCAGCCAGAGGCAAGCCCTGATTCTGATAGCGCTTGGCAACATTGACCACAAACCGCAGATTGCTTTTGACGAGCATATCCTTGGCAATCTGCTCGCCGGTGGCTGCCTGGCGAGCCCAGCGATCTTCCTGCTCTCGGGTAAGTAAAGGGATGCGGTTTATTTCCTTGAGATATATCGAGAGGACATTAGAGTCGCCGGAGTAATTAACCTTGGTCTTAAGCGTTTGATTAGATTTCATCAATGCCTCCTGCCCTTTATAAAGCAACAAGCATGCCAAAATCATGGCAAGAGAAGACAATTGTCAGAAAATTTACTAATTAGTTGTATAACAAGAAAATAAAAGCAAGAATAGAGATATCAGATTATTTTTTTGCGTAGGATTAAGCGCGAATACAGCAATTACCACTGGCGTTGTATAAAAATGAAACAATTGGTTGCCGGCCAGTGATTTTTCGTTTCGTTTTTACCCAACCTGTCCCGGCATCCGGCCAATTGGGAAAACTGGCAGCATTCAAGAATCATTATCAAATACGATCTTCCCAGGGCATCGGCAGTCGCCTGATTTTTACGGAACCTAATTTCGGTAAGCCATTAATAAATGAAATGACCTGTTGTCCAGAACCCGAAACCCGGTTACGAAGAACGGGAAACACCACCCTTATATTCTTAAAAAACTCCAGTTTCTGGCCACAGCTCCAACCCGCAGCGTCGGGTTGGCGTTGTAAGCCCAACCAAGCTTTGGCGATGATACCCAACACTGCTTCCATCTCCGTAGCGTCAAAAAATTTCTGCCCTGGCACGGTAGCCAAGTACCGTCGCACTTGAATGGTGAAAAACGCCCGGTAATCATCATGCTCTTCGCACAGACATTTTGGCTGCCCATAGCCATTGGTAATAGCCAGAAAGGATCGACGGATGTAGCCTCGCGGTGTCAGCTGACTGGCGCTATCCAAAGCTTTCACCGCTAAGGGTTGTCTGGCCAGCCGTCTCAAGGCTATCGCCAGCCAATACAAGTATGCGCCTAACTTAGCCCGCTGCGCAGCGCTGCAACCGGCCACTGCGGCTCGGAAATGGGGCAAGGCACTTACCGGATCATGACCAGCTAGCAAGCGTCGCGCCCGGCGAAAGGCGATGACCTCAACAGGCGTTTTATTTCGAACCATAGACGTAAAATACCCAATTTCAGCCTAACAAGCAAACCCATTGCGGCTGGCCGCCAAGGTCAGGCTATGCTATACTCGATAGTGCCTTGCCTGGACATTGTATACTAGAAAGTAGTGGTAATAAACCGCAACCAACACGCCTTGCCTCCGGAGGAAGCCTTGATTAACCAATACGAATTCCGGCCAATCACCACCGCCGACAAACCGCGTATCCTTGAAATCTGCGCCAAAATTTGGGATGGCGGCGATTATCTGCCGGCGGCTTTTGACGCCTGGGTGGCTGACAAGAATGGCCAGTTCACAGCCTGCCTTCATGACGGTCAACTGATCGGTTGCGGAAAATTGGGTTTCGTCTCCCCAGGTCATGCTTGGCTGGAAGGCTTGCGCAAGGACATCGACCTGCCGCTAAAAGGGGTCGGACGAGCCCTCTGCCTGTATAACTTGCGCCGATTGCAGACTCAGGCCGGGATAAAATCAATCCGCTTTGCAACATATATTATGGATCACGAGTCTATCAACCTGAACGAAAAAATCGGCTTCTGCCGGATAGCTAGCGCTACCGTCCGCAGCAAGATCGTGGACGCCATGCATCGTGACTATAATGCCACTTCGGCCTCGCCGTTGACGCCTGCCGAAACCGGAGGCTATATCACCCGACCGACAGCCGACTTGACTGAGCTTGCGAAAAACTTGCGGGCTGCTGGGTGGCTGCAGCAGTTTCTTTACGCATCATGGAAAGCTTATCCAGCCGAAGAGCCGGGCTTACTGGATAAGTTCGCCACCGCTGGGGCTTGTTACGATTGCCTCGACAAACAAGGCCATAACGCCGGCGGGATTATATTCTGGATTGACCATACTAAGCGGCTGCTGACCATTATCGGCTTGGCAGCCCGCGACAGCCAAGCCGCGGCCACCTTGCTACTGCGGGCGGAGAAGGCCTGCCGGCAAGCCGGCTACGCTGAAATCGAAGCCATGCTGCCGGCCAATCCTGCAGTTTTCCGCCAATTTGCCGATTGCCATTACCAAGGCTGGGAGCAGGACGACGATTTTCTGCTTTACGAATTCCCGCTTGATCGGCTGACCAATCTGGCCTGACCACTCGCGCGCCCGTCAGCCGCTGGGTAGACGCGCTCGATAGTCGCCTAGTCTTCTGCGGCGGCCCCACCAGGGGATGGTGCCAGAATAAATGCCAACACACCGTTTGGCCGTGATCAGTTCGTCGACATCGACCCCAAAAGGCAAGACTTGCCAAGGTGTCAAAATCCCTGCACTCAGCCCGGCGCAGAAAGCGACGTACAGCGGCAAGACAAATATCTGCCCAATCAACAGGCTGCTCAGGCTGATTGTATCGAAACCGCTGCCGCGAGCGGTGGCCTTCGGGTTGAACGGCAACTTCCAAGTACCCAGAAACACCGGCAGCCAGAGCATGGCGATGGTCAACGCCGCGGGAATCATACCGACAAGGAAAAAGCCAGGCCGGCAACCGTAGCGGCTGTGGACCTGGTCGGTAATAAAACCCATCAACGGGTCGGACTCCGAGTCCCACACCTTACCCAAGCCGGGTATCAGAACAGCCAAGATCGGTGACAGGTCAACCGCCGCCGTATGAATCGCCAACGCCATAAGCCAAGACCGCTTTCTGCCCAAGCAGAGTCCACGGCCTGCTACTTGCTAGCTGGCCTGGTCGCTTGTTCGGAATATCCAGCACTCCAGCTTTTTACAGCATAATAAGTTATCGGCTCACTTTTCCCTTTAATAACCTGGTTCTCAATGGCCTTGGCCACCACCTTAGCCTGTACCTCAGCATAGAAACTGGCCGAAATCAGGATGGCGTTAGGCGGGGCCAGGCCACACAAGCGGCTGGCCAGATTGACCGTATCGCCGATAACGGCGTATTCTTGGCGGTTCTGGCTGCCGATGTTGCCGGCTACCACTTCGCCATAGTTGATGCCAATGCCGATGGCCATCGGGTAATCCCAATTGCGACTCAACCGGTGAGTCTGGCGGACCATGTCGAAGGCGGCCTGCAGTGCCGACTCCGGTTCCTGGAACAAGGCCATAACGGCATCACCCATGAACTTGTCGATATCGCCATGATGTTGCTCGACAATACGCGCCTGGACATCAAGCACTTGGTTGAGCCGTTCAATGACCAGGCTGGCGTCTGCCTGGTCAGCGAAACGGGTAAAGCCGCGCACATCCGAAAACAGGACCGCCAGCCGGTTCTTCTGCCCGGCCTGACCGGTAGTCTGTTGCCGGATCATGGCATCGGTAGACCGCGATACATACTTGCTAAGCTGCAGCCGTTCCTGCACGCTGGTAAACATTTCGTTAATGCGGTTACCCAGCATCCCCAGCTCATCCTTGCTCCCGATCTGTACCTTGGCATCCAGCTGACCGGCGCCAAAATTGCTAACCATCCGGCCGATGTACAGCAATGGATTGAGTACCAAACGACGGATGGTCCAAATCAAGGCCAATGAGAACAAGACGACTGCAGCCGTCAGAAACGAAACCAACAACACGCTGGCCTTAGCGATCTGACGATAAATGCCGGCGATGGATACCTTGAAGTGGGCGATGCCGCGGATCGGGCCGGAAACCGCGACCGGACCATGGCAAAACTGGCAACTCTGTTCATTGCGGAGGGGAAAGAAATATTCCATCTCCCGTTGCTCCGTCAACTCGCGGATAACGGGTCGGCCGGTGACGATGACCGACTGAAAGGCCGGATTATCCTGCATGCCCACGTCAACCCGCGGCGTCTGTTCGAAAATGACCCGCTCCTGGAAACTGTTCACGAATTCCAAGGTACGATAATCCTGGAAAGCACGACTGCTATCCGCGCGGTATAAATTGATTGCCTTGAACTCGCCGATCTGTTGCAGGCTTTGCATGGTGCCAACCGCCAACGGCGCCTCACCGCCCAACATCAAGTTCTTGATGACCATGTTGAGGATGTCGGTATTAACGCTTAGCGTACTCTTGGCCGCCTCCAGCAAGTCATTCTTCTGGCGCAACACCGTCAGGGGTATGACGGTTCCCATGACCACCAACATCAGCAGCACTATTACGACTATCACCTTAAATTGGAGGGAAAGGCCTTTCATTGATCGGCTCCTGCGGCGTCAAGCCTTTGTAAAAGCACAAAATCGGAGGCCGAAGAGCTATGGCACCTAATGCACATGGCTGGCCGACCTTCCATCTTGACTCCACCTTGATTGTCGTACGCTGCCCAAAACCAGTCACCGGCATCAGGGTTGTATCCAGGCACTTTAGCCATCACCGTGTACCCAGAAACAACGCGGTCCGGGTCGTAGTTTTCCTTAATAATGATCGAGCCAGCCGGTGCGATATTGGCGCTAATAGGCAGGGCATCGGCCAGTATAGGATTGATATAGATGCGGTGAAAACGACCATGAGGCGATTGCCCCGGCTGAATGCCCTTATAATCCGGCCAGGACGGGTAGGCCTTAAAATCTTCTTCTACGGTGATGCGCTGCCAAAGGCTAGCCCCGCTGATCTGGTCGCCCGTCAAGCCTGGCAAGGCCGCCACTGCCCTCGGGGTGCAGCTGACGATACTGCACAGACCGCATAAAACGACTCCCCAAAACCGATTGGCCAGTTTCAGTCTGCGACGTACAATAGCTTTCATGGCTTCACTATGAACCATGTCGACCCCCTTGTCAAACTTTTCCAGCAAGAAGAAATAATAGCGACGCAACTGGACAAGGACAAGGACCAGCATTATGATGCCGCCATGATTCAGTCCATCCTTATCTTCGCCCTCACCTATGTGCTCATTTCAGGCCGCCGGCTCAACCTCATCAAGATCGGCCGGCCGGCCGGCGTCATGCTGGGTGCGGTATTGATGGTGCTAGCCGGAGTGGTGCGGCCGGAACAGACGTACCGCCTGGTCAACTGGGACACCATCGTACTGTTATTAGGCATGATGATCATTACCGAACACCTGGCTGAGTCCGGCTTCTTCGATAAGACCGCCCAATGGCTGAACCGCCGTAACCACGCACCCAAGGCGCTGCTAGCCATCTTGGTGTTTGGCGCCGGCATTCTGTCGGCCTTCCTGGTCAACGATATCGTCTGCATCTTTTTTACGCCCTTGCTGGTGATCCTGCTGCGCGCCCGCAAACTGCCGGCCCTACCCTTCCTGCTGGCCCTGGCCTCGGCAGCCAACATCGGCGGCGTTATGACCCTGACCGGCAATCCGCAAAACATGATCATCGGCAACCTATCCGGCTTGTCGTACCGTGAGTACTTTTTGTTGATGCTGCCGGTAGCGCTACTTTGCCTGGCCGTGAACTATCTACTGCTGCTGCTCATCTACCGGCGCGAGCTGTCGACGGCTGCCGCGCTACCAGCGCCTCCACCACCAGTCGTCACCCTGGAGCGCCAACCGCGGCTGCGCCGTTCCCTCCTGGTCACCGGCCTAGTCATTGTCGGCTTCTTCGCCTTCCATAACCTGCCCTGGACGGCCTTCGCCGGCGCGGCACTGCTCATGGTAATGTGCAACCGTGATGAGGCCAATCTTCTGCGGCGGATCGACTGGAACCTGCTGCTGTTTTTCGCTTGCCTGTTCGTGGTGACTGGCGCGTTGCGGGTATCCGGCGCCACGGCCTTGATTACCGACCACGCCGGCCGTTTCCTTGGCAACAGCCCGGCAGCACTCTGGCTGTTCGGCCTGGTCAACCTGGTTGCCTCCAACATCTTCGGCAACGTACCCTACGTCTTGATCATAGCCGAGTCCATCCAGAAAATGGCCAATCCAAAACTGATGTGGTATTGCCTGGCCTTTTCCAGCACCGTGGCCGGCAACCTGACCTTGCTGGGCTCGGTGGCCAACGTCATCGTCGCCGAAAAGGCGCGCGACGTCCATGAAATGGGCTTTTTCGATTTCCTGAAATTCGGCTTGCCGACCACTTTAGTGACCACGGCTATCGGCCTGGGCATCCTGAGCCTTTACCAAACGATCGGCTGGCTGTAAAAACGCCTAGAAGCGCCACCCCAACTGACCCACACTATGACCGGCCGCACCTGGCGCTTCCGCATCGAGGCCGTCTCCCCCAACACCCGGTGGGACGACACCGCCATCCGCCATGACCGGCACAGCGCCCGCCAGTGTCCGGCAAACCCGCAAGACCGCCATCCCGGCTAACCACCCGCATCCCCATCCCCCCGCCACCACAACCCACCCCTCTCTACGAACCACGGCGCAAAACCGTCAAACCCCGCAACTGGCTTAACCACGGAGACCGCACCCGCGCGGGTGGCACGACCAAACATGGCCAAGCGATAAGCTGGCCATGTTTGATAGTGCCAGGCCCCGCGTCTATAATCTCCATGATCAAGCCCGCGCCGTTGTCAAAGTTTTACCCCGCTTTTCGCACCACCCTTGCCCTTTTCCCGTTTCGACGCAATAATGGCCCCACCGAATGCCAATTCCCGGAGACACTGCCCGTCTTCCATAAGTAAGGATACCATCGTGAACTGGTTACAAACCACCATCCTCGTCTCTCCCGACCAACTGCTGCGTTTCGCGCTGGCCCTTTGTCTGGCGCTCGCCTTGGGCCTGGGCGTGGCGCTGGTCTACCGCTATACCCACCGCGGCCTCAACTACGAGAGTAGTTTTGTATCGACCCTGGCCTTGCTGGCACCTATCGTCTGCCTAGTTATGTTTTTCATCCAGGGTGACCTGGTGCTATCACTTGGCCTAGTCGGCTCACTGTCCATTATCCGCTTCCGCACGCCCATCAAAGACACCCGCGACATGGTCTACCTGTTCTGGTCCATTGTAGTCGGGTTGGGTTGCGGTACGATGTTCTGGCTCTACTCCATCCTGGCCAGCCTGTTCATCGCCGTGGCGCTGGTCATCTTCAATTTGGTCAAATATGGCCGCCAGGTCCACGCCGAGTACATCTTGATCATCGCCGGAGGCTTACCGGCCGATTACGCCAGCATCGAGCAACTTATCAACCAGGCCGACGCCTTGGTTCAGCTGCGCAGCCACGAAATGGAAGGCCAAACCTGGGAACGCACTTACGAATTCCGTTTTAGCCGCCAACAGGAACAGGCCATTCATCACCTGGCTACCGTTTTGCAACAATTGCCGGGCATCCACAAGGTTTCGCTGTTGACGCCTCAGCTGACCTTACCGATGTAAACCAGGATGACTAGGCTGACCACGCGTTTCGAGCGCAAATATCTGCTGGATCAAGCCCAATACCATCAGGTGCGTAACGAATTGCGATTGCAGATGACCAGCGATGGCTACACCCGCCAGGGCGGCGGCAACTACCTGGTGCGCAGCCTTTATTACGATACGCGCGACTACTCGGCCTTCCACGAACGCAACGACGGCAACTTTGGCCGCATCAAGTTGCGCGTCCGTTCTTACAGTGAACAAGCGGAACCAGATCAACCTATCTCAGTGGAAATCAAGACCAAGAAAGGCAATGCCATGGAAAAGTTTGCCTGCTTGGTCGGCCTGAACGACTACCACAATTTCCAGACCTGCCGGCGCTGGGCTTGCCCCGACAACGAGGTGACCAACGAGTTCGAGCGCCTCTATCGGGTGCGCATGATGGTTCCGGTACTGTTGATACAATACCGGCGTGAAGGTTACCGCACCCGCGACGGCTCGCCGCTGCGCGTAACGCTGGACCAGAACATCAGCAGCGCCCGGGCGTCGCGCCTGTTCCCGGAAAACTTACTGCTCAAGCCGCATCGCCCTAAAAATGTCGTCCTGGAGATCAAGAGCACGGCCGCCTGCGAGCCGGAGTGGCTGCAACACCTGGTCCGCCGGCACGGCCTCAAAATGACGGCCAACAGCAAGTACGTCCAGGGCATCGAGATCATCCGGCCCAATATGGTGACACCCGGACCGGTGGCATGAGGTATTTGAAATGAAGTACATGAAGCGCTTGCGCTGGCTAGGCATCGGCGCCGGCCTGCTCCTGGCCAGCCTATTGGCCTGCTATATCGTCCTCAGCGCCAACACCGCCACCATCAGCTTCGCGGACCCCGGCCTACAGGCCGCCGTGCTGGCGGCCACCGGCGGCGAGACTGGCCAAGTCCTGCGGCACAAGCTGGGACAGATAACCTGGCTGGACGCCAGCTACCACGATATCCGCGACTTGAACGGCATCGAGCGCCTGGCCAACCTGCGCGGTATCGACCTTTCAGGCAATCCGCTGCAATCACTCGCTGTCTTGGCCAACCTGGGCGGCCTTGAGGAACTGACGCTGCAAGACTGCGGCCTAACCGACCTGGCCGCGCTCGGCGCCGGCCAACTGGCCAGACTGCGCCGCCTGTTCCGTCTGGACCTGGCCAATAACCCGGACCTGGCCGGCCTGGCCGCCCTGACCAGTCTGCCGCAGCTGCGGTCGCTCAGCCTACGGGGCTCAAGCATCGACCAGCTCGACGCGGTCGGCCAGCTGGTCCACCTGACGACCCTCGATTTGCGCGACTGCGACCTAGCCACGCTTGATCTGGAACCGCTTGGTCATTTAAGCGCCCTCGAGGAACTTGACCTGCGCGATACCGGCCTAGCTGACCTTACCTTCCTGACCAGGCTATCAAACCTGCGCACCGTCAACCTGCGCGGCAATCGCGCCATCACCGATTTCCAGCCCTTGGCCAGCCTAAGTGGGCTGCGCCGCCTGGACGCCAGCCACACCTTTATCGGCGCTCAGTTGGCGACCTTGGCCGGACTGCGCCACCTGGAGGATATCGACCTGCGCGCCACCGGGACCGTTGATCTGACAGTCCTGGCCAGTCTGATGTCACGTGGCGCTTTACAGGACAATCCGGCTGCCGGTCGCCGCGCCAGTTTGGACATCCGCGACAATCCCGTCAACCTTGACCCACGCTTGGGACCAATTGGTTACGACGTCCTGGCGCCATACTGGAATGCCATTGGCAATCGCCAGCCGAAGCACCTGCCCCGCGTACCCAACAAGGAAATCATCATCAGCGAGGCGATGAGCGCCAACGATGGCGGCCTGACCGACGCCGACGGAAAGCATGCCGACTGGATCGAACTCTTTAACCCCGGCCCAACGACTGTCCGGTTGGACGGTTTTTTTTTATCTGACGACCCGACCCAGCCCCTGCGCTGGCAGTTCCCGCCCGAAACCGAGCTGGCCGCAGACAGCCGCTTGATCGTCTTCGCTTCCGGCAAGCAACCCGGCCCAGCCGGCCAGCTCCACGCCGCCTTCCAGCTGGACGCTGCCGGCGAAAGCCTGGTACTAACCCACCGTAATCGGCACAGCCTGGTAGACCGACTGGACCTGCCAGCCTTACCTCGCAACGTCAGCTATGGCGTCAAACCCGACGGACAGGCCACTAGTTTCCTGACCACCAGTTTCCTGGTGCCCACTCCCGGCGCCGACAACGCGACCGCTATCGAGTACGCCAATGTGGCCTTCTCACACCGCTCCGGTTTCTACGATGCGGCCTTCGACCTAGAACTGGTCGCCAGTCAACCGGGCTGCGAAATTTACTATACTCTGGACGGTTCTGTACCCGATCCAGCCAACCTAGGCGGCCGCGATGCCTACCGCCTGCGTGACGCGGACAGCCTGGCCTTCAGCTGGCGACAGGTGCGTAGCTACCACTACAACGGTCCGATACACATTACACCCCGCCACTTGGATACGCGCGACATTGCTGGAATTCCCACCGCCGTACCACTCGCTACCGAAGAAAACCTGGGCTGGGAGCCGCCGCAACCGGATATCCCGGCCGGCATGGTGGTTCGCGCACTAGCCTGGGCCGGTCAAGCGCGCGGCCTGGTGAATAGTGCCTCGTATTTTATCATCACTGACCACTCGGAGAATTTCACATTGCCGGTTGTTTCAATTGTTACCGATCCTAGTGCCCTTTTCGATTACGATGTTGGACTCTATGTACCCGGGAAATCTTACTACGATAACCTGGATTGGGAAGAGATATGGCGCACGCAACCGGCTAATTACCATCTTAGGGACTTGGAAATTCCTGTCTGGCTCGATTTTTTTGAAGCCGACGGCCACCAGGTGCTGGGTTTGAATGCCGGCCTGCGCATGCATGGCGATTGGTCGCGAGCCCTGGTCATGAAATCATTACGTCTCTACGCACGCGACACCTACGACAGCCAGGATCGTTTCAACTATGCGTTTTTCCCCAGTTCCCTGGCGGCAGACAACCTGTCACCGATCAATGACTACAAACGCTTACTGTTGCGTTCCAATCAAAGCGGCCAGCGGACCTTTCTAGCCGATAGTTTCAGCAATACTTGGGTTGCCGATCATGTAGCTGTGGATCTGCTACACAATCGACCGGCTGCCCATTTCATCAATGGTGAGTACTGGGGGTTACAGCATCTTAACGAGCGCTTCGATGAACACTGGCTGGCCAGTAAGTACGGGCTGCCACCAGAAGAATTCAGCTATTTATACGCCACCTTCGGCCTCGTCGCCCATCTGCGCCAGGGGCAACCCGAAGCGGAGGAACGCTACGCCGAATTGATGGCTTTCGTCAGAAACCAAGACCTGACTGATGCCGCTTCTTTCGACTACCTCGAAAAACAAATAGATTTGGACAGTTTAATCGACTACAACATGGTGCGAATTTTTTCCGGTGACATGGACGGCGTCAACAAGCATGTCATCGTCTGGCGGCGTAATGGTCCCTTGCGCCCGGAGGCGGGGCCAGGTCTTGACGGCCGCTGGCGCTGGCACACCTGGGACTTCGATAATGCCCTGATTTTCCCTTTCAACGACACTATGACTTATTTTGCCAATGATCGTACTCTCGACGCTTATTCTGAACGGCCAATTACGTATGAACTGGATGCGGAATACCACTATACCGCACCCTGGGTGCGCGACTCGGATTCTACGATCCTGCTGGCCGGTTTACTTCGCAACGAAGCCTTTCGGATTCGCTTTGTCAATCGTTTTGCCGACTTTATGAATAGTTGGTATCGTGAGGATATTTTAACAGAAGGACTGGAAAACGCCATGGCGCAGATCCGGTTTGAACTGGGCAGGCATACCCGCCGCTGGGGCATACCCGTGTCATTAGATAGCAAATTCAACAGAAATCTGGATTTCGCCCGGCTACGTAGTGGTGTTCAGCGCGAACACCTGCGCGCCTACTTTGGCTATCGCGGCCTGGACATTGGATCGATAGCACCCTTGGAGCTTGCTTTGCCGCTCGAAGGCGGCCTGGTGCGCGTGAACAGTTTATTGCTCAATGAAGCAGTCCTCGGCGTCTCGCCTGGAACCGTCTGGCGTGGATTATACTTCGGTAACCTGCCGGTGGAACTAGAAGCCATCCCAGCCCACGGCTGGTACTTCGCAGGCTGGGAAGGATTACCATCAGGACAGGATGCCAGCCAGGCCCTGCTTTCGGTTCTGCCCGCTGATTCGCCGAAACTTGAACCGGTCTTCGTGAGATTAGCTGGCCATTGAACTTGCCAGACTACCAGCCGGCTGGCAACTGCCCGGCTGGACAGCCGTTACGGCTGACGCTATCATGACACTATGCTCAAACGCTTTGCCGCCTATTACAAACCGCACCGTTTCCTGTTCCTGCTTGACATGTTCGTCGCCGTGTTGGCCTCGGGTCTGTCAATCACGGTACCGCGCATCACCCACCGGCTGTTGGGTATCCACATTCCGGCGCGCGACGCCAAAGCCATCGGCCTGACCCTTGGCTTGATCCTGTTCGTCTACGTCGCCGGCGCCAGCCTGACCTTTATCCGCATCAAGTGGGGGCACATCATGGGCGTGCGCATGGAAACCGACATGCGCGCCGATTTCTTCAGCCACTTACAGAAGTTGAGCTTCCGCTATTACGACAACATTAAGACCGGCCACCTGATGTCGCGCATCACCGGCGACCTGGAAAACATCGCCGAGGTCGCTCACCACGCACCGGAGGACTTGCTCATCTCGCTGTGCATGGTCATCGGCTCCTACATTTTCATGTTCCTGCTCAATCCGACCCTGGCGGCGCTATCGCTGGTCTTGCTGCCGCTCATCCTGCTGTGGGGCATACTCCAGGGCAAGGAACTGAAATCGCGCTTCCGCACCGTCCGGGCGCGTATCGCCGACATCAACGCCGTGGTCGAGAACACGGTGCAAGGCATCCGCGAGGTACAATCCTATGCCAACGAAAACCTGGAGATTACGCGGTTCCAGACGACCAACCGCAATTTCCGCTCCGCCAAGGAAGCCGCCTACGACCGGATGGCTCGCTTCCACTCGGTGATCGGCTGTCTGCGCGAGCTGTACTACTTCGTCATCATCGCCGGCGGCGCCTGGCTCATCTACCGCGGCGCTATGGCGCCGGTGGACCTGGTCGCTTTCCTGCTCTACGTGTCAATAATCCTGCCACCAATCGACCGCCTGATCGGCTTCGTGGAACAGTACTCACAAGGCGCCGCAGCCTTCGAGCGCTTCCTGGAAATCATGGACGAGGAGCCGGACATTCAGGACTGTGCCGACGCCGTAACCCCGGCCAGCATTTCCGGACGCATCGAACTCCAAGGCATAAGCTTCCGCTACGAGGCGGATAAAGACATCGTGCTGGACGGCATCGCCCTGACCATCGAACCAGGCCAGACCGTCGCCCTGGTCGGCGAATCCGGCGCCGGCAAGTCCAGCCTGGTATCGTTGCTGCCCCGTTTCTATGAGCCGCAAACCGGCGCTGTGCTGATCGATGGCTACCCGGTGCACCGCCTGAGCAGCCATTGGTTGCGCGAGAACATCGGCCTGGTGCAACAAAGCCCCTTCCTGTTCGATACCAGCCTGCGCGAAAACATCGCCTACGGCAAGCCCGAAGCCACCGAGGAACAGATCCGGGCCGCCGCCAAGTTAGCCCACATCCTCGACTTCATCGACAGCTTGCCCGAAGGCTTCGATACCCTGGTGGGCGAGCGCGGCGTCAAGCTGTCCGGCGGCCAGAAACAGCGCGTGGCCATCGCCCGCGTTTTCCTGAAGGATCCGCCCATCCTGATCTTCGACGAAGCCACCTCGGCGCTCGACTCCGAAACCGACGCCCTCATCCAAGCCTCGATGAAGGCACTGTGCGCCGGCCGCACCTCCATCATCATCGCCCACCGCCTGTCCACAGTCCGCGAGGCCGACCGCCTCTACGCCATGAAAAACGGCCGCATCGTCGAGCAGGGCAGCCATGCCGAACTGCTGGCCTTGAACGGCTATTACCGGGAACTGTACGAGCGCAACCTGTTGTAAACCAGCCAAACTTTTTGTCCGAAAAAAACAGCGATTGACGGAATGGCCGCCAGCCCGTAAGCTGACGGTATGAGGCAAATTCAAACCATCAATCGCGCTTGGCACTACCGTGCCGATTATGCCGACCACTATACCAGCGCCACGTTCCGTCCCGAAAGCTGGGAAACCGTCTGCCTACCGCACGCCAACCGAGAACTGCCCTATAACGGCTTTGACGAAAAATGCTACCAATTTATCTCCAGCTACTGGCGAGAAATCGAGCTGCCGGCCAACCAGCCACGCCATTTCCTGGATTTCGAGGGTGTGATGTGCGCTGCCGATGTCTGGGTCAACGGCCAAGCCGCCGGCAGCCATCGCGGTGGCTATACCCCCTTCTGTATCGAGCTGAGCCGCTTCGCCGCCCCCGGCAGTACGGCCCGGGTACTGGTCCGGGTCGACTCGACCGAGCGCCGCGACATTCCCCCCTTCGGTCACGTCGTCGACTACCTGTGCTACGGCGGCATTTACCGCGAGGTCAGCTTGCGCAGCCAAGCCACCTGTTTCGTGGACGACGTCTTTGCCCGACCGCGTGATGTATTAGCCGACGCCAAAGGCCTGCGCCTGGAAATCAGCTTTGCCGGGGTCGACCAGGCCAACCAGGCCGGCGGGGAGCGGCGCGTCCACTGCCAGCTGCTTGATACCTGCAACGGACAGACCATGGCCGAAAGCAGTCAGGCCGTTCCCGCCGGCAACGCCGAGTTGGCGGTCGAGCTGACCGGCATCAAGGGCCTGCAGCTGTGGGACATCGACCAACCGAAGCTGTATCGGGTCGTCGTCAGCCTGTTACAAACCGACCAACCGCTTGACCGCTGGGAAGGGCGCGTCGGTTTCCGCCAGGCCGAATTCCGCCCCGACGGTTTCTGGCTGAACGGCCGCCGCCTGCCCATCGTCGGCTTGAATCGCCACCAGGCCTGGCCCTATGTCGGCTACGCCATGCCCAAACGCGCCCAACGCCGCGACGCCGAGATTCTCAAAAACGAATACCACGTCAACCTGGTACGCACCAGCCATTACCCGCAGTCGCGCCATTTCCTGGACGCCTGCGACGAATTGGGGTTGCTGGTGTTCGAGGAAACGCCCGGTTGGCAGCACATCGGCGACCGCGCCTGGCAAGACCAGGTCTGTACCGATATCGAAGCCATGATCCGGCGCGACCGGAATCGGCCCTCGATTATTTTGTGGGGCGTGCGCATCAACGAGTCGACCGACAACCATGACTTCTATACCCGCAGCAATCAGATCGCCCGGCGTCTCGACCCAGACCGCCAAACCGGCGGCGTCCGCTGCATCGAAGGCAGCGAACTGCTGGAAGACGTTTATACCTTCAACGATTTCACCCACTCCGGTGGCCAAGCCGTCTTGCGCAAGCCGCGTCAGGTGACCAGGCTGAAGCGCGACGTACCTTACCTGGTCAGCGAGCATAACGGCCACATGTACCCGACCAAGCGCTTCGACAACGAGGAACGTCTCACCGAGCACGCCCTGCGCCATGCCCGAGTCCTGAACACCGCTCTCGGCATGGCGGGCTGCTCCGGCGCCATCGGCTGGTGCACCTTCGACTACAACACCCACAAGGACTTCGGCTCGGGCGACCGCATCTGTTACCACGGTGTAGCCGACCTGTTCCGGCAGCCCAAATACGCCGCCTGGCTCTACGCTAGCCAGGTCGAGCCAGCCAGGCGGGTGGTGCTGGAGGCCGGCTGCCTGTTCGCCAAAGGCGAACGCTGCGCCGCCCGCCTTCTGCCCATCGAGATCTATACCAACTGCGACAGCGTCGTGCTGTACCGCGCCGGCAAGCGTATTGGCGAATACTGGCCGGAGCGCGACCGGTTCCGGCACCTGGCTCACCCGCCGGTCATCATCCGCGACCTGATCGGCGACCAATTGGCCGGCAGCCAGTTCAAGCCACGCGACCAGGCCTTTCTGCGCCGGCTGGTCGGGACCATCTTCACCAGCGGCTTTGAGGCCGTCGGAAAGCTCGACCAGCTGCGCCTCGGCCTGTTGTTGGCCCGCTACCGGATGAACCGAACCGTGGCCAGCGACTTGATGGCCAAATACGCCATCGGCTGGGGTAGCCAAGACGAGAGCTTCGAGCTAGCCGGTTGCCTCGCCGGGCAGGAAGTGGTACGGCGCAGCTATGGCGGCGACGCCCGGGCAGTCCGTCTATCCGTCAACGCCGACGATGCAGCCCTCCAGGCCGGCGACTGGGATACCACCCGCGTGGTTATCCGGGCGGAAGACCAGTACGGCAACCTGCATCCCTTCACCGCCGACGCCGTTGCTTTGTCCGTCGAGGGACCCGGCGCGGTTATCGGCCCGACCCTGCTGCCGCTGACCGGCGGGTACGCCAGCTGCTGGCTGCGCAGCCACGGGCCGGCTGGCATCGTCAGCCTGAAAATTTCCAGCCAGCGCTTCGGTGAACAAAGTATCTCGCTGACCGTTCGCTAGCCGATAAATACCGCCGCCGGGACACAGGCAAGACGCCTTGTCCCGGCGACGGCGGACCTGCGACCATTAGCAGGTTGTTGAAAAAGCCGGTTGCTTTCTCAACAACCTTAACAATTCCTCGCATAGCTTGCGCTATGCTGCGTAATTGTAGCGGCTTTTGAAGTGTTGAAAAGCCGCATCCGCGTTTTTCAACACCCTGTTAGCTCATGTAGTCGTACTCCCAACCGGCCTGCGGCAGGAAATTTTCCTTGATGTTCCTGGCGCTCACCCAACGCAGCAGGTTCAGCTCGGAGCCAGCCTTGTCATTGGTACCGGAAGCTCTAGCGCCGCCGAAGGGCTGCCGCCCGACTACCGCACCAGTCGGCTTGTCATTGATGTACAGGTTGCCGGCCGCATTCGACAAAGCACTAATCGCCTTGACGATATCAACCCGCTCCCGGGCAAAGACGGCGCCGGTTAAGGCGTAGGGCGACGTTTCGTCGACCAGGCGATAGGCCGCATCGATATCCTTGTCATCATAGACATACACCGTCAGCACCGGTCCGAAGATTTCTTCGACCATCGGTCGAGCCTTCGGTTGGCTAGCCAGGATAATGGTCGGTTCGATAAACCAGCCCAGGCTGTCATCGCAAGTACCGCCGGCAATGATACTGCACTCCGAATCTAGCCGCGCGGCTTCGATATAGCCAGTAATATTGGCAAAGGCAGCCTTATCGATTACGGCATTCACGAAATTGCCGTAGTCACGTGGCGAACCCATTTTCAGGCGGCCGGTTTCGGCCACCAGCCGGTCCAGAATTTCCTTAGCAGCCGATTTCGGAACGTAGAGCCGCGAAGCAGCCGAACATTTTTGACCCTGATACTCGAAAGCACCCCGGATAACCAGGGGAATGGCCGAATCGAAGTCAGCATCAGGATGGATGAAAATGAAGTCCTTGCCACCGGTCTCACCGACGATACGCGGATAAGTCCGGTAGTTTTCCAGCCGTTCGCCGATGCCCCGCCACAAAGAATTGAAGACAGCCGTCGAACCGGTGAAATGCAGGCCGGCAAAATCGTGCTGACTAAGCAGGGTATCGCTGATTTCACCGGCGCGGCCCGGCAGGAAATTGATGACGCCGTCCGGCAAGCCAGCCAAACGATATAGCTCGGCCAGATACCAGTTGGACAATACTGAACTGGAAGCTGGCTTCCACATCACAACGTTTCCCATTAAGGCTGGCGCCGTCGGTAAATTGGCAGCGATGGCCGTGAAGTTGAACGGCGTTACCGCGTAGACAAAGCCTTCCAACGGCCGGTATTCCAGCCGGTTCCACTCCTTGGAGGTTGAGGCCGACTGCCGGGCGTAAATCGCCGCCGCGAAGGCCGGATTGTTGGTAAAAAAGTCGGCCGTTTCACAAGCCGAGTCGATTTCCGCCTGGAGACTATTCTTGGATTGCCCCAGCATCGTGGCGGCGTTGAGCCTGTAGCGGTAACCATCACTGATCAAGGCACCGGCCTTGAGGAACACGGCCGCCCGCTCCTCCCACGGTAACTGCGCCCACTCACGCGCCACCTGTCGGCTGCTTTCCAGCGCCACCTGCAATTCAGCCGGACCGGCCTCGTGATAGACGCCCAACAACAGCGACTTATCGTGTGGAGCTCGGATTTCCCTAGTCCGCCCGGTAAAAATGCGCCGGCCACCGGCGATAACCGGGATTTCGACCAGCTGAGCGCTCATCCGATCCAGTTCAGCTTCCAGGCGTATGCGCCCGGCTGAACCAGCTGAATATTCCTGGACGGCTGCATTCTGCCGGCCCGGAACGGAAACGATTCCGTTGTTCATGGTCATGTTCCTTTCCAAATACGGGAAGTCGCAGCCTTTCGCCTGCGGCTCATCGGTTTCCGGCCATGGCTGCCCACCAGCTGTAGGTCCAGTGAAACTCGGAGATGACACTGAGAAGATACGCATCCCTACGGACACGTGACGACAACAAAAGCATGCTTCACTTTCTTCGCCATCTGATATATCAGTTTAATATAAATAGCCTTTGATGTCGATTACAAATTACTATGTGGTATGAAAATCATACCCAAATAACAAACGAGTAGGAGGCGGGCTTACGCCCCCCTTCCTCTCACACCACCGTACCTACGGTTCCGTATACGGCGGTTCATGAACTGTATTGAAACTTTACCATTGCTTGGTAAAGGGAAAAAAGCCCAAGCTTCTCGAAGATTTTCACTGGTATTGCCTGATTCATGTGACTTGCCCCGGCATTCCACCACGCTCCACGACCATTCCACGCCGAGCGCCGGGCTCGATCTTCTTCAAGGCCAAGTTTAAGCAGGTACTTATAGCGTGTTCGCGGGCGCTTCCATTGCCGCCACAGTATGCACCGAAGTTTTCGACGTATCCATTGGTCGAGCTCTTCAAATATCCCTTTGAATGCGGATAGCTTGAAGTAATTCACCCAGCCCCGTAAGGAGCGGGTTAACACGGCTATGGTTTTACGTATGTTCCAGCCTCGGGCTTTCCGGCAGAGAGCTTTGACTTTGGTTTTCAGTCGCTCAATGGATTGTTTGGCGGGTTTCAGTTTTGCTTTAGCTCGCCCGGCGATGGTGTATCCCAAGAACTTACGGTGTTCGGGTCTATCTACCGCGCTTTTCTCTTCATTCACCTTCAACTTCAATTTCGTGGTGATGAATTGAGTGATCGATCGTTTCACTCGCTCCGCTGCCTTTTGGCTTCCCACATATATGTTACAGTCGTCGGCATAACGGCAGAATGACAACCCGCGCCGTTCCAGCTCTTTGTCCAGATCGCCCAGCATGATGTTTGATAAAAGCGGCGACAGCGGCCCGCCCTGCGGCGTGCCTTCCCTTGTTGGTATTACCAGTCCGTCTTCCATGACACCCGCATTCAGGAAACCACGCACCAGCTTCAGCACGCGCTTGTCCTTAACCTTCCGGGCGACCCGGGCCATCAACATATCGTGATTTACCCGGTCGAAGAATTTCTCAAGGTCTATGTCCACCACCCATGCTTTACCTATTCTGACATACTCACAGGCTTTCAGTACCGCTTGATGTGCGCTCCTACCTTCCCTGAATCCATAACTTGAATCCGAGAATCCGGCGTCAAAAATCGGGTTGAGTACTTGCAGAACGGCTTGCTGAATCATGCGGTCGAGCACAATGAGGATGCCGAGTTTGCGTTTCCCTTTGCCGTCTGGCTTGGGAATTTCCACCCGCAGTACAGGTTGTGGTTGATAGGTGCCTGCCAGCAGGTGCCGCTCAATTTCCTTCCAGTTTCCACGGATATATCCGGCCAGCTCTCTGACATTCATGTCGTCGACGCCGGCGCTACCTCGGTTACTTACCACGCGTTTGTAGGCTTTTACCAGATTCTTCTTCTCCAACACCCGCATGAGCAATTGCTCATGATCCATCAACGATTCAGTATCTTGATGTATCGAGTCCTTTGTTGCCGGGCTTGTCGATGCTGCACCTGTCCACGCTACTCCCGGATTCCGTCCGGTTTGGTTTGCGAGTGCTTCGGGGGTTTCACCGTCTCTTTCCAACATCCTGCACGTTCAGCTTGCTGAACGACACCTCGAAACGCAGGGATACATCCACAGCTCATGTTCAGTCCTTCAGCCCCGTTGATTGAGCCTACTATGACTTCTGCTGACTTCTGGTAATCCATCTCTCCGCCTCACAGCGGAAATAGCCTTTGGGCAGATTGCCAGACCTCCCCGGGTAATGCGCCCTACTTTCACGCTTATGCCTGCCACATCTACACACAGAGATTCCGGGTAAGATTTGGATTTTGAAGATATTAGCCTTCTCTTCCTCTTTGTGTGCCTCTTATGGGATTTCTGTTCGTCAAGCCAGCGCTTTGCCTTCACCTTCCTTCAGATTCCACCTCGCGGTGGCGCGGACCTTCGCGAGCACCCTTGGTGTTCAGCTAACGGTTCCCCTTACCGGGCCCGTACGGGACTTTCACCCGCTAGTAGGTGCGCCCTGCCGGGCGCACAACGAAAAAGCCCGCTGGCGCGGGCTTTACTTTTATGGAAGCGACCAGCGGGAGTCGAACCCGTGTCTCTGGCTTGGGAAGCCAGGGTAATACCGTTATACGATGGTCGCGAAAGGTGGCCGCTTACTTGGCCACAGAGGAAATAATAGTATCAAATGCTGAAAATGTCCAGTTCTCGCTCTACTCGGGTCAATCTTCACTATGCCCACTAGCCGTTCCCGCCAGCCAGTAATTCAATGCTGCCTGTTCCGCTTCAACGCGCCGATAGACCCGGATCCGGTGGTCGAGGAAATCGGAAAACACCATCCGCTGACCGTTCGGAGAGATATCCAGTCCCGTCGGCTGGTTGCCGCCCTCCCAAACCGCCACCGTCTCGAAATTTCGGGTGTCGATCATGTGCACTTGACCCATCACGAGTCCCTTGTGCAGGTAGTCAAGCGTCGGGTGATTCGGTCCGCGACAAGAAACAAATAGGTAACGCCGGTCTGGCGACAGCACTATGGTGTTGGGCTTGTCATACACCCGGATGGTACGAACCAGGCTATCGGTGGTCATGTTATAAACTTCCACCGTGTTGCGCGCCATATCCGAGACGAACATCAGTTGGCGCTCCTCATCCTTGACAATATGACGCTTGGCCCCCAAGGCACCCAGCCGGGCCTCGACTGCCAAGGTGGCCAAATTGATCTTCAGCACTTGGCAGACCGAACGTCCGGCAAGCTCGTACTGGGCAAGGTACATGTAAGCGCCATCAGACGAGAAGGTTAGGCCCCGCGGCACTGCGCCATAACGGACGCGCTGTTCCTCCTGATAGGTGCTGGGATTAATAATACTAACATCCTCGCTCAGCCAATGAGTAAAGAAAACCCGGTCCAGAACTGGATTATAGGCTAGTACCTTGCTTAGATTCCCCGTAGTATTGATAGTACGTTTATAGTCCAAAGTCTGCAGGTCATAGATATGGATGGAGGCGGTAAACATCTGACTAATCCAGATTTCGTTGCGGTGCGCCAGTATCAGGGCTTCGACGAAACCCTGCTGTCGGGGATAGCGGCCCGGCAGAGGCAATAAGTGGCGCTCGCCGCTTACCACGTTTATCACTTCAGCGCCATTGCCGGCCAACAGCGGTACAATAACCCGGACATTGTCGATGAAGGTGACGCTTTTAGGTTGGGTACCGGTGGGAAAGGCGTTCTCAAAGACAAATGGAGCGTCAGGCTTGTCGAGTATCACGAAGCGCAGGGTACCGGCCAATGCTGCCACCTGGCTATCAGCGTAGCCATCATGGCTGGCACGCAGGATAATCTGGGTATCGGTATGGCTGAAGCTGACAAAGGCGCTACTATTATCCCGCTCCACCACCCGGTAAGCAAGTTCGGTTTCGCCGGCAAACAGGCGGGTGCCTTGAAACGGCTGGAGGTAGACGCGGTATTCATGGGCCTGTATCAGGGCAGCCAGACATGCCAGTATGATCAACAGCATTTTCTTCATATATATACTCCAAAGGGGTGGTATGGACTGACAGGCCTTGCGATGCGAACGGCGACATTCTCAGGCAGTCAAACCGCTTTGTCAAGCCAGTCGCCGATTCGATGGTTTTCGCTTGCGGGAATAACATTAAACAATTACTATACAAACTGTCATCCAGCGAGTCCTTCCAAGGAGTCATCGTGTTCCAGAAGCAACCCATAATGCGCAAGGTGTTATACGCGTTACTGCCGATTGTGCTATTCTCAGTCTGGCTATACGGTCCCCGCGTCGCTTTAGTGCTAGCTATCAGCCTAGTAACCGGGATATTGACCGAACTGGCATTCGAGAAGAAAAAAGGCGGCAAGGTCAGCGAAGCAGTGCTAGTGTCAGCCTGCCTTTTTGCACTGAGCATGCCTCCGGCTGTACCACTGTGGATCGTGGTCATTGGCATGGCCTTCGCCATCTTCATGGCCAAGGAAGTCTTTGGCGGTTTTGGACGCAACATATTCAACCCGGCCATTGCCGGCCGCCTGTTTGTGTACATTTCCTTCGCTAGCCTACTGGCCGCTTCTTTTTATGCTCCCGGCAACTTCGGCGCTGCGGCAGGCAGCCTGTTTGGTAAGGTTGACGCCTTGACTGCCGCCACCCCGCTGGCCATCATGCGCGATGGTGGCAGCATACCACTGCTTCAACTGTTGATTGGAAACCGTAGCGGCTCGATTGGTGAATCGAGTACCATTCTTATCGTCCTGGCCGCCATCTACCTGATTGCCACCAAAACCGCCCAGTGGCGCCTGATACTGTCCACCCTTCTGGGAGGCTTTGGCTTGAGCGCAGCCTTGTTCTACGGCGGTGTCGCCAGCGCCCTCCCACCGGCTGGACTGCTAGCTGGCAGTTTCCTGTTCATCACCGTTTTCATGGCCACCGACCCGGTTAGCGCGCCCAAAAAACCACTCGCCCAATGGCTGTATGGCCTCCTGATAGGCTTCGTGGTCGCCATCATCCGCACCTTTTCTGCCTCCTTCCCAGAAGGCACCAGCTTTGCTGTATTATTCAGCAACACCTTCGCCAGCCTGTTCGACAAAATAGTAAACGACTATGCCAAAGCCAAAAAAGAACGGCTGGCGCGCACCGAAAATCTCCAAGCTGCCACCAGAGGCCAAAAATGAAGAAGGATAATCCGGTCTACGTAGTGATATTTACCTTTATCATCTGTATCCTTTTTGTCAGTGGCTTGGCTTTAGCCAACGACCTCACCAAGGACCGTGTGGCGGCCAATCGGCGTTTCGCCGGGCAATCCGCCATTCTCACCGCTCTGGGACTTACCTATACCGACCAAGCGGAGGCGGAGAAGCTGTTTGAAGCTACAGTAAGCTCAATAGTCGACGAAGCCGGTAATGATCTGCAGCCCCCAGCTTGGCGCGGCACCCAGGAAAACAGAGCAGTAATCATCAGTCAATTCAGCGGCGCCGGTCTGTGGGGCAGCATCACCATTATTGTGGTGGCTGACCCCGACACCGCCACAATCCGCGGTCTGCGGGTCATCGACCAAAACGAAACGCCCGGCCTGGGCGGCCGCATCACAGAAGAGTGGTTCCAGGAACAGTTCCGCGACCAGCCCACCACCAATGGCCGCATCGCTGTCAGCAGCGGCGCCGAAGGCAGCAGCACCGCCCAACCGAGCTCTGTGGACGGCATTACTGGCGCAACCCGAACCAGTGATGCGATGGCCGACATCACCAACGGCGCTTTAGATCGCATCCGTGCCATTGCCGACGGTAGCGCCCTGACAGCCAGCCAGAACGGAAGCAAGCAATGAAAAATTCGCCAGCCCTTGCCAACCTGAAGGAGAATATCTGGACGAATAACCCGATCTTCGTACAGATTCTCGGAATTTGTTCCACTCTGGCGGTGACCAATAGCATGCGCAATACGTTTATCATGACCTTTGGCGTCATGATGACGACGGCGCTGTCCAGTTTCACGCTTTCGGCCATCAAGCAACTGATACCACGCAAGGTACGCATGATCGTACAGGTGTTGGTCATCTCGTTCTACGTCATCATTATCGACATCATCTTGCGCGCTTGGTTGCCGGAGGTGTCACGACAATTGGGACCTTACGTCGGCCTGATTATTACCAACTGTATCATCATGGGACGCGCCGAAGCTTATGCCCAGGCCAACAAACCGTTGGCATCATTCTGGGACGGCCTGACCAGCGGTCTGGGCTACATGCTGGTGCTCATGACCCTGGCGGTGGTTCGCGAACTGCTTGGTTTTGGAAGCCTGTTCGACTTCCGGATCCTGCCGGCCGGCTTTGTGTCCTGGACCATCATGATTATGGCACCGAGTGCCTTTTTTCTGGTGGCCATCCTGATGTGGCTGGCCAAGACCATCCAGAGCAAGCCAGCCCGCAAGGAGAAAACATGAGCTCTGCCATCAACCCGGTCATCCTGTTCTTTGCCTCAATCTTTACCAGCAACATCCTGCTGTCCAATTTTCTCGGAACCTGCTCATTCATTTCCATTAGCAAAGACTGGAAAAGTTCATTCGGGCTGGGTATGGCCGTCACGTTTGTATTGACCATCACTGCGGCCATCAGCTGGCTTGTACTGACCTACGTCGTCATTCCTCTCGACATAGAATACCTGAGCTTCATCATCTTCATTATCGTGGTGGCCGCCGTGGTGCAGATACTGGAAATGATAATCGACCGCGCCAGCCCGGCCCTATACATGAGCCTGGGTATCTTCCTGCCGCTCATAACAGTGAACTGTGCCATCCTGGGCGCTATCCTCTTCATGCAGATCCGTCAATACAACTTTATCCAGACGGTTTTCTTCGCCACAGGCTCCGGCATCGGCTGGTGGCTAGCCATCCTGCTATTGGCAGCGATCCGCGAACGCATCGAGAAAAATCCAGTGCCAGCCGGTCTCAAAGGCGCTGGCATCACCATGATCACCATCGGGTTCATGGCCATGGCCTTCATCGGCTTTTCCGGCATGATAGCCGTACAATAAAGGGGCGACGAACATGATTGATTTCCTGTACGGACCCCTGATCACGGCCGGACTGGCGGCCGGTTTGGCCTTGGTCATTGTGGTTCTGGATGCCATCGTCAACAATTATGGCGACGTCAAGATTGATATCAACGAGGGCCAGCGCAGTTACACCGTGCGTGGCGGCGCCAACCTGCTAGGCACGATGGCCGCTGAAGGCGTATTCGTCCCCTCGGCCTGTGGCGGACGCGGTTCCTGCGGCGCTTGCAAGGTCAGGGTACTCAGCGACGTCGGACCCCATCTTCCCACCGAGCTGCCCTACTTGAGCGCTGAAGAAGTCACACAGAACGTCCGTCTGGCTTGTCAAATCAAGCTTAAAAAAGACATCGCCATCGAGCTCGCCGAAGAGCTCTTCAGCGTAAAAAAGTTTCAGTCCACCGTCAGTAGCATCAAAACTATTACTCATGACATTAAGGAAGCGGTCTTCCGCCTGGACAATCCCGGTGAAATCGAATTCATGGCCGGACAATATGTCCAGCTAGTCGTACCACCTTACGGCACTTTCAAGGAAAGCGTTCAGCGCGCCTATTCGATGTCCTCCAAGCCCGGGGACCGGCAAGCGGTGGAATTGCTCATCCGCCTAGTACCGGGCGGCATAGCCACCACCTGGGTGCACCAGTTCCTCAAGGAAGGCGACCGTGTGGAGCTGGTCGGCCCGTTTGGCGAATTCCATGTCCGCGACACGACGGCCGCCATGGTGTGCGTAGCCGGCGGTTCCGGCATGGCGCCATTCAAAAGCATGTTTTACGATATTTTACAAAACAGCAGCTACCCGGAAAAGGAAATCTGGTACTTCTTTGGCGCCCGCTCGGGCCGCGATATGTTCTACCTAGATGAATTGCGCCAATTAGAAACACTGTTACCACGATTTCATTTCGTACCCGCGCTTTCCGAGCCGTCATCGGACGACAAATGGACTGGCGAAACCGGTTTGATCACAGACGTTTTGGAGCGCTTTCTTAAGGAACGGATCGGTACCGCCAAAGGACTGGAAGGCTATCTTTGTGGCAGCCCCGGCATGATAAACGCCTGCACCACAGTTATGACCCGCAACGGTATCAACCTGGAAAAAATCTACTACGACAAGTTTGCTTGAGGAGGCTGGCATGAAATACACCCAGATCGAACGCGCTGTGCAAGAACGAATGCGTCCAGGTCACATTACCGCACTGGGCTTGCTGGGCGACGACCAGCGGCCAGTAGCCGATATCATGCAAGCCGATAGCGAAGCCTTCAGCCGCCTCGGGATGGACTTCGACCAGGTGGCCGACCTCCTAGAACACCTACGCTCAGCCGGGCAAGACGGCCTGGGCGAACCGATTACTGTGGACAATCGTTACCTGGTCAGCACTGGCGACGCCCGCGGCGTCCTGCCCTGTCCCTGGAACGACGGTGTACATCATAAGAACGCCATTACCGTCCAAGACCAACGCAGCGGCCGAACGATTATCTATAGCGACCTTTCCATTCACTTGCTGCGGGTCCACCACTTCTGCCAGGGTAAAGGCAGCCCTTTCCGGTTGGACCCGGATACCCTAGCCGCGATCCTTTAACACAACATTGTCAGAAGGGCTGGAAGTTGTTGATGTCGAAATAGTAACGTTCTAGCTGCTCTTGCATCAGCAGTAAGTCATCATAATGCTGTTGTTCCCAATCGCCAAGCTTGGCCAGAAGCTTCTTCAATTCGGGTGCTTGCGCCCGGCCGGCCCACTCCCGATACAGGTGCATGGCATCCGCTTCCAGATGGAGCGCGGCCGCCACCGCCGCAGTCAGGTGTCGCGAGGAGGCTACCTGCTTCATAAAGGCATCGCCGACAATCGCCGATTTCCAGCCGCCTTGCAAATCAGCTGCTGCATTCCGCTCATGGTTCAGGTTGATGGTCTTAGTTCGGTAATAGTCCAGTAGATAATTAAAATGTTGTTTTTCGGCCGCGGCACGTTCTTCAAAAAAATCCTTGACTTCACCTTCGGCATTTTTGGCTGCGTTCTCGTAGATCGTAACAGAATCGAGTTCCCCTCTCATGCCAGCCTTGATTCCTGCCAAAACCTCGGTATCCAACATATATACTCCTTCCCGGTTTGTACGAAGCGACCAGCGCGACGATGACAACCTGTCTCCCCCACAAGTTTTGTCGCAGCCAGTAACATTGTCAAGGCGTATCGGTTTCCACAAAGTGGGCTGCCCCTAGCCAATTAATCCCCACTTGCCAAATGCCGATAAATTGGACATACTGCTTTTATCGGGCAACCCGCGTAGCGACGCTGTCCGATACCGCCGATTTGAACCAGATTGCGGGCGGTTTGCCATCATGACGATGGCAATAATCCAGCTAAAAGGGAGCCTCCGTGACCAGACCCGTACCAGTCTCAACTCAGCCTGTCATAAACATCACGTACGCCCACGACACTCCCTTTCAGGCCTGTTCAATGAAAGAAGGAGTCTATGGCGTTTGATTACCGCATCAAGGACCTGAAACTGGCCGATCTCGGTCGTCGCCAACTCGATCTGGCCGAACCGGAGATGCCTGGCCTGATGGCTGCCCGTGTCAAGCACGGCAAAACCAAGCCACTGACCGGAGCACGTATCACCGGCAGCCTACACATGACCGTCCAGACGGCCGTCTTAATCGAGACGCTGGTGGAACTGGGCGCCGCCGTGCGCTGGTCTAGCTGTAACATCTTCAGCACCCAGGACGAGGCCGCAGCAGCCGTGGTAGCCGGCCCTAAGGGCTCGGCCGCCAAGCCAGCCGGCGTGCCGGTTTACGCCTGGAAGGGTGAAAACCTGGTGGAGTACTGGGACCTTCTGGATCAAGCCCTACGTTTCCCGAAAGGCAAGGGCCCTAATCTGATTGTCGACGATGGCGGCGACGCCACCTTGATGATCCACTTGGGCTATCAGGCCGAAGACGACCCCACCGTGCTCGATACGCCATCCGGCTCCGAAGATGAAGCCGAGCTCAAGAAGCTCCTCAAACTGATACTCAAGGAAGACCCCAAACGTTGGCACCGCATCCTGCCCGAGCTGTTTGGTGTCTCGGAAGAAACCACCACCGGCGTCCGCCGCCTGGCTCAGATGGCCGACAACAAGGAACTGCTGATCCCGGCCATCGACGTCAATGATTCGGTTACCAAGAGTAAATTCGATAACCTGTACGGCTGCCGTGAGTCACTGATTGACGGTATCAAGCGGGCCACCGATATCATGCTAGCCGGCAAGGTGGCCGTGGTCTGCGGCTATGGCGACGTCGGCAAAGGATGCGCCCAGAGCCTGCGCGGCCAAGGCGCCCGCGTCCTCGTCACCGAGATCGACCCCATCTGCGCTTTGCAGGCCGCCATGGAAGGCTATGAAGTCACGACAGTCAAGAAGGCCCTGCCCCAGGCCGATATCTGGGTCACCGCTACCGGCTGCGTGGATGTCATCACCGCCGAGCACATGGCTAAGATGAAAAACCAGGCCATTGTCTGCAATATCGGCCATTTTGACCACGAAATCGACGTGGCCGGTCTCAAGGCCACGGCCAGCATAAAATGCAAGCCAGTCAAGCCGCAAGTCGACGAATGGGTCTACAAGGACGGCCACTCTATCATCCTGTTGGCTGATGGCCGCCTCGTCAACCTAGGCTGCGCCACTGGTCACCCCTCCTTTGTCATGTCCAACAGCTTCACCAACCAGGTATTGGCCCAGATCGAACTCTGGCAGCAGCGCGCCAAGCGCGTACCAGGCGTCCGGGTTCTGCCGCGTGAACTGGACGAGGAAGTCGCCCGGCTGCACCTCGAGAAAATCGGCGTCGAACTCACCAAACTGTCGCCCAAACAAGCCAGCTATCTCAACATCAAGGCCAAGGGTCCCTTCAAACCGAAACATTATCGCTATTGAGGGAGCCTCGCTTACACCGAGGAAGACCCCGCTTCAAGGAGAAATGCATCATGAGAGACAAGAAATACCTGTTTACCTCCGAATCGGTCGGCGAAGGCCACCCCGACAAACTCTGCGACCAGTTGTCCGATGCCGTACTTGACGCTTGCCTGGCCGAGGACCCAGACAGCCATGTCGCCTGCGAATGCTTCACCACCACCGGCATGGTGCTGGTGGGCGGCGAGATAACCACCAATACCTACGTCGACATCCAGAGCCTGGCTCGCGAAGTAGTCAAGGAAATCGGCTACACCAACCCCGACTACGGCATCGATTACGAATCAATGGCCATCCTCAACACCATCCACTCCCAGTCGCCAGACATCAACCAAGGCGTGGCGGGCCATGGCCTCAAGGAATTTGAAGGCCTGCAAGGCGCCGGCGACCAGGGCATGATGTTCGGCTTTGCCTGTACCGAGACACCAGAACTGATGCCCGCGCCCATCATGTACGCCCATCAGCTGCTGCACAACGCCACCCGTTTACGCAAAAGCCGCCAGATTCCCTGGCTGCGTCCGGATGCCAAAAGCCAGGTGACCATCGAATACAATGGCCACAAGCCGGTCCGCATCGACACAGTTGTCGTTTCGCATCAGCACGACCCGGATATCGATTATGAAACCATTAAGGAAACGGTCATCGAGCAGATCATCAAACCGGTCTTGGCCCCTACTGGCCTTTTGGATGCCAAGACACGCTACTTTATCAACCCAACTGGTCGCTTCGTAGTGGGCGGTCCCAAGGGCGATTCGGGCCTAACTGGTCGCAAAATCATCGTCGACACTTATGGTGGCATGGGACGACACGGCGGCGGCGCCTTCTCCGGCAAGGATCCATCCAAGGTAGACCGTTCGGGCGCTTATATGGCCCGTTACGTGGCCAAGAACATCGTTGCCGCCGGTTTTGCCAGTCGCTGCGAGGTCGAGTTGGCCTACGCCATTGGCGTGCCTTATCCGGTATCAGTCATGATCGACACTTTCGAAACCGGCAAAATAGCCGAGCATGAAATAATCGCTGCCGTGAACAAGGTCTTCGACCTGACGCCAGCCGGCATCGTTCGCACCTTGAATCTCAAGCGGCCAATCTTCCGTAAAACCGCTTCGTACGGCCATTTCGGCCGTGAAGGCTTCAGTTGGGAAAATACCGACAAGGTGGAAGCACTCAAAAGAGAAATCCGCTAACCGAGACGTCCTCACTCAAGCCCGGTCGTTAACAAGCGACCGGGCTTTTCTTTTAACACCATGAACTTAGTTGTGTTGCACACAAGTGCACAGCATTCATTGTGGATAACTTGTGCAAAAAACAGTCAATTTTATATCTTATTTAAGCGCTTAGCCAAGAAATTCTAAAAAATCTGCTATTTCAGGTCAAACTTGCTGATTTTTCATGGTTTTTACTACTATCTTGTTAGGCTGTTTCAAAAAGCCAAAATCTATAAAATGTTGATAACTTGTGGATATCTTTCCAAAATACAAAATTTCCAAAACCACAGAGCCCGTTTTTAGTCATCATCGCCTAAACTATTGACAGCTTCACGCGCAAATACTATTATCACAGCGTGTTTGTTCAATGGGCGATTAACTCAGCGGGAGAGTGCTACCTTCACACGGTAGAAGTCACTGGTTCAATCCCAGTATCGCCCACAAAATATACTCGTTCTATTTGACTGTCTGCGCTTGCTGTTCCTCGGTAGAAGTCACTGGTCCAGCGCCAATGGTCGCGCCATTGGCGAATAAGGCAGAATAACAATACGAACCCGAAAATTGATCGAAAATCTAGTACTAGTAAACTGACAGTTCGTATCAGTCATTTTTTCTGATTTCGTTTGAGCCTGCTACCTCAAAGGAAGTATTATAGTTCTGCTCTTGCGCCGATTCACTTTCGTGACTCACCCGCTCTGATGTGGTGGAATATAGCGACCCGGGACACAGTTAAACAATCGAAAACCGCAAATTACAACTCACACCGCCTTCGTCACTTATCCCAATCGTACCGTTTAGCTGCCGGGAGAGGCTATTCATCATGGTAAAGCCGAGCTGCTCTTTCCGCTGCGAGCTCTGGGCCAAACCAATGCCGGAATCTCGCACTTGCAGGAAAACCACTGTATCCGATTCCATGCCCAGCGTAATCAGGATTTTTCCTTCGGTCCCTGGTGGATATGCATGCTTAACGGCGTTGGTAAAGATTTCATAGAACAACAACCCGAAGGGAATCGCCTTAACGATGGAAAGATAAACGGCCGAAGCCCGCGTTATCACCTCAATCCGGCTCATTTCCTCCCGGTACATATTCTTGATCTCGTCCCGAAGATTGCAAATATACGGCGTGATATTCATATTATGAAAATCACGTGCCTGGTAAAATTCCTCATGCAGCAAAGCCAAGGAGTAGATGCGCTCCTGGCTGACCTTAAAATAGAAGCGACTTTCCGGATCGCGAATCCGGTCGGCCTGCAAATTGAGAATACTGATAATCAGCTGAAGGTTATTCTTAACTCGATGGTTAATTTCTTGCAGTAAGGCTTCCTTTTCTCGCACAGTGTTTTCCAGGTTCATCAAAGCCTGCTGCAATTCATTAGTCATGATATCAAACATCCTGGCGAGTTTTCCAATCTCGTCCTTACGCTTCAAGAGTCCGGTCGAAAGAAAATCAGCCGGCTTCCTCAATCCAGCAGTTACCAGGTTCCCCGCGGCCTCACTCAGCTTAATAATCGGCCAGGCAATATAGCCAGCCAGTATCCAACCCAATACCAGCGTCATCAGCGAAATAGTCGCCAGCAACAACAAAGACTGGATATTTGAATTTTCGATTGAAGCGCTAAAATCAGCCTCATATAAAAATATCAAGGAATACCAAGCCAAGCCTGGTTCACGGAAAAGTCGTTTTGTTACCGTATAGCGACCGGCCCCTGTATTTATCGAAAGGTGGTCAAATCCGGTTTTCAATATATCAGTGTGGTCGACGACTAAAGGAATAGCCGAATCCTGTGCATTGCGCCGCTCCCCATTGTCCGGGTTTATCAACGACAAGCCAAGAGAAGTAGCCAATAAGTCGCCATTTTCTTCTATCAATAATATAAAGCCATTATTTCCTGTAAAAATGCTTTCCAGGAATTTACTCAGATCATCCAGGGTAAAGGTAGCCGACAATACACCTAATAATTGCCCAGCTTCATCATAGAGCGGCATGGTGTTCGAAATAGCTAAAGCCTGATTTGAGTAATATGGATAAACTGCGGACCAGCCAGGTTGGCCTGACTGAGCCGACGACTGATACCATGGCCGGGTACGCGGATCATAATCAGGCCGTTGGAGCAGCAATTCCTGTAATGATCCTTGCGCATCGACTTGCCAGAGTTCTAAAGCACCGCCAGTATGAACGCCAGCCATTCCCTTGGTAATCGAGGCATCCTGTTGTCGCTGGGCTTCTATATAATCCCCATTACAGTTGCCAAAAGCCAGAATGTTCATTGCCTGATTGGCCATAAGCTGGTCACTGAATAAAGGAAACAATGCATCCAGATTGGCAAGCAAAGCAGGCTGATTGCTCATCAGTATCTGATTATTCCCATTCTGCTGCCTGGAATTAGACAAATAGCCATCGATAGCCGTTTTGATATGCCCGGATATGCCAACCGACAGATGATTCATCAATTCAGCTACGATCTGCCGACTATTACTGTAGGAAATGAGCCATGACACTAAAGAACTTACTATGATAAGGACGAGAAAAGGCACCAGGGTTACAGTCTTGAGTTGCCCCCGCTTAAAAAGCCACTTAAAAAATGAAAGATAGCCTTTTCTAGTACCATGCATTGCGGGACTCCGGGGTTTTGTGCAGTCTACGGTCAGTGACTCCAAAGGCCGTAATCAACCAGTGAAACCTAGAGTACTAGCCCTTCGGCCGCTCCACGATCTCCATGGAAATGATAAGCCAATACATGGCAGACTGCAAGCTGAATGATGCGCGATGACAACCTATTACAATTAGGCCTGGTAGTGTTGAATCCGCTACTTGTTGTCAGCAAGTTTGACAGTTGCCAGAATATAAAATAGACTATCGACGCCGGATAGTTCTACTAAGCGGACTGGAAACAAATGTGCTGCCTGGAAATCAGAAAATAGAAATGATTGCGCTTCCTAAAAATAAACGGAGAAAACTATGCTTTATATTCTTGGCTTTGCTATGTTGGTCACACTTGTTCTGTTCATTCTAATACGGACGCTTCTATTCCGACCGTATCCGACCGGCAACTTCCATACGTCCATACCAACAGTAACGAGTGAACGGCTCCAAAACACCTTTCCGCAATTGTTGCGTTGTAGAACCATTAGTCACGACAATACCAGCCTGATTGATTTCCAAGAATTCGAAGCCTTTAAACAATTGCTGGCTACCCTTTATCCCAAGGTATTTACTACCTGCCAGCATGAAGAAATTGGTCCAACTGGATTACTGTTTCTTTGGCCTGGCAAAGAGCCAGGCCCATCTACTATATTGATGGCCCATTATGATGTCGTCCCGGTAGAAGAAGAATTCTGGACTAAGCCAGCCTTCGCCGGTTTATTTGAAGATAATACTTTCTGGGGCCGTGGCAGCCTCGACACTAAAGGAACACTGTGCGCCATTTTGGAAGCCGCTGAATGTTTGGCAGCAAGCGGATTCCAGCCAAAGCATGACCTCTACTTTTCTTTCTCTGGCGACGAGGAGGTCAGTGGTCCATCAACACCAGCCATAGTCCAGATTCTGAAAGCACGCGGTGTAAAGCCAGAATTGGTCCTGGATGAAGGTGGTGCCATTGTGGAAAATATTTTCCCAGGCATCAAGCAGTCTGTTGCCGTAGTTGGAAGCGGTGAAAAAGGTTATCTGGATTTGATCATTGATTTGAGTGGACCAGGTGGTCATTCTTCGACGCCACCCCAGCATAGCTTGGTTGGTCGCTTGGCAAAAGCAATCGTCAATATAGAAAACAAGCCGTTCCAGACCTGCTTCACCAAACCCGTCATGGCCATGCTCAACAACCTTGGCCGATATGCCGGCCTCGGCCTACGCCTCGTTTTTGCGAATCTTTGGCTCTTCAAACCGTTACTGGCCAGTATCTTCCATAAAAACGGCTGCGAACTTGATGCCATGATCAGGACCACCATCGCGGTAACCACCTTGAGCGGAAGCCAAGCCTTTAATGTGATGCCGCCAAAAGCCAGCGCTGGCATCAACCTTCGGCTTCTGGATGTCAACACCGTCAAGGAAGCGGTAGAACATATCAAGAAGTCTGCGGCCACGCCAGGTCTAACTTGTACAATTGTAGAAAGCCACGAGGCATCTCCTCCGGCCAACCTCAGTAGTCCAGCCTGGCATTGCGTCCGTCGGATCATCACTGCAACATGGCCGGAAGTAATCATCTCACCATATCTGATGCTGGCGGCTACTGATTCGCGTCATTATTGCGAGATATGCGATTGCGTTTTGCGGTTCTCGGCCATGCGTCTGAGTAAAGCCGAACGCGACATGATTCATGGCCACGACGAACGGATCAAACTGGAAAATCTACTCGGGACTGTCGGCTTTTTCTTACGTCTGATGATGAGTCGCTAGCGATGCAGGCAACACTCAGAGCCAACGCAGTCGGCCAACTACATAGCCACTCCAGATATATGCTGGCAGCCCATGTCTGGCTTTTAATGAATCACGGAAAAAGATTAAATAACGCTGTAATACTATTTTAGACTCCGGCACAACCGGACAGTTTCCATACAGGACAGCTTCAAAATTTTCCGCCAAAACCTTAAGTGACTCTACCTCCAGCAAAGAATTAGCGCTGGCTCGTAAAGCAAATTCACGTACGGTTTCTCCACCACCGATGGCCAAACCCGACAGAGCCATTAAATGCAACAAACGACCAAATCTGGCCAAAAAGGCAATGCTTTCCGGTAGCTGTAGCAAGCTGTGTTCATAGCGTCTGATTTGGCGAAATGTAATCATTATCCGCAGTGGAACAAACAAAACTAAAAAACCGCCAATCAAGGTAAATACTACAATCCGTAGGCTAGAAACAAGCAAAGCTTTCCCTAATACTGGTCTCATAGCCGGCCTAGACGCCAGCAGCGTCTCTAAATCCGGCATCTCCCTCGCTGAACGACGATCAGAATAATCCGGTAAAGGATACAGTGGCGTAGGCTCCAGCAATACCCAACCATGCGGCTCAAGGTAAGCCTCTACCCAGGCATGCGCATCGCTTTGTCGTACCAGATACAACGTTTCGTCCAGTTCTTCCGGACTGCGCGCCAGATAGCCTTCGACATATCGTGTTGGAATACCAACGACGCGCAACAAGATAGCCAACGTGGTCGCAAAATAAGTGCAGTAGCCTTTTTGAGTATCGAATAAAAAATAATCGACGAATTCACGACCCGGTGGCGTCATTTCTGTATCGAGTGCGTAGCCAAACGACGAGCGGAGGTATTCAAGCACCGCTTGGGCGGCTGCCGTTGGACTGGTGGCAAGACGCGTCAGTTCGGTAGCTAATTGGCTTACCCGATCTGGCAAGCCAGATGGCACTTGCAGATACCTTTGACGCTCAGATTCTAACAAAGGACCGACAATCCGCTGTACTAGCACCAGGCCGGCGGCTTGGCCAGACGGAATCAAGATTTGTACTTGATAATGCTCGGCGGACAATAAACTAACCGGAAAACTGATATTGCCTTCTAGGTCACGCTCATAGGTATGCAGCCGTTCGCTGGTGATGCCTACCGCTTCAAATGAAGAAAAAATCGACCGTTGACCGGCTTGACTGACCGTAAGTTCAAGGGTTACAACCTTGCCGTCCAGCATACCCTCGTCAATTACCTGATTCGTGGCCTTTATCTCTATCGGTCCGTCCTGATTCAGCCAACGATTCCCGGAATAAACCGATCGTGTAGCGCCCCGCAAATACAGCGGGAACGGCGCTTCCAACTCCATAACCAGACGACCATTCAATTCTACCGGTCCACCCAATTGCTCAGACTGCATTTGGAATCCAGTCTGACTCAAGCTGAAGACGCCTGTCTCAATAGTACCAAGGCGACCCGCTTGATTTACCCCATTCGATTCACTGCTTACATAGCCGCCAAAAAGAGCTGACAAGCGAGCAAGCCAAGGATTCAATTCCGGAAAAGTTGGCAACAGTAAGGCGAGCGCCGAAATGACAAAAGCAAAGAGCACCGAATTCTTTTTCCAGCAGCGGCTAACTGCTTCATTCCCCGTTCCTGACTTGCCGCCAGCGGCCTGTTTATGCAGACCGATCCAGTACCATAAAACCAGGAATAGCAGTATCAGCATGGGCCAGGCAATCGTAAAGCCACTGTACCAGTATACCAACAAGATAGACGCATACGGAATTATCAGTACCAGTACCGATAGCCGTTTTAGCAAAACTAGATATGAAAAACAACATATCAGCACCGTCGAAGCCAGCCAGAGAATAAAAAGATATTCATCATGAAGCTCGTCAATCGCCCGAAAATAGTCAACTAAGTTAGCCAATAAAGTTTGGACAGTATTCAGACCAAGCGCCAGCCAGGCACCCTTGAAAACTGCCAGAAAGACACCGACCAGAATAGTCAATACAGCCACCACAAGCAGTAATAGCGGATACAAGCTGAATAGACGCAAGATAAAATACACGACCACAATAATAAGCAGGTTGAATAATGGATTGATACCAGCCGAAAGTCCCCGGCCAACAGTAAACGACACCGGAAAAACCGTGGCCCAAAAGACAAGTAAGCTGACTGGCTGCGTAGTGAGTCGACCCCTGAAATTAGGTAATTTCATGCAAATCTCCGCACATCGCCAAACGATGAACCGCTATATGCTGGCTTCTCAAACTGGCAATCACCGATTCCTTCTGCTTGAGGTTTTTTACAACTTCCGGAATTAGGCAACGAACTTTCCAACCAGCCAGATATAGGCGCAGCAGTAAAACACCCAATTCCTCGTCTATTTCCGGTGTAATTAAAAATAAACAAGGTGAACGAGTCCGTGCCTCCGACAATTCATTAACCAGCCTGTTCAAACCCTCGTCGTCGGCTTGCGGCTTAAAACCAGCCAACAAATCCATAAAGTCAAAAAAAACCTCCCCCGCAACGCCGTTCCCGGTCCTCAGGCTATTCAATTCTTGAAGCATCAGGCTAGTATGCACTTTGTGATTAAGGAAAAAGTGAACCAGTGAAACGGCAATATCAACTGCCAGATCAGCCATTTTACCACTTACATCCATTTTCCAGGCTTTGGCGTTACTGTTGATAGTCAGAAAAATTTCAGCATCACTGGATCGGCCGAACTTGCGTTGCTGCCATTGGCCAGTGCGCGCGCTGGACTTCCAATGCATGAAGCGCACCGGATCGCCTACCCTATACGGCCTGATTTCATCAACTTCGTATTGATTCTTGGCAAAAAGGTCATGTACCAACAAGTCGCCCGCCTGACGGTTACCATCGACCAAAAAGTAATCAAGTTGCAATACGCGCGGGTAAACGGTGATATTGATTGGTGACTTGATGACTCTCGACACACGGAAAACTCCATAGATATCGATGACTGAAAGCAATGATTCTTCCATTTTGAATTTGCCGCGCCGCAGGTGAGGGATGACGGTCTGCCAGGTTTTTACCATATGAGCTTCCAGGATGAAACTATGCGCCAAATCTAACTCAGTTGCTTCCTTCAAAATTTTCCCGGCGTTAAACTCAACCCGTGGCCAGGAGAAATTGGATGGATTGGTAACTTCGCAATCCAGAACCAACTGGTCGCCAGCGTATAAAACAAGCGGCTGGCTACTCGTACCCGCCTTGATTCTCAGCAAACCGAACAGCGAGTGGCCTAAAGGCACCAGAAAATAGAGTACCAATGACCAAGCCATGAATGACAAAACCTTCCCGCCAAACAGCAAGGCTGCCGCCAGAAAAATTCCAGCCAGGATCATGAAAATGATCCTGGAACGCTCAAGCGAGACTGATATTCTTGGGTACATGGACCTGCTTCAGCAACTGCGTGATAATTCTGTAAACATCTTTCTTTTCCATTCTGGCCTCAGCCGACAGGATGAGACGATGTCCGAGTATCCATGGTGCCAATTCTTTGATGTCATCTGGGATGACGTAATCTCGTTGCCGAATATAAGCCAAGGCGCGTCCTGCTTTGACCAGATCCATCGAAGCCCGCGGGCTGGCTCCCAAGACGAAATCCGGATTCGCACGCGTGGCAGTCGTAATATTTACGGCATATTGCAGGATTTCAGGCGCGACAACTAGCGCAGCAACATTTTGAAAAAGCTCCAATAATTCGTCTTCCGTCACAAGCGCTTGTAGCTGTGCGGCTGTGCGTTGCCGAGCAGCTGCAATATCAAGTTCCTTCAAGTAACCAGGATAGCCGATTTTCAAGCACATCAAGAACCGATCCAACTGTGCTTCCGGCAAAGGAAACGTTCCTTGATACTCCACCGGATTCTGGGTGGCTATCACCATGAAAGGAATTGGCAAAAGGTAGGTTTGGTCGTCAAAACTTACTTCCCGTTCCTCCATGGCTTGCAAGAGGCTGGATTGGGTCTTGGGCGAACTGCGATTGATTTCATCAGCCAAAACAATTTGATTAAAAACTGGGCCTTTGCGAAAAAAGAAACGGCTCGTAGCCGGATCGAGTATCGTAGTTCCGGTAATATCACCCGGCAGGAGATCCGGTGTAAATTGAATGCGGCCGAATTTCAGGCCTAAAGAGGCGGCAAAAGCCTTGGCTACGGAAGTTTTCCCGACTCCGGGTACATCCTCAATCAGGACATGCCCACCAGCCAGGAAGCCGGCCAACAAGTATTCAAGAACCATCGGCTTGTCCAATAAGACTTGTCCGAGCTGCTCGAGGAGTTGATTTATTCTATCGCGGTTCTTCATCTCCATATTTCGCCCTTCTCCGTTCTCTAATAACTTGACCACACTAGATTCGATCACTAAATTCCAGTCATGAAGTACCTTCTGTTTATTATGGCGTTGATTTTCAGCAGCCTGCCTTTTTCATCGTGCCTGGCCGATAACTCCGTAACTGAATCGGCCTCTGATAGCAACGCTCCAGCCGCTGCCATTATGGCAGGCGAGTTGCCGCCACAACTCACCTACGACCAACTAGTTACCCTCCTGGCGCAAAATCGGAAAGCAATCCTGCTGCTCGATGTCCGCACAGCCGAAGAATTCGCTCAGGGAAATATCCCAGGCTCGATTTTGGCTCCTTACGATCAACTAGCCGCCACTTTCCAGGAAAACGATATGAACCGTCCGATTATTCTGTATTGCCGGAGCGGTAATCGATCGGCAACTGCCAAACGCACCCTGGAAAGCATGGGCTATACCAATATCGCGGATTTCGGTGCCTTGAGCAATTGGCGTAGTGAGTTGTCCAGACCGTAAACCACAGCACCTCCGGTACTGCAGTTTTAGCTAAAACTCCGCACCACGTTGACCGCTTTATCCCAGCGCTGAACCAGGCGATTCCTGGTTTCCCTCGCCATCTCAGGGGTGAATTCCCGCTTGCGCCGCCAATTCTGCTCCACATCGTCCAGACTCTTCCAATACCCGACCCGTAAGCCGGCCAAGTAGGCCGCGCCCAGCGCCGTCACCTCGCCAACCTCGGGTAGAATTACGGGTTTGTCGATGATATCCGACTGGAATTGCATCAGGAAACTGTTGGCACTGGCGCCACCATCGGCCTTGATGAAGGGTATCCGGGCACCTGAGTCATGCTCCATGGCCACCAGCAGGTCCCGTGACTGATAGGCAACCGCTTCTAAAGCGGCACGAACAAAATGAGCGCGCGAAGTGCCGCGGGTAATGCCGAGCACTCCACCGCGGGCGTCTGGATCCCAATAGGGCGCACCCATACCGACAAAAGCCGGCACCAAGACGACACCACCAGTATCGGGTACCGAGCGGGCCAGGCGCTCGCTTTCAGCTGAATCCGCCAGGATCAGCATCTCATCGCGCAGCCACTGCACCACCGCGCCGGCGATGAATACGGAACCTTCCAGCGCGTAGGTGAAGCCATTACCCAGATCCCAGGCTATAGTCGTCAACAGGTTATGGTGTGATTCGACCGGAACACTACCGGTGTTCATTAGAGCAAAGCAGCCGGTTCCGTAGGTATTCTTGCTGGCACCAGGCTGGAAACAGGCATGGCCAAACAAAGCAGCCTGTTGGTCACCAGCGCAACCCGTTACTGGAATTTCAACATCAAACAAATCCTTTTTCGTATAGCCAAAGTCACCGGAACTCGGTAGAACAGTCGGAAGGATTGAAGCCGGGATATTCATCATGCGCAGAATAGCGTCGTCCCAGCGGCCTTCGTGGATATTGAATAATAGCGTCCGGCTGGCATTGGTGGCATCGGTAACATGCCGGCCAGTCAATTTATACATCAACCAAGAGTCAACGGTGCCAAACAGTAAATCGCCGCGCTCAGCCTTGCCACGCAAGCCGGAGATGTTTTCGAACAACCAAGCCAACTTGGTGCCGGAAAAATATGGGTCAAGCACCAAACCGGTCCGCTTCCGAATCTCCGCCTCATAGCCCATCGCCTTGAGGTCCTGGCAAATCAATGCCGAACGCCGGCACTGCCATACGATGGCGTTGTGGACGGGTTGCCCGGTCGCCTTGCTCCAGACAATAGTAGTCTCGCGCTGGTTGGTTATGCCAATGCCCGCGATCTGCTCTGGCCTTATCTGAGCCGCGGCGATTGCCCCTTTAGCCGCCTCAAATTGGGTATGCCAAATTTCAAGTGGATCGTGCTCCACCCAACCTGGCTGGGGATAGATCTGATTGAAGGTCAGCTGATGCTTGCCGATCGGCATGCCGGCTTCGTTGAAGATAATCGCCCGCGATGAAGTAGTGCCCTGATCAAGAGCCAGAATATATTTTTCGCTATTTGACATACACTACCCCTGTTTTAGTTACCGGGCGATCCTGCTGGTTTCAAGCCTAGCTGCGGCCTTTCACCTGAACCACCTTCTTCTGCACAGTATAAAGTGCTTCACCTGATTCGTAAACAAAAAGCGTCCAGAATAAAAATTTCAACGCACCACTGAAAAAGAAAGTAGCTCTAAAAAAACCGACTACCGCCAGAGGCTTTGGTAGTCGGCCCTTACATCACCTCACTACGGCATTTACTTCCGATTTTTAAGCAAATCCGCAAAAGGATTATAGCTAGTACCGTCATCATCCTTTTCCGGACGCCCACCGCCCCGACCGCCTGAGGCCGGGTCCGATCTGCGACCGACCAGAGCCGATGCTCGGTTTCCATAACCTGATGCCGGTCCGGAATAGGCCGTTGAAGCAGTAGTTACGCCCGAAGCCGTTTGCCCCGTCTGGGCAGTACCCGGTTTCTTCACTTCTACGACCTTGCGTGCGGCATTATCACCTTGGCCAGACGCTGTCCGGCCACCTGGACGTCCATTCTCGCTTTTCAACGATAACCCGATGCGCCGACGTACCGGGTCCAGACTGATGATGCGAAATTCCTTGACATCGCCAACCTTGACCACATCCATTGCTTCGCTGATAAAGTGATCCGACAACTCGGACACGTGAATCAAAGCGCTTTCCTTGATGCCGATATCGACGAAAGCACCAAAGTCCACCACATTCTTGATTTTGCCCCTGACTTTCATACCTTCGCGTAAATCCTCAAAACTGATGACGCCTTGCTGCAGCAGCGGTTTGGGTAAGTCCTCACGCGGGTCGCGGTTCGGCTTCTTCAATTCCAGGACAATATCCTCGATGGTCGTATCGCCCACGCTATACTTGTCCTTGAGTAGTTTGCGCTGCTCGTGGAGTAATTCACCGCCCGTCTGAATCACCGGCAGAATCTCTGACGCCAAGGGGTAATGCTCTGGATGTACCCACGTGCGATCCAACGGATTCGGGCTCTCCATGATCTTGAGGAAGCCGGCGCACTGCTCATAGGTCTTTTCACCCAATCCAGAAATCTTGCGCAGCGCATCACGACTGAGTATCGTCCCATGTTCATCCCGATACTTGACTATCTTCTTGGCCAACGAGTTGTTGATGCCAGAAACATACTTGAGCAAGGAATGGCTGGCGGTATTCAAATTAACGCCAACCCGGTTGACCACCGACTCGACAACTTCGTCGACGCTTTCGCCAAGGCGTTTCTGGTTCACATCATGTTGGTAGAGGCCAACCCCAATCGATTTCGGGTCGATCTTGACAAGCTCAGCCAAGGGATCCTGCAAACGACGGCCAATGGAAATGGCACCACGTATCGTTAAATCCAATTCAGGAAATTCCTCGCGGGCGATATCCGAGGCCGAATAGACTGAAGCGCCATCTTCATCAACCAGGGTAAACTTGACGTCCAGCTGGTGATCGGCAATCGTAGCGGCCACCAATTTGGCTACATCCTGACAGGCGGTGCCATTACCGATGGCCACCAGTTCAAGACGATAATCCTTGATGGCCTTGGCGACGGCTTTCTTGCCTTCCTCGGGTTTCATCTCTTGGTTGATGACGAAGTAACCCAGGAATTTCCCCGTTTCATCGATGGCGGCGCACTTGCTTCCAGTTCGAATGCCCGGATCGATGCCAAGCACCCTGGTTCCCTTGATCGGCGCCGACATCAAGAGGTTCTTGAGGTTTTCGCCGAAGACAGAAATACCATGATCGTCAGCTGATTCGGTAGCATCGGAACGAATCTCGCGCAAGACGGCCGGCGCCAATAATCGCTCCACCGAATCGGCCACCGCCTCCCGATGAAAATCGTTATGCAGCGTATAGCGATCCTGCAGCCGGGCTATGGCTCCAGCCTCATCGATTTCCAGATTAACGTTCAGCTCGCCCTCACGCTCGCCGCGATTGATGGCCAGCACCCGATGCGGCTTGAGCGTCGCCAAGGGTTCAGCATAATCCCAATACATCTGGTAGGTGCTAGATTCCTGCTTCTTTTCGTCCCCGACGCCGACTACTTTCAAGGTACCGCTCTGAAGGAAGTACTTTTTGACAGCGGCCCGGTTTTCCGGATCCTGCGATATCCGTTCGGCGATGATATCCATCGCGCCGCTGATGGCTTCCTCCGGACTCGCTACCGTCAGTTCCGGTTGCTCGGCATTCGTCTTGACATATTCAGGAGCCTTGACACGCACCGCTTCGCCGTTGACCGTCAATACTAGCTCAGCCAATCCTTCCAGGCCACGCTCCATGGCCATCATGCCCCGCGTCTTTTTCTTGCGCTTGTACGGCGCATAAATATCCTCAATCTCGGTCAAGGTTGAGCACTTGTTGATATTAGCGAACAATTCCTCAGTTAGTTTGCCTTGTCCGAAAATAGCCTGGATTACCTCAATACGTCTGGTTTCCAGATTTTGCAAGGCGCTGTGTCGATGCACGACATCGCGAACCTGAACTTCATCAAGGTTACCGGTCCGCTCCTTTCGATAGCGGCTGATAAAAGGCACAGTACAGTCTTCAGCCGTCAATTCCACTACCGCGGCTACCTGGCTTACCCGGATGGACAACTCTCCAGCTATGGTATTGAGGAGTGCAGTCTGGCTGACCGCCAGTGCGCCAATCACTTCTTCAGTTATTTGCATGGCTTATCCTTATATTCTTTTTGCGCAATTCCAGCATCAGTCCTTCGGGACTAAATCCACCTAGATAGGCGATCTTCCCATCAAAGCAGATTACCGGATCCAGTTCTGCCATAGAGAGCAAGCGCTCCACGTCGGCATTTCTGGCAATATTTTGAGGAGTTGCCTCGTAAAACTGGACTAAATGAGTCTGGGCCAGTTCACTGGCCGCCAAAAGTCGGGTAAAATCAGCCACCAATTGACTGGTTTTTGTTTTTATACCAGGAGAACAGGCATTACATTCATGGCCATCGCAACCAGCGCAAATTTCCTTGTCTGCCTTACCGAAAATTTCAACCTGTATCATGTGCTCCTCATTCATAGTGTCTGGTACGATACGGATTACTAGTATAAAAATCAAGCCTTGACCATCCAAAACCTATGCGGTTCATTTTTTTCGCTGCCGATTTTCACTTTGCAAAGTAGAAAATAAAGAGGACAGAATATTCTTGAATCCTTCATCCTGCACCGACTCAATCAGCTCTTTAACGGAACCAGCCCTGGCAGCCTCCACCTGGCTGCTTTCTATTTCCGCCACTGGTACCTCTGGCTGCTGTTGTCTGGCCGGATTCCGGTCAGTTGAGCTGGCCATGGGGACAGAATCATCACCTACTATCTTGAATGCGATCCCGCGGATATTCAGGACCGGAAATCGCTTCTGGATAGATCGGAGCAGATTATTTTGATTGAACTGCATACGCTGCAGCCATCCAGGATGGTCAGCCTCAATGATTACTATGCCATTACGGATATCAATTGGACTGGAATGTGAACTGCAGGAATCACCGGCTATCTCGGTCCAAGCTGTATAGAATTTTGACCATTCACGCGATTCTTCCTGATCATGAGGCTTGATGATACGAGTTATCAGTTCTGAGGCTTTACGTACGTAAAAAGTGCCCATCATCCGTCCAATAGACTATAGTATCATGATTGAGGTAGTCCTTGAAAGGTTCGCCTGGTAGAAACGTAAAGAATGCCTGGCGGGCAGGCGGTAAATACTGCATGAACCGTTTCCGCTTCTCGGGATCCAATTCCAGCAACACATCATCAAGCAGCAAGATAGGCTTATTACCCGTTTCTCGGACATAGTATTCGGCTTGGGCAATACGCAGCACCAATGACATCAAGCGGCGCTGGCCAGTTGAAGCCCGCAGACTAAAATCACCCTCCTCGTCCATGAAGTAAAAACGATCCCGGTGCGGACCGCTCAAATTGGTTCCCAGCATGATTTCCCGTTCCCGCCCACTAGCCAAATTTACCGAGACCTCTCCAAAGTCATATGATTTCCAGGATGGTCGATAAGCTATCTGCACTACTCGATCATAGGCGGAAATTTTATTATAGCAAAGTGTAAACGTTTCGTTGAATCCAGCCATCAAATCGTTCCGAAACCGTTGCAATTCCAATCCATAGGTAATCAATTGAACATCGATCGCGTCGAGCACATCAAACATATGCTCTTTCAATGCGGCATTCTTCATCTTCAGGCATTTTTTATAATTGCGCAAACTGTCGATATAACTATTTTTTACCAGACCAATCGTCTGATCAAAAAAAAATCGCCGTCTCTCAGGTTCGCCACTGACAAAATCCATGTCCTCATGGCAAAAAACAATGGCTGGATATTTTTCCACCAGGTATTTACGATCACTGATAGCTTTGCCGTTTTCGCGTATGGTTTTCGTCCGGGCATCCCAGCTCACGACCATGGTATCAAGCAGCGAACCACTTGACTGATCATTCCCATCCAGCGGTCCAATGGTAGCCTTAATAAACCAATCCCTACTACCAATCCTGGAACTATCGGCATCTGTTCCACGTCGGAATGAGGAGCCATAGCAAATCGTATACAGGGCATCCAGAATATTGCTTTTTCCTTGGCCATTTTCACCAACAAAAAAAACAAAAGAGGCGCCAGTATCAATGGCGCCTGCTTTTAAATTTCTATAATTTCCAGTCTCTAGTGACAGGAAAGCCATCGCTTTATTGTTCGGCAGACATCGGCATTAAAATATGGAAATAAGCATCGCTTCCTTCTGGTGCCAACGTAACTGCCTTAGAATTTTCGGTAAACAATATTCTAACCGAATCCGTATCCATAACTTTTAACGGCTCTTCCATATATTTTAGATTGAGGGCTATTAATGTTTTCGGACCATTATAAGAGCACATTAGCTCTTCCCTAGCGGTACCAACATCAGATTCCTCAGACGAAATAACTATAGTATCTTCAGACAATTCAAAAAATGTCCGGCGCGATTTTTGTTCAACAAAAATCGCCACACGTTTCAGGGCATCCATTACATCACTTTTTTTGATAGAAACCGAATAGGTTTGTGATTCAGGAATTACTTTTTGATAATTTGGAAATTGCCCTTCTATCAAGACTGAACTGAGTTGATACATGCCAAATTTAATGAAAATATTCCGCTCTGTTACCGCAATTCCGATCATCCCCTCATCAGCGGCGCGACGATTCACGATATTCAATATTTTGGGCGGAATAATAACACTCTTGAAATCGGGAATATTTGCAATCTCCTTTTTTATATATGACAGACGCCGTCCATCAGTTGCCACCATGATAACCCGATTTTCCTTTTTTTCAAAATGTACGCCATTCATAAAATATCGGGTTTCATCATCAGAAACCGCAAAAATAGTTTGAGTAATCATGGCCTTAAAATCAGTGGCCGGAATCAAAAAAAAGCTTTCTTGGTCCATATTTGGTAAAATCGGAAACTGTTCACTCGAAATGGTTTTTACAGTAAAAGTAGCCTTTTTAAAACTTGGCTTGATTTTCATCTTGCCATCTTGATGTTCGATTTCCAAGATACCGTCTGGAATACTAGCCAAAATTCCTGAAAGTTTATCGCAAAAGACCGTGACACTACCCTCTTCCAGCACATCGACCGGCATACGGGTTTCAAAGCCGATTTTTATGTCCGTAGCCCGTATAATGAGAGTATTACCAACAACTTCAATAAAAACATTCGATACAACCGAAATGGAGGATCGTGAAGCTATTACTTCCTGAGCAATCATTATTTCTTTCTGAAAAGCACTTTTTTCACAGGAAAATTTCATTGGCTACCTCACTAGTTAAACCAGGATACTGATAGAAGAATATCATGAAAATCGTGGTAGTAGCAATAATAATTTATAGAGGAATCGAAATGAGATTCAGGCTCTTTTTACTATAATTCATTTAATATAAATTTTAGTAATAGTAATAGTAGGCATAAGCTTATGTGCGTAAGTACAATAATTATATAATGGATAAACAGTTATAAACTATATAACTACCAGCTAGGATTTCGATGTTTTCCACAATATCCACAAGTAGTGATAAAAAGGGGCATTTAGGAAACTTATACATGGTTTATACAGGGCTTATCAACCGTTTATAATATCAAGCTTTGCTGCCATCTTTTATAACCTGGATTATTTTTTGGATGGTTATGTCTAAGGTAGGATCGATTTTAAGGCGTTCCTCCGTCTTTTGACAAGAGTGCATTACGGTGGTATGGTCGCGACCGCCGAATTCCAGGCCAATTTCGGTAGTTGAATATTCAGTAATGTCTCTGGCTATGAACATGGCAACCTGACGGGGAAATACTATGTTCTTGTTGCGTTTCTTGCCCTTCAAATCGTTGCTACTGACCCGAAAATGGTCCGAAATAGCTCGAATAATATGATCTATTGTTACGTTACTGTGTTTGATCTGATTGATGCTATCTTTAAGCACTTGTTCAGTGGTTTTAAGATCGATCTTTTTATTGGACAGCTCAGTAAAGGCTACCAGGGTAGTCAAGGCCGATTCGATGTCTCGAATATTGGTAGAAATATTCCGGGCAATGAAATCAATCACATCGTCAGAAATGGTTGTATTAAGGCCTTCCGCTTTGCGTTTGATAATCGCGAAGCGCATTTCGTAGCTTGGTGGTTGTAAATCGACTTTGATCCCTCGTTCAAAACGGCTGCGCAGGCGATCATTCAGGTTTTTCAGTTCCGATGCTGGGCGGTCGCAAGTAAAAACCATTTGCTTACCGGCATCATATAAGGCATTAAAGGTATAGAAGACTTCCTCTTGTAATGATTCTTTTTTATCAAAAAAGTGAATATCGTCAATTAGAAGCATATCGACGCTGCGATAGCGGTTTTTGAAAGCTGAAAGCTTTTGAGCATTCAAGGCTTCAATAAAGTCATTGGTAAAGGTTTCGGCGGAAACACAGATGATTTTCAGTTTTTGGTTTAGTCCAAAGGCCCGGTTTCCTATAGCTTGCATCAAATGGGTTTTACCGAGACCAACTCCTCCATATACCAAAAAAGGATTGTAGGCTTTACCGGGGTTTTTAGCGATGGCCAGTGCGGCATTCGCTGCAAAGGAGTTATTTTCCCCGATGACATAGTTCTCAAAGGTGTGATTGAGATTCATTTGGGGGTGTTTGACAGGTTGAGTGGGCTCTTTGGCAATGAGGTTCTTGTCGGATTGGCTATTTGTTTTTCTTGGCTCGTCTTGAGAGCTATCCAAGGTTTTCGGAGAATGATATTTAGCCGCGTTTTCATCAGTCGCTGGTTTTACTACGACAAAATCAATTGACAGCTGTTTACCGGATATTTCGTAGAGCTTTTTTTCAATCCGGGCCTGATAGTTTTTGGCCAGCTGATCCCGAAAAAAGGCCGAGGGTACGCGGATGTTAATGGTATTTTGGGTCGCTGAATCGTAGTCGATGGAAAACCACATTGAAAATTCCTGTTCGGATAACTCCTCAGCCAGTTGTTTCATGGCTTCGATCCAGAATGGGGAATAATCCCAGGCGTCCATATAAATGCTCCCTCCTTCTTGAATTACGGATGATTTATCCACAATTTATACTATAGCCAGATATATGTACAGAGGTTGCAGAAAACAGCGGCTAGCAGGTTGTTGAAAAAGCCGGTTGCTTTCTCAACAACCTTAACAATTCCTCGCATAGCTTGCGCTATGCTGCGTAATTGTACCGGCTTTTGAAGTGTTGAAAAGCCGCATCCGCGTTTTTCAACACCCTGCTAGATATTTTTCTCAAGACAGCTACTTAATGCTAGTTAAGAACAACTAGTAAGTATATATCTATCAATAAATTAAGAAATGTAAATTCTTATGCTTTTATTTGGAAATAGAGATAGACAAGTATTTTTATTTTATGATAATGAAATAGCAAGTTATCCACAACTTATCAACAAATTGTAGAATGCCTTACAATCTGCAGTGAGTCATACGATTTAGAGCGTAAGGGTGGTGTCCAGGTTCAAGGCAATCCTTTACTTTTAATGGTTGGCAGGGTATAATGCCTCTGCATTTGTGTCTACTTTTCCATACCATCGGTGACGTGAGTGCACTATCCTTTACTCGTCGGAAGCTATTCATGGAATCCAATTACACAGCTACGAATATTCAGGTCTTAAAAGGTTTGGAGGCGGTACGTAAACGCCCAGGCATGTACATCGGTTCTACTGGACTCGAGGGGCTTCATCATCTGGTGTATGAGGTCGTGGACAATTCCATTGACGAGGCCTTCGCCGGCTACTGCAATCGGATTGATGTTGTTCTGGAAAAAAATGATGTTGTCCGCGTCCTGGATAATGGGCGAGGCATTCCGGTGGGGATCCATCCGATTGAAAAGGTCAGCGCGCTAGAATTGGTAATGACCAAGCTGCATGCTGGTGGTAAATTCGACAAGGATACTTATAAAGTATCAGGCGGCTTGCACGGAGTCGGCGTATCTGTCGTGAACGCCTTGTCAACCTGGTGCGAAGTCCGGGTTCATCATGAGGGCAAGCTTCACTTTCAGCGTTACTTGACGGGCATTCCAGAAGAGTCTGTTAAAGAGATAGGTATCACGGACAAACGAGGGACCGAAGTATCTTTCTGCGCAGATGCGACTATTTTCGAATCAACCATTTTTAGCTTCGATGTCCTTTCCAATCGTTTGCGTGAATTGGCCTTTCTGAACAAAGGTTTGACTATTTCCCTGACTGACGAACGTCTCTCCATTCCGAAGACCCATGAATTCCACTTTGAAGGTGGTTTACGAGAATTCATCGAATATATCAATAAAAACAAGTTAGTGTTGCATAAAGAGCCAATCTATTTTATTGGCGTACGCGATGATATCGAGATCGAGGTTGGGCTGCAGTACAATGATACCTTCAGCGAATCGATGTTTGCATTTGTAAATGGCATCAATACCAGGGAAGGTGGTACTCACCTGTTTGGATTCCGCAATTCAATGACTAGAATCCTCAATGAGTACTTCAAGAAATCAAAGTACGCCAAGAAGCTGGATGATACCTTGTCTGGCGACGATGCCCGGGAAGGTCTATCAGCGGTGCTGTCCATAAAGGTACCCAATCCCCAATTCGAAGGCCAGACTAAGACCAAGTTGGGCAATCCAGAGATCAAGGCGATTGTTGATAATTTTTGCACCGAGCAGTTTACGCTATTTTTTGAAACGCATCCGGAAGTGATCGATAAGATACTGGAAAAATCGATCTTGGCGGCGAGAGCTCGGATAGCCGCTCGTCAGGCTAGGGAATTGACCCGGCGAAAATCTGCTCTGGAAAGCTCAGGCTTGCCAGGCAAGTTGGCAGATTGCTCGGAAAAAGATCCATCTAAATGTGAGATCTATATAGTTGAAGGTGATTCGGCCGGCGGCTCTGCCAAGGGCGGGCGGGATCGTACGTTCCAGGCTATCTTGCCGCTTTGGGGCAAGATGATGAATGTCGAGAAAACTCGTATCGACAAAGTAATCGGCAATGACAAGCTACAGCCCATCATTCAGTCGCTGGGTTGCGGCATCGGCACTGATTTTGATATCTCAAAGTTGCGCTATCATAAGGTCATCATCATGGCTGATGCTGATGTCGACGGTTCACATATCCGCACCTTACTGTTGACTTTTTTCTACCGTTATATGACCGATCTGCTCTCACGGGGACACGTTTTTCTGGCTATGCCACCCTTGTACAAGGTGGTCATCGATAAGAAAATCCATTACGCCTATGATGATGCCGAAAAGGAAAAGCTGATGCGGGAAAGTGGCCGGGATCCAGAAAAGATTCAGGTACAGCGTTATAAGGGCTTGGGTGAAATGAATCCTGAACAATTGTGGGAAACAACCATGGACCCAGCGCGGCGCATGGTTACGCAAATTCAAATGGATGATGCGGTTGAGGCCGAAACTGTTTTTACCACGTTGATGGGCGAGCATGTCGAGCCGCGACGTCAATTTATAGAAGAGAACGCCTTGTCGGTCTCGAATTTGGACGTATAAGATGTCAGATACAATTTCCAGAGTTATTCAGATGCCTATCGAGGAAGAGGTTAAAACCGCTTACCTCAATTACGCCATGAGTGTCATCGTCAGCCGGGCTCTTCCTGACGCCCGTGATGGCCTCAAACCAGTTCATCGTCGTTTGTTGTACGCCATGGATGAACTGGGCCTCAAGCCAGGTGCGACTACCAAAAAGTGCGCCCGCATTACCGGTGATGCCATGGGTAAATACCATCCCCATGGCGACTTGTCCTTGTACGATGCCTTGGTGCGCATGGCACAGGATTTCAGCTTGCGTTATCCGTTAGTGCAAGGCCAGGGTAACTTCGGTTCTGTCGATGGCGACCCGCCGGCTGCCAGCCGCTATACCGAGGCCAAGTTGGCCAAGGTCGGCGACGAGATGCTCAGTGACCTGGAAAAAGATACGGTCACCTTTGTACCGAACTACGATGACAGCTTGACCGAACCTTCGGTGATGCCGGCGGCCTTGCCGAACCTGCTGGTAAACGGATCTTCCGGCATCGCTGTCGGTATGGCTACCAATATGCCTTCGCATAACCTTCTTGAGGTGGCCGCCGCTATTAATGCATATATTGACGACCCGGATATCACGATTGATGGCCTGATGAAGCATATCACTGGTCCCGATTTCCCGACCGGCGGTATCATTTTCGGTAAGAAGGGGATTCGAGAAGCCTATGTCACCGGCCGAGGTAAACTGCACGTTCGGGGTCGCTTTAACATAGAAACCTTGAAAGGCGGCAAAGAACAGATCATCTTTACCGAGATTCCGTATGCCGTGAACAAGGCTAATCTGATTATAAAGATTGCCGAGCTTATCAAGGACAAGGTGATTGAAGGCGTCGCCGATGTTCGCGATGAGTCAGACCGCCAGGGTATGCGAATCGTAATCGAGTTGAAGAAAACGGCTATTACCAAGCTGATTCTCAATAAGCTGTTTGCCCACACGCCTTTGCAGAGCACCTTCGGCGTCATAAACCTGGCACTGGTGGGCGGGCGGCCGCGAACCCTGACGCTTAAAGATTTAATCCAGTGTTTCGTCGATCATCGGGTGGACGTAATCACCCGTCGTTCCAATTTTGAATTGCGCAAGGCTCGCGACCGGGAGCATATCTTGGTCGGGTTGGTGATTGCCATTCAGAACATCGATGAAGTTATCCGTATCATCAAGGCGTCGAGCAACGTTGATACCGCCAAAAAAGGCTTGATGGATCGTTTCTCGCTGTCTGAAATCCAGGCTCAGGCGATCATTGACATGCGCTTGGGACGTTTGACCAGCCTGGAAATCGAGAAACTAGAAGCGGAATTGGCAGAGGTCCGAGCTCGGATTGCTTATCTGCTGGATTTGCTCGAACATCCGGAAAAGATCCTGGGCGTGATTAAGGAAGAAACCGATATCCTGGCCAAGAAATATGGCGATCCCCGCCGCACTGAGATTGTTCATGACGAAGTTGAAGTCATTAATATTGAAGACCTGATCAAGAAAGAAGAGATGGTCATTCTCATCTCCAACAAGGGATTCATCAAGCGCGTTCCGGCAACTTCTTACCGGAGCCAAGGTCGCGGTGGTAAAGGCTCAAATTCGGCATCATTGTTGGATGACGATTTCGTGGATGAGCTGTTCATCGCCAATACCCATGATTACATCATGTTCATCACATCCTACGGTAAGGCTTACTGGCTCAAGGTACATGAAATACCGGAGGCCAGCCGTCATGCCCGCGGTGCCCATATCAAGAGTCTGTTGGCAACTGGTCCCGAGGAAGAAATTACCACGGTTATCGACCTCAAGGAATTTAGCGAGAACGAATTCCTTTTCCTGGGTACCTTGCGTGGGGTTGTTAAAAAGGTTGCCACGGCGCAGTTCGTCAACGCCAAGACGCGCGGTATTATCGCCATTTCCTTGGATGAAGGTGACAAACTGGTTTCAGCCGTCCTGACAACCGGCAGCAATGAGGTTTTCCTGATTACCCGGCGCGGTGTGGCCTTGCGCATCAACGAAACGACTGTTCGTTCGATGGGACGTAACACGCGTGGTATCCGCGGTATCAGCTTGAAGAATGATGATGAACTGAATGCCATGCTGCGGGTGAGTGCCGATCAGCAGATTTTATTGATAACGGCCCAGGGTTACGGCAAGCGGATTGAGTTTGATAACTATAATGCGCACGGTCGAGGAACTGGTGGTCAACGGATTTATAATCCGAGCGAGGAAACCGGCGAAATCATCTCAGCCATTACCTTATTTGAGCAGGATGATGTTGTCGTGATTACCAGCCAGGGTAAAACGCTCAAACTGAGTGCAGCGGATATCCGTCAGTGTGGTAAAACCGCCCGGGGTGTGCGTATCGTCAATATTAATCTTCCAGATACTGTGGTTGGAATGGACCGGATTGCCAAAGAAGAATTGGATGTGGAAGCTGTCATGGAAGAACCTGGTTTGGTTGAGACTGGTACTGACGAGGTAGGCGACAGTTTGAATGACGGCCTGTCCGGGGATGATAGTTCTGAACAAGACTGAGTGAAAAACCGATAAGAGCAGGCGCCCTGTTTGGGGCGCCTGTTTTGTTTCACGTGAAACAATCCGCCAGGCTAGACTAATGTGTGGTGGTCAGTAGCGTACTGTTTCACGTGAAACAATTGGCCCTAGTTACTAATAGCTTTTGTCTTGACTGGCTGCGTGGCTAGGAGTCTGTCGGGCTTTGGAACGCGAAGAATGAGTGTCAGGAAAAATTGAGAAACAAATCTGAAGAATCCAGAATTTCGGGAGATTATTCGCGCTTTTTTGGCCGATCTTAGCGCCCCACGGCGTAAAATCGGCTCGTCAATCGGGTCATACAGGAAGTATGACTCTCAATCCTCACCAATTTTCCACTCGAGGCTCGCTTTCGCTGGGCCAAAATCCAAAGTCCGACAGACTCCTAACGACAGGAGAACTTGGCGAGTGCCAATCCGCCTTCAGAGGTTTCCCGGTAAATGCGTGGCAGGTCGTTACCAGTGCGGTTCATGGTATCTACAATCAGGTCAAATGAGATGCGATGCCGTCCATCTGACAGGATGGCATAGGTGTTAGCGTCAAGTGCCCGTGATGCCGCAAAAGCGTTGCGCTCAATGCAGGGTATCTGAACAAGACCGGCAATCGGGTCGCAGGTCAGGCCAAGGTGATGTTCCAAGCCCATTTCGGCGGCATATTCGATCTGGTTCGGTGTGCCGCCAAACAATTGGGTGGCGGCCGCGGCTGCCATGGCGCAAGCTGTGCCAATTTCGCCTTGGCAACCGACTTGTGCACCCGAGATTGAAGCGTTGAATTTTACCAGATTACCAATCAGGCCAGCAGTGGCTAAGGCGTGAAGTATTTTATTGTCACTGAAACCGTAATGTACTGACATGGCATACAGGACTGCCGGTACGACACCGCAAGAACCGCAAGTCGGGGCCGTGACGATTTGACCGCCATCGGCATTTTCCTCAGCGACGGCTAGCGCATAAGCATACAAGCGAGAGCGTCGCTTTAAGGACCCTTTAACAGGTTGTTGAAAAAGCCGGTTGCTTTCTCAACAACCTTAACAATTCCTCGCATAGCTTGCGCTATGCTGCGTAATTGTACCGGCTTTTGAAGTGTTGAAAAGCCGCATTCGCGTTTTTCAACACCCTGTTAAAGCTATTAGCTTTGACGAAGTAGGCAGACGCTTTCCGTGGCAGATTAAGACCGCCGGGCAAGACGCCTTCATTCTCGATGCCTCTCTCGACAGCCGCCTTCATCACTAACCAGACAGCTTGCAAATGCTCCCAGATGGCCAGGCCTTCGCGGCTGGCCACGTACTCCCAAAAGTTTTCACCAGTGTCGTTGACCTGAGTCAAAACGGCTTACATCGTTGTCATATCATACACGGCAGCAGTGGCGTTTAGTTGGCTGGCGTCTGGCATTTGGTCGCCTTCCGCCGAGGCCCAGACAATCTTGCCTCCACCGGTACTATAGGCCAGTTCCTTGGCCAAGCCGAGTCCCGTACCGTCGAAGGCTTCTAACAGAACGGCGTTTGGGTGGTAAGGCTTAATTGTTTGTGGGTACCAGGCTATTTCAGTGGGCTGGGGAGCGAACGCCTTGATGATGGCCTGATCTGTCAGATGGCCTTTGCCGGTGGCTGCCAGGCTGCCGTACAGTGTTGCCTTGTAGTGGGCAGCTGGGTTCTTGACGGCAAAGTGCTTTGCTGCTTTGCGTGGTCCTATGGTATGGCTGGATGAAGGACCGTAGCCGATGGCGAAAATGTCTTTGATTGATTCCCTGGTAACGCTCTTGATGCCTGGGGGTATACTAAGCGGCGCTGGAAACCAGTGTCAATCGGCCTGAAGGATAATGAATATTTCTAGCTCAAGCGCAGGCTACCAGGTAGTCGGGTAACCAGCGCTTGGGTTAGTCGGGATTAGTGAGTATGCTTGGTTGGTTTAGTTTGCACTTCCAGATGCACAATTCGCAAACGGCTGGCTTGACATATCCATTCGGTAAACACGGCTGTTTTCATGGTCAGCGATTCTTTTTGACCATACAAGCGGATGCTGACATCGTCGTTGACGGCTTCACGTTCACCGATGATCACCATTAGAGGAATCATCAGCTGATGGGCATCCTGGATCCGGCGACCGAGTGACTCTAGCCTGCTGTCCACCGAGCTGCGTACGCCGTGCTCGCTGAGTTGCTCGCGTAGTTTTGTAGCGGCAGACAAGCCCAGTTCCGTGATTGGTAACAACCGGATTTGCTCGGGAGCAAGCCAGAACGGTAGCTGGCCTTGATAATGCTCCAGCAAGAGAGCCAAGGTGCGTTCATAGCAACCTATCGACGAACGATGGATGATCAGGGGTGGTACTGGTTTACCGGCTTGATTGATATAGGTCATGCCGAAACGGCCAGCCAAAGCAAAATCGAGTTGCAGGGTGAAAAGGGTTTCTTCGCGCCCCCAGGCATCTTTATACTGGATGTCGAGTTTCGGACCATAGAAAGCCGCCTCGCCAGGGGCAATTCGATATGATTCACCGGTTTTATCGAGCAGTTCCTGAAGCAGGCTTTCCGATTGCTCCCAGGCGGCTGGGTCATCGATATACTTGCCGCCGACTTCTTCTCCACGGGTTGAAAGTCGGTACCAGCAGCCAGACAGGCCAATACTGGTGGTGATGTATTTTACCAAAGCCAACGCAGCTAGAAATTCATCAGCCACTTGGTCGGGTCGACAAATGATATGTCCCTCGCTCAAGGTGAATTGTCGGGTGCGGATCAAGCCGTGCAAGGCGCCGGAGGCTTCATTGCGAAACAGGTAGGATGTTTCGGCATAACGGATAGGTAGATCCCGGTAGCTGCGGCCTTTACGTAGATACAGCTGGAATTGGAACGGGCAGGTCATGGGCCGCAATGCCAGAAAGCTTTCTCCTGGTTTTCCCTCATTATCGGGAATGAGGAACATGTTGTCGCGGTAAAGATCCCAATGACCCGATATTCGATAGAGCTGGTCGCTGGCCAGGAACGGTGTATTGGTATATTCGTAGCCGCGCCTGATTTCCTCGTCTTCGACGAAGCGCTTGAGTATACGCAGGATGGTGCTGCCGCGTGGCGTCAGCAGGGGCAAGCCTTTGCCGACGACCGGTGACAGATGGAAGAGATCGAGTTCGTGCCCGATTTGTGCATGATCTTTCATGCAGGTTCCTTTCGACCAAATGAAGGCTACGGCAGGCTGGGCGTAAAAAAAAGCCCCGCGCTGCCGCGGGGCTCCTGTCGGTCATGTAGTTTTATGACACGGCGAAACAAGCTCCACGGCGTGGGAAGGTTCGAGTCGTCGTGGTAGTGTTGTTGCAGTGTTGATTCATGATAATGACGATAGCCTTCTGTCGCCTTTTCGTCAAGGGCTGGACTGAATCGTCGATTATGATCTCCTTTCATGGCGAACAGCGCTGCGGCGTCCGCGCAAACGGAATGGTTTCGCGGATATGATGCAGTCCGCAGATCCAGCGTAGCATCCGTTCAATGCCCATGCCAAAGCCGGAATGCGGTACTGAGCCGAAACGCCGCAAGTCGAGGTACCAGTTGAAGGTTGCTTCATCCAAACCGTGCTCTGCAAGGCGCTGGCGTAAAAAATCGTAATCTGCGGCGCGTTGCCCGCCGGTAATAATCTCGCCGAAGCCGTCAGGCATGAGGCAGTCGCTGGATAAGGCCACCTCTGGACGTTTGGGATCAGCTTCTATATAAAATGCCCGGCATTGCACGGGATACTTGTAAATGAAAAAGGGTCGGTCAAAATCAACCGACAGGGCTTCCTCATCTTCCACCGATAAATCGCTGCCCCAGGATAGGTCACGGCCTTTGACCGCCAACCGCTTGATTACATCATCATAGAGAACAACCTCGAAGCAGCCGCTAGGGAAGCGTAGATCAGACGGGTTACGTTCCAGCAAGAGCAGGTCTGCTTCCCGTTCGGCAGCCACTATTTCGAGGATGCCACGAATGAATTGTTCTTGGAACTGCATGTTCTCCTCGGCCTCTACCCAGGCCATTTCCGGTTCGACGCCCCAGAACTCCGTTAGATGGCGGCGGGTGATTGATTTTTCGGCTCGGAAACAGGGGCCAAGGCTATAGACTTTTTCTAGGGCCGCAATTCCAGCTTCGGAATACAGTTGGGCACTCTGTGACAGAAAGGCTGGGTTGCCAAAATAATCTAGCTTGAATAGTTCAGTTGTGCCTTCGCAACTGGTGGGTGTGATCAAGGGAGCGTCAAAGCGGTGGAAGCCGGCGCGCTGTAGGAAGCTGACGCAGGCGAATTCCAAGCTGCTGCGGATGCGTAAAATAGCGGCTTGCTTGGCCGAGCGGATCCAAAGATGGCGCTGGTCCATCAGGAAGTCCGGTCCATGGTCTTTGCGTCCGATGGGGAAGCCTGGTTCTGAGGGCAGTATGATGATACTGGTGGCCAGTAATTCGGCTATCGGTTTACCTGTTGGGAGACTGACCAGGCCAGTCACGGATAGGGCACTTTCCAGTGGCGCGCTTTTGCAGGCGCAAAACTGGTCATCACCGAGTTGGTCGCGGCTACATACCACTTGGCTGGTACCGTGGCCATCGCGCAGGGTGAGGAAGATGACCTTGCCACGGTCTTGGCGGGAACACAGCCAGCCACGCAGGCTGGCTTGGTCAGAAATTCGTTCTTGGAGTCGGTCAGTTCGGGTAAACATGGTAAGCTCCTTAGAAAAAAATAAGGCCGGCTGAACTGCCGGCCTGTGATGCACGTTTGACGTGGTATCAAGCCGGAGGCGATATATTATTATTGGCGTTACAAGGAGTCTGTCGGGCTTTGGATTTTGGCCCAGCGAAAGCGAGCCACGAGCGGAAAATTGGTAAGGATTGAAGGTCATACTTCCTGTATGGCCCGATTGACGAACCGATTTTACGCCATGGGGCGCTGAGATCGGCCAAAAAGCGTGAAAAATCTCCCGAGATTCTGGATTCTTCAGATTTGTTTCTCAATTTATTCCTGACAATCATTCTTCGTGTTCCAAAGCCCGACGACTCCTAGGTTGCTTAGACTTCATGGTTGCTCCTGTCGACCGAGTTTAGTCCGGCCAAAAAAAAACGACACCCGAAGGTGCCGTTGCTGGTAGTTACATTGCTGCAGCTACACGACAGATCAGCACCCGTTGTTCGGGGAGCCGTTATTATTGAGAATTGCATACTTGTCATGAACTGTTCTCTGCATGCCAAAAGGATAGCAGTGGCGGCACGTTCTGTCAATCCGTTAATAAGTTGCTAGATTTACATTGATTCTAGTCAATCTTCCGCTTGATGGATTGTTTTTTGGTACGATAATAAGATATGCAGAAGAGGGAAAGTAGCACAATGCGCCAAATTACCGGATTAAGTCGATGGTTCTTGCCAGTATTGGTGGCATTCATACCGTTCGGGGTGTTGGCCCAAAGTCTACACATCACACCTGGTCTGCAATCTGCCTCCTCGGCTGTTGGTTGGCAACTGTCCAATGTGACCATCGCTACGCCAGCCAGCGAACAGACCGCCTTCGTACTCGTCCCCGTGTCGAGCGCTTCGGCCGATACGCGAGATCTACAGTTGTCAATTACCGATGGCGAATTGTCGGATACTACCGGGCGCTGGGACGTCAGCCGTGAGGGCGTCGTCGATGTGGTGGCAGCTGCGTCGGCCCGGATCGGAAATAGCGCCTTGTCCTTTGTGGCACCCCGTGGCAAGCTGACCTTGTCGCCAGTTCGGAGCGAGCTTTTCATGCCTGGCACGGTAATCGGCGACTTTTCGATTGACTTTTGGCTCAAGCCCGTGCGGGCTGATAACGGCGAAATAGTTTTCTTGTATCGCTCCACGTTGCAGTATGGCCGACAGCGCTTTGCCCAGCAGATGACGGCCAGCATCAACCGCAATCGGATGAATTTTGCCATGTTCAATTTTTTCATCGATCCGGCTGGCCGGGAAACCTCAATCAGTTTACAAGGGCGTAGCTTACTGGTTCCGGGTCGCTGGTCGCATCACTTGGTTAGGTTTAGTGTTGACTGTGGCTTATTTGAGTATCTGATGGATGGTCGACTGGAGGCCGTTAGCTACGTGACCAGTACGGGACGCGAAGGCGGTACGGTCTTTGCTCCCGTGGCGGGGGCTTCCACTCGTTTCGACCTAGCACCGAATTATACTGGCTTGCTTGATGAATTTTGTCTAAGCAACGTTTATATCGATGAACCCGATATCGGTCGCTACTCGCGGGCTGGCGGCTTAGTCGTATCGCCGGTCTTTGACCTTGGTGGTCCTAACACCCGCTTGCAGCGAATCGACATGGCGGCGTCTATCGCCAACGAGGCGGCTGTGCATTGCAGTTATCGCTTGGCGGATTCCAGCCTGGGCTGGACGGAAATGGAACCGGAATGGCAGGCCTTTTTGCCTGGTCAATCACTGGCCATGGCCGGGGCGGCAGAATTTCCGACAGGGCGCTATCTGCAATTGCGCCTTGACTTGTATCCTGATGCCGCGCGCGAAACCACCCCAACCATCAGTGCGCTGGATGTTCATTTTAGGTTGGATGATCTTCCGCCAGCGCCAGCCTTCGTGCGCGCTGTTGCCGGCGATGGTCGAATTACCGTTCAGTGGTCGGCAGTATCAGAGGCTGATGTCCGCGCTTATGTTGTCTATTACGGTATCAGTCCCGGTTATTACTATGGGACTGGCGCAATCGAGGGCTCCAGCCCTATAATGGTGGCAGATGTACATGCCACTTCACTGGTGTTGACCGGGTTGAGGAATGGCACATTGTATTTTATTGTTGTCGCTGCTATGGACAGTGCCAATCCGCCTCAGGTTGGTGAATTTTCGCAGGAAGTCAGCGCGCGGCCATCAAGGACCACTCAATGAGTACAAGCAACAAGAAACCGGATGATGTTATCAGGGCGGAGAAGGCCCTGAAACTGCGAGATTTTGAGACGGCTGAAAAACTAGCACGCAAATTGGTACTGGAGAGCCCTTTATCTCGAGATTATCGGATGCTGCTTGGTATGGTTTATTTACGAACCAATCGGCAGGTGGATGCTTTGGCGGCTTTTTCCAGCATTGTGGAAATAAACCCTAAGGATGTCCGAGCCCTGGAAGGCATGGCTATCGCCTATCTTAGGCAAGGCAAGGCGCTGGATGCCCTGTCTGCCCTGGAGCATGCCATCGATTATGACTCTACCGATGCCGAACTGCTTTACAATTTGGGTAATGTTCATAATGCTTTGGGAAATCTACGAGCGGCGGAGATGTCGTTTGCCAAAGCGGTAGAAATTGATCCGACGCACGTTATGGCCTACAACAATCTGGGCACCACCTACTTGAATATGAACGATCCAGCCAAGTCGGTGCAGGTGTTCTGGAAAGGATTGGCGGTAGATCCCAATTATCCTTCTTTCCATTTCAACCTTGGCCTGGCTTATGAAAAAATGTCCAAGATTGCGGATGCCTTGAAGGAATACGAGTCGGCCGTTAAAGGGCGACCAGGCTGGATTGAAGCCATGCAACGGTATGGCCAGTGCCTGACCAAGGCCCATGAATACAAGCGGGCTATCGATACTTTTTCCCAGATCATCACCATTGATCCCTTGAACGCTGCGGCGCGCGATGGCATAGGCCTGTCGTGGGCGGAGGCTGGTAAACCAGACGAGGCGGTGCGGTGGTTTCGGAAGGCGCTGGAGGCCGATCCCAAGTACTTGAAGGCGGCCATCAATATTCAGGACGTGCTTGAAAAGACCGGCCGCTTTGCCGAGGCCGTTGGCGAGTTGCAGTCCTTGGTTGACTTGATGCCTGAAAATGTCGGCCTGCGCATCCAACTGGCCCGCTTGCTGGGAAATCTGGGTCATAATGATAGCGCGCTTGACGCAGTTGTCGATGCCTTGCACCGTCAGCCGGAAAATATTATTGCCTTGAAACTTTATGGCAGCCTGTTGCAAAAGACTGGTCAGACTGACAAGGCGCGAGAAATCTACCGCAAAATCGTCAAGCTTGATCCGCAGGAAGCAGCCTTCCGGGTTGATTTGGCCAAGCTGACCAGGGAAGGCGGCGATGTCGATACCGCCATCAAAGAACTGGAGAGTTTTCTGGTTTCTCGACCCAAACATGTTGCTGCCAGGCTGGAGTTGGCCAGGGCATGGCGGGACAAGCAGGAATACCAGCATGCCTTGCAGATTCTCAAGGAGCTGACAGCTGACAAGCCTGATCTGGCGGAAGCTTGGCTTGAGCTTTCTGATATTTACCAGTTACTGGGCGATAAGGAAAACGCGGTCAGCGCCGCCGACAAGGTCGTCAACCTGCGGGGTGGGCGGGGTAAAACCGAGGATATGGACAGTCTGTCCGAGTCGCTGGGCGTATACGAGAAGACTGTACGGGAATATTCCAGTGATATGAAGAAGGCTTGGGATCGGAATATTGACGTGTTACGTCGCGCTATGCAGGTGGAAACTGAAGCCGCCGAGGATGCCGGACCGATGGGTAACGCCGACGAGGCAGATCTGCTGAATTTACTGCGCAACGAGTCCATTCCTGTTGAGGAAGCCGATGAGCTTATTTTCCTGAACGAAAGAGAAGAGCCGCTCGACGAAATCGACGCGGCGTTTATTGATGAACCAGCCTTGGAAGACGAGGATGAAGAGCCGAAACTGGATGAATTACTGGTGGGCGAAGAGTTGAATGACAATGCCCGTAGCCATGGGGGTTCTGGCGATGGACGTGATGATTCTAGAGGAGCGGACGAAGCGGCTGGACAGCCGAATTATCCATCAGGCGCTCCCCCGACGGATTACACTCCGCAGCCTTTGCAGCCTCCGCAGCCACAGCAACCGTTTATACCCCAACCCGCATCGCCGCAGCAAGTAGCCCTGCCACCACAAACGCCGCCGCCTTATTATCCACCACCGCCCTATAATCCACCGCCAGCGTTTCCTTCAACCCCAACATCACCCGCCCAGACGGAGGCGACAAATCAGTCTCTAGCGTCGAGCCCAGAAATAAAACCCGATCCTTTCCCCCAGGATCCGCTTGAACTATCGCAGCCGCAGGAAGACCTGGATAGTTTGCTGGCTGACTTACCCGATCTACCGGAAGACCGACCTGAAGAATTGCCGGAAGAATTGCCTGATGCCGCCAACGTTGACGAAGAACCTGGAACGGACGAAGCCTTGAAGCCGTTGTCCGAGGACAATACGGAAGAGCCGCTTGACCTGGCCATTCCTGATGATGAAGGGTTGCTCGATATGGAGTTGCCGGTCGACGATATTATCGATGATAATTTGTCCGAGGCGCTGGTGGATGAGGACGAGATTCAGGAATATGTGGATGACTTGCCGCTGGACGACTTGGTGTCTGATACTGAAATGCCTTTGGCCGCTGACGAGTCGATGGGAGACGAGGTGGAGATTACCGAAGAGCCCGACGATATCTGGGATAATGCGGACGAAACCATGGCGGAAGAGCCAGTCGCTGGCTCTCCTGATGACTCGCTGGCTGAGCAGCCGTGGGGTGGGGCTGAACCGGCCATTGCTTCAGCGAATCTTCCCGGGAGTAGTTCTCCCGGGCTGGCCACTAAGCCAGTGGACCCAGCCCAGCCTGAATCGGAATTAGCCGAAAAAGCCGCCATCATGAAAGATTTAATGAGCGAGAAAACCCTGCAGCTGTTTGAATACCTAAAAAATCTGGCTCAATCTTTGCCAGCTGACAAAATTAAAGCGATGGAAGCCCAGGGCATTTCCGAAAGACTCGATTCTATTATCAAAACAATTTCCGGTCGGAATAATCCGCCGCCGTCGGTTGAAACCGAGATTTGTGGGGTCAAGGTTTCGGCGCGGCTGGCTAAATTAATCGCCTTGATGAAACGGGAGAAGCAGCATGTCGGCTAACTATATGGTAAAAGTCAAGAATTACCTCAGTTCGATGCCGAGCTTGCCAACAACGGTAACCAAGGTATTGGAAATTTGTAACAATCCGCGGACCAGCCCTATCGATCTGGACAAGGTTATTTCGTTGGACCCGGTACTGATGGGTAAGGTTCTCAAACTGATTAATTCTGCCTATTACAGCATGCAGAATCAGGTTACCAGCCTGGTCCGGGCAATCATCATGCTGGGTGTAAACACGGTCAAGAACCTGGCCTTGAGTACGGCGATATTGGACAAGATGGTCGATAAAAACGGTTTTCGGGCTTTGAACATGGAGGGCTTCTGGCGGCATTCACTGTGCGTCGGCGTAGTATCCAAGTTAATAGCCAGGAAGCGGATGGTTGATTCTACCCGCTTGGACGAATATTTCGCGGCTGGCCTGCTCCATGACATCGGTAAAATTCCCTTAAATAATATCCTGTCCGAGGAATATCTGCAGGCGATGGGGCTGGCTGATCGGGAACGGATTCCGCTGTATATGGCCGAGAAGCGGGTGTTGAACCTCGATCATGCCGAGACCGGTGCCATGATCGCCGAGGTTTGGAAACTGGACAAACCCTTGTCGGACGCCATTAGTTTACATCATGCCTGCGATAGCTACAATGGTTCGAATAAAGAGTTGGTTTTCACTGTCGCTGTGGCCGACTATTACGCCAACCGCGAGCGCATCGGTTTTTCTGGATCTGTCCATCCTGACAAAGTGCCTCCCGAAATGTTCGACTTCCTCGGTATCGAAAAAGCCTGGTTGGAGGAAATTGACGACTTGGTCAACAAGGAAATCGAGAAGGCTTCCATTTTCCTCAAACTCAAAACAGGAGCTTGATATGTTCAGCGTGACAATTTGGGGCGACCGTGGTTCCATGCCGGTGCCCGGTCCCGATACGGTGGTGTTTGGTGGTAATACCGCCTGTCTTGAGGTGCGTTGCGGCGAACGGATTATCATAATCGACGCTGGTTCTGGTATCCGCGGCCTGGGCGACTATTTAGTTCGAACCGAATTGAAAAAGGGACCGATTCATGCCGACATTTTTCTGACCCATACCCATTGGGATCACATCATGGGTTTCCCGATGTTTACACCGATTTACATTCCGGGCACCAGTCTGGAAATCCACGGACCCGTTAATTTTGAGGATGAAACGCTCGAGCAGATTATTGGAGCTCAGTTGTCGTACCGGTATTGGCCCGTCCGTCAGGATGAGTTGGCCGCAAAAATCAAGTATGAGACTTTGCGCGAAACGATGCTGGATCTGGGCGATGGCATTAAGCTGCGAACCAAGTATCTCAATCATCCGGTGTTATGTCTGGGCTACCGTATTGAATACGAAGGCAAGTCTTTTGTCACGATTTTTGACCACGAACCCTACGTCAATCTGTTTCCGACTAACCCGACTCATCCCGATTACGACGCGGCTATTGCCTTGGAAGGCGATACTGCGGCCAGGGAAGAGAACGCCAAGATCGAGAATTTTTACAGTGACGCCAATGTACTGATTCATGATACCCAATATTCCGCCAAAGAATACCGCGCTGGTAAAAGTGGCTGGGGACATTCGTCGTATGAATATGCCATTAATGCCGCCAATCGCAGCCGGGTTAAGAAATTGCTCCTCTTTCACCATGATCCTAATCGTACCGACACCGAGTTGCAGGAACTGGAGTTGTTCTATCAGGCCAAGCTTGCCAGGTTAACCGCCATGGAAATCCACATGGCAAGGGAAGGCCTGAAGGTGATAATTTGACGACGGAGAAAGCGGCCGCCGCCCCACCGAGCCTGTTGTATCGTTTACGGAAGGTACTACGCGAAGGCTTACGAGCCGGGTTGAAATCGTGTTTGTTCCTGCTCAAGATTGCGGTGCCGGTGAGCCTGGCGGTGTCTCTGCTTAATTATACCGGTGTCCTGGCCTTACTGGCCGGTTTGATAAATCCTTTGATGACCTTGCTTGGCCTGCGCGGCGAGGCGGCTCTGGTTATCGTCACGTCAATTCTGTTGAACAACTATAGCGCCATCGCCGTCGTGCAGACACTGGAGTTTAGTGGTCGCGAAGTGACGATTCTGGCCGTGATGTGCCTCATAGCGCATAATATGCTGGTGGAGACGGCTGTGATGAAAACCATCGGCTCGTCGGTTTGGAAGATGGCCATCCTGCGTATCGGTACGGCCATCGCGGCGGCCTTTCTCTTGAACCTGCTTTTACCGGATGCCATCGACGTCAACTACAGTGCGGTGACGGTGGGTGGACGAGTCGCCTTTGGGCCATATTTGTACAGTTGGCTGGTAGCAACCGCTGGCTTGGTGCTGAAGATTGTGGTGTTTGTTTTTGCCATCATGATATTGCAACGCCTGCTGGAGGAATTCCGGATTACTTATTTTCTGTCCCGGCTATTTGCGCCGTTGATGCGCTTGTTTGGCTTGTCAAGGGAAAGCAGTTTTTTGTGGATCGTTATTAACACCATCGGTTATGCCTATGGCGCGGCCGTAATCATGGATCAGGTCAAGGGTGGCGCGATGCGTCCGCAGGAGGCCGATCTGTTCAATCACCATGCCGCTATTTCACATAGCCTGCTGGAAGACAGCTTGTTATGGTGGGCGATTGGCGTGCCACTTTTCTGGTTGGTGATACCACGAGTGGTTCTAGCTGTGGTTGTGGTGTGGTTGGAACGGTTGCGCCGGCATCTCTTTAAGAGTTCATTCCGAGTTGGCACGGTTTAAAAAAGCTGGTCAGGCTTGGTCGGACCGTTGGCAAGATGTGCCAAGCGGCTGTTTCAGCCACCCTGAAATGTTAACCAGCCAACCACGACACGGGCGGCCGAAACTAGACCAGTCACTTCCAGGATTAGGGCTACTGCCAGCAGAATCAGCCATAGACTACGGCCAGGAGTAAACAAGCGACGCTTGCGAAAGAGAGGAATACTGACCGAGACGGCTAGTAAACCGAGCCAGATCAGTGTTGTTGCCAGCTTGACGCCTGTCGGGTTGGCGGCCAAGGCAGTCTGCAGCGCATAACCCAGGCGCAAGGCGCTACTGTTCAGCGCCGTCAGGCGGCCGAGTACCATCAGCGCCCCCAGACCAATCAGCAGCAGTCCGGAGGCGATCTTGATGGGCCGTCGGTAGTCGCGCATCCAGCGTAGTATCCCGCCCAGGCGCGGGAAAAACAAACCGGCCAGGACAAAGGGTAAACCCAATCCAAGCGAGTAGGTAAGCAACAGGAGCAGGGCTTGGGCAGCGCTGCCGGCCTGCGCCGCGAGCAGCAGAATAGAGGCCAGCATTGGCCCGATGCAAGGGGTCCAGCCGGCGCCAAAGGCCATGCCGACCACGAAGGCGTCAGCGGCGTTGACCGGTTTACTCTGGGCATGACTGCGTAGTTCGATATTCAGGAAACCGATGAAATTGAACAAGATGTTGAAACCAAATACCATGATTATGCTACCGGCCGCGATGCTGATGATGCGACTGGCTTGCCCAGTCAGGAACATGCTGCCACCGGCGAATATCAGGCCGAGCAGGCTGAAGACCAGCGAGAATCCAGCCACGAAAAACAGCGTCCGCATAAGTACGGTACGCCGCTCCTGGCCGCTGCCTAGTTCCTCCAAGGTTCGGCCACTGATGAACGACAAGTATCCGGGTATGATGGGCAGTATGCACGGCGACAGGAAAGACAATAAACCGGCCACGAAAGCAGCTGGAAAGCTGACGGCTCCGAAAGCTGTCATGGTAGGATGTCGATCAGCTCGCGCATCATTTGTAGGAAGGCTGGCGTATCGTACATCTGGGAACCGATGAAGCCACCTAGAGCGCGGCCTTGTTTATCGAGGATATAGGTGGTAGGAATGCCGCGACTGGCAAAAACCGAGCCGACATCATTGGGTGTATCCAGATACATGGGAAAGGTATAGGGGAATTCGGCCAGAAACTGGTGGACGGTAGTCGCGCTTTCGCCAACGCTGATGGCGAAGACGGTGAATGGCTCGGCGGATAGTTCATCCTGCAGGTTTTGGATGGACGGCATTTCGGCACGGCAAGGTGGGCACCAGGTGGCCCAAAAATTGAGCAAAACTAGCTTGCCTGCTACGCTGTCGATGGTGGTCGGTATGCCATCCAGGTTGGTTACGCTGAAGGCGGGCAGGGGGCGCGGCGGATTAAAAACCGAGAAGCCGGCGGCTTCCAAGAGTTGCACCCAGCGAGGTGCTGGATTGGCATTGACGGCGACGGTTTGGCTCGGGGTTGTGCCTTGGCTGGCCTGGTCGACAGTTTGATCTATAGCATCGTACTTTGGCGCGCAGCCGAGCACCAAGCTCAGAAGACTTCCTGCCAAGAGCAGTCGAGCCAACGTGATCTTGACGATTCGTGACATGGAACCTCCCTAAAAACATCGACACAAATATATGGTTTTTTGCATATTAAGGCAAGCAGCTGTAATTAAAAACCCTAACCATATTGCAGGCTTCAGCGTTGCTTATCGCTCCAGCAGTTGTATTTATTGGTACATACCACTTATAGTCTTGGTATGGCGATTTTGAAATTGACACTTGAGCAAGCTCGCCGGTTTTTAGCGCGCAAGCAGGGCTTGCTAGGCAAACCACGCTTTTCGGGAAAGACTGGCGTCCTGGAGTATGTCAAGCAAGCTGGCTGTATCCAGTTCGATCCTGTTGATGTGTGCGGCAAGAATGCTGAGATAGTACTGCAGTCCAGGGTTGCTGGATTCGACAAGGCGCACTTGTCCAGTTTACTGTACAAAGAACGGCGCTTAGTGGATTACTTCGATAAGAATTTGGCCATCTGGGCGGTAGAAGATTGGCCGTTTTTTGAACGCATCAGGCAACGCTATCGCCTCGCCCTGCGTGGCCACGAGAGCGTCGAGCCGGTGCTGGAATCAGTCAGGCACTTGCTCTGCGAACGAGGGCCGCTCTGCTCAAAAGATATCGAGTTACATGATAAGGTAGACTGGTATTGGAGCACGACTCGCCTGGCGAGGGCCACCCTGGAGACACTTTATTTTCGAGGCGAGGCGGTAGTGCATCACAAGAAGAACACGGTTAAGTACTATGCTTTGGCAGGCGATTGCTTGCCGAAGGCTGTACTTGAGGCAGCTGATCCTCATGTCGAGGAGCTGGATTTCCTGGCTTGGCGGGTTCGACGGCGGATTGGCGCGGTTGGATTGCTTTGGAATCGCGCCTCCGATGCCTGGTTGTTTATCGATGGGCTGAAGGCGAGTCAGCGTGAAGCGGTTTTTACTAAATTGCTGGCTGATGCGGCCATCATGCCGCTCATGGTTGATGGGTTGAAGGCTGCGTTGTACTGCCTAACCGAAGATGTTCCCTTGCTGGAGGCTAGTCTTGTCGAGCGAGGCTGGCAGCCGCGGGTGGAATTGTTGGCGCCGCTGGATGGCTTCCTGTGGGACCGGAAGCTTCTGAAAGCCTTGTTTGATTTTGACTATACCTGGGAAATCTACACCCCGGCTGAAAGGCGACGCTACAGCCAATACACTCTGCCAGTTTTCCAGAGCGCTGGGTTTATTGGTCGGGCCGAAATCATGGCAGACCGCAAGCAAGGACGTCTGCGCGTGATGCATTATTGGCCGGAAAACGGCTTGTCGCCCAAGGATGAGGAACGAGCGGTCTTAATCGATTGCTTTGACCGCTTTCGGCGTTTTCACGGACTGGCAGAGTTGGACTTGCCGGCTGGTTTCTAAAATCAATGACCAGGCTTGCTGACCCGACCGGTCGGTGAGACGGTCCAGCCTTCCTGTTCCAACAGTCCGCGCTGGATTTCCAGGCCGCCTCCCGGTGGCAACGCGATGCACCCATCAGCCTTCACGACACGCCACCAGGGCAATCCTTGCTCTGTCGAACAGCTGTGAAGCAAGCGGGCGACTTGCCTGGCACCATTGGGCAACCCGATAGCGGCCGCGATGCGTCCGTAACTATTGATTGACCCGGTGGCTATGGCTTTGATGGCTGCAATCAGACGCTGGCTGGTTTCTGTCATAGCCTGATTTTTACTCAAGGTTCTATTAATTGCAAGTCTTTTTATTGAGTTAGACAATTATTTGAGTTTTGTCATTTTTACTATTGAAACGATAAACTTTTCCTTGTACTATTAGGCAGTAACCTAACAGGCTGTTGAAAAAGCCGAGCGCGGCTCTTTCAACATAGCAGACCTGCTGGAGATGGCCCGGGCTACTGGTTCTGTCCGGGGAAGGAGACTGCATGAAAATCAAGCATATCAGCGTCGTTCTCGAGAATGCTAAAGGCAAGCCGTTCGAGATGACTGAGCTTCTTTGTCGCCATGACATTGATATCCGCAGTTTTTTTGTCAGTGTGGAGGCCGATTTAAGCGGTATTCATATCATTGTCGACAAGTCGGCACTGGCGCTGACCACTTTGCGCAAACAGGGCTATTGCGTCCGCGAGGTCGATGTCATCCGGCAAGGCTTGGTCGATACCTGGTCGAATGACAAGGTAGCCAGCCACCAGACTGTTTCCAGTTGGGAACTGGTAGAACATTTGTGAAACTGGCGTTTAGTTAAGGTAATGAGTCATAAGCAATGACTAGCTGGGTAAGAGCCTTAGCGCCTGAATAAAGAAAAGACCGCCCCATATTTGGGAGCGGTCTTTTTTCATAGCGCGCCGGGTGAAATGTGGCTAGCCGACTACTTGTCACCTTTGCCAGCGTTACTGACGGGAAGCTTTTTTGGAGTAGTCATGCTTTCCAACGCGGCTGCGACCAAGTCATTGCGGGATGCGGCGATGGCGCTCGGATGGATGGCGGTCAGCGGTCCATGATCGCCCCCGGCACCCGTGACGACTGAAACGTGTGTAGCCGGGTACCCGGTCAGAGTGGCGGCAAAGGGTTGGAACAGTTTCTCGAAGTTGTCCAGAATCCAGGCGCGGCGAGCCTCTTTACCGGCTTCTTTCATGGTGCTCAACGTGACCGCCAACTGGTCAAGTTCGGCTCGGGCGCTGGTTTGCTTTTCGACCATGATGGTCTTGGCCAGCAAGATGAGTCGTTCACGTTCGGCTTGCGCTGGCGTGATGACCTCCGCCTTGTAGCGATTGCGAACCATTTCGATATTCTGGGTTTCCGCGGCCACCTCGCCTTTGATGCCCGAGACGCGGGCGCGGGCATTGGCGGCTTCTTGCTCGACGCCGACTTTCTGCTCTTGCCGTTCCTGGGCCAGCTTGACGCGGACATCGGCCCTGAGTCGTTCCAGCTCGTTCTTCAAATTCTTTACTTCGGTCTCGGCGCGCCTGGCTTCGGCCTGCTCGGCGCTGGCCGCCTTGGCTTCGGCTTGGGCTTGCCGAGCCTTGGTCTCGGCATTGGCGGACTGGACGCGCTTCAGCAGCGCCATGTACAGATCTGGTTCCTCGACGCCGGGCAGTCTGTGGTCATCCACGTCGGCGATGTTCATGGTGGTGATTTCAAGGCCGATGTTTTCCAGGTCGTGCTTGCAGACGTTGATCATCTTAGCGACCAGAGTGTCCTTATCCTTCATGACCTGTTCGGGGGTCATGCTGGCGATCGAGTCGCGCAAATGGCCTTCAATAATGTCGTTGGCCACCCGGCGCAGGTCGTCGCGGTCGGCGGCCAGGCTCAAGATGCGCCGGACAGCGTGGTTGCGGCCGGTTTCATTGGCAGCGATGGCGAAGGAAACGGTGGCCTTGACGTTGAGCGGAACGATGCCGGCGGCGATGGCCGAGTCTACCACTACCTCAATGGTGATAGGCGTCAGGTCGAACTTGCTAAATTTTTGCAGCAAGGGGATGATGAAGGCCCGCCCGCCGGATAGCGTGCGGAAACCTTTCGTGCCGCCGGAACCGGAAACGACGCCCAGTTCGTTGCCGCCGACGATTTTCATATTGGTAAGCAGCTGAATTATTACGGTTAAGGCAACTAGGCCGCCGAGGGCAATTACGAAGTAAAAGGTCGGATTCATCGGGCGGTCTCCTTGTTCTCGGTCGGCATGGCCAGCTCGCGCACGTCGATGCCGAAGGTATCGGCAAAAGTGTGCAGGAAATCGGCAAAGGCGCGCGGTCCACGGTTGACGGCGCCGGAGAAGCCCTCCTGGTCGTTCATGACGACCAGGTTGTCGACACTGCCGTGGGCGGTGGCTTCGGCGTAGGCTTGGTAGAGTTGGGGCAGTTTCTGCTGCAGGAAAAGGACGCTGGCCGCGTCGTTGCCGAACTTGGCCAACAGGCCAGCCTTGGTTTTCAGTATTTCGTTGCGGGCGCCTTCCAGGATGGTGATAGATTCCTTTTCGCCCTCGGCAATGATGCGGGCCGATTCTTCATTAGCTTGGGCTTCAAGGGTAACGCCTGAAGCGTTCTTCAACTTCTGGAGCTCGATCAGCTGTTGTTGAACCGAGGATTCGCCGGCGTTGCGAGCCTCGGCGATGGATTGTTCGGCCTGCAGCTTGGCTTCCTCGATAAGGCCGGCCGATTCGCGACGGTACAGCTCCAACTCCTGGCGAGCGGCGATGATCTGTTCGTCGGCTTGGGCCTTGGCCACTTCCATGCGGCGCTTGGCATCGCTCTCGGCCTGCTCGGCGATGGCATAAAGCCTGGATTCCTCAATCTCGACCTGTTGCCGTTTTTCGGCCAGGGTTTTCTGGGCCAGGTTGGCGATGTAGTTCGAGGTATCCCAGATTTTCTGCAAGGAAACCGATACGACCTTCATGCCGAAAGAACGCAAATCCGAATTGATGTCGGTCAGCAATTCAGCCCGGAACTGAGCGCGCTCGCCCATGTCGGTGGTGGTGTCGTTGTTGTTGTCGCCGACGTCTTCCATGCCAATGGCTTGTAGCGGCGTGGCTTTGTTGAGCGCGCCGCGGAAGTTGCCAATCAAGGTTTGCTGGACCTGGGCGTGGATTTGTTCCTTGCCCTTTCCCATCAGGCGCTCGACGGCGCTGTATAGCATGGCTTCGTCGCTGTCGTCGATGCAGACGCAGGCCGTGGCATCAGCGCCGACCGTGATGCCGTTGGCGCTATTGACGCCTTCGACGCGTACGGCGATCGGGAATACGCCCAGGTCGAGGCTGCCCATCGACTGGAAGTACGGAATGACCATGGTGCGGCCGCGCTCCACCGAAAAGCCGAAGGCCCGGCCGGCGTGCTTGGTCTTGCGGCCGGTAACCACCAGAATCTTGTCTGGCGATGCGACGCGGATTGTCGCCTTCAAGAGGCCAACGAGCACCAAGTAGGCCGCAATCCCCAATCCGCCGAAGATGAAGACAGAAAAGACACCGAGGAAATCATTCATTCAAGAACCTCCTTGCAGATCAGTAATATCGCAACATATCAAAATTGTGGCATTTTGGGCAGGTACAGAGCACTGTGGTCGGTGTCGCTTATTCCGGTTCAACAAAGTAGACTTCATCATCAAATTCGACGATTCGGACGCTGGTTCCCTTTGGCAAAAGGCTGGCCGCGTTCTTGGCTCGGATATACAGTTCTATCTCCCGATCATAGCTTCGCACTAGGGCTTTTCCGATCTGTCCAGGCATGACTGGGACGCTTACGATGGCCATATCCATGAGATATTCTTCCGGTTTTATGGATGAATCCAGATCCTTGCGCAAGGCCTTGCGCACCAAGCGCGAGATGATGGCGATGAACAGGCCGGCGCCTCCGCTCCACAGCATGGTGGACAGCGCGCCTTGACCGGTCAAGAGGCTGAATAGACCGGTAGGACCGGCGCCGAGCGCAAAATAGACCGAAGTACGCAGCAGAGCCACGCTCTTGGCGACCAGGCGGGTGCCGCGTTCTGCTGGTGGTTGCCAGAGGCGGACTGAGGTGGCTGGTAGCTGTTGCTCGTAGACGAGCAGACTGTGCCCGCTATCATGGCCGTCAGGATGCAGCCCGCCATCATGACCAGCTTCGTCGTCCTCGGGGCTGTCGTTCCCAGCCTCGGCGTCATCACTGGAGTTATCGGCCGCCGTGACCTCGGCGATGGTAGCGTCGCCCTCAGCCTCGTCATGGCCAGAATGGCCATCACCGGCGTCGTCCCCGTCGGCGGCGTCCTGGTCATGGGCGGCATGTTCGAACACACCGAACATATCGACAACCGTGATGCCGATGCCATAAACCGACAGGGCGGAAAACAAGATCCATAGTGTTTGCATGTACATCCTACTGAACGGATTAGCCTTTAAGCCAGTCATTATCGATTCAAACATCAAAAAAGGCAAGCAAAATCCGTCCAGCGCCAAAAATGAAAAAAAATCCGTCCAGCGCGCCAAAAATGAAAGATTCCAGCGCCGCTCAAATATATAGAAAATATTATATCAAGCTTGCTTTTTGATTTTTGGCTGCGTATTATTGTTTAAGCCGGGTGCGGATGATACATCGAGCTACCCGATCTTTGGACTGTCGCAAAGGAGAGAAAGATGTTATCCAAGAAAATCGTTGATCGCATCAACCTTCAGATCAATCGTGAAATGTACTCGGCTAATCTGTACATGGCTATGTCGGCCCGGCAATCCGAGACCGGCTACCTGGGCATCGCCAATTGGCTGATGGTTCAGTATCACGAAGAAATGTTCCATGCCATGAAATTTTTCAACTACCTGATCGACCAGAGCGCCTCGCCGGTAGTAGCCAAGATCGACGCTCCCGAAATCACCACCGCCGAGGTGAAGAAAACCTTCGAGCATGTTTTGGAACACGAGAAATTCGTGACTGGCTCCATCCGCGAGTTGCTGGAGTTGGCGATAGCCGAGAAGGACTATGCCACCGAAAACCTGGTGCGCTGGTACATCAATGAGCAGGTTGAGGAAGAAAAGAATGCCACCGAGATCCTGCAGAATTTGGAGTTGCTGGGCGATAACAAGCAGGCTTTGTTCATGATTAACATTGAGTTAGGTAAACGGGTGGTGACCATTCCCGTAGACTTCACCAATTTACCTCCGGCTGTCACGCCGTAAACGGGTTTGACTTCACAATAAATTCGAGTGAAAAGGCTGTCGCTGATCAGCCAAGGGCTTGAACAGCGACGCGCTTGACAAGCTACTCCTGGAAGCTTATTTTGTGTATTGCTTGGTAATACTTGGTAATACTGACAGGTTCAAGGGGTGGTTCATGAAAAAGCCGGAAGTCGTGACCTTCAAGGTCGATGAGGCCTTGATGGATTTGATCAAGCACATACCAAACCGTTCAGAATTCATTCGACACGCCCTGCTGCACGCTCTCGACAGCGTCTGCCCACTCTGCCAGGGTACCGGTATCTTGTCCGCTAGCCAAAAAAAACATTGGGACAAGTTCCAAAAAAACCACTCCATTAAGCGTTGTGATGAATGCAACGAACTGTACATCAACTGCGTCAGCACGCCATCCTGCCAGGGTGGAGGGGAGCATAGCCATGGGCTTGATTGAGGCGCAGGGGCTGCATTTTTCATACGGCGACCTGATGGTACTCGAAGATATCACCTTCAGTATCGAGCAGGGGCAAATGGTGACGATCATCGGGCCGAATGGCGGCGGCAAGACGACACTACTGCTTCTGGCACTGGGCTTGCTCCAGCCCAGCCGCGGGCAGCTGCTTATTAAAGGCAAGAAACCGGTGGCCATGCAGCGCATCATGGGCTATGTGCCGCAATTCAGCTTGTTCGATCCGCATTTTCCGATCACCGTGTACGATGTCGTGTTGATGGGGCGCCTGAGCCGACCCTTTGGTTTCTATAGCAAGGCTGACCATGGGGCCGTCGACCAGGCCCTGGCGACGGTTGGCTTGTGCGAACTGGCTAGGCGTCCGTTTTCAGAGCTGTCTGGTGGGCAGCGCCAACGGGTGCTGATAGCCCGAGCCTTGGTCGGACAGCCGGAAATTTTGCTGCTCGACGAGCCGACGGCCAATGTCGACGCCAGCATCGGCGAGCACCTGAACGAACTGCTGCGGCGCTTAAACCAGCAGCTGACCATCTTGCTGGTGACTCATGACACGGCTTTCGTGGCCAATTTCACGTCGCGCATTTTTTGCATCAACCGCAGCTTGGCCGAGCATCCCGCTCGCGGCATGGACACTGGAACGGCGGCGGACAGTCTGTACGGCACGGCGGTGCGTGCTGTCCGGCATGACGTGCATCTGGAGACGCACAGCCATGTCGACCAGCAGGGGAGTTGCCGCCATGAGTGATTTTATTGCCATTTTGTTCAGCAACACCATGCCCTTCATTCGCTATGCCTTCCTGGCCGGCCTGTTAGCTAGCGCCGCCTTTGGCATTGTCGGCTCCCTGGTGGTGGTCAAGCGAATCTCGTATATCGCGGGTGCCATTAGCCATGCTGCCTTGGGCGGTATCGGCGGTGCCTTATACCTGCAGTACCATTTCGGCTGGGCTTGGGTGACGCCGATCGGCGGGGCCATCGTTAGCGCGTTGCTGGCTGGAGGCATTATCTCGTTCGTCAATTTGCGTTTCAAACAGCGCGAAGATACCATCATTGGCATAATCTGGGCCGTGGGCATGGCGACTGGCCTGTTGTTCCTGGCCAAGACGCCCGGCTACGTTGATCCGATGAGCTACCTATTCGGCAATATCTTGATTATTGGAAAAGCTGATCTGGTGTTGATCGTCTTACTCGATCTGGTGGTCCTGGTTGTCACCGTATTGTTTTATAATCATTTTGTGGCGGTATCGTTTGACGAGCCGTTTGCCAAGGTGCGTGGTTTGAAAACCGGTTTTTACCAGGGTCTGCTGATCATCCTGACGGCCGTCACGGTGGTGCTGATGACTACGCTGGTCGGTATCGTGATGGTGATTGCCCTGCTGACCATACCAGCGGCGGTGGCTGGCCTGATGACGAGGCAACTCAAGTTCATGATGCCGGTGGCGGCGTTGACTTGTATGGTCTTTACCTCAGGCGGGCTGGCCCTGAGCTATGCCTGGGACGTACCATCCGGCGCTGTCATCATTCTGTTGGCCTCGGCCAGCTACCTTTCCTTGCTGGCCGGCAAGCAGGTGATCGGCCGGCTCAGGCAGGGTCGCCGGACATAAGCGCCTCGAGGGCCGCCCAGACCAGGGCGTGCACCTCGGTGGCGGCGGTTTCCAGCGGAATGAGGCGGAGCTCGCCGCCGGAGCGTAGCTTGACTTCCACGTTCGGTAGATTCTTGTCGCCCACTACTATCCGCACCGGGATGCCAATTAGGTCCATGTCCTTGAATTTGACGCCAGGACGCTCTTCCCGGTCGTCGAGCAGGACCTCGATGCCAGCGGCGGCCAGTTGCCCGTACAAACGGTCGGCGGCCTGACGCATGACTCCCTCGTATTTGATGGGGACGATGGCCACCTGGAAGGGAGCGACGCTCATCGGCCAGACGATGCCGTCGGCGTCATGGTGTTCCTCGATGATCGAGGCCAGGGTGCGGTCGACGCCGATGCCATAACAACCCATGATGGGGACTTGCTGCTTGCCATTCTCGTCGAGGTAACTCATGCCCATGCTCTTGGTATACTTGTTGCCGAGTTTGAAGATATGCCCCAGTTCGTTGCCCTTCTTGCCGTAATAGGCGGCGCCACAGTTGACGCAACGGTCGCCAGCCTTGACGGTGCGGACGTCGGCCACCAGCCAGGGACTGAAGTCGCGACCCGGCTCGACGTGGGTGAAGTGCAGGTCGGCCTGCAGGGCGCCGGTGACCGCGTCGTGCAGGGCCATGACCGACGGGTCGGCCAGCACTGGCAGGCCTGTCAGGCCGACCGGCCCGGCGAAACCGACTGGGGCGCCGGTCAGGCGTTCGACATCAAGGTCGGCGGCCAGGGCCACTTCGCTGGCCTTGAGGACGGCGGCCAGCTTTACTTCGTTGACGTCCAGGTCGCCGCGTACACAGACGGCGAAGAAGGCTTCCGGATACCAGGTTGGGGCGTTGGCCGGCGTGACGCGCTTCAGGCTGCCGACATTTGACGCGGCGCTTAGATCCAGCTCGCAGTTGACGGCGCGGTAGATCAGCGTCTTGATGAAGGCCTGCGGTACGGTATTGAGGAAGGCCGTCAACTGGTCGATGGTTCGGACCTCCGGCGTGGCGATGGCCGTGAGCGGCTGGCTGGTCGGTAAAGTTGTTGGATTGTTGGTTTGTAGATCGGGCGCGCAAGCCGCCTTCTCGTCGTTGGCGGCGTAACCGCAGTCCGGGCAAAGGATGAGGTTGTTGTCGCCAACCGCTGATTCAACCATGAATTCTTCCGAACCGCTGCCGCCCATGGCTCCCGAGTCGGCCCGCACCGGGATGACGGAAAGACCGTTGCGGCGGAAGATACGCCGGTAGGCCTGGCCGAAAGCCTGGTAGCTGGCGTCGAGGCTGGCCTCGTTGGTGTGGTAGGAGTAGGCATCCTTCATGGTAAATTCGCGGGACCGCATCAGGCCATAGCGGGGGCGGATCTCGTCGCGGTATTTGCTGTTGATCTGGTAGACAGCCAGCGGATATTGCTTGTAGGAGGCCAGTTCGGAGCGCAGCACGGCGGTGAAGGCTTCTTCGGCCGTCGGGCTGACCACCAGTTCCTGGGCGACGCGGTTGGTGACGCGCAGCATGCCTTCGCCCATGGTTTCCCAGCGGCCGGATTCGCGCCAGATGTCGCCGGGCACCACCACCGACGGCTTGAATTCCAGGCAGCCGATGGCGTTCATTTCCTCGCGGATGATGTTCTCAACCTTGCGGAAGGCGCGCAGTCCCAGCGGCAGGTAGGTGAACAGGCCGTTAGACAGTTTGCGGATCATGCCGGCGCGCAGCAACAGGCGGTGGCTGACAATGACAGCTTCGGCGGGAACTTCCCTGAGCGTGGGCAGATACATCCGGGACATTTTCATGCTGGGTAAACCTCGTGGCGGAAGTTTAGATAGAACCGGATGAAGTTTCAAGCGCCGCGGCGGCCTCTAATACCGGGAAGCAGGCAGCCTCGGAGTCTGTTTCATGGTACAATGACTGTATGTTCACCAATTCGACTACTGATTTCAACCGCGCGCTCTCCCTCAAACAGCGCAAGGCGCGCCAGGAGAGCGGCCTGTTCTTGGCGGAAGGCCGCAAGGTCGTGGCTGAGGGGCTGGAGGCTGGCTGCCCTTGCCGCGCCGTCTACGTCCGGGAAGGCTTCTTCGGCCAGCATGAAGAAACCGACGCCCTGCTGTCGGCCGCTAATACCCTTGTCCTGGGCGAGCGTGAATTCAATCGCCTGGCCGATACCGAGCAGCCTCAGGGCTTGATCGGCGTATTCGAGTGGTCCGGCTTGCTCTGCTCCAGCCTGACGGCGCGTTTTGTACCGGTGCTATTTGACGTGGCCGATCCGCGCAACCTGGGCAATATCGTGCGCAGCGCCGATTGGTTTGGCTTCTCGGAAATAGTGGTTGGCGAAACTTGCGTCGACCCGTTCAACGGCAAGGCGGTGCGCTCCAGCATGGGGTCGATCTTCCGGACGCGCTTTGTCCTGAGCGACGATCTGGTGGCCAGTCTGACGGCTTTGAAGGAACGCTACCGTATTGTGGTGGCTGACCTGGACGGTGAAGATTACCGCGCTTTTAAGACGGGAGCTACTGCGGCCATCGTTTTTTCCAACGAGGCGCGCGGCCCGTCGCCGGAAATTTTGGCTTTGGCCGATGCCATTGCCACCATACCGGGCGCGGGTCGTGCCGAGTCGCTCAGTGTGGCCACCGCCGCCGCAGTGATGTTCGCCGCCTTGTTCTGAGCCTCGGTCGCTTTGTTATGAAGCAGCGTAGCTGAACGGCTGCTTAGCCGCCGAGGCGTCGGAGCAGCGATTGCGCCACTTTTAGGCCGTCGGCGGCCGAGCTGACGATGCCACCGGACCAGCCGCTACCCTCGCCGGCCAGATACAGGTTTTCGTAGCCGCAGTGCAGGCTGTCCGGGTGGCGGACGGCTTGGATCGGCGCGCTGGTCTTGCTTTCCAGACCCAGAATAATGCCGTCTTCGTAACCGCGCAGGGTGCGGCAGAATTCCGCCAGGCCGGCGCGCAAGGCTGGCACCAAGCCGGTTGGCAGCAATTCGGCTAGGTCGGTTGGCCACAGCCCCAGCGGGTAACTCGACTCAGGCATTGGCTGACCGGAGCTACCGCTCAGGAAATCGGCGATGGTCATGGCCGGCGCCCGGAAGTCGCCGGCAGCCGCCTTGTAACGCTGCTCGAGCGCCTCCAGCCAGTCGAGGGCCGCCGCGGCCGATACCGGCCGGCCGAGCAGCGTTTCCAGGTTGAGCCCGGCCACCACCGCCGCGTTGGCCCAGCGGCCGTCGCGGGCGTAGTCGCTTTTACCGTTGACCACCGCGCAGTCGGCGCTGGCCATGGCCGGGACGACCGTGCCGCCCGGGCACATGCAAAAGGAATAGACGCCGCTGCCTTCGGCCTGGCAGGCCAGGCGGTATTCGGCCGCCTTGACGCCAGGTAGGCGCGGGCAACCCCACTGGGCTTGGTTGATGATTTCCTGGCGGTGCTCGGCCCGGAAGCCGAGCGCGAAATTCTTGGCGCGGAAGGGTACGCCGCGAGCGAGCAGCATGCGGCTGGTGTCGAAGGCTGAATGGCCATTCGCGAACAGGAAGGCGTCGGCCTCCAGCCGGCCCTGCGTTGTATCGACTGATTGAAGGCGGTCGCCCTGTGGCTGGAGGTCGGTGGCGGCCGTAGAGTAGCGGATGGTGGCGCCAAGCTCGAGCAGCTGGGCGCGTAGCCGGCCGGTCATGTCGAACAAGCGGTCGCTGCCGAGATGGGGGTGGGTCAGGTAGGCGATTTCGGCCGGCGCGCCAGCCTTGATGAAATCGGCGAAGATGTAGTCGCGTTCGGCGCTGATCCCCTTGGTGCGGGAGCTGAGCTTGCCGTCGGAAAAGGTGCCCGCGCCGCCTTCACCGTAGGCGTAGTTGTTGACGGCATCAAAGCTGCCGCCCTGTTCGAAGGCCGCAATGGCCGCCCGGCGCCGCTCCACCTGGTCGCCCCGTTCCAGGAGAGTAACCCGCACACCGCAGCGTAGCAGATAAAGGGCAGCGAACAGGCCGGCCGGGCCGGTGCCGACCACCACGACATGGAATCGGCCGGAGCTACTGGGGTGTTCTATTGTGACGGGAAGCGGGCTTGACCCGGTCGGTAGGCCTGGCGAGCTGATGCCCAGGCGGTAGCGCCAGACGATGCGCCGTTTGTGACGGGCATCGAGGCTCTTGTGCAGTATTCGGTAACTGAAATCCGTTAACCCCGACTTGTTGGCTAGCAGGCGGCGCAGTTCTGCCTCGTCGGTCCCGACCGGAAGCGTCAGTTCGTATTCCTTGTAACCCATGCCGGCATGCTACGGCATTTGTAGGCCATATGCAAGTGATTGGCCAGCCCGCGCAAGTGAGGGTCCGGCTTGACAGGCCAGCGGCTATCCACGATAGTACGCTCTAGTAATACAAGGTAATACCGAAACTGATTCCTTGAACGCAGGAGAACCTCAGTATGCTGTCAACTTCCAATACTGGTGTCAGAACGTCGTTCCTATCGCATTGCCGTCCAACTATTACCATACTAACCTGGCTGTTACTTGCACTGGTCATGGCGGCTTGTCCTCGGTCGCCCGCTTCGGCCGATCAGGTTGGAGCACCGTCTGGTCGGCCGATCCAGGTATTTGTCAGCGTCCTGCCGCAGCGCTACTTCGCGGAACGACTGGCCGGCGAGCGGGCGATAGTGGAGGTTCTGGTGGAGCCGGGACGTGATCCGCACAGCTTCGACCCCAGTCCACGCCAGATTGCCCGGCTGTCGGCGGCAGCGGTTTTCTTCACCATCGGCATGCCCTTCGAGGCTACCCTGGTCAGTAAGGTGGGACAGGCTAATCCGGAGTTGCGGGTCGTCGACACTATTGCCGGTATCGAACTGCTGCCTTTGGCGGGTCATTATCACGAAGGCGATGAGGCTCATGAGGACGATGACGAGGCGGGAGAGCTTGATCCGCATGTTTGGCTGGGCCCCCAACAGGTGCGCTGTCAACTGATTGCCATGCGCGACGGATTGATCGCGGCCGACCCGGCCGGGGAAGCAGTTTACCGGCAGAATCACGAGCGCCTGGACGCCGAGGTTGCCGCGATGGATCGTCGCTTTGCCGTGTTGCTGGCGCCGTTGGGCGGCAAAAGTATCCTGACTTTCCACCCGACCTTCGGATATTTTACCGCCACGTATGGCATCAATCAGTTATCGATCGAATTGGATGGCAAGGAACCTTCACCGCGCCGCCTGGAGGATCTGATCGGTTTGGCTAGACAGGAAGGCGTCAAGGTTATTTTCGCCCAGCCTGAATTTCCGCCCCGTAGTGCCGAGATCATTGCACAAGCCATCGGGGGCAGCGTGGTTAGCTTGAATGCGTTGGAGGCGGATTGGCCTGGGTTTATGGAGCGCTTGGCTACGGCCGTGGCGGCGGGAGCTTACTGAAGGGTTGGTTTTTATGACTCCGGGTTGCTGCCGAGGATTTCTTCGGCATAATCGGGGTAGAGTTTCTTGATGCATTCCTTGCACAGGCTATGGGTAAAATTGGCAGTACTGTGATCGGAAATGTATTCCTCGACCGAATGCCAGTAACCATCATCGTCGCGGATTTTCTTGCAGCCGGCACAGATCGGGATCAGGCCTTCCAATGTCTTGATGGCATTGAGGGCTTCCTGTAACTCGCGGTTCTTCTGTTCCAGGGCTGTCCTAGCCTGTTTGAGCTCGAGATGGGCCTTGACTCTGGCCTGGAGTTCGTAGGGATTGAACGGCTTCTTGATATAGTCGACGGCGCCTAGCTTGAAGCCTTCGATTAGACTTTGCATTTCGTCGATTGAGGTCAGGAAAATAACCGGGATGTCTTTGGTGCTCGGATGCTGCTTGATGCGGCTCAATACGGAGAATCCGTCGATGTCTGGCATCATGATGTCGAGCAGAATCAGGTCGGGTTGGCTGTTTTGGATCAATTCGAGAGCGCTGCTGCCGCTGTTGGCGGTGAGCAATTCGCAACCCGATTCGCCCAGGATATTGAGGACAATCTCGATATTCAAGGCGATGTCATCAACCACCAGAATTTTTTGTCCCATGATTTTATAGTACGCTGCATCACGGTCAAGCGCAAGCGCATATTGGCTAATTTTGTCATGAATGTAAGATCCTGAGCCGATGCGCTTGGTCAAATGACACTTTCAGGCCTTACTCCCCGAAGGGAGAGGGATTGGAATCGCCGGACAATGTTAGGGTGGCAGTGGCTAGGTATAGATCTTGAAGGCTGACTTGGCCGATCAGGCGCTGGCCATCGCTGACTGCCAACCAACTGGCCTCGGTCTCGGAAAAGCGGCGTAACATGGTGGCCAGATTATCGTCGGGACTCAAGAACACGGCCCTTTCCAACGGTATGCGGTCCAGCGGCAGGTTCAGTCGTGCAAGGATGGTGGGTGGCAGTTGGCCTTGCTCAAGGCTGGCTGTTTCACCGTCAAACAGGAAGCGCAGCAGTCCTTCGGCCGATAAGTAGCCGCGGGCTTGGCCGTCCTCGGCCAGGACGAGTAGTGACAAGCCGCCAGGTTGTTCCAACAAGCGCTCGAAGGCTGTCCTGATGTTACTGCCAGCCGGTAAGTGCGGTAGGTCGTTCTGCATCAGTGAGCTGGCGGTGGCCGGGCTAGGCGCTTGTCGTTTCATGAGCGGCTCTTCACCGGCTTGTCGGCATCTAGACGATTGATTGCCTTGGCCAAAGCGCCGAGCAGGACTTCCGGCTGAATGACGCCAGACATGCGGCCTTCGTCGTCCAAGACTGGAACGCAAGTCTCGGGATTGCGGAGCGCCGCCAGCATGATGGCTGGTAGATCGGCCGAATCGTTCACCGCGATGGTTTCGGCACTGGCCATGGCGGTGATTGGATGGATGTAATCGGACCGGATCCAGGCGGCCAATTGTTCGTTGCTAGCCTCCGGATGTTTCCGTACCGCTTCGATGTCGGCCAAGCGGCCCAAAATACGGCGCAAGCCAATGGCGCCGGCCATTTTACCGGCTTGGTTTTGAAGGAAGACGGTTGGGCGGCTGCCGGCACGGCCGGAATCCAGCCAGGCGTTGAACAGCCACAAGGCCTCGCGCAATTGGTGATCCATGCCGAAGCGCAGGAAGGTTGTGGTTTTGAGGGCGGCGGCGGTAGTGGGGCCGCTCGGTGTTCGCTTGGTGGCAGGCTGACCGTCCTTGGCCAGAACCAGAGCCTGGGCTCGGGCCAGGGCCAGTTCGGTGGACAGGAACAGGCGATTGTCGGCCTGGAAGATATTCTGTTCGCCCAGCTTGGCGCGGATACCCGAATCGGTCAGGCTCTTGCCCACGTCCTTGTTGACGCCACAGGCCACCAGGTGGATGCCCTGGGCGCTCAGCAGGTCGTGAAGATGATCCAGCATAGTCATGGTACTGGAGCCGAAGGCACGCAAGCGTTTCATACGCAGCACCACGACTCTGGTTTCCGGCGTCAGGCATTGCAACAGCTCGTAGTCCAGGTCGTCGACCGAGGCAAAATAGAAATAGCCTTCCAGGTTGATCAGGCTGATCGGCGACCGCCCGGCCTGCTTGAAGGGGACTTCCTCGAAGGCCCCGTCCGGGCGTTGCGTCAATTGGGTGATGTACGGCTTGCCGGTGACCTGCAGCAGGCCAGCCACCGATAGGAATACGCCGATGAAGATGGCGTATTCCAGCGACAGGAGCAGGGTGGCCGCCAGCGTGCCCAGCAGCACCCAGCGCGAATGCTGGCTGGTTCGCCAGATCATGCCCAGGCGGGAACGGTCCACCATGAACCAGGCCGTAGCCATCAGTAAGCCGGCGAAGGCTGGACGCGGCACGTAATTGGTCAGCGGGCCAAGCCAGAGCAGGAAGAGGGCGGCGATGACTCCGGACAAGAGCGGCGCCAGGCGGGTGCGGCCATGGGCTTGGAAGCAGACGGCGCTGCGGTTGAAGGAGCCGGCGCTCGGGAAGCACTGGAAGAAGCTACCGACGGTATTGGCCACGCCCTGGGCGATGAATTCGCGGTTAAAGTCGAGCCGTTGTCCGGAGCGGGTGGCGATGGAGCGAGCGATGGTGGCCGACTGGATCAGGCCGAGGATGGCCACCGAAAACGAGCCGACGATGATGCCGCGCCACAGCCCCCAGCTGGGTTGACGCAGCAGGGCCGGGATCCGCCACATGGCCAGGCTGCCGGCGATGCGGTCGCCGTCGCCGATGATGGCCACCCGGAAGGCTCCGGCCGCCTCGCCGGCCAGGCCAAGCGCGGCCACGGCCAGGCTGGCGACGATCAGGATCAGCAGCGGCGCGGGTAGGCGGGGCCAGAAACGTTTGCACAACAGCACTAGCGCCAGCGTGACCAGGGCGATGAGCAGACCAACCAGGTTGACGTGCCCGATGGCGCTGATGGTTTCCCATAACGACACGAAAGTGTGGGCGTCGGCGCTGCGTGGCAGGTTAATGGCCAAGAAATCACGCAACTGATTGATAGCAATCAGGCAGGCCGCGCCGGTGGTGAAACCCAGGACCACCGAATTCGAGATGTACTTGACGACAGCGCCGAGCCGTAAAAAGCCGAACAGGATCTGTAGCAAGCCGCTCAGGAAGGCCAGCAGCAGCGCCACTTCCAGCGGATTGACGGTGTAATGCGCGGCCAATTGGGCGGTGATGCCGTAGATCATCATGCAGGTGACGTTGGAGGGGCCGGTAACCAGGTGGCGCGAGGAGCCGAGCAGGGCGGCCAGGATACAGGGCACGATGGAGGTGTACAGGCCAGTCACCGGCGGCAGGCCGGCGATGGTGGCGAAGGCCATGGCTTGCGGGATGCCCAGTACGGCGACAGTCAAACCGGCCGACAGGTCGGCTTTGGCGTCGTGCTGCAAGTAGTGCTTGGCTTTGGCCAGCAGGGTCTTGGGATGAAAACGGCGTTTGTCAGCAGTGTCTGGCTTGGGAACGGGAGCTGCAGCTGTCGCGATAGGCGCCATGCTTACACTGTAGCGGCCAGGCCGGCCGGGGTCAAGCTTCGCACCTGAGCGTCAAGGCGCGGACCCGTCACCGTTGGCCGGGCTGGCAGCGCCGCTTGGGTCGCGCACTGTCCCCTGCGCAGCCGCCTGAACCGCCGCTAGTGCCGCTAGTGCCGCGGCCTGGACGGCGCTGGCCACCGCCACCGGCAGTCCAGCCGATTTGGCCAGATATTCCGGCGCGGCCTCGGCCACGGCGGCCAGCGAGCCGAAGCGCTCCATGATGGCCCTGGCCTTGGCCGGACCGATGCCCTTGATGCCTTCCAGCACGCCGAAACGCGTCGCCGCCTTGCCGCGCAGGCGCTGGTTCATGCCGGTGGCGAAACGATGCGTCTCGTCGCGCACCGCTACCGCCAGGCGCAGGGCCGGCGAGTCGTGGGCCAGGATGATCGGCCGGCTAGCGCCATACGGCCATAACTCTTCGTTTTCCTTGGCTAGGCCGACGATCGGCAGCTCCAGCCCCAGGGCGGCGATGATGTCGTGCACGGCGTTGACCTGGCCGCGGCCGCCGTCGATCAGCAGCAGGTCGGGGATCGGCTGGTCCTCGTTCACTAGGCGGGTGAAGTGGCGGGCGGTGGCTTCGCGCATGGCGCCGAAATCGTCGATGCCGCCCTCCAGGCTGCGGATCTTGAAGATGCGATAGTTTTTCTTGTCCGGGATACCCTGGCGGAAGGTGACCAGCGAGGCCACCGAGTGCTTGCCCGACAGCTGGGCGATGTCGAAACCCTGGATCAGGTCCGGCAAGCTCTCCAGTCCGAGCGCCGCCCGCATGGCCTCCAGCGCCTCCAGGTCGCCGGATTCGCGGCGGCGGCGGGCGATGTCTTCGCGGGCGTTGTGGGTGGCCATGGCCATGGCGGCGCTGTGCCGGCGCTCGGCCGGCAGGCTGAGGGCGGTGTCGCTACCCAACTCGCGCCGGAAGTACTCGCTGGCCAGTTCCAAACCGCTGTCGTCGCGCACGAAAACTACCGGCGGCGGCCGGCGCTCCGCCGTGTAGTAGGCCGGAATGAAGCTGAGCACCGCCTCGGCTACCGTGCCGTAGCAACGCTCGCGGAACAGGTCGCGGCCGACCAGCTTGCCTGAGCGCGCCTGGAAGACGACGAAGGTTATCAGGCTGCCGTCGGCTTGCCAGGCGACATAGTCGCGGTCGCCGTCCGAGAAATCTTCCATGGCGCTGTCGGCCCGGAAATGCTGGATGGCCTGGATGGCGTCGCGCAACTCGGCTGCCCGTTCGAAAAGGCGTTCTTCGGCCGCGGCCAGCATCTCGGCCTGCAGGTCGGCCAGCAACTGGTCGGTGGCGCCGGACAGCAGGGCGGCCACCCGGTCGACGATGGCCGCGTAGTCGGCCTGGCTGATCTTGCCGACGCAGGGCGCCTTGCAGCGGCCGATATGGTAATACATGCAGGGCGCCTTGTGCGCCTTGATGTTCTGGCAGCGCCGCAGCGGAAACAGCTTGCGGATCAGGTCGATATATTTGTCCAGCACCTCGGTGCCCGGGTAAGGCCCGAAGTAACGGCTACCGTCGTTGATGATGCGCCGCGTCCGGAAGAGGCGCGGGAATTCCTCGTTGGTGATGCGGATCGACGGGTAGGTCTTGCCGTCCTTCAGCATGATATTGTAACGCGGCGCGTGCCGCTTGATGAGATTGTTCTCGAGCAGCAGCGCCTCGTATTCGGTGTCGGTGTGGATCCACTCCAGCGTGCGGGCGCGCGCCACCAGATGCCGCGTCTTAACGTCGCGCTTGCCGGCGAAATAGGAGTTCAGCCGGTTCTTGAGCGACTTGGCCTTGCCGACGTAAATGATGACCGCCGCCTCGTCCTTCCAGAGGTAGACCCCGGAATGGTCAGGCGCGCCGCGGGCCGTATCGCGGAGCTGCTGCAGGCTGTCGGCTGGTTGATCGGCTGGACTGTCGCTCATCGTAGTTAAAAGATACACCGAAACCGCGCGAATGTGGAGGGGCGAAGCTTGGTAAGTCGTTTGGGCGTGTCCCCCCGTCCGCGCGCGGCCGGGGCCGGGCTGTCCGCTCCAAGTCCTCGATCCGGGCTAAGGCCCGGACCTGCGGGCTTTCCGCTACCATCCCTCACGCGGGGGGGGGGAGCTGGATAGTGCCAGCTGAAGCATTCAGGGCTGGCGGGTTAGAACGTAGGCTTCACTGCTAAATTCAGTTGGTCTGGCTTCACCAGGGGCAGCGAACTCGAAGCGGAATATGCTGCCTTCTAGACTATAGATTCCGTATACCAGACTGCCATCTTGGATAGTCAGGTCGATGCTGCCACTCGAAGCATTGTAGTTTTCCAGTTCGAAGGGGAAAATGGCGCCTTCGAAGATGCTATTACCTATGTCCGCACGCTTCAAAAACAGACAATTTCGTAAAACAACCAATTCTATATCGAATGTGCCTAGATTACCAGTGTAGGTTCCGTCGAGCAAAGCGGTTTGGGATAGCGGCTGGCTGTAGTTGCTAGGGGTATACAGTTCCCGTGTATAAACGTAGGTATATGTAGACCTATCTGAAATCGATCCATCTGGATTATAAATGGATGATTGGAGAGTAAAATCATAACCATTTGGAGCATAAGTAAATATATCAGAATAACTTAGCAGGGTGTTGAAAAACGCGAATGCGGCTTTTCAACACTTCAAAAGCCGGTACAATTACGCAGCATAGCGCAAGCTATGCGAGGAATTGTTAAGGTTGTTGAGAAAGCAACCGGCTTTTTCAACAACCTGTTAGTGACGTCCTGGCTTCATCGATGTACGTTTTATTCTCTATCAATTCCCCAGCACTGTTGAAAACCTGAGATGAATAGGAAGTCGTCCCAGATAGTGATGTGGTCGTATAACTAGTTAGATTACCATCTGCATCATAAATTTCATCTGAGTAAGTAGATTGACCAAGATAGGCGAAATTACCGGTAGGGGATAAGCCTGAGGTATATGAAAAACTAATTTTTGTGCCTTGTTCATTATAGTGGTACCAATATGAAGTGTTGATATTTGGTGGCACCGTACTTGTTACTCGGTTCAAGGTTATTTTCGTCGTACCCTCTGTATTGCTCAAAAAAGTAGTGACTCTGGTAATACCATTCTTAACACGAGTGTAGCCTGATCTAATTCCTGTTCCAGTTGAAGGATAGGTATAGCTCATTGTGTATGTGATTGTGGGTTCTTCATTTCTTTGTTCAGTAACCGTACAGGCGGTGCTTCGGTAACGGGGGTTTGCTGTAAAACTGGCGCTGACGCTAAGATTCGCGGTTATAGTAATCGTCGTCGTTGCTTCTGTGGCGCTTATGCCAGTCCAGTTACCGAAGCTATAATCTGCGTCCGGGGTTGCTGCCGTTCAAGGGACAGACCCCGATAACGGTATTGCGGCGCGGGGTCCGACTTCAGGGGAGTGTGAACAAGCGGTCGAGGTACTCAAGGAACTGCCTCCAGGGTAGCACTCGGGCAAAGTCCAGCGGGAAGGGTTCGGGGGCGGTGCACACCACCAGGCACGGCACGTCAGGATTATCTTCCCGGAAGGAGCGCAGGCCGGAGAGGTCAGCGCTGCTGACCTCTCCGGCTTTTGAACTCGATGGCCAGCGCCAAGAGACCGTTCAATTCCACTAACAGGTCAACCTCGGCGCCGTTGTTGGTACGCCAATAATAGAGGGCGGCGTCGGCCTGGGCGTAGTCGATGCGCCGTCTGGTTTCCTGCACGAAGAATTGCTCAAAGAGCCGTCCACGAAAGACCGGATCGAGCTGGCCGGCCAGATGATGGGTCAGACTACAGGTAACGCCGTTGTCGAAGAGGTAGAACTTGGGATGGCTGACCAGGCGTTTGAGCGGGCTTTTGGTCCAGGCCGGCAGACGTAAGGCGATGAGGGTGTCTTCCAGCACTTCGAAATAGGATTGTACGGTGCGCGCCGGCAAGGCGGCTTCGCGCGATAAGGCGCTGGTATTGAGGATATCCCCACAGTAAGCACCTACCAAGTCCAGGAAACGGGTAAAGCCACCCAGGTTGCGCACCAAACCTTCGAGTTGGATTTCTTCGCGCAGGTAGATTTCCACGTAGCCTTTGAGCGTATCGCGGCGCTCGGCTGGCGCCAGGCCGAGCAGAGGTGGCAGGGTACCCCATTGCAAGGCGGTATCCAGGTCGAACACTGCGCCCAGTTCCCGAACCGTGAAGGGATGCAGGCGGCGTAGCAAGGCCCGACCGCCCAGCAGGTTAGCGCCGCCCCGCTTCAGCTTGCGAGCGCTGGAGCCGGATAATATGAAACGGGCGGAGCTACTTTCCAACAAAGCATGAACCTCGTCGAGCAGGGCTGGTGCCGGGCGACGCGGTTCTGATAGCACAGCTCCTCTATCATTATTGAGCATCTCTTTGTCATTAGGTTGACTTAGCCATACCATGGACTATTTTCATGGTATGATAGTAGTCACTATACATGAAGCCAAAACCAATTTTTCAAAATTTGGTGATCGCGTTCATGGCGGTGAAGAGGTCCTGGTCGCTAAAGCAGGAAGCCCTGGGCCCGCTTGGTTCCGCTGGAAACTCAGCCAGAACGGGTTCCCGGTCGCTATCGAGACGGCCCTGGAAAGAGCTTTTATGACCCCTTCCCGACAATGAGTTAAAGGCTTGGGAGGCATGAAAGGCATACTCGATACCGGCGCTTTGTTGTGGTGGTGGAGCGATCCAACTAGTCTCTCCAAACGCGTACTTGCGCTCATAAAAAATCTGGAGAACCAGTTTTTTGTCAGTGCAACATCGGGCTAGGAAGTCGCCACCAAATACCGAATTGGCCAGTATCCCAATGGAAGCCAGGTTGTTGCGGAATGGGAAAAGCGCTTGCAGGAAGATGGATTCAAGGAGCTACCGATTGGCTTCAGTCAGGCCTTGAAAACTGGTACCCTGCCCGGCTATCACCGGAATCCCTTTGATCGCATGATTGCGGCTCAAGCCATGATTACTGGCATGCCTGTTGTCACCAGCGATCCTGAAATCGGGGGTCTAGGAGCTGAAGTTCTTTGGTAATAATTTTCTTCTAGGCTTGTCCACGATCTTTTGCACCGAAAAGCAAAGAGCTAGGATCGGTGCTTACCGGAAGGACAATATCAGTTGGTGATGGAGTATACAGTTTTCCGAGGAAAAAGGACTGTTGATTGCACAGCTCCACGATTATTACTGAGCACTATTTCTAGTGTGGGGTTAGATCACCAACCAGCGACGGACGTAAGGTCGAACTTCATGGGAGTTGCATCGACAGCCGCGCGCGGTGCTCTCCTGGTTACTTGATATCCGTTGTTTCCGGACGCAAGGACTCAGGTTGGAATGTTTTTTCTGGGCCGTGATACGGTGCACCACGACGCACTTGATGTGACTTGCCCTCGAACAGAACAGCTTGTACCGGACAATAGTTGTAGCAGCGCATACAGAATGTGCATTTGTTGTCAAGTTGGTAGCTGCTAGCCACTGGACGGATATTATTGGCCGGACAGAGTCGCCAGCACCGGCCGCAGGCTGTACAGCGCGCGTTGTCTATTGCAAGATAATCGCGGCGTTTGCCGAAGGCTTTCTGGTATGGTAACCTTTGTAGCAGTCCCAGGCCCCGGGAGAACCAGCCAGCGCCTTGCCGCCATGGCTTACCGATGATAACCATCGACGCCAGCCAGGTTAGTCTTTTTTTTGCCCGTTTTAGGTACGGCAAGATGTGTTTTGGATCATTGCTGAAGGGAAAAGGGCTGCCTGGTATGCACAGGTTGTTTGGCATGTTGACGTGTAGAGCCCAGTCCACCTCCCAGCCTTTTGCTGCTAGTTCTGGTGCCGCTACCATGGCGCCGTCTCCGGAAAAAGCGAGTTGGCTGCAAAAAAGTAGCGCTCGGCGTTGCGAATTCTGGTTTGGTGGCAAGTCGTTTGCCATGAAATCCTTCATCGGCTGGGGTAGGTCCGAGCCGTACACTGGCCAGGCTAGTGCGACCAAATCGGCAGTCGCCACCAGGCGGGCGGTGGTTGTGGCTGTTACTTGCTCGATGCTGACGGCCTGGCTCGGACAGCCTTTCTCGGTAAGCAGACGGCAGAAAGTTGTCGCGCACCACCAGGTGTTGCCGGTACCGGAGAAATAAAACAGCACGCAGCGCATACTATCCTCCTGTTGGTTTTAGTATAGGCCAAAGCTGGTTGCTTGCAAGTTGTCTTTGGCTGACAGCGCTAAAGTACTCAGTGTGTCTGACCCCACCTCCATCGACATCCCAACACCTAGTAACTCTACTCAGCCAGCCTATCCACCCCGCGCTGCAAGCCGCCATACCACCCCATCCTGCGGCGCAAAATAATCAAACCCCGCACCAGCTTACCACCGGATGCCGCGACTCGCGCGGCCACAGATGGCCAAGCGATAAGCTGGCCATCTGTGAAAGTGCCAGGACCCGCGAATGCAACGTCCATGAACAAGCCCTTCGCCGTATTTATTTCTATTCAGCTATTTGGATGTTAGGCTCGCTCTGCTGCCAGATCAATCAACGCCTGGGCCACGTGGTAGATGTGACGGTTGATGCGGTTGTAGTGGTTTAAAAGGTCCATGTGGATTTCTGTGGTTTCTATGGAAACTTGTTGGCCGGCGTTGAGGCGCTCGAAGTGGTGGTGGCGGAAGGCTTGCTGCTTTTCCCAGCAGGCGGCGGCCTTGGCCAAGAGGTCGCGGGCGCCGGCCGGGTCGTCGCTATTTAAGGCTTGCATGACCGTGCGGAAATTGTCGCGGATGATGAGCTTCAGTTCGCCAATCTCGACCAGGCCAATTGTTGAGAGGTGCAGGTTCTTGTTGACCAGTTTTTTAGCCCGATCCAGGATATTGCGCTCGATGACGTCGGCCAGGTTTTCCAGCTCGGTGGTGATGGACAGGTAACTGACCTGCAGGCGGCTCTGCTCCTGGCTGATGTCGCGTTGGGCGATTTTGGTCAGGTAGAGGATGATCTCGCGGCGCAGGGTGTCGATCATGCGGTCGCTGGCCTTGATGGCGGCGGCGGAGCTCAGGTCGCGGCGTTCGAACAGCTCGAAGCTGCGGTCCAGCATGCCCAGGATGATCGGCTCCATGCGCAGCATTTCTTGCTTGACCTGATAGAGCGCCACCGACGGTTCGGCCAACATCGATTCGTTGAGGTACATGGCGCCGAAGACTTCCTTCGGCGGGGAGGGCGGCACTAGCTTGTTGAAGGCGCGCACGATCAACGGCAGCAGCGGCAGGACGACCAGGTGGTTCAGGACCGGCATCAGCGTGTGGGCCATGGCGATCTGGCGCGCCAGGTTGTCGCCGCCGGTCAGCAGCCGGGTGATGGCCTTGGCCAGGAAGAGGTACAGCCGGTCCTGGCCGACCGGAATATGCAACAGCAGGAAGGTGATGGCCACGCCGATAGTCTGGAAGACGACGTGGATGTAGGCGCTGCGCTTGGCCTCGCGGTTCAGGCTCAGGCTGCCCAGGATGGCGGTGGCGCAGGTGCCGATCGAGGCCCCCAGGTTGATGGGCACGGCCTGCGCCAGGTTGATGGTACCGGCCATGGCCATGGCGATGACCAGGCCGGTGGTGGCGCCGGAGGATTGGATGATCATGGTAAACAAGAGGCCGGCCAGGATGCCCAGCCAGGGTTGCTCGATGTGGGCCATGAGATCCAGGAAGGCGACTGAGGCGCGCAGCGGCTCCACTGCCCGGGTCATCATGTTCATGCCCATGAAGAGCAGGCCAAAACCGAGCACGCTGTCGGCGATATTCTGGAAGCGCTTATTGCGTGTCAGCAAGTGGCCAAAGAAACCGACGGCCACGAACAGCGTCGCGAACTGAGTGATTTTAGGAAAGGCGAAGAGCTGGCCGAGGAAGGTGGAGCCGAGCTCGGCGCCGAGGGTTACCGCCAGGCTCTGCTGGAAGGTCATCAGGCCAGCCCCGACCAGTACGGCCTCCAGCACGGTGGTGGCCGACGAGGACTGGTTGACGATGGTGATGCCGACGCCAGTCAGATAGCCGCGTAGCCGGGTCTTGGTCAGGCTGAGCATGATGCCGCGCAGCCGGGCGCCGGCCAAGGCGGTGAGATTGTTGTTCATCATGGTCATTCCAAACAGGAAGACGGCCAGGCCGCCGACTAGATCCAGGTAGCTGTAGATGGTCATGGTGATCCTTGCTCTGTAGTCTAGCCTTTTTCTGCCAACCTGGCAAATGGGTCGCAGTGGTCGACGCGGTTGAGGGCTTGGTTGGCCGTCTGGTCACCTAATCGTTTGAGCAAGATAAATTTTACTTCCCGGCTAAATGGCGCTATATTTGAGGCTGTATTTAATCCTGTAGCCAACTGCGGACAGGTTGATCGGTTGCCCCGTATGGGGGACCATAGAATTAGCGACCTCGTGGGCTAGAGTCCGGAGGTTCAGGGGCTCTGCGCCAAAATGCGCGGCGGCTCGGGAGGCAAACCATGTGCCATGATAATTTTGGTGACGCGATGCGCGAGATGGCGCGGGAGGTCAAGGAAGGCTTCAAGGCTTTCGCTCGTACTATGGAGGAAGAGGGAAATCATGACGGTTGGCGCTGCGGTCCGGATTTTAACGGGTCATTCCGTTTCCGGCACGAGTTTGGCGGCCAACCGCGCTATTGTAGCTTCAAGCGTGAGGACGGAGCGCTGGTTTTCCAATTCCTGTTGCCCGGCTTCGATGAGGCCAACATTGAATTGAGCTTCCGGGGCGACCACATGTTACTCAAGGCCACCTTGCCGGAAAGCCTGCGCCATGACCGACCGCCGGAATTGGCCTCATTCCTGCGCGACATCGAGAAGCGCGAATATCGCGTCCCGGCCGCCAGCTATGACCAGGCCGCCACCAAGGCCGTGTTCAAGAATTGCGTCCTGACGGTGACGGTGCCTTCCAAGGAAGCCGCTGATGGTCCGGCCGTCAAGGTCGAGATTGTAACCGACGTTAATTGATTTTATGCCCCGGGGCCGGCCCGACCGTTTCCCGGGGCTTTTCCATTTTTATTGGATGATGGTCAAGGGACCGATCGGGTCTTCGGCCGGCCGGCCGGCGTTATAGTCTTTTATTTTACTGATGATCAGATCACGCAGTGCAAGGTCCAGCGCCGCGGCTTCGTCCCGGAAACGGTCGACGACTGAGGCTGGGATGGGGCCGCCATCGCCTTTCAGGATGCCAGTGCCCATGCGCGAGACGCCTTTTTCAATGAAGGTATCCGACACGATATGCGAGCTGGTATAGTCGCTGGTCCAGGTAAAGGCCCGTTCTTTCAGGTTGCGCGAGTAGCAGAACTGGAAGCCGGTCAGCTGCCCCCCCGGACTATCGTACCAGACGATCAGATCGAAAAATGAATTGACAAACCAGCGGCGGTGGCCTTCATCCTGGCGTTGCCGAACGGCCAGGTTTTCCGTTAACGGGTCACTTTTCATGGTAAATCCTCCGATTCAGGTTGTTTTCTGGATTGGCCAGTTGGCTAGCCAGCCGGCAGTTGGCTAGCCAGCCGGCAGCTGGCTGATAGGCGGGCAGCCAAAAACTATTTGCTAAACCGATTATAGCATGGCCGATTCTTTTTTTCTTGCCAGCCGACACGATACAGTTTATGATCTGCCCCGGTGCCGATCCATCACGATTGGCGGCAGGTTTATTAATAATACGAGACGGCGCCGGATACATTGCAAAGCGGCGGCCTATCAGGCTGGGAGCGAGAGTGCCAAAGCAAATTTCCGGCCGGAACGGCCGTGATTCCACTATACCCCTGCTGGTGTGCTTGGCCATCCTGGCTGTGCTGGCCATGGTCGTGCCGGCTCCCCTGCGACTTGACGTCATTCTGGCTGAGCTTCTGGCTTGGGTGCAGCCGGTGGAAGCGGATAATCTGGCTTCGGCCGGCAAGATATTCCTGGTGGTTTTCATCATTCTCTACGGTCTGTTCCTGGTGCCGATCCTGGTTTTTTTGTTCCTCATGATTTATGACAAGATTAAGCTCGAGAATAGCGGTAAAGCCTCCACTATCGTCAAGAAATCAGCCAACCAAGTACTGTTCCTCAGCCTCATGGTGCTATTCTTTTCTGGTTTGGTCGCCTTTGCTATCGTCATGAATCGGCCGTCCGCCAGCCAGGAAGCTGCGACTGGCCTGGTTGGCCCGGCCGTCAAGGAACGGGAAGCCGGTGACCTAGTTGCCAATCTTCCAGCCGACACCTTGGTGTCGTCCGGTGCTGGCTCGCCGGCGGCGTTGCGGCGCGAGGCGGCCTTCCCGATCGGCCGTTTGCTGCCCTGGCTGGCTGGACTGGTTTGCCTGCTGCTGGTGCTGGGCATAGTCGCCCCCTATCTGATATTACTGCATCGTCGGGCTCGTGTTGCCGCCGATGCCAAGACAGACAACAGCCTCCTAGACGAGGCTCAAGCGGATTTGTCCGAGCATATCGAGCAGGCTCGGCAGCGGCTGCACAAGGGCGACGATGCCCGCGATGCCATTATCGACTGCTATGCCGACATGTGCCTGATTTTCTCGGGCGGCATAGCCGAGACTCCAGATGGCAGCCAGGCTCTGTACCTGACGGCCCGCGAGTTTCGGGCTAGACTGGCGGTGCGTGGCATTACCCTGGCTGAGGTGGGCAGCCTGACTAGTTTATTCGAGAAGGCCCGCTATTCGGATCAACCCTGTACGGACAATGACCGGGCCGACGCCGCTCGGGCGCTCCAGGCTATCAGCCGACACTTGCAAGGTCTTTCCGGGACAACTGACTCGCCAGACAGGGAAGGTAGCCATGGAGTTATATGAAGGTAACCTGCTGAACGACCTATTCAGCTTGCTGAGCGGCTTGTTTTTCCTGGTGCGGATCGGCCTGGCGTTGGCCTTGGCGGGCTTGTCGTTCAGCCTGGCCTGGAAGGTGATCGGCCGCCGCCAGCCCCAGCCGGAAGTGCCGGTACTGTTGGCAGCGCGCCGCCAGGGCCTGGCCTGGACTAGCAAGCTGGCTGCCGGTCTGGGCGAAAGCGGCATTTACCGCCACCTGATGGCTGAGCGCCTGCGTCTGGTAGCCCGGGATATCCTGGCCGTCGAGCAACAATTGTCGGACGAGGCGGCCATCGACGGTTTGCGTGGTCGGCAGGATTACAGTAACCCAGCCCGCGATTTCATGTTCAGCCACCATCTGGTCAGCCGGCGCGGGCGAGCCACAAAGAAAAAAATTGAAGAGGGCTGTCCGCCCGGTGCCTGGCAGGCTCTGCGCGAATTAGACGACCGCATACAATCATGATATCGGGAAAGGAAACCGTTTTGGAAAATAATACTGCAGTCGCCGGCGGCAACGCTGCTCAAGCCGCCCTGTGCGGGCGCATATTGGACGAACTGGAAAAGGCTGTCATCGGCAAGCGGGCCTTCCTGGAAAAGCTGCTGGGGGCGGCCATTGCCGGCGGTCATGTGCTCATCGAGGACAATCCCGGCTTGGCCAAGACGCTGGCCTCCAAGAGTCTGGCGCGGGTAGCCGGCGGCGTTTTCAAGCGCATCCAGTTCACACCCGACTTGCTGCCGGCCGACATTACCGGCGCGTATATTCTGGACAAGCAGAGCAACGGGCTGCGCTTGATTGAGGGGCCGATTTTTGCCAACTTCGTGTTGGCCGACGAAATCAACCGGGCGCCGCCCAAAACCCAATCGGCGCTGCTTGAGGCTATGGAAGAGAAACAGGCCACCCTGGAGGGTTCCACCTTGGCCCTACCCTCGCCATTCATGGTTATCGCTACCCAGAATCCGATCGAGTACGAAGGTACCTTTCCCCTGCCCGAGGCTCAGCTCGACCGTTTTTTGGTACGGCTGACCATTGGCTATCCGACGGCTGACGAGGAGCTTCAGGTGCTGTTGCGCCGGGCCGAGCGCGGCACCGAGGCTCCCGCCCTGATGCAGCAGTGCGATATAGCTGGCCTGGTCGAATTGAACGCCGCCTCGGAAAAGGTGCATGTTGACGCCGACATTGCTCGTTACGCGGTGGCCCTGGCCCGGGCTACCCGCGAGGCCGGCCGGGTGGCGGTTGGCGCCAGCCCGCGCGCCTCGCTCGGCCTGCTTAAACTGGCCCGGGCGCGCGCCGTCATGGAAGGCCGCGGCTTCGTCATCCCGGACGACATCAAGTGGTGCGCCTTCGAAGCGCTGGTACACCGCATTGTGCTGCGGCCAGAAGCCTGGGCGGCCAACACCCATAGCGCCGATGTGGTCAGCGAGGTGATTGGCGCGGTGCCGGTGCCGCGGGAAACAGCCGGGTGAACCGGTTGCAAGCCCTGGCCGGCTGGCTGGTCTGCCTGGCCAGTGTGGGTGGCCTGCTGACTCAAGACGGACGCTGGTTCGCCCTGGCCCTGCCGTTGGCGCTCTGGCTGCTGCTTGGCCGGCATTTTGCGCCGCGGCCAGTCCAGCTCTCTATCGAGCGCCGCTTCGACCCGGCCTCGCCCGTACCGGGGCAGGTGCTGCGCGTCACGGTCAGCCTGGTCAACCTAGGAGAGCGCTTGGAGCTAGTCAAGCTGGCGGATGAGCTGCCGGCCTTCGTGACGCTGGCCGGGGGGTCGACCGTCTGGCGCGGTTCGCTGGCGACGGCGCAGGTGGTGGAATTCTGTTACTCGATCCTGTTCAAGCGCGGCGTTCATTGGTTCGGCAACCCGACCGTCAGCCAGCGGGTGCCTTTCTGGCTAGGCAGCCGCGTCGAGGCCATCCTGGGACGGCAGCTGCTGTTTGCGCCTTTGTCTCCGGTGGCGGCGCCGGTCGTGCTGGGCGACAGTTCGGCGCTGCGGCCTTTCCCCGGCGTTTCCGGGGTGCGCCGCGCCGGCGAGGGCGCCGAATTCTACGGCACGCGCGACTATTACCCCGGCGACCCGCTGCGCAGCCTCAACTGGCGGGCTGGCGCCTTGTGGGGGCAGTCGATCGTCAATATTTTCGAGGGGGAGCGGGCCATCGATGTCGGCGTCATCCTGGATTGCCGGGCCGAGGCTTACGAAAGCGGCGACCAGTTCGAATCGGCCTGCGTCGGCGCTTTGTCGCTGTCGCGGGCTTTCCTGGACGGCGGCAACCGGGTAGCCTTCATGCGTTATGGCGCCGATCTCAAGTGGCTGGCGCCTGGCGCCGGTAAGGTGCAAGGCTACAAGATCAGCCAGTCCTGCGCCGAGGCGGCCCTGGGCGACCACTTGGCCTTCGAGTACCTGAACAACCTGCCTATCCAGTTGTTTCCGCCGCGTTCGCTGGTGTTGATGGTCAGCCCGCTGCTGCCGGACGACGTCCGCAGCCTGCGCTCCATGAAGGCCCTGGGCTATGAGGTGGTGGTGCTGAAGCCCGAGTTGGCGCGCGATATCCAGCCCGGCGACGCTGAGAGCTTGGCCTTTGCCAAGACCCTGCTGCGGCTGGAGAATCAGGTGCTGGTGCGCAAATTGACGACGGCCGGCGTGGTCATTATGCCATGGGCGATCGGCCAAAACCTGGCCCAGGTCCGGCCGCTGGGCGGGAGGCGCCGCCATGGCTGATCAGTTCTTTTTGGTGGCCGCACCGCTACTGCCCGTGCTCTTCGGTGTAATCCACGGCCTGTCTATCTGGTCGACCTTGGATGGATCGGGTCGGCGCCGCCTTGTTCGGCACGCCGCCGGCTTCAGCGCCGCCATGCTAGCGCTGACGCTGCTCCTGGTTTTTTTACATGGCATCATCCAGCTGCCGGGCTTGTTGCTGCTTTTCTTGAGCGCGATACTGCTGGTATTGGTAGCGCGCTTCCTGTTCCGTTAAAGGATGGTACGATGAACCTTTCCGAGATCCTGCCCGTGATGCAGTCGGTGGCCCGCGAGGCTGGTCAGCTTCAGCTGCGCTTCTTCCGCCAAACCATGGCGATAACCGAGAAAGGCTCGGCCCGCGATATCGTCACCGAGGCCGACCTGGCGGTCGAGAAACTGGTAGTGGAGCGCCTGCGCAGCCTGTTCCCGGACTTTAACGTGGTCGGCGAAGAGAACAGCTATGCCGCGACCGCCTCGCCCTGGCGCTGGCTGATCGACCCGATCGACGGTACTACCAATTACAGCAAGGGCCTGGCCCATTTCGCCTTGTCGCTGGCGCTGGCCCGCGATGGGGAAGTGCAGCTCGGGGTGGTCTACAACCCGGCCGCCGGCGAGATGTTCTGGGCGACGCGGGGCGGCGGCGCCTTCCTGAATGGCGACCGCATCAGTGTCTCGACGGTGGACAGCCTACAGAAAGCGCTGCTAGCTACCGGCTTCTATTATGACCGTGACGAAAAAGTTACCCGTACCCTGCGTCAGGTGAGGGCCTTGTTCGACCAGGACATCATGGGCATCCGCCGTTATGGCTCGGCTGCCCTGGACCTGTGCTTCCTGGCCTGCGGCCGCTTTGACGGCTATTGGGAGCATACCCTCAACGCCTGGGATTTCGCGGCGGGCTGGTTGATCGCCGTCGAAGCCGGCGCGGTGGTGGAGGCGGCTGATGGTAAAACCTTGTGCCTGGCCAAGTCCGGCATCATGGCCGCCGCGCCTGGCATCCATGATGCGTTAACGACCTGCCTGGCCAGCGTTCCTTTGGCTGGTTCTGGCCAGAGCGCCAAGGATAACGATCAGATTGGAGGCTTTAACCATGTCTGACAGTTATAAAATTACCACCAAGCCGTATTACCTGCCGATACGCGACGAGGTCGAAGTCTTCCAGAAGGCCTGGGTGGAGAAGGTGCCGGTCCTCCTAAAGGGGCCAACCGGTTGCGGCAAGACGCGCTTCGTGGAGTACATGGCCTGGTTCCTGGCCGAGAAGGTCGGCAGGAGCCGGCCGCAACCCAACGGTATCGGCGCCCTGTATACCGTATCGTGCCATGAGGACCTTACCGCCCGCGACCTGATCGGCCGCTATATCATGAAGGGCGGCGAGGCTGTCTGGGTGGACGGACCAGCTACGGTGGCGGTGCGCTGCGGCGGCCTCTTGTACCTCGACGAGGTGGTCGAGGCCCGCAAGGACGTGGCCGTGGTCATCCATCCGCTGACCGACCACCGGCGCGTCCTGCCCATCGACACTCTCGGCGAAGTGGTGCCGGCGCCCGATTCCTTCATGGTGGTGGCCTCCTACAATCCCGGCTACCAGAGCGTGCGCAAGAATCTCAAACCATCCACCAAGCAGCGTTTCATCGCGCTCGATTTCGACTACCCGCCGGCCGACAAGGAACGGGCCATCGTGGCGGCCGAGGGCGGTATCGACGAGGCGACCGCCGAAAAGCTGGTCTTGCTGGCCAACGACGTGCGTAATATCAGTACTATTGACCTGGAGGAAGGCGTCAGTACGCGGGCCTTGATCCACGCAGCCCGCTTAATCAAACGTGGCATGGCCGCCCGGCGCGCCGCCTCGCTGGCCATCGCCCAGGCTATTAGCGACGAATCTGAGGAAATCGCCGCTGTTGAGCTGATCATCGGCAACATCTTCCAGGCTTGAGTCAGTCAGACATGGCACACCACCCGGCGGCCAGTGCCCAGCGCCTGGCCGAGCTGCAGCGCAATCTGGCATCCTTCTATCCGACGCTGTTGAACGGCTTCCTCGATCTGGTGCATAGCTTGGGTGGTGCGGCCGCGCTGTCGGTGCGCGAGCTGGAGATCGTGTCCGCCTTGACCCTCGGGACTTCCCGCATGCTGCTCGACCGTTCGCTGGTCTGGCTGGCCTGGCAACGCGGCGAGCTAGCCGGCTTCAGCCAGGTGCTTATCAGCCTGCATGCCGCCGCGCCGGCCGTGGCTAGCCGCTTCGCCGCCTTCTACCATGGGCTGGACGAGCCGCTGGCTGGCCTGCACGCTGCCCTGCTGGCGTACGCCGCCAGTCCGGCGCCGGCCGCTGACCGGCCGGGCCGCCTGCTGGCTTGGGTGTTCGAGTGTCCGCTCCCGGCCGACCGCGTCCGCCTGCTGGAGGGTTTTGCCTTGGTGGCGGTACAAGCCGCCGCCGTCTTGCCGGCCGTGTTGGGCACCTTGGATCGCCATTTCAAGACCCGATCGGTGAGCGACCGGCTGGATTGGCTGGGGCGTGGTTTCAGCCTGCAGAAGTCTGGTCGCGGTGAGGAGGCGAGCGCTTTTTGGTCGCTCCAATCACGTGAAAGCCGCTCCTTTCTGGGCCTGAATGGTGCCTTGTTACGCGAAGAACGGGAAATCTTGCGCATTTTCTGCGCCAGTCGGGCCAGTCGCGAACTTAATGTCCTGTCGTATGAAATTTCAGCCTACCAAGTAGCGCGCGCCTACACCGACGGCCAGTCGCTGTTTTTGCCACCGGAAATCAGCCTGTTTACCGACAATGAACTCAACCGCCGGGCCTACGCCGCCCTGACCGCCCGCCTGATCGGCCTGGTCAACAGTGGCAGTTTTAGCCTGGATTTTACGGAGAGCCCCTTCCGCTACCGGCTGGGGGAGCGCTATGGCGGTATCTTACCACCCTTCCGGCCCAGCCTGGTACGCGAATACGGCCGCCGCATCAAGGCCTTTCGGGAGCGGCGCGGTAATGTCCTGGAATTGGTTTTCCATACCGGTCGCTCGCTGGTGGTGCTGGAAACGGACCTGGAGCGCTACTTTTACGCCTTTCCGACGCCCTGGTTCATCCGCAAGCTATTCAGCGTGGTGGAAATTTGCCGGGTGGAGGCCGACTTGGCCAGACGCTACGCGGGATTACGCCAGGATTTTAGTGTGATGAACCAGGCTCTGGCCAGCCGTCTGCCACCCTGGCCGGAAGCCAGCGGGCAGCGGTCAAGCGATCCGGAGGACGGCCGCCGCCGCCTGTTCCTGGCCCTGTTGCGGCAACTGTACCTGTTGCGTCTTTCCAATGGCGACGACCGGACGGCGGCCTATTTTACCGGCCAGCGCGACAAACGGCTGGCCGACCAGCTGGTCAGCCTGTTGACGCCGCTACGCCAGATGGAAGCCACGGTGCAGACCTCGGCCGAAGTCGCGTTTGAGCTCTATAACCTGTTTTTCGATAATTTCCCGCTCAGTGGCTACGCTAGCGGTAGCGAAGCGCTCTTGCTGTGGCAGAATCCGCTCGATCCGGTGCTGGAGCCGGCTATCGTGGCCGACCAAAGCCCGGACTTGTTTCCGAATCATCCGGCGCGCTTCCAGGGTCTGGCGGCGGACGACGATGAGGCGCAAAGCGTCGACCTGACCCGGCTGAGCGAGAAGGAAAAACCGGAGGCCGAGTTGCGTAAGGCCATCCACAGCAAGGCAGTGCGGCTGTACGCCTACCCGGAGTTTGATTGTAATGCCCAGCATTATTTGCCCCGGCATTGCGCCTTGCAGGAACGCCAGATCGAGGCTGGCGACGGGTCTTGGTACGAGTCCGTGGTTAAGCAGCATCGGCAAGTGCTGCGGAAAATCATTCGGAAATTCCTGGCCATGCAGCCGGAGGCGGTGGAATTGACGCGGCGCTGGCTGGACGGCGATGAAATTCATTTGGGCGACGCTATCGACTACGCGGTCGATTTATTGCGGGGCGCGGCCGGTGACGACCGCATCTATCAGCGCAAGACGGTAAACCAGCGCAGCGTCGCCGTCCAGATCCTCTTGGACGCCAGTTCCTCGACTCGTGAATCCATCAATGGCAGTACGGTTATTGAGCTGGAAAAGCGGGCCATGGCTTTGTTGGGGGCGGCTCTAGCCCGGATCGGCGACTGTTTTTCAATCGCGGCCTACAATTCCAACGGGCCGGCGGCGGTGTCGTTTTATGTAGCCAAGGATTTCAACGAAGGCTGGACGCCGGCGGTGCGTTCCCGGCTGAGCGCCATCGAGCCCTGGTCGGCCAACCGCGATGGCTGCGCCATCCGCCATGCCTGCCGGCGTCTGGCCAACCTGGAACAAAAAACGAAGTTGTTGCTGTTGCTGAGCGATGGCATGCCGGCCGACAAGGATTACGGCCAGTCCGACGGTTCGGCGGTGGTCGATTACGCGCTCGAGGATACGCGGCGAGCCATCCTGGAAGCCCGCCGCGCCGGCATCGTGCCGTTCTGCATCACCATCGACGAGAAGGCCAAGGACTATATCGGCCATCTGTATGGCGATTACAGCTACTCGGTGCTGAGCGATATTGAGCTGTTGCCGCAGCGCCTGGCCCGGCTCTATCTGCGTCTGACGCGCTAGCCAGCTGGGCTAGGGTGGCGGGCTTCAGCCCTGGTCAACCTCGACCATCCAGCCGCTGGGGCCGGCCACGTCGCCATATTGGATGCCGGTGAGGGTATCGTACAGCTTCCGGGTTACCGGGCCGACGGTTTTCCCGTCGCCGAAGAGGTGCTCCCGGCCGTTGTGGGTGATGCCGCCGATCGGGGTGATCACCGCCGCGGTGCCGCAAGCGCCGGCTTCGGCGAACTCGTCCAGGTGGTAGATGGACACGTCGCTTTCCTCGACCGGCAGGCTCAGGTATTTCTGGGCTACCTCCATCAGCGAGTATTTGGTGATGGAGGGCAGGATGGAGTCAGATTTCGGGGTAACGAATTTCCCGTCCCGGGTGATGCCGAAGAAATTGGCGGCGCCGACTTCTTCGATCTTGCTGTGGCTGAGCGGATCGAGGTAAATGCAGTCGGCATAGCCGGCCTTGACGGCCTGTTCGTGGGCCAGCAGGCTGGCCGCGTAATTGCCGCCGACCTTGGCCTGGCCGGTGCCGTGCGGAGCCGCCCGATCGCGGGCCGAGGTTATGAAGCGGACCGGCGCCAAGCCGCTCTTGAAATAGGCGCCCACCGGGCAGCCAAAGACACCGAAATGGTATTCGGGAGCCGGGCGGACGCCCATGTTCTGGCCAACGCCAATCAGGTACGGCCGCAGGTAAAAGGACGCGCCTAGGCCATACGGCGGAACCCACTTCAGGTTGGCGCGCACCACCGCCTGCACGGCGCGCAGGAACAATTCTTCGGGAACCGGCGGCATCATGACATCAAGTGCGCTGTTGCGCAGCCGTTTGGCATTTTGATCCGGACGGAAGATAAGGATGCGGCCATCCTTGGTGGTATAGGCCTTGAGGCCTTCAAAGGCCTGCTGGCCATAATGGATGGCCGTGGAGCCTTCGTGGATATGGATATGATTGTCTTCGGTCAAGGCGCCGTCGCTCCACGTGCCGTCACGATAGTGGGCCATAAAGCGCAGGTCGGTTTTTAAATAGGCAAACCCCAGGTTCTTCCAGTCCAGGTCGACTTTTTGAATGATTCCCATGCGATCCTCCCGTGTTGTGGAATGGCCAGGCAGCCGGCTGGTCAGCCCTGGCGGGGTATTCTCAGGACATCGTTGCGACGTAAGGCGCGAAACAGTTCATCCGCTGGATAATAACGGTTACGTCCCAGCATACTTTCGTCGTCATGATAGCGCAGGTTGTTGTTTGACCAGTCGGACGGGATGGGGTCCTGGATAATCAGATAGCGGTGATCCAGGCTGTAGCCTTTGATGGCTAGGTAATGGCCACCGTTGTCGGTGTAGTATTGGCCAAAGAGATTGTTCACCGGATCGCTGATCTCGGGTAGGCCGGCCATGTCATAAACTAGTCCGACCAGGTAGCCCGCTGCCAGAATGTCGATGATGTCCTCGGCCGAATGAACCGGGATGATGTCCGCGGCCACGGCGTGGCTACGTAGTACATCGCGCAATTCTTCCATGGTAACTCCGCCGCCGCCTTGCCAGCCGACGATGCGCCGGATTTGGGGGACTGGAATGTTGACGCCTTTAGACCAGGCCAGAGCCATCGATACTATGGTCGGCCCGCAATTGCTGGTCGTTTCGGTCCGAAATTGGGTGTAGTACCAGTTCAGGTCCGTCCGTTCCAAGTGGAAAGATGGAATCGGCGAAATGAACAGGTTGTATTGCAGGGTGCGATCTTCGAGGATGCTGCGGACATTGTAAAAGCCGGTGGCCGTGCTGCGGTAAATTTGCCATTCTGGATTTTGGGCCAACAATTCGAAGGCGTTGGTGGTCTGGCCGGCTGGGCCGTGAATTTGCTGGATCTGGCCGGGGATCAGGAAGGCGGCTTGTGGTTGGCCAAGAGTCAGGTATTTTTTGTTGTCTGGCAGGCTGAAGGGTTTGGCTTGAATTCGGAGGGATTGGATACGGTAGCCCGACTCGGACAGCTTGGCTTCGACGTCAATGCTTACGAAAGGCGAGCCGCGGGCGAGGTGCTCCGGGAAGGCATGGTAGAGTTCGCTGCCAGCCACGACGCTCTGACCGTTGAGCGTCCATTGGACGGTGCCATTGGCCAGGGCCGGTTGCAGATTGGCGGCGTTGCCCGGGTCATCGTTCGGGGTGAGAAAGAAGCGGTAGAAGACGTGTTGTCCGTCGGTCTGTTCTTCCCAGGCAATCTGCAGCACCGGTGGGGGGAGCTGTGGCGCGCAGGAAAGGGCTATGAAAAAAAAGAGGCATAAGCCTAGGATGGCGCGGCGACCAATAGTCATGCTGAATTAATACTGATTTTCAGCCTACTTGTCCAGTCATGGCGTCTGGCCGGGTCAGTCCAGGCGATAATGGCAACCGATCGACCGTTCGTTGTGGATGGCGGCGGCCAGGACGATCTGGGCGCAGACCACGCCATTGCGTAGTTCTATCAGGTCGCGGTTGAGGACAGCTTCCTGGTAAAACTTGGTGATGCGGTGGGCATGGTAGTTGAGGTCGGCGCTGGCGCGTTCCAGGCCCTTGCGGGTACGAATGATGCCAGCATGATTCCACATCGTCATTTTGACGTTATTCCAGTCCTGGTAGACCAGCATGGGTTCGAATACTTCGGGATGTAAGGGCAGCTTCCAGTCCGGTATGGCCGCAAAGCGGCCCGTTGCCACAGCCTGATGCCCGCCGATGATGTGTCGGGCGGCACGGATACCCCACAGCAGGCCTTCCAGCAACGAAGTTGAGGCTAGCCGGTTGGCCCCGTGCAAGCCGGTGCATGACACCTCGCCGATGGCGTAGAGGCGCTGGAGCGAGCTGCGACCGTCGCCGTCGACCTTAACGCCGCCGATAAAATAATGGGCGGCCGGAGTAATCGGAATGGGCTCATGGCTGATGTCCAGGCCACCAGCCAGGCAAGTCTCGTAAATGCGGCTGAAGCGTTGTTTAAGCGGTTTCTCTCCTTTATAGTAGGAGGCCAGATCCAGGCGCATGTATTTAGAGCCTTCTCGGGCCATCTCGTTATAAATGGCGCGGGCTACCACGTCGCGCGGGGCCAGGTCACCCAACGGAGAGTATCTCGGCATGAACGGTTCGCCGGCCTGGTTGATGAGCTGGGCGCCTTCACCGCGCAGTGACTCGGAAATCAGGAAGCGTCGAATGTCCTTGTGGTAGAGGGCGGTGGGGTGGAATTGGACGAATTCAGCGTTGATGACATCAGCCCCAGCTCGATAAGCCATACTGATGCCGTCGCCGGTGGCCTCGGCCGGATTGGTCGTATACTGGTAGATATTGCCAAGTCCACCGCAGGCCAGTACCACTGCATTGGCCAGCCAGGTACAGACGCCTGGCCGTTCATCGTCCAGCACGTAAGCGCCGAGTACTTCACGCTCCTTGTACAGTTCTTGGCAATCGGTGGAATGGTGATTGTTAGTAATCAGGTCGATGGCGGTGCAGCGGGTGTGCATCTCGACGCCGATCTTGCGAGCATAGGCTATCAGGGCGCTTTCGATGGCGTCGCCGGAATGGTCGTCATGATGCAGGATACGCCGGGCGGAATGGGCGGCCTCTTCGGTGTAATCCAGGTCACCGGCTTTATTGCGGCTGAATTCGACGCCGATTTTGTCCACCAGGAAGCTGTGCACCAACGGCGGTCCTTCGCGGGACAACAGTTCTACCGCCGCCTGGCTATTGTAGTCGCACCCGGCCCGATAAATGTCGCTGGCCAGGAGCTCGGCCGTGTCACCGTCGCGGCCGGCAATGATGCCGCCCTGAGCGTAGTTGGTGTTGGTTTCCTCGAGCTTGGCGGCCTTGGTGATGACCACGACCTCCAGGCCGGCCTCGCGGGCGACGATGGCGGCGCTTAGACCGGCTACGCCCGAGCCGATTATCAGAATGTCGACGCTACGCCTCATGAGCGTCCTCCTTGGACTAGGGCTGGACCTTCGACGATGGCGATCATGGCCTTCAGGGCGGCGGCGGCGTCGGATCGGATAGCCTCGTCGACCTGTACCAGGTGTAGTAGCGGCTTAGCAGCCGTGGACTCGTGGGACTCGATTGACTGCAGGCAGGCCAGGACATTGTCCAGGGTGATGCGCGCCATGTTGAAGCAGTACGATTCGCGCAGCGGCAGCACCAGGCGGTCGCCGAATTCGGCGGCGATGCGGTGCACGAAGCTGGCTTCTGTCCCAACAATCCAGCTGGAGCCAGGCTGGCCGGTAGCGACGGCCTTGTAGATGGCCTCGGTCGAGCCGCTGGAATCGGCGGCTTGAACGACTGCTTCGTCGGACTCGGGATGGACGATGATATGGCTGCCGGGATGGCGCTGGCGAGCGGCCGCGATATCCTCCGGTTTGAAGCGCTTGTGGACATGGCAGAAGCCGTCCCAGAGATAGAGTCGAGCCTTGGCCGGGTCGGCATCTAGCACCAATCCATGCCGGCTGCCGTCGCGGGCGACCCGGAAAATTTCCGCAGCCGGCAGTTTCAGTTGGCGGGCGGTGTTGATGCCCAGATTGTAATCCGGGCCGAAGAAAACCGGCTGGCCGGCCGCGAAATAATGAGTGAGCAGTTTGGCGGCGTTGGAAGAGGTACAGATGGCGCCGCCGCGCCGGCCGGTCAACGCCTTCATGTCAGCGTACGAGTTCATATAGGTCAGGGGAATTACAGTCTGGCCGCATAGTTTGTCCAGGGATTGCAGGATGGTCTCAGCCGCTTCGGCTTCGATCATGTCGGCCATCGGGCAGCCGGCGACTGGGTCAGGAATGAGCACCTTTTGGCCGGGGCGGGCCAGAATGGCGGCGCTTTCGGCCATGAAGCGGACGCCGCAGAAAACGATATAGTCGGCCTGGGCGGCGGCGCCTTCCTTGGCTAGCCTGTAGGAATCGCCTATAAAATCGGCCAGGGCGACGATTTCGGCCCTCTGGTAATGGTGGGCCGGCATGACCAGGCGGCTACCCAGGCGCTGCTTGATAGCCCTGATCTGCTGGCTGAGGTCTTGGTTTCCGGGTGCGTTGCCGTTGGCGGTCATGCCAAATTCCTTTCTTGCTTGAGCGAGAAGTCGAATACCGTGACGCTGTGGGTAAGTTCCCCGAAGGAGATATAGCTGATGCCGGAATCGGCCAAGGCGCAGAGCCGTTCCACCGTCATGTTGCCGGAGGCTTCGGTTTCGGCCCGTCCGGCCACCAGCTGGACGGCGGCGCGCATCATAGCGTCGTCCATATTGTCCAGCATGATGCGGTCGGCGCCGGCGGTCAAGGCCTGTTCCACTTCGGTCAGGTTGCGGGTTTCCACTTCGATGCGGAAGCGCCGACCCCAGCGTTTTCGGGCCTTGGCTACAGCCAGGGCGATGCCGCCGGCAGCGTCGATATGGTTATCCTTGAGCATGATCATGTCGAACAGGCCAAGGCGATGATTTTGGCCGCCGCCGCAACGGACGGCGTATTTTTGCAGGAAGCGCCAGCCGGGTAGGGTCTTGCGGGTATCGAGGATGACGGGCAAGGCGTTGACCGGCTGCCCCTTGGCGGCCAGCCGGGTAGCGGCGGCGTTGAGGGCAGCCACGAATCCGGCGGTCTTGGTGGCGATCCCCGACAGGTGGGACAGGAAGTTGAGGGCGGTGCGTTCGCCGGTTAAAATGGCGGCGGTTGGACCGCTGACTCTGGCCACCACCTGGCCGGGTTCCAAGCGCTCCCCGTCGTGATAGTCGCTACTTACCACCAGGCGGCGGTCTACCTTGGCAAAGACCGCCCGGAAGACGTCCAGTCCGCACAGAACGCCTGAGTCCTTGGCCAAAAGGCAGAAGACGCTGCGGTCGCCTGGGCCGAAAAGGGCCTGGCTACTGACATCGCCAGCGCGGTAGAGGTCTTCGGCTAGCGCCATTTGTATGAGTCGACGGGAATCGGGTGTTTGCATGACGCTTAGTTCTCCAGAATGGTGATTTCCACCCGGCGGTTACGCGCCCGGCCGGCCTCGGTGTTATTGTCGGCTACCGGACGCTCGGCGCCGTAGCCGATGATGCTGATGTCTTCCGCCGCGCGGACGCCCAAGCCAATCAGGATATCGGCTACGGCCGTGGCTCGGGCCACGGACAGTTCCACCTGGCTTTCAGCGGAGCCGACCCGGGCGGTGTGCCCGGCGACGAGCAGTTCGTAGCCCGGTATCCCGCGCAGGATAGCGGCGATCTGCCGCAGTTTGTCCATCTCACCGGGCAGCAAGGCCGTGGAATCGGCCACGAAACGGATGTCTTCCAGGCTGATGGTAACACCGCGCTGGTCACTTTGTATACTGACGCCTGGCAGGTCGCCGACCGCGTCCCGGACCTGATCCACCACCACCTCCCGGTTCATCAGCTCGGCCTCGACGACCTGGGCGCTGGCCAGGCCGCGGTATTCGACAATGGCGCCGGTCGACAGCTCGAAAATGAATTTGAACTGCTCTTCGTAGGCCAGAAGACCGCCTCGTTCGGGATCCCAATAATGAATCTGGTTGGAAAAGCCGCTAATCTGTACCGGATAGGCTACGTTCCAGGCCGGCGGAGGCCCCGGTTGATAGAACACCGTGTAGCTAGCCCGAAAAACCTGGACGGTCTGACCCTGCCAGGTTGACGGACCGACGTATTCGTAGCGGACCTCGATGGGGATGACATAGGGATCGGGTATGCCGAAGTCGCTGCGAAAGTCGTGACGCTCCTCGGCCGGCGCCGTCCAGGTGTCGCCGGGCTGGAGCTGGCGCGGCGGGAAAGTTGGCACGTGGCGGACGACTGGCATGAAGTACTGTGGTCCGATTTCGTAACGGCCACTGGGTAGCTGCCAGTACTCCGACTGGTATTCCTGGTCGATGCGATAGCCGGAACTGGAGGTGGAGCCGGTCTGGAAGGTGCCGCGTAACAAGCCGGCCCCGTCGGCGCGGACCTCAGCTACCTCGAAAGCGATACGGTTGACGATCTCGGTGGAGTGGTTGAAGCGACGGTTGAAATAGACGTCTTCGGATACTTGGGACAGTATACGGTACTTGTCGCCTTTTACGAAGCTATGCTGGAATTCCTCAGCGGCGGCGAGACGCGGAAACAGCGCCGCGATGGTCAACAAGCCGATCAGGCAGGCGTTATTTGGTGTGGCTATGGTCATGGCTTTCCCTCATGTATGAAATATCGGCAAGTTTATGGAAGTAACACAAGTGCTGCGGATAGATCCGTGATTTGGCCTATGGCCTATATTGTTGTATATTGTATATATGAAAATACTGATGTATTTTGTGTTGATCGGGTTGACGGCTTGTTCGATTCAAAGCCAAGATTCGGGGCTGACTAACGACCTGGCTAACGGCTCCGCGAGGCAAAGTAGCGGATGGACTGTCGGGCTTGATCCGGCGGAAATAGTCGATATTGAGGATCGTAGCGGTTTGGAGCGCTTGGTAATCGGTGGTGGCTGCTTCTGGTGCCTGGAGGCGGTTTTCGAATTGGTGCCAGGCGTCAAAGCAGTAGAATCCGGGTATGCCGGCGGGACGTGGCTAAATCCGACGTATCAGGACGTTACCGGCGGCTGGACTGGCCATGCCGAAGTGGTGAGCCTGTTCTTTGACCCCGCTGAAACCTCGCTGGCCTGGCTGTTTGATCTGTTTTTCAAGATTCATGACCCGACTACTCCGAATCGGCAGGGTGGCGACGTTGGTTCACAGTATCGGTCGATCATACTGTATAGAGGAGCTGAACAACGCGAAGCGGCCCGGTTAGCTATCGCTCGGGCGGCCACCGTTTTCGAGAAACCGGTTGTTACCGAGCTGACTCCCTTGGGAGATTTCTGGCTGGCCGAGGACTACCACCAGAATTTTTTCCGCTTGAACCCTGAATACGGTTATTGCCGCCTCGTAATCGTACCTAAGGTCGGCACCGCATTGGATTTTATGGCTACCGAGTGATAGCTCGGCCAGTAAACAGGTTGCTTTGCCCGATACAGGTACATGATGACTTCAATACCGTAGGGCAGCTTGCATACTCTGTGGCAATGGTCTAAATTCTAGATATGCCGTATCAGGCCCCGCCGCTCAAAGAGCGTTTGATAATCCATCCGGGGAACCACCAGGTAACCAAGGACAAGCTGGTGATGCAAACCCTGCTTGGCTCGTGCGTCGCTACCTGCCTCTATGATGACCACGCCCACATCGCCGGCATGAATCACTTCATGCTGGCTAACAAACGTTATTCTAAGGACGGGCCAATTGCCATTACCGAGGTCGGCCGCTATGGCATCAACGCCATGGAGGTGCTGATCAACGACTTGCTTAAACTGGGCGCCGCCAAAAATCGCCTGAAGGCCAAGGTGTTTGGCGGCGGCAAGATAATATCGACGGTTGCCCGGGACAATTTCCTGTGCGTCGGCGAGGTTAACCAGCGTTTTGTGCTCGAATTCTTGGACATGGAACGCATCCCGGTAACCGCCAAAGACATGGGTGGCGAGTTGGGTCGGGTGATCCATTTCCATACCGATACTTTCAGCGTCTTTCGCCGTTATATCGCCAAGACCCAGACGGTGCAGGTGGAAAAGACCGAACACTACTATTGGAGCATGGAGATCCAAAGCCACGAGGAAAAGACGGGCACGGTTATCCTGTTTGACAAACCGGCCCGCTCATAACTGGTCAGCGTTTTCGCAGGCAGGACGCGGCGGTATTCAGTTCCAGGAAATTTGTCGAGTCCGTCTTGCCGGCAGCGCCGCCGATTATCACCACCAGGTCTTCCTCATCGATCATGCCGCGCTCCACCAAGCTCTTGAGCGATTGGGATACCAGGCTGGAGGCGTTGTCGAAAGTCGGCGACAGCTCGGAGTAGACGCCAAAAGACAGGGCCAGGCTGCGGACGGTGCTAATCTGGGGGCTGAAGGCGTAAGTCGGCACGTGGGAACGGTAACTGGCCACCACCCGGGCGATACTGCCGGTTTCGGTATCGGCGATAATGGCTTTAACGGGCAAACGGATGGCGCTCATGGCCGCGCCGCGGGCCAAGTACAGGCGGACGTGGTTGTAGGTGGCCTCGCTCTCGATGTGTTCGGCGCGGGGTTTCTGGCTTTCGGCCTGGCGGGCGATCCGGGCCATGGTCTGGACAGCTTCCAGCGGGTACTTGCCATTGGCCGTCTCGCCGGAGAGCATCAAGGCGTCGGTGCCGTCGAAGACCGCGTTGGCCACGTCCGAGACCTCAGCTCGGGTGGGGCGGGGATGCTCGATCATGGTGTGCAGCATCTGGGTGGCGGTGATGACCGGCTTACCGCGCTTGATGCAGGAGGCGATGATGAATTTCTGTACGCCGGGCAAGCGCTCAAAGGGAATCTCGACGCCGAGGTCGCCGCGGGCCACCATAGCGCCGTCGGCATAATCCAGGATTTCCAGGATATTGGTGACGCCTTGGCTGTTCTCGATCTTGGCGATGATTCTGGCCTTGCTGCCGTGGCTTTCCAGGATTTTCCGTACTTCGATGATGTCTTCCTTGTTACGCACGAAGGAGTGGGCCACGAAGTCGATAGCATGGGCGGCTACGAATTTCAGGTAATCGCGGTCCTTGTTGGAAAGGGCTGGAATATGGAGCGGTACATTGGGGACGTTGACGTTTTTACGATCCTTGATGATGCCGTCGTTCTGTACCTCGCAGAGTAACATGCCCGGCGCGGTTGACTTGACGGCTAATTCGATAGAGCCGTCGTCGATCAGGATGCGAGCGCCTACCGGAACCTCGCTTACGAAGGCGTCGTAGGAAACATCAAAGCCTTTGCGTAATTCGTCTACCCGCGGAATGGTAACCGTCTCGCCGGTTTTGAGCTCAAGCGGCTTTTCCAAGCCGCGGACACGCACTTCCGGACCTTTGGTATCGACCAGGATGGCGATATTCGGCGAGACCGACCGGACTGTTTTAACTACAGTGGCCGAGGCTTCCGGCGTTTGGTGGGCGGTGTTGATGCGCACGACATTCATGCCGGCTTCGTAGAGGGAGCGGATGAAGGCTTCGTCGCAGCGGGAATCGGATATCGTAGCGACGATTTTGGTTAGTTTGTTGGCTTGCATGATACCAGTATGGTCGATCACGACCGGCTTGTGAAGTGGCTATAGGCAGGAGCAGCTCGACAAGCGGGTCGCGCCGCCAAAGTCTAGACGCTTCTCAGAGTGATGATCTTCGGTTAGAATACCCCAACTTTTACAAGGAGCCGGTATGTGTGGAATAGTGTCGTTGATATACAAGGATGAGGCTGAGAATATGGGGCAGGAGGCGACCGACCTGCTGAAGCGTCTCGAGTATCGGGGTTATGACTCGACCGGCGCCTCGTTCATCGACCGGGACCGCAAGATTCTGGTTCTGAAGCGTGTTGGCGCTCCCAGCAAGGTGACCGGCCAGTTGGGTATCCCGAAATGCAAGGGTCAGCGCTTTATCGGGCAGGTACGCTGGGCAACCTACGGCGCCGTCACCGATACCAACAGCCAACCGCATCACGTGCGCTGCAAGGTGGAGTTGGTCGGCGCCCATAATGGCAATATTTCCAATACCGACAGCCTCAAGGCCGTTCTGACTACGCGCGGCCACAAAGTCGTTTCCGACAACGATGGCGAAATTATCGTGCACCTGATCGAGGATCATTACGCCGCTAACCGCCAGGATGGCCAAAGCGCCTTGCTGGCAGCCCGGCAGGCTTGGGCGGCAGCCCAGCGAGATGGAACGCTGCCGCAGGACGCGTCGCCTCCGGCCGACGTGGTACTACTCATGATTGATGCCATCCGCAAGGCCGAGGCCGAAGCCGAGGGATCGTATGCGGCGGCGGTGGCCGACCCCCAGGTGCCCGGCGTCTTCGCGGTCAAGGCCGGCTCCTCGCTCTACGCCGGAATCGGCCACGATCAGACCGGCGAGTTTGTGGTGGTATCGAGCGACTTGACTTCGGTGCTCACCAAGACGCGGTCGCTGATCCCCCTGGCGGAAGGTCAGGGCATCTGGTATACCGAAAATAGCTACCTGATTTTCAGCTTGCATGGCGGCTTGACCTTCTCCCGGCCGATGCCGCGCCGTTCGAAACTGGATGTGCGCGATATCGGGCTTGATTCCAAGTATGGCTATTACATGGAACAGGAAATATTCTCGGCGCCTGCCAACGCCGCCGAGATCATCCGCTACTATTTTTCCAATCCGGAGCTGGATAACCTGGCCCTGGCGCTGGAAGCCGGCAAAACGCAGGTTGAGGCCATCCTGGACGAGGTGGCACTCTGTTCCGACTTGGCCGATGACGCCGAATTCAGCGCTGCCTTTGGACGCTTGCTCGCCAAGCCCGAATTCAGCGACCTCTACAAATCCATCCACGCCAGCGGTAAAAATGCCATGCTGCTGGAAGGTATAGCCAGCCGCAAGTTCTGTTCGGCCGATGCCCAGCTGCTGCTGCAGGCCGACCGGCTGTTGCCCGGCCATACCGCCGAGTTGGCCCTCTTGGACCTGGCGGCCTGGTGGCGCAAGAATCACGGGATCCGGCAGGCCTTCGGCGACTGGATGGCAATTCTGAAGGCGGCCAAGGCGGCTGGTGGCCGGGTGTACTTCATCGCCTCCGGTACCTCCTACCACGCCGCCTTGACGGCTGCGGCCTTCTTCGCCGATCTGGGCGGTTTGCCGATCTATCCGTGCAATCCCGGCCTGCTGCGCACGGCCTACCTGGAGTGCCTGGCGCCGACTGACCTAGTCGTGGCTATCTCGCAGTCGGGTGAGACCAAAGATCTGGTCGACATCTTGCAGGAGATCGCCGAGCGCTATCCGAACATCAAGCGGCTGTCGCTGGTAAACAACGAGAACAGCCGCATTCCCCAAGAGTTGTCCACGCTATATTTACCCCTCTTGTGTGGACCGGAAACGGCTGTGGCGGCTACCAAGTCGTTCATCAATCAGCTAGTGATCCTCTACATCATGGCAGCTTCCTTCCGTTTACCGGAAGTCGAGATCCGTTCGCGGGTGATACTCATCCAGGACGCTATGCAGCGCAGTCTGGTGGCCTGCGCGTCGGCGATTGACGTAGTGGCCAGGCGGTTGTATATGAAGCCGTCGCTACATGTTCTGGGTACCGGCCAGATTGGCCTGGCCAAGGAGGCGGCGCTCAAGATCCGCGAGGTGGTGCTCAACCATTCCGAAGGCTATGATACTGCCGAGTTCAAGCATGGGCCGAATACCATCCTGGGCCGCAACACCCTGTTCTCGTTCGGCGAGATTGAGCGCAGCCTGATCTGGCTGGTCGAGCAGTTGAAATCCGGCGCGGTGCGGCTGGACGACCCAAAGTTGGTACAGTCCAGCCTCTCCAATCCGGCCCTGACTGACGGGCTGTTCACGGACTATCCCCTGATTTTTGTCTGCCCGCCCGACCAGCGTGCCATGAAGATCACGATCAGCCAGATCCATACCCACAAGATCCGAGGCGCGGAGATTATCCTGTTTGCCGAGCCGAACGCCGAATTGCGTTTGGCGGCTACCGGTCGGCCGGCCGGTAACGACGACTACCACGCCACCTGCATCGACTTGCCAGCCAGTGGCGACAGCCATCGCTTCGTCTTCTCGGCGGCGGTAGCCATGCAGTATCTGGCCCTGCGCATGAGCGTGCACAAAAAGGACTACCTGGACAGTCACGGTATCGCCGAACATGGCGTTCATCCGGACGTACCCAAAAACGTCAGCAAGTCCATTACGGTCGATTAAACGACTAGTTTACCTGACAAAAAAGCGCCGATCGGGCTTACCGGTCGGCGCTTTTTTGTCAGCTAGCAATTTCGGACCGGAGGCAGCCCAGCCTAGTCAGCACGTCATTTTTTGCGGGCGATGAAGCTTTCGATGACCTTGCGGGAACCAGCCTGCATCCAGGCGTACTCCAGGATGGCGTCCAGGTAACCGTCCGGCTCGCCGGTATCCAGGCGCAGGCCGTCCAGCCGTTTCCAGGCCACCTTGTTTTGCCGCATCATCTTCTCCAGCGCGTATAGGTGGTAGTATTCGCCGCCCTGGTGGCGTTGCCAGCCCTCGGCTAGATACTGGAAGAATTCGGGCGTATACAGATAGCGGCCGATCGAGATTTCGTGACTGGGTTCACTGCCCGCTTTAGGCTTTTCGACAAAACCCTTCATGTGCAGACCATCCGGCGCCGGGTCGATGACGCCGTAGCGCGAGACGTCACCCGGTTCATGAACGCTGGACAGCACACAGCAGCCGGTGGCCTCGTAGACGGCGATCAGCTGGCGGGCCAGCGGGACCGACCCGAAGTGGATGTCGTCCGGGAAGGCGACCACGCAGGGCTCATTGCCTAGCAGCGGCGCGGCCTGCAACAAAGCGTGACCGGTACCGCGCATTTCAGTTTGGCGCACGAAAGCGAAGTGGGCTGGCGGCGGTGCCACTAGAGCCAGCTTGTCCGGCTTACCTTCACGCGTAAAAATGGCCTGCAGTTCGGCTTCCTGGTCGAAATAATCTTCCAAGCTCTTTTTACGGCGCGAGCTGATGATGATGATCTCGGTGATGCCCGAGGCAATAAACTCTTCCACGATGAAGGCGATGGCCGGCTTGTTGAGCAGCGGCAGCATCTCCTTGGGGATGGTTTTGGTGACGGGTAAAAAACGGGTGCCGTACCCGGCGGCGACTATGATACCTTTCATGTGCCAATAGTATCCGCTATACCAGCCGTCCGCAAGGGGCGGCTGGTATAGCGGTACGTTGCCAAAAGCCGGTCAATCGCCTACTATAGCGCTATGAGCGTACAAGACAGTTCGATCGTGGAAGAGAACATCGGCGAGTTGAGCCGTACCCTGGCAATGACCGGCGATGAGCGTTTGATCAGCGACTTTCTGTACAGCCTGCTTACGCCGGCCGAGGCGGACGAGATTGCCAAACGCTGGGCCTTGGTAAAGCGCCTGGCCGAAGGCGAACCCCAGCGCGCTATCGCGGCGGAGTTCGGCATGTCGCTGTGCAAGATCACGCGCGGCTCTCGGGAACTCAAGAAGGCCAACTCGGCTTTCAAGCGCATGCTCGAGCTGGCCGGCTACCAGGTACCGTGATGCGGCGGCCGGCCAGCCTGGTCAGTCTGCCACTTTCGCGGAAACGATGACCACGTCGGTCTTGGGAACATCATCATGCGGCGGCCGCGCGCCGGTCGGAACCTTGGCGATGGCGTCGACCGTAGCCAGACCGTCGGTGACCTGGCCGAAGGCGCAGTAGCCCCAGCCGCGCATATCTTTAGCTGTGAAGTCTAGGCGCTTGTTGTCGACCAGGTTCACGAAAAATTGGCAAGTGGCACTGTCCGGATCGGAGGTGCGGGCCATGGCGATGGTGCCGCGGGCATTGTTGACGCCGTTGTCGGCCTCGTTCTTGATGGGTGGGCGGGCTGTTTTTTGTTCCATGCCGGATTTCATGCCGCCGCCCTGGATCATGAAGCCGGGGATGATGCGGTGAAAGATGGTGCCGTCGTAAAAACCGTCTTTGACGTATTGCACGAAATTGGCTACCGTCAAGGGACTCTTGTCGGCGAAAAGCTCGAGGCTGAAGCTTCCGGCGCTGGTTTCGAAGCGGACTACCGGGTTTGCCATGCTGGACTCCTGTTATCGATCGGATTGGCCGGACCAAGGGCCGCTAACGGCGCGGCTGGCAGGTTTTATGATCCGGTTGTGGGCCGATTATAGCCTGAAATTCGTTGGTCTGTCTTGGGAGTCGGCCGGAATACGGCGGAGTTGGCCTGTATGGCCATAATGGCGACCAGCTGGTTGGTCGCCTTGCTATTCGGGCAGGGGCACTATGCTGTCCAGTTGGGCAGGAATCTCCGGCCGACCCCGGGCGTTGAGGGCGGTGCCGATGATGCGCGCCGCCATGATAGGCTTGCCGTCCGCCTGGCGGATTATCTCCTGCAGGAAAGCGAATTTCAGGCGTGACAGGCGTTCCATGCGAACCGTGACCCTGAAGCTGTCGCCGCTGGTTAACGAGGCCCGGTAATCGAGTTCGGCCCGGATGACGACCAGGTTTAAGCCTTCCCGGCTCAGGCTGGCAAAGTCAATGGCCAGGCTTTTCAGGTATTCATGGCGGGCGTGTTCGAGATAATTCTGGTAGACACTGTTGTTGACGATGCCCTGCATGTCCAGTTCATAATCGCGCACCTGCATCTCAAGGCTGAATAAACCGGCTTCCATGGTATCGTCTCCTTGCTGGCGACCAGTCGGCCGCGGAGAGCCAGTCTAGCATTTCCCGGCCGGCTCTGTCCCCTGCTGGCGGATTGTAGTATACTGGCTTCAGGAGAACCCATGTTCACACCTAAGCAAATTGTCTTCGCGCCGACCGGGGCCTGTAATTTAAACTGCTCGCATTGTCGGGTCGACCGGTCGCGGGGCGGTAACGGTAGCGCGCTGACGGTGGAGACGGCCGTGGCTTTTCTGGATCAATGTCTGGCCCATGAGATCGACCGGGTCGGCTTCTCGGGTGGTGAGCCTTTCCTGGCCATCGATTTCCTCGAGGCCGTCAGCAAGGCCTCGGTGGAGCGCGGCTTCTATTTTGACCGCCTGATGACCAACGCTACCTGGTTCGATGATGTCGATACCATGCGCGGCGCCTTGCAGCGCTTGTATGCCGCCGGTTTCGACGGTACCATCGCCGTCAGCTTCGATAGCTACCACGCGGCGCCGGTGGAAAAGGTGCTGCAGTTCATCAAGGCCGTGACCGGCATCTGGCAACGTGGCGACTGCGTGGAACTGGTCAGCGTCCTCAATCGCGATGGCACGGCCGCAGTGGTGTATATCGATGAACTGGCCGTCGGGCTTTCTGCCCTGGTAAAGCGCGAGGGCGGCCTGCCCATGGCCATCCAGGACCAGGCATACCTGGAAACTGTCCGACAAGGGCTGGATGATGGCAGCGGTTTGTATATCCCGATCCTGCTGATGCCATATTCAGCGGCGGCCGACGACCCGGTGGCCTGGCAAGCTAGCCGCTGGTTCAAAGACGATTACTGCGATGGCCCCGGCAACCTGTTTTTTGTGCATCCGGACGGCGCGGTAGCGGCCTGTTGCGGTTTCGGCAACGAGAATCCGCAGCTGATCATCGGTACGATCCAGGACAGCTACGAGCGCCTGATGGCCAGCGCCACGGCCAACAGCCATATCCGCGACTGTTATGAGAAGGGCTTGGGCCGCAAGCGCCAGGAAATGGAAGCCGCCGGCGTCAAACTGCCAGGCAAGACTGATGACATCTGTTTCTTCTGCGATTGGCTGTGCCGGCGGGGTACCGCCGAGTGAGCCGGCCGGCCGGCCGCCGGCAGTCGGCCCTTGGCATGATGACCTGTTGCCTGGTTGTCGGGTTCAGTCTGCTGGCCTGCCTGAGCGGCGCTCCGCCCGAGCCGGCCGACACCGTAACTGGCGCGACTGTCGACGCGGCCAGCGCGGCGACCGGTCAACAAGGGCGCTTAGCTGCCAACCCGCGCCAGCTGCAGCCGGCGGAAGTCAGCGATTATCAGGGCCAAAGCCTGTCGCCCCGGGCCGCCCTGCCTGACAACTCGATAGCCGGTCCCCAGTATCCCGACGCCGTGCATTACCGCTTACGCATCAGCGGCTTGGTGGACCGGCCTCTGGCGCTGCGCTATGAAGAAGTGTTGGCCTTCCCGGTTGTTAACAAGGTTATAACCCTGAATTGCGTTGAGGGCTGGTCGGCCGATTTGCTGTGGACCGGTGTTTTGCTGGAGAACCTCTTACAGGCGGCTGGCTGGCAGGAAACGGCCGATACCCTGATATTCGTCTGCCTTGACGGCTACGAGACGACCATGGAACTGGCATGGGCTTTGGAGCGCGATATTATCCTGGCTTGGGCTACCAATGGCTTAGCGTTGGAACCATGGAACGGCGCGCCTTTTCAGGTGGCGGCCGAGGAGAAATGGGGCTATAAATGGGCCAAGTGGGTTACGGAAATAAGGGTAGTGCGCGAGCCTGATTATCGCGGCTATTGGGAGCGGCGCGGTTTTTCGGTAGATGGCACGGTTGGCTGGGGTTATAGCCAACCGGCCGACGATAATCAACCGGCCATCCGCAATTGAGCGGTGTCAAGGCGCGATGATACCCAAGCGGTCCAGCCGCTGTAGTACCGGCGGGTGCGAATAATTGAAGAAGACAAAGGCCGGGTGCGGGTAAAGGTAGGACAAGTTGTCGACGCTTAGGCGTTTTAGGGCCGAGCCCATGGCTTCGGGGCTGGTCGTCCGGGCGGCGAAGGCATCGGCCTGGAACTCGTGGCGGCGGCTGGTAATCACCGATAGCAGACCGGTCAGCGTCGAGATGGGGCTGAAGAGCAGGCCAAAGGCCAGCACATTGAGGTGCAAGGCGTAGTGTTCGGCGCCTAGGGCGGCTGACAGCAGCCGGTTACCGACGAATAAGGAAAACAGCCACAGGGTCAGCGTCACCTGGATACCTGTACCGATGAAGGCGCGCAGGATATGCCCGTGCCGGTAATGGCCGATTTCGTGGGCCAGGACAGCCACCAGTTCCGGGATGCTGTGTTTCTCGATCAGCGTGTCATACAGCACGATCTTCTTCTTGGGACCAAGCCCGGAGAAATAGGCGTTGGACTTGCTGGAGCGTTTCGAGGCATCAATCACGAATATTCCGGCCAGGCTGAAATTTTGACCACTGGCGTATGCTTCAATCGCCGACTTCAGTTCGCCCGCCGGCAACGGTCGCAGCTTGTTGAACAGCGGCACAATCAGGCTGGTGTAGAACATATTGACCAGCAGCATGACCAGCAAGGCTAGGCCGGCACAGACCAGCCAGAAGCCACTGCCCAGCCAGCCAACCAGCGCTATTAGACCGCTGACGGCGCCGCCTCCCAGTATGGCGGTCAATAGCCAGCCCTTGAGCTTGTCGCCGATGAAGGTGGTCAGCGTGGTGCGGTTGAAGCCGTAACGAGCCTCGAGCCGGAAGGTGCCGTAGAGTTGGAAGGGTAACGATAGCAGATCCGTGGCAAGGTACAGGCTGCCGAAGAAGGCCAAGGCCTGTAGGATGGGGCTGTCCAAACGGGCGCTCAGGAAATCCGCCCAGCGGCCAAAAGCGCCCGTGGCAAATAGGCTGACGTTCAAGGCTGTCGCGAATAGCGCCATCGCCAGCCCGAACCGCGTCTTGTCAGCCTGGTAGGTCAGGGACTTGGCATATCGTTCGGCGTCGTAGAGGCCGGCCAGGCGCGGGTCGATGTCCTGGCGCGGCTTGGCGATATTAAGGGCGGCCAGGACTTGCCCGAAGATAGCGCTTAAGGCGGTCAAGGCAATGATGATTAGCAGGAGGGTCTGGGCAGTCATGGCTGGTACCTCAGGGAGCACGGAATAGCGGGTGGGCAGCCGCTTATGGCTACCCGCCCACGGGTTGATTCATGGCGATGTCAGACGCCGTCCGATGTTTCAGACGGTGAACTTGCCGCCAGTAATGATTGGCACAATGCGGCCGTCATGGGTCTTGCCGGAAACTTCGACCTCGGGCGAACCGATCATGAAATCGGTGTGCACCGAGGAGGTGTTAGCGCCGGCGGCCTTGAGTTGGTGCTCGTTCATGAGGCTGCCGCCGCGCATGCAACCCGGGTAGGCCGAGCCGAGGGCGATATGGCAGGAGGCGTTTTCGTCGAACAGGATGTTGAAAAAGGTTTTTTTGGACAGGAAAATGGGCGAGCTGGTATCGACCAGCGCTACTTCGCCCAGGAAACGGGCTCCTTCGTCCATGGTGAAGTAGACATCGAGGACGTCTTTGCCTTCGCTGGCGCCGTAGGCGACGACTTTGCCGTCCCTGAACTCCAGCCAGCCGCCCGAAACCGTCTTGCCGACCGTCGGCACGAAGACCGGGCAAGTGAAGGCCACGCGGCCGTTGGCGGTGCGGTAATCGGGGCTGGTGAAGACTTCCTCGGTGGGGATGTTCGGGCTGAAGCGGACGCCGCTCTTGGTGACGCTGGGACCGCCTTGCCAGAGCGAAACCGCCATCAAGCCGATGCGCAGGTCGGTACCCGGTCCTTTGAAGTGCACCTCGTCGAGGCGTAGGGTGTTCAGTTTTTCGGCGCGGGCGGCCAAGCGGTCGCCATGATCCACCCAGAATTGGGCGGGGTCGGCCTGATCCAACCTGAGAATCGGGATGAGCACCTGCCAGAGCGCTTCGACCGCGGCCGGGCCGGCCGGTAGGTTCATGATGCGGGCGGCCAGTTTTTCGGTCGGGTAAAAGGCGACCAGCCAGGCGATTTCGTTGTTGCTGATCCGGCTGCTGTACGGCTTCATGGCCAGGGCGATGGCCCGGGCGGTGCGGGCGTTGCGCTCTTGGTCCAGTTCTACCAGGAAGTCCGGGTCTTCCGGCGACTTGATGGCGATGAGCGCCCAGTTTTCGTCGATCATGGTGCCGGTGGTGTCCAAGCGGGCCTTGGGTACGTAATCCAGGTACTCAGCGCGCGAGTGCTGCAGCCTGGCCTTGTACATGAAGGGGTTTTCGATTTCGTTGTTGTCGAAACGGACGTAGCGGGCGCCTTTTTTATAGGCCTGGCCGGCGATGACGGCAGCGAATTCCTGATGCACCGGCTCGGCGCGAACCAGGAGATTTTGGCCAACTTGCAGGTTAACGGCCGCCAGCAGGACATCGGCGTAGTTTTCGAGGAATTTATGGTTCATGACAGGATCCTTTCAGGGGGCGGGTTCGCCGGAATCGGCAGCCCATGATAGGACGCCCGGCCCGAAGCGTCAAGCTGATTCGCACCAGGGGTACTAGGTGGACGGTATTCGGCTAGGGCACAAGTCAGTCGGGGTCAGCCGGCCGCCTTTTTCCTGACCAGCAACGTGGCGACCATGGTCAGGGCGATGATGCCCATGCCAATGGTGGCCGCGATGATGATTGGCCGCGTTTCGGCCGGGTCGGTGGCGGCGCGTTTGAGAATGATGCCCAGATAGGCCCACAGAAAAACCAGGGCCGAGCCGGCAGCCTGGCTGCGTACCAGTAGCAGAACCGCGATTGCCGTAGCGGCCAGCAGGGCGACGATGGTCCAGACCAGCGGACTGATCCCGAAGCCGTCCCAGCCGATGGTTACCAGCCAAGCGGTGAAATTGGCAATGGTCGCCACGCAGATCCAGCCGAGGTAGACCAGAATGGCATTTCGTAAAAGGAAGCGGCGTAGTTTCTCGGGTCCGCCCTGGGCTGGCGGCAGGGCGGACATAGCCCGGTGATTGCGCTCCATCAGCGCGATCAGGCTGGTCAGGATACCGAACATCAATATCAGCGATATACCGATCTTCTGCCAGTGCCAGGCGAAGATCCAGGCGGTATTGAAGGCGGCGTTAAGCGAGAAAATGACGGCCTCTGGCGTCGCCCAGCCAGCCTTGGGCGGCCGGCGGAAGGCTGAGCCTAAAAAGGCCGCGCAATAGCCGAGCAGTAACAGGTAAATGACACCCCAGACGGCAAATGTTATCCCCGCCGGTACGAAGAGATTCGGAATGTTGTCTGACAGCACGCCAGTCGAGATGCCGTTCAGCGGCAGGATATTGGCCAAGGCGTTAACCGTGACCATTGCTATGAACAGGAGGGCGGCCAGTACGGCCAACCAGCGCAGTTTCAGGGTGTCTTTCAATGCATTTTCCTTTCCGTAGATTCATGTTGGCCGGCTTGGCCAGAGTTTTCTATATAATAGTAATTTAATATAAGGGATGAATAGGTTCCGGGCAAGCTAAATGCCGCGCCAAGCTTTTGCGAGAGCTTAATCACTACCATTTTGGTTTTCTTATGATCGGTAATTCATTATCTTGAATATATGAAAACTAATATTTTACTTGTGCTGGTGGCGCTGGCGATTTCAGGCTGCAGCGGCCGCGCGTCGCCCTTGGATCAGGAGGAGCTTGCCATGAAGGAGCCTGTTGTCAATGCGGGAACCGTTTGCTATATCGAGCCGACCGAGGAATTACGGGCTCGTCTCAGCCCGGAAGAGTGGGCCGTGCTGGTGGAGAACGCCACCGAGCCGCCGTTTCAGAACCGCTATTGGAACAACCATGCCGCCGGTATTTATGTCGACGCCGCAGACGGCACGCCGCTTTTTGCCAGTGTCCATAAATTCGATTCCGGTTCGGGTTGGCCGAGCTTCTGGCAGCCGATCGATGAGGATCGCTTGGTGTTGATCGAGGATACATCCTTTGGCATGACCCGGGTGGAGGTGCGTGCCAGGCGATCCGGCGGCCATCTGGGCCACGTCTTTGACGACGGGCCGGAACCTACTGGGCGCCGGTACTGCATCAATTCGGCTGCCCTCCGCTTTATTGCCCGGGAGGATCTGGCCAGTGCCGGTTATGGCGAGTTGTTGGCCATGTTTGATTGACCGATAGCGCGCCGGGTTACTTGGCCGCTCGCGGTCAGTCTTCCGGCCGGCCGCGCAGGCTTTTTTTGTCAGCTTGCATTTTTTTGCTGCTTAAGCGCCGTTCTCGGGCGGCCTTACCCGGTTTGGTGGCCAGCCGCTTCTTGGGCAGGCGTCCGGCCTTGACTATCAGTTCGACGATACGTAACAGCGCCGTCCGACGGTTGGCGCCTTGACTGCGTTCTTCGTCCACCGCCACGAACAGGTTGCCATCGGCGTCGATACGTTTGACCAGCTGCCCAATGGCGCGGGCCCGTTCAGCCTCGGAGAGCCCGGCAATGGCCGCCATCGGCAGGCGGATGCGCACCTTGGTCTCGACCTTGTTGACGTTTTGGCCGCCTGGCCCCCCGGAGCGGGCGAATTCAAAGCTGGCGTTGGCTTCTACCGAGGCCGTTACATAATCGATATTCATCCGCGCACTCCAGATATAAAAGCTGTCGACCAGGCGCGTCGGCAGCTTCCATTATGCAATCAGCGGCCTTGGCTGCGCAAGGGTTGCGTCGAGATCAATTTTCAATGGCCTTGAGTTCTTCGAACGATAGTTTTTCCTTGCTGCCGATGATCTTAAGTACCTGCTTCTCGTTGTAGCCAAGGAAGAGCAGCAAGCCGACCAATAAGCCGACGGCGGCGATGATGGCCGTCAGGCGGACGCCCAGGACGGTGGTCGGCCGATCTCCCGCCACGGCGTTGACGGTTTGGGCAGCGCCTAGGCCGATGGTCGATACCAGCGGGAAGAGGAAGAGGGTTAGCGATTGGCCCAGTTTGCTCATGAAGGTGCGCGCCCCGAAGAAGATGGCGGCTTTAAAGTTCCCATTCTGGATGCCCTCGGCGTCGGCGATGTCGGCCACGATGGCATTGGGCAGGATGCCGAAGACCGCCATCGGGAAGGCGATGATTATCATCACCAGGTATCCTTGCAGTAGCGGGTTGAGCGGCAGGAAGCCCCAGAGTGAGACCAGCACTGTGGCCAGGATATAGACCAGGAAGGCGATGATCATCATGCGCTTCTTGCCCAGTTTCTTGGCGATGATGCCGATGGGGATGTAGAACAGGAAACTGCACAGGAACATGACCAGTAGCATGGTCGAGGCCACCGCTTCCGGCAGCTTGAGCAGCATGATGACATAGAAACTGATGCCGGTGGACACGAAGGTCACAGCCAGCCAGTACGATAGGTCGGAGATGGCGAAGACGCGGAAGTTGCGGTTCTTGAAGGCCGAGACCAGGGCCTGGAAGGAGTCTTCCAGAGAGACGTGGGCCTCGCAGTATTTACGTTCCTGGATGAAGATCACCGGCAAAAGCATCAGTACCAGCGCGACCAGGCCGAAGATGACTAAGGTGATCTGCAGGGCTTGCATGCCGATCTCAGGGGTGATAACACCGCCAGCCGCCAAAGTGGTGGCCAGACCATCCTTGATTCCGTACACCTGACTGCCAACCATGAAGCCGAGCGCCCAGGTTATCGAGATCATGGTGCTGAGCTGGAGGCGTTCGTCCGGTGCATGGCCCAGTTCGCTCAGCAGCGCGAAGAACGGCGTCACGTAGATGGTCATGAACAGGTAAAAAAGGATGATAGTGACGAACAGCCAGACGCTGTTAAGAGGACTGGCGCCGGCCACCGGCGGGAAGAAGACCAGGAAGGACAACAGCGAAAAAGGGATGGCGCCAATTAGTAGGAACTTGCGACGACGGCCAAAGGGTGACCGACTGCGGTCGGACAGGCCGGCGATCAGCGGGTCGGTCACGGCATCGAAAATGCGGCTGACACCGCCGGCAACGCCGATCAGGCCGGCAGCGGCAATAAAAACCGGGAACATCCGGCCGGAACTTCCGGCTTGGGTGGGTGGGCTGTAAAAGTAGACTAACAGGTTAGCGACGCCATAGGAGGCCAGCGACCAGCCGAACTGGCCGAGGGCATACATGATTTTTTTCCACAAGGGCAAGGCCAGGGGGCGGGTGGCTTCCATTCATAACTCCTGTGTTGGGGTAAACAAGCTGATTCCAGTGTTGGCGTGCATTGTAGACCGTAATGGCCAGCTTGTCCATTTATTATTTTCTGTCTGGAAGAATTGCTTGGCGACAAGGCGTAAATAATCCGAAGCGGCTGATATTAATTGCCTTTTTCCTATATATTAATTAACTTACAAAAATAAAGGAGCATTCAACCATGAAAACAAAACAAGGTATTCTGCTGGTATTGAGTTTGTTTCTTGTTGCCGTCAGTCTTTTTGGACAGGATACGCTGACGGTAGTACCCGGCACGGTGACGGTGGACGGGGTTCGCGGCACCGGTGAATATACGTATTCGACCAGCCAGAACAACATGGAACTGTGGTTGCGCCGCCTAGACGACAATCGCCTGGCTTTTTTCTACCAGGTCAAGACGACGGGGTGGATAGCCTTAGGTTTTGGGTCGGTGCGGATGGATAGCGCCCACATCTTGATCGGCTATCAAGCTGCCGTGACTGTCGCCGATGAGCAGACCGGCGCTGGCAATACCCACAGTCGCGCCACAACTACGGTCTTACAAACGTCGCTAATGCGCGAGGTGGACGGCTATACGATTTGGGAAGGAATTATCGACGGCAGCCGGTTTTTAGCTGGACCGAACCTGCAAATGATTATGGCCTATGGGCGGGCTGACAACTTGACCACCCGGCATCAGGCCCGGGGCAGCCTGACGGTGACCTTGCGCTGAACGAGACTGACAAGACAAACAGCCGGCAACTGGTTCCCGATGGGGTCAGCTGCCGGCTTTATCTTAACGGGCGATGATGCTACCCAGTCCGGAAATTTCAACCGAGGGTGTGGCTGATTTTCCATAATAATAGAGATTACCGATACCGCTCATGGTACCAACTATGGCGAGGCTGGCACTGACATGACAATGCCCGGTGCCGCTCATAGCCAGCTGGACGGTTTCGGCGGGCAAGTCATTGGCATGGATGGTGCCGGTACCTTCGGTTAGGATGACAAGATTCCTGGCCTGGCCTTGCAGCGTGCAGTCACCCGTGCCGGAGAGCGAAATCGTCACCTTGTTGTTGGGTACCTGTAGCATGCTGATGGAGACGGTACCAGTGCCGGATGAGCTGAGCGAGAAATCGCGGTCTGCCAGGTTCAGCGCCGGAATGGTGACCTGGCCGGTGCCGCTGGACTGGATGTCGGTGATAGCCGGGCCATAGACGGTAATTTTACTGGCGACGGCGGGTACCATCGAGGTAAACGGCTTCATGCCGATTTCCAGTACACTGCCATCCAGACTGACTATAATGAGGTCCTGGAGGTTACTGTCGATGCTGATAACGACTTGTCGGGTATCGGACACCACGAATTCCAGGTCGGTGACGCCGCTGATGTCGAGGGAATCGAAGGCGCCGACCTGGATGGTTTGATCGCTGAGGCTGCCGTTGCCAAAAGCCGGCAGCAGACAGGCTGATAAGCTGGCCACGATAGCGACAGCCAGCAGAGTTTTGATGAATCTGGTCATGGTTTCTTCCTCAACAAGTCGGCTTGCGCACAACCCCGACTTGAAGCGAGTGATGTTCGGCGCTCACGGCACCGGTCAGGTCGCTCCCGAAGGCGGGCAGCCTGATACTGTCGCTTAAGGTATCGCAGGCTGTGTCAAAAAACAAACAAGTAGTCGCAGTTTTAATGACCAGTCTGGTTCCAGACGAATTTTCGCAGGAACAGCGACCAATGCAGCGCCGGAACGCTTAGCTTGCTGGCCGCTACCAGTAAGCCTTCGTCCAGGCTGACCAGGAGGGCATGATGCCGGCCCGCCGCCTGCAGGATGGCGCTGTCGTGGCGGTGTTTGCTGGCTGTCGCTGTCAGGTCGCCGTCGGTAGGGGCCTGGACCAGGCGGCAGAGGCCATCGGCCAGGGCCAGCAGGCGCGCCGCCCTGGTTGGGTCGGGACAGGCTGCCAATTCCGCTCGCTGCACGGGCGTCAGGTAGAGTTGCAGGTCACGCCGGTTGCTCAGCTCGCCGGCGCTCTCATCGTCGGCCAGCAAGGCGTCCAGGCAGTTACTGTCCAGCATGATCTTCATTATGTATTCTCGGACGCGCGGCTGCGGCTATCAGTCGCGTGGCGGCTGGCGGGAGGCCGGACCGCGACGTGGCCCCCCGGTTTGGCCAGGCTTGGGGCGGGTGTGGTGGCCACCGACTGGGCGCGGGCTGCCGCGTCCACTTGGTTTGTCTGGCTTAGCGGGCGATGGCAGTTGGTCGCGGTCGGCTGGTTCCGGTCGCCCCCGCCAGCCAGGGGCTTGATCCATGCCCTGCAGGCGGTGGCCTGGCGCCAGCTCGTACAGGAAAATGGCGGCGGTTTGCGAAACATTGAGGCTTTCGACTGGGCCGGCGCCGCGGATGCGAACCAGTATGTCGCAGGCTGCCCGGGCGTCCATCGACAGGCCTTTTTCCTCGTTGCCGAGAACCAGAAGCAAGGCCTTGCCGGGAGCTTCCGGGCTGGCTGTTTCCTGGCTGTAGCGCCAGGCAAAATTACGGATGTCGGTGGAGCCGCGGTGGTCGGCGCCGACCGAGGTCAACTGGCCTTTGCACAGCTCGATGACGGTGCGGGCTGAGGCGGCGCTGTAGACGGTGATGTGTTCCAGTCCGCCGCGGGCCACCCGGTAGGCGCTGGTGGACAGATGGGCCGCTCCCGCCTGGTCGCACAGCACCAGGCCATCGTAGCCGAAAAAGGCGGCGCTGCGGGCAATGGAGCCCAGGTTGTGGTCGTCGCCGACCTTGTCTAGCAGGATGATGCGGGCGCCAGCCGCTGCCCACTGGGCGACGATGGCGGCAGTCACGGCCGGCGCTTCGGCGTCCTCGATCATGGCTACCACGCCCTGGTGGTGTTTGGAGCCGGAAAGGCGTTCCAACTCGGCCGGCTCGGCGATGCGGTAAAGGCGCTGGTGGTTGGCCAAGAAGGCGCAGAGCGGCCCGAAGGCTGGCGCTTGTTCCTCGGTGAAAAAGAGGCGCTTGACGGCGTCGGGGCGCTTGTCGCCCAGAGACCGCACGGCCTGGCGGCCGCAGACGGCGGTTTCGCGTTTTCGGTTGGTATTCACGCTATGAGCATAGCCGCCGGGGCGGGTTTGAGCAAGCCATCCGGCGCCGAGCGTTAACAGCTAGCCGCGCCTCCTGGCGCTTTTCGTTTGGCAGGGACCCTTTTTTGTGCTAGTCTGGCAGCAGGAGGCCCGCCGTGGCGCTGTTCGGGTTTTTCGGGTTGGCTTTTACCTGGCTTTTTAGCCTGATCAAGTTCCTGGTTGTATTGAACACCAGCGGCTTTTTTTGATCGGCTGAACCTCATGGACGTGAATTCTGTCGCTGCGCCGGGCGCAGTAATCAGCCTGAGCGAGCTCTGCGCCAACTATGGCCGGCAGATAGTGCTGAAAAATCTGAGCCTGACTGTGTCCTCTGGCGACTTGGTTGGCCTGGTCGGTCCCAACGGCAGTGGCAAGACCACCTTGCTCAAGGTGTTGCTTGGTCTATTGCCGGTCGTTGGCGGCGCGGGGACGGTGCTGGGGCAGGACTTGTCCGGGCGACCAGGCGGCCACGCCGTGCGCCGCTTGCGCCGGCGCATTGCCTGGTTGCCACAGGCTTCGGCCACACCGAGCTTGCCGGTAAGCGTGGCCGAACTGGTGCTGCTCGGCCGCTGGGGGCGATCGTTCGGTTGGTTGCGCCGCCCGGACGCTACGGATCGGCGGCTCGTCGCCGAGGCCCTGGAGACGGTCGGCTTGGCTGACCTGGCTGGGCGGCAGTTTGCCAGCCTGTCCGGCGGCCAGCTCCAACGCGCCTTGCTGGCCCGCTGCCTGGTCCGCCAGCCGGAGCTGTTGCTGATGGACGAGCCCGCCACCTGGTTGGACCGCGAGGCCAAGGCGGAGCTGCTACGGGAAGTGATTAGCGCGCACAGCCGCCTGGGCATCACTATGTTGATCGTTAGCCATGAGGCTTTACCCGGGCGGGCCTTCGATCGCATCGTGCGCTTGGCGGCGCCGGTTAACCCGGTCCGGGCTGCCGGACCTGATCGGCTGGCGGGACCCGCAGCTGGCGGAGACCACGATGGCTGAGCTGCTCAAGGCCTTGGCCCTGCCCCTGATGCGGCATGCTTTACTTGGCATGTTGGTGGCCGGTGCCAGTTTTTCGCTGCTGGGCGTGGTCGTGGTGTCGCTTAATCTGACGGCCATCCGCTTTACCCTGATGCACATAGGTCTACTGGGCGCGGCGGCCGGCCTGGCCATGGGCTTCTCGTCGTCGGCCGGCGCCTTTGTGGCCGTGCTGCTGGCTTCTTTATTGATGGGATTAAGTGGCCGCAAACTGGCTATCTCCTCGGGTTCGGTGCTGGCCTTGTTTATGACGGCCGCGCTGGCTGGCGCCTTCATTCTGCTGGCGGTGGCAGGCGTGCCGGCCATGGAAGTTTTTGGCGTATTTGCCGGCAATATTCTGATGCTGACCCGCCTTGATCTGTGGCTGGTAATAGGCCTGGGCGGATTGATTGTAGCGGTTTTTGTCCTGGCTTACCACGAGATTCAGCTGGTGTTGCTGGATGGCGAACTAGCCCGCGCCCAGGGCGTGCCGGTGGAACTGGTTAGCTGTGCCTTGTACCTGCTGTTGGGCGCCGGCGTGGCTGGAGCGCTGCGCCTGGTGGGCGCTCTGTTGGTTGACGCGGTGATTCTGTTGCCGGCGGTGGCGGCGCTGCGCTTTGCGCGCGGTTTTGGCAGCGCCCTGGCGCTGACGGCGCTGTTTGGCGTGTTGACCTGTTTGCTGGGCTTTGTCGCCGCCGTGATGCTGGACTGGCCGATCGGCGCCAGCGCGGCGGCGGCGGCCTGCATCATTTTGGGTTTGAGCGTACTGGTTTCGAAATTGTCACGAAGGAGTTAGGGATGAAAAGTCGATTGGCCTGTTTGATGGCAGCCTTACTGGCGGCCGGTTTTTGTTTCGCGTCAGGGGACAAGGCGGCAGCGCCACCGCCGCCAGCCGATACGGCCACGACGGTTACGGTCGTCTCTGGCGCCACCCCGCCGACCACTTCCCGGCAAGTGGTAGCTTCTACTGCCTGGGTGGGGGCTATGCTTGAGGCCGCCGGCCTGCGACCGATCCGTATCCTGGCGCCGCTTGAGCTGCGCCATCCGGCCGAATACGATTTTCGGCCGAGCGACATCCAGTATGTTCTGGCGGCCGACGAGGTGGTCTGGGCCGGCTACGAGGGCTTCGTGCGCCAACTGATTCAGGCGGCGCCGATACCGGCGGAGCGGCTGGTCGCCGTTTATACCGATAATACGCCACCGCGTCTCCGCCAGGAAGTAGCGGCCTTGGCGGAGCGCTTTGGGACCCAGGTCTGGTTCCAGGGTTGGGCGACCCGGCTCGACGTCCTGGCCGGTCGCCTGCAGGCCGGGGCGCGGCGGGTGAACGCCAACGGCATTCGTCTGGCGGTGCATGTCCATTACAAGGCCCTGGCCGAGTGGCTGGGCTACACGGTGGTGGCCGAAATTGGCATGGGCGAGCTGACGCCGCAACGGCTGCAAGCCATCCTGGACGCCAAGCCCGACCTGGTCATCGACAATTGGCACATGCCGAACGGCGCGCCGCTGCAAGGCCTGGTGCCGCGCTACGTCGGCCTGATCAATTTCCCCGGCCCGCTGGCTCCGACCGGACTATTAGAAGTGCTGGAGTACAATGGCCGGCAACTGGGCTTGCTGGAGTAAGTACGCAGTCAGGCTCTGGCCGACTCCGGGCTGGCGGCTGACCGCTCAGCTAATCAGCTTGGGGTGCCCCAGGCGGGCGCTGGCGCCGGGCGACTCGAAGTAGCGGCAGACCACGTCGCGCAGGTAGGTGAAGCGCGTGAAGCGCAGCTCGGTTGAGCCGTCGAGGGCTGGAAAGCCGCCGTTCTCCGAGTTGGCCAAGTGGGTCAGTCCGGCAACGCTGTACCATTCATCGTCGGCCAGCGGCTGGTACACGGGGGTGGGGCTGGCCTCAACGGCCACGGCGATGTCGGCCGGACCGGTAGCCGTCTCGGTCCAGCGCAGGCCGGCCACTTCCAGCGGGCCAAAGGGCAGCCCTTGCGGACGGAAGCCGATACCCATGACCACCCTGTCGTTATAAGCCGCCTCGAGGCGCTCCGTTAATAGTTGGCGGATTTGTCGACCGCTCAGCTTGAAGCTGGCCGGCGTTAGCATGCTTTTGGAGACGCGGTACAGGTCGGCCACCCGGACTGTTCCGGCCGGCAGGCCTTCAATGGCCGCCGGTCCGAACATCAGGCCGATTTGGGTGCCCAGCGCCAAGCGGTTGATACTGGCCAGCAAGCCGACCAGCTCTGGCTTGGACAAGGGCGCGGCCAGCTGGAACAGCTCGCGCTCCAGGACGCCGTTGGCGGCTTGCTGGTGGCTGTCCAGGATGCGTCGCTGCTCGGGGTCGGCCGCCGCGAAGGCGCCGCTGTCGTGCAGCCGGGCTTGGTGCGCCACTACCTTGCCGTCGGTAATGGTCAGTTCCAGCTCGCCGACGAACTGGCCCATACCGCCGGCCTGGACGATGATGGTTCCGCCGACGGTTTCGGCCACCGCCAGCTGGCTGTGTGAGTGGCCGCCGACGATGACGTCGAAGCAGCCGGGCAGCTCGCGCGCCAGGCGCTGGTCGTCGCGCAGTCCGTAATGCGACAACAGGATGACCAGCTCGGCGCCGGCGGCGCGAAGGGCGGCCGCCTCGTCCCGCAGGGTGGCAACGCAGTCACGGCTTTCTAGGCCGTGCAGCCGGCCGACCGCGTCGTCCATCGGCTCGATGACGCCGAGCAGACCGAGGCGGATACCCTTGTCGACGATGACCGAAGCATGGGCTGCCAGGCTGGCGCTGGCGGTGGAGCCGACGGTGCTGAGCACCCAGGGAAAGCGGCTGCGGGCGGCCATGGCGTTGATCTGCTCGAGGGAGAAGCGGAACATTTCATTGTTGCCCGGGACGAAGGCGTCGCAGCCGGCGTCGGACAGCAAGTCGGCGTGGACGGCGCCTTGGCTAAGCTTGCAAACGCTGGCGCTGATGTCGCAGTGGTCGCCACAATCGACGAACAGGACCCGTTCGGCGCCGAGTTCGGCGCGGCGGCGTTTGATGAATCCGGCGCACTGCAGCCATTCATCGTAGTGGGCGTGCAGGTCGTTGGTATGGAGGATGGTCAGTTGCTGCGTCATGGTACTCTCCTGCCAAGGATACGGTGGCGCCGCTTGCTGGAGCACGCCGCCGGCCGCCGCATCAGACATCGTTGGGTTAGCTGTCGGATTGTCCGTCCGCTCAGTCGAAGAGACTTTCCAGCTCGGTAATCAGGCCGCCGACATGATCGACCGCCTCCTGGATGAATTTGCCGCCCGTGGTGTCGAGCCCGGCCTTACGCAGCAGTTCTTCGGGAGTCAGGCTGCCGCCGGCCTGGAGCACGGCCAGCCATTGGTCGGCAGCGGCCTGGCCTTCCTTCATGACGCGGCGCGAGATAGCGGTGGCGGCGCTCAAGCCGGCCGAATAAGTGTAAGGATACAAGCCCATGAAGTAATGCGGCTGGCGCATCCAGGTCAGGCCGGCGTCGTCGTCGATCTTGACCGTGTCGCCCCAGAAGCCGCGCAGTACCTGCAGGGTGGTTTCGCATAGCGCTTTGGCGGTCAGGGGCTGGTTCTTTTCGGCCATGGCGTACACCCGGCGCTGGTATTCGGCCTCCAGGAGATGAGTGACGAAGTTGTGGTAATAGGTTTCAAGTAACTGCAATATTACCCAGCGCTTGAAGCGCGGTTCGGTTTTCCGCTTCATGAAGTAGCCGGCCAGGAACATTTCGTTGATGGTGGACGGCGCCTCCACGAAGTAGGTGGACGGGCGGGTGTCGAAGACTCGCTGCTGGGCGTTGGCCAGGGTGAAGTGGCCGGCGTGGCCCAGCTCGTGGGCCAGGGTGAAGGCCGAGCGCATGGTTGGCTGATAGGTGATGAGCACGAAGGAATGGGCGCCGTAGGGTGAGGCGCAGAAGGCGCCAGTGGACTTGCCGACATTGTCGACGAAGTCTATCCACCGTTCGGCGAAGGCCCGCTTGATGATGGCTTGGTAATCGGGGCCGAGGACGCTGAGCGCTTCTTGCAGAATGCCTTGGATTTCCGGGATGGTGGCCGGCGGCGCGAAGTCCGGGTCGAGCGGTGCCTTAAGATCGCAGAAGCGCAGTTCGTCGAGGCCCAGCTGTTTGCGCTTGAGTTTGGCCAAGCGTTGCATGTGCGGCGCCAGCTGGCGGTAGATCAAGTCGATCTGCTGGTTGTACATCTCCACCGTCACCTTCTGCGGCTTGAGCAGCATGTGGGTGACCGACGGGTAGCCGCGGGCTCGGCTGAGCGCCACTTGTTTGCGGACTTCGGCGGCGTAGACGGCGGCGTAGGTGTTCTTGTAGCGCTGCAGTGTCTGCACGAAAGAGGCATAGGCGTTGCGCCGGATGGTGGTGAAGCGGGAAAATTCGTAGTTCGACTCGAAGAGCGCAAAGGAATTGGGCAGGCTTTGGTCGGCTTCGCCCGTAAATTCAGCGAAGGCCATGTCGGCGGCCTTGCTCATGCCGTAGATCCGGTAGGGTGCTCCCATTAGTTCGCCGAGCTCGGCTAGCACTTTTTCGGTTTCCGGGCTCAGGCGGTAGGGCTTATCTTCGTAAAGGTCGTCCAGATAACGCTTGAAGGGCAACAGCGCGGCGCAGGCAAATAGCCCGGCGTAGGTGGCTTGATCCAGCGCTAGCAGCTCGGAGGCGATGAAGGTGAAAGCCACGTCGACTGTAGTGGCGATGCCGGAGAATTGCATGCTGCGGGCCTGGTTCTCCGGGTTGGTGCCGTCTTCCGATTGCTTGAGGCTGACGTAGGTGGCCAGTTGGATGTATTTAATGTAGGTTTTCTCGAACATCAGCAGGCAGTCAGCCAGGGTTTGACCGCCTTCGGCGATCCGACCCTGGTAGGCCTCGATGGCTGTCAGCTCGCCCTTGATGTTCTCGGCGGCGCTGCTCCAGGCCTGATTGTCGGAGAAAAGGATGCTAAGGTCCCAGGTGAGTCGTTTTTCTACCTGGTCGCGGGTTAGACGGATGGTGGCGGTGCTACTCATGGCTTGTCTCCTAGCTGGATCCGGTCGTTTTTGGGTTCCTCATGATAGCACGCTTTACGGAATCTGACAGCTGGTACCTCTGGCTTGGTGAGATTGATCGGCAAGCTGGCTTTTTTCGGGCCTGCGGTGTATTCTGGAATCCGCGGTGGGGGACGGGAACCGGCTGATCAAAATTGACTGCGGAGGACGACCTTCCATGAACAAGATCTACGCCATCGGCGAAACGGTTTTCGATATTATGATTAAAGACGGCGCTGTCCGCGAAGGGCGGGTTGGCGGCTCGGCCCTGAACTGTGCCGTGTCGCTGGGCCGGCTGGGCTTGCCGGTGGCTTTGGTATCGGAGTTAGCTGAAGACCGGTTGGCTGGCCTGATTCTGGATTTCTTGTCCGGCGCCGGCGTCGATACCAGTTTGGTGCAGCGCTACCAGGGTAGCCAGTCGGCCGTGGCCCTGGCCTTCCTGGCCGATGGCCAGGAAGCAGAGTATGCCTTTTACAAGCAGTATCCGGTCGAGCGGCGCCTGCGGGCCATTCCGGCTCTAAGCGCCGGCGATTATCTGCTGTTTGGCTCGTCGTTCAGCTATGCCGCCGCCCTGCGACCGCAACTGTGCGCCATCCTGGCCGCAGCTAAATTGGCCGGGACGTTAGTGCTGTACGACCCCAATATCCGCCGCCATCACCTGCCGGACCTGACCGAGATTCTGCCCCTGGTGCGCGAGAACATCGCCAGTGCCCATCTGGTGCGAGCTTCGGCGGAAGATTGCCGCTATCTGTTCGGCAGCGATGACCCGGATCAGGCTCGCGCCGCGGTGGCCGCGGCCGGTTGCGGCTGCTTCATTTATACCGCGGCCGGGGCGGAAGTGCTGGTGTATACGCCAACACTGCGCAAATCTTACCCAGTGCCATCGGTGGCGGTGGTCAGTACGGTCGGCGCCGGCGACAGCTTCAACGCCGGCACCCTGTACACATTGTGGCGCCATGGCCTGACCTCATCACGCCTGGCTACTTGCCCGGAAAGCTTTTGGGACGAGGTGGCGGCCAATGGCATCCGTTTCGCGGCCCACGTCTGCCAGTCGTTTGATAATTATATAGCGGAAAACTTTGCGCGGGAGCTTGTTGGGCGCTGATAGTCCTGCTTCGCGCCAATTCCGTTAAAAAGCGGCCAAAAGGCTTGTTTTACGGCCACTTTCCGTGCATAATGCCCAGCTGATTCGCAAATAATTCTATTCCTCAAATGCCCTGGCGACACGGGAGGTCTACCGTCATGCCCCCAAGAACTAAAATCAAGTCCAGCTTAAAACTGTACTGGCAACTCTTGTCCGCCCATATCAAGCCGCAACGGGGCGCCTTCGTCTTCCTGCTTGGTCTGCTGCTGGGCAGCGTCGGCCTGCGTATTTTCGCGCCGCAGATCATGCGCTCCTTCATCGATTCGGCCTTGGCCGGCAAGCCCCTGTCCGCCTTGCTGGCGGCGGCCGGCGCCTTCATCGGGGTGGCTTTGGTTCAGCAAGGCGTCGCCATCGCCACTAATTATCTTGGCGAAAAAGTGGCCTGGCGGGCCACCAATGCCCTGCGCGGCGAATTGGCGGCCCACGCCCTGCGGCTGGACATGAGTTTCCATAACAACACCTCGCCCGGCCAGCTCATCGAGCGTATCGACGGCGATGTGGCCGAGCTGTCCAACTTTTTTTCGTTTTTCGCGCTGATGCTGGCCAGCAATATCCTGCTGCTTCTCGGCATCCTGGCGGCCTTGTTTGCCGAGGATTGGCGAGCCGGTTTGGGCTTTGCCGCTTTCGTAATGCTGTCTATGTATTTGCTGCTCAAGTTCAAGAGCATCGCCCGACCCTTTGTCAAGGCGCGGCGCGAAGGCTTCACCGCCATGTTCGGTTTTATTGAGGAACAGCTGTCGGGCACCGAAGACCTGCGCTCGGCCGGCGCGGTCGACTATTCCATCAAGCATCTCATCAAGCACAGTACCGGCATCTTCAGTCACACCCGCAAGTCGACCATCCGGATGTTTTTTTTGAATCTGACTATCGACGTCCTGCTTTCTGGCGGCCTAGTACTGGCCATGGTACTCGGCTTCAAGCTGCACAGCCTGGGCTTGATCAGCGCCGGTACCGTCTACCTGTTCGTGCATTACCTGGGCCTACTCGACGAGCCGATGTGGGCTATGACCCGCCAGATGGAATCTTTCCAGACCATCAGCGCTTGCGTCGAGCGCCTCAACGAGTTTCAAGCCCTGCGACCAAAGGTCGGCAGCGGCCTGGATATGTCGGCGGCCGCTAGTCCTTTGGTGGCCCCGCCGCTGTTGTCGTACGCGCCGCCGGACGAAGCCGGTTTCCACCCAGTGGCCTTGCGCTTCGAGGATGTGACTTTCTCCTACAACGAGGAGGATACCGTCCTGCACGCTGTCGGCTTCGACCTGCCACCGCGGCGGATTCTGGGCGTGCTGGGACGCACCGGCAGCGGCAAGAGCACATTGGTACGGCTGGTAGCGCGCCTGTACGACCCGCAGGCCGGCCGCATCCTGTACGATGGCCGCTGCGTCGGCCAGATCGATCCGGGCGAACTGCGCCACCGGGTAGCCATGGTCACCCAGGACGTGCAGCTGTTCCGGGCCAGCATCCGCGACAACCTGACCTTTTTTGACCGCAGCTACCGCGACGAGGCCTTGCTGGCGGCTATGGAAAAATTGGGCCTGTCCGGCTGGCTGGCTAAGCAGGCGCGGGGGCTGGATACTCAGCTGGACTCGGGCGGCAAGAGCTTGTCGGCCGGCGAGGCCCAGCTACTGGCCTTCACCCGGGTGTTTCTGCGCGATCCGGGACTGGTCATCTTGGACGAGGCTTCATCGCGGCTTGACCCGGCTACCGAGCAACTCCTGGAGCAGGCCATCGACCGGCTGCTGGCCGGCCGCAGCGCCATCGTCATCGCCCACCGTCTGGCCACCGTCCGCCGGGCCGACGACATCCTGATTCTGGAAAAAGGCCGCGTGGTCGAGTACGGTCCGCGTGCCGGCCTGGAGCAGAACCCGGACAGCCGCTTCAGCCAGTTGCTGGTGGCCGGCCTCGAGGAGGTACTGGCATGAGCGCAGATCATCAGGCGATTGAAGGCAACGCCGGACCGCAGGCTTCGGTGGCGGCGGTCGGACACGCCATTGGCGGCATCATCCGTTTCCTGCCCGTTCACTACGTCCTCGACCTGCTGTTGGTGGCCTTGATGTACGGCTGCGGCAGCCTGGCGCCGGCTTTCATTCTGCGGCTGTTCTTTAATTATCTGTCGGGGGAGGCGGCCGCCGGCCTGAACCTTTGGACGGTGGTAGCTCTGGCCGGCGCGGCCCTGGTCGGTCGGACACTGGCCCGCTTCGGCTTCGTGCTGGTGGATACGCCGCTCTTGGCGCGCAGCTCCACCTTGCTGCGCAAGAACATGTTGACCAGCGTGCTACGTCGCCCCGGCGCTTCGCCCTTGCCCGAGTCGCCCGGCGAAGCGGTCAGTCGCTTCCGCAACGACGTGTCCGAGCTGCCGAATTTCGTCATCATGCTCAACGACATGCTGGTCAGCGCCTTCACCATTGGCACGGCTGTTATCCTAATGGCCCGGACTAACTGGCTGATCACCGTATTGTCGCTGCTACCCATTGTGGTAGTCGGCGTCATCGCCTCGCTGGCCAAGAATCGCATCGAATATTACCGGGTGGAAAGCCGACGCGCCACCGGACGCATCACCGGCTTCATCGGCGAATTTTTCGGCGCCGTCCAAGCTATCAAGGTGGCTGGCAGCGAACGGCATGTGCTGAGCCATTTCGACACCCTCAACGAGTCGCGCAGCCGGCTATCATTACGCGAACGATTGTTCAACGAGATCCTGGGCTCGCTCTACCGCAACACCTCGACCATCAGCACCGGCGTCATCCTGTTGCTGGCGGCCCGTGGCATGAGCGATGCCACCTTCTCGGTCGGCGACTTCTCGTTTTTCGTCAGCTTGTTGGGCAAGATGGGCGGCATGACGACCATGGTAGGCATGCTGACAGCTGGCTGGAAGCAGCTCGGCGTCTCCATCAACCGCATGCAGCGCCTGATGGGCACGGCTGACCCACGTGCCTTGGCCGCCAAGTGTGACTTGAAGCTGGACGGGGTGTTGCCGGAGGTGCGCTATGCCGCCAAGACCGAGGCCGACCGTTTGGAGCACATGAGCGTCAGCAGGCTGACTTTCCGCTATCCGCATTCCGACAACGGCATCGCCGATATCGGTTTTGAATTGATGCGCGGAAGCCTGACGGTCATCACCGGGCGGGTCGGTTCCGGCAAGACCACCGCCCTGCGTTGCCTCTTGGGCCTGCTGACGCCGGATTCCGGCGAGGTGCGCTGGAACGGCCAGCCGGTTACCCAGCCGGGCGATTTCTTCATCCCGCCGCGTTGCGCCTACACGGCCCAGGTGCCGCGCCTGTTCAGCGACAGCCTGCGCGACAATCTGCTGCTCGGTCTGCAGGCTGACGATGAAGCACTGCTGGCCGCCGCCCGGCTGGCCGTGCTGGACGACGATCTGCGCCAGATGGAAGACGGGCTGGACACCAAGGTAGGTACGCGCGGCGTCAAGCTGTCCGGCGGCCAGGTGCAGCGTGCCGCCGCCGCCCGCATGTTCGTACGCCGGCCGGAGTTGCTGGTCTTCGACGACTTGTCCAGCGCCTTGGACGTCAATACCGAGCTGCAGTTGTGGGAGCGCATTTTTGGCCCAGCCAACAGCCTGTCGGAGGCCACTTGCCTGGCGGTATCGCACCGTCGGCCGGCCCTGCGTCGGGCGGACCATATCGTCGTGCTCAAGGACGGACGGGTCGAGGCGCAAGGCACGCTTGACGCGTTGCTGGAGACTTCGGCCGAGATGCGGGCCATCTGGCGCGAAGAGGGTTGAGCCAGCGCTTGGCCTAGCGCTTGGTCGCCGGCCAGACAGGCGCTTGCCTTCCTGGCCGCCCTGCGGCTATCCTGCCGGCATGCAACGAAAAACCACCACCATGGGAAGCCTGCACTGCAGCGGCCTGCTCGCCGCCCTCGATCAGGCCATGCCACCGACCAGTGACAGCCCGCCGCCACCGGATCAAACGGCCGGCGAGGCGACAAGTGCGGTCGCTGGCGCGGCGGACTTTGTTGGCACCGAGTTACCGGTCGCCGCCATTCTGCGCAGCCAGTTTCAGGTCATGGAACTGAAGCGGCTGTACCGACAGGGCTGGCTGAAGCGCGGCATCGACCGTGATCAGACCGAGTCGGTGGCCGACCATGTCTTTGGCACTGCCTTGCTTTGTTTGCTCCTGGCCGGCCGGCCGCCCTTCGAGTCGCTCGACGCCGGTAAGGCCCTCCGGCTAGCCCTGATCCACGAATTGGGCGAAGTCTACACCGGCGACATCACCCCGGTGGACGGCGTCAGTCTGGCGGAGAAGCACCAGCGTGAACGCCACTCGCTGGAACGAGTCTTGGGCGAATTGCCACAGGCCGACGAGCTGCGGGCGCTGTGGCTGGATTTCGAGACCAGCGGCAGTCCCGAGGCCCGTTTCGTGCGCCAGCTCGACCGGCTGGAGATGGGCTTGCAGGCTGTGGCCTACAAACTGAATGGTTCGGAGCGTATGGCGGAATTCTTCGATAGTGCCGACCGGGCGGTCAGCGACCCAGCTTTACGGCAGCTGCTGGCTCTGGCGCTGCGCGTCGCGGAATAGCCGGCTAGGAGCCTGTCGGGCTTTGGAACGCGAAGAATGATAGTCAGGTAAAATTGGGAAACAACTCTGAAGAATCCAGTATTTCGGGAGATTTCTCACGCTTTTTGGCCGATCTCAGCCCCCCACGGCCTAAAATCGGCTCGTCAATCGGGCCATACAGGAAGTATGACCCTCAATCCTCACCTATTTTCCACTCGGGGCTCGCTTTCGTTGGGCCAAAATCCAAAGCCCGACAGACTCCTAGTAATCCTTGACAAGCGCCGCCGCCTGCATAAGCTTTGGCTAGCAGGCTGTTGAAAATGGAGGCGCGCGATGGCTGATACTGGCAGAGTGCTTGAGTCGAAGATTACCCGCGTTACGGTATATGGCGATCGGGCCATGGTTGGCCGCCAGGCCCAACTGGAATTGCCGGCCGGCGAGGCGGTATTGGTCTTCAACGGGCTGCCCGATGTGCTGGACGCCGACAGCGTGCAAGTATCAGGCAGCGGCGCCATTCTACGCGACATCAAAGTGACGACGCAGCAGACCGCCGAATTACCGGTGGAGGAACTACGTCAGCTAGAGACCCAAAAGCTGGCCATCGAGGACCACTTGGCCGAGTTGGCTGACCGCCGGGCGCAGGCCAGCGCCGAAAAGGATTTCGTCACCCGCATCACTCAGAAACTGACCGGAGCCGAAGGTGGCAAACCCGGCGTCCAGGAATTCAACCCGGAAGCTTGGATGACCATGGTCGAGTATTACCGGCGCAAGCTGGAGGAACTCGATGGCCAGCTGCGCGGTTTGAACCGCGAAGAACGACCGCTGAAGCTGGAGCTGCAAGCCGTCATCCGCCGCCTGCAGGTTCGCGCCGGCGGCGCCGTCCGCCGTCAGAAAACGGTCACCCTGGTCGTCGAGGCCAAGCAGGCCGGCCAGGTGGATCTGGAAATTCGCTACCTGGTCAGCCGGGCCGCCTGGCGCGCCCAGTACGATCTGCGCATCGACCCGGAGCCGCGCCGTCTGGCCTTGCATTACAACGCCCTGGTTACCCAGTCGACCGGCGAGGACTGGAACCATGCCCGCCTGCTTCTGTCCACCGCCCGGCCGCAGATTTCCGGTAACCTTCCGGTTCTGAACCCGCAGGAATTGCGAATTTGGTCGCCACCGCCGCCGCCGATGGTGACGCGGTCGGCGGCCTCCGGCATTGGCGACATGCGCAAGAAGTCGGCCAAACGGGCCGATTACGACGAAGAGGCGGAAGGGGACAGCTTCACCGCTGGCATGGTTGCCGAGGCGATGCCAGCGCCGGCCCCGGCCATGGAGCGCGAAGAAGCCGTCATCGACAGCTCGGGCTCAACCGGCTCTAGCGTCGTCTTCCAGATCGGCACGTGGTGCGACATTCCCGGCGACGGCGAGCCACACCAGGTGATGATCCACCTCGGCGACTATCCGGCCGAGTTCATTTACCAGACCGTACCGCGGCTGGCTCCCTACGTCTACCTGAAGGCGCAGGTCCGCAACGAGACGGAGTTTCCCTTCCTGCCCGGCAAGACCCGCATTTTCCTGGGCAGCAATTACGTAGCCGAAGGCGGCTTGAACCTAGTGGCACCCGGCGAAAATTTCCTGGTGGATCTGGGAGTGGACGAGACGATTACGGTGCAGCATCAATTGGTCAAGAAATTCGACGCCAGCGCCGGCTTGCTGGCCAAGCGCGTCAAGCTGGAATACCGCTACCGCATTGACGTCGAGAATAAGAAGAAGAGCAATGAAACGATAACCCTGTTTGACCAGATACCGCTGTCCCGCCACCAGGACATCGCCATCAAGGTGATTGAGCCGCTGCTCAAAGGCGCCGAATGGAAGGGCGTGGTCGGTGAGCTGCCGACCGGCCTGGGTCCCTTTGTCGAGGAAAGCGGCCGCCTAATCTGGAACCTGGCAATGGCAGCCGGCGCCAAGCAGAGTCTGACGGTGGCCTGGCAGGTGGAATACCCGCAGGGTAACCAGCTTACCGGTTTATGAGGCCGGCCCGTCGTGGCCGCTCCCGGGCGACCGTATCCAGCCTAGGGTATTCAGGTGGCGGATCTTGCAAGGAGAATGTATGGCCTTAAAAATCCGGCTTGGCTTCTCGGCCAGGATCATCTTGGTAGCGCTGTTTGGGTTGATTATACTGGCCGTCATCCAGACTGGTTCGTCAGCCATCAGTATCCAGCGCCAGATGGTGCGGATGGCCCAAGCTGAGCAGGCCGTCTCCTTGAAAGTGCTCAAGGAATTGGTTTCCAACCAAGGACAACCACTGGAGCTGAGGCTCGAAAGGCTATACGCCGGCGCTTACCCGCTCAACGACGACCCTGCCATCGTCGACCGCACCGAACAACTCACCGGCAGCGTCGCCACGGTGTTCATGAGTACCCGCCGGGACGGCCAAGCCGAATTTGTACGCATCACTACAACCATCCCGGCGGCGAGCGGTGGACGAGCCATCGGCACCTTGCTGGCGCGCGGCCCGGTCTACAATGCCATCATGGCGGGCGATTCCTATTTCGGCGAGGCCGATATCCTCGGGCTGTCTTATTTTACGGCCTATGAGCCTATTATCGATGCCCGCGGCCAGACTATCGGGATTTACTTTGTCGGTCTCCTGCAGAGTAGCTTCCTGGATTTTGTCAACCAGACTGTCGTTAGGTTAGTGTGGATCTCGCTAGGTATCTGCGTGGTCGTAATCATCATCATCAGCCTGGTTATCGCTTCCACCCTGCGCCGCCAGCTGGGCGCTGACCCGGCCGAGATCATGGCGATGGCGGCCAGTCTGGCTGATGGTTATCTGGACTTGCCGTTCAACCAGCGACACCTAGCCAGAGGCGCTTATGCGTCGATGCAGGAAATGGCGGCTCGGCTGGCTAAGGTGCTGAAACGGGTGTTGGAGGCCGCTGCTAAGGTCGACGAGGGTAGCCGGCAGATCAACCAGACTGCCGCGCTGCTGTCCACTTCAACGGCCGAACAAAGCGCCACCATTGAGGAAATTTCCAGCTCGATGGAAGAAATAGCTGCCAGTACGACCAGCAATGCCGACTCCGCCAAAAGCACCGAGTCGCTGGCCCAGAAGTCAGCCCGCGATGCCCAGGAAAGCAACGCTGCCGTCCAGAACACCTTGGCTGCAATGAGCAAAATCACCGGGAGCATCGGTATTATCGAGGAAATCTCGCGTCAGACCAACTTGTTGGCCCTCAACGCGGCCATCGAGGCGGCTAGAGCGGGCGAGGCTGGTAAGGGCTTTGCGGTAGTGGCGGCGGAGGTGCGAAAGCTGGCGGAGCGCTCCCAGAAGGCTGCCGGCGAAATCGTATTGCTGTCCAGGGATTCAATGGCGGTGGCCGAGCAGACCAGCCGCCTGTTGGCGACCATCCTACCCGATATCCAGAAGACGGCCGACTTGATGCTGGAAATCAGTTCGGCTAGCCATGAGCAGAATGGCGGCATCAACCAGGTAAATTCGGCCATCCTGACCTTTGACCAGGTGGTTCAACGTAACGCCACGGCCGCCAACGAGCTTTCCGAGGCGGCCGGCATCATGGCAGACAGCGCCGGGGATCTGCGTACGGCCTTGGAATTCTTCAAGTCGTCGTCGCTCTAACCGGTAATTTTGGAAGTGTTGAGGCACAGCGTATGGCGCCGGCAGCCGGGCGGAACGGTCTGGGCTTCGCTGTCGAGTCGTGCTATACTGGCGCGCATGAACGCATCCACGATAGCTTTTTCGTCGGCAGATTCCGGCAATGCCGGCACGGTGCAGGGACCAAGCTGGGATTTGTCGGCCGAATACGCCTCCTTTGACGCTCCGCAATTCAAGGCTGATTTCAGTAAACTGGAGACAGCGCTGAGTGCTCTGGAGCAGTCTGGTACCGCTATCGGCGCACGGATTCCCGAGGCCGCTAGCTTGGTCGCCGGCAACGAGACGGCCTTGCTGCAAAGCTGCCGGCAGTTTGCCCTAGCTATGGAAGCCGCCGATATACTACTGTCCAATCTGGGTGTCTTTATCAACTGTGTGGCCAGTACTGACGGTGCCAATGCCGAGGCTAAACGCCTCCGTGGCGTCTTCGACAGCTTGTCTGCCCGGTTGACGGCGGCGGCGGCCGGGTTTTTCCTGGTCATGAAACTGGTTCCCCAGGATTTTTTTGAAGCCTTTTGCGCCTGCCCGGAGGTGGCTACCTATCGTTTCACGCTTTCCCAGGCCCGCAAGCTCAAGGCCCGGGCGCTGGCCCTGCCGGTGGAGCAAGCCTTGTCCACCATGCGCCCCGACGGCTTCGTGGCCTGGGGTAATCTCTATAACAATCTGACTGGCACCCTACGCTGCGCCATCAAGTTGCCGGATGGCAGCACCAAAGAAATGGGTCTGGCTGGAGCGGCCACCCTGCTCAAGCAACCGGACCGTTCCGTGCGCGAAGCGGCCTGGCGGGCCATCAATCAGCAGATGGCATCGAATGGCGAAGCCTTCGCGGCTATACTTAACTCGCTGGCTGGCTGGCGCTTGGCCGAGAACAAGCTGCGCTCGCACACCGAAGCAGTCCACTACCTGGATACGGCGCTCTTCCAGAGCCGCATCAGCCGGCAGACGCTGGATATCCTGATGGCGGTGCTCAAGGAGGCCAGCCAGCTCGGGCGCAAGGCACTGCGCCTACAGGCGCAGGCCTACGGCGTGGAGCGGCTGGGCCCTTGGGATATTTTGGCGCCAGCGCCGGCCCGAACTGGCGGCGATTCAGCCATTTCCTTCGAGGACGGTCTTGAATTGGTACGCCGGGCCTACGCATCGGTCGATCCGGCCATGGGCGCCTTTGTCGAGGGCATGAGGCGGCAGAAGCGCATCGAAGGCCGGGTGATGGACGGCAAGCGGCCGGGCGCCTTCTGCACTAAATATCTGAAGAGCCGAAATCCTTATGTCTACATGACTTATAAGGGGGCCTTGTCCGAGCTGTCTACTCTGGCGCACGAACTGGGCCATGCCTACCATGGCGAGGTGCTGCGGGCCGTACCGCTGGCCGAGGCCGATTACCCGATGACCCTGGCCGAGACGGCCAGCACCTTCGCCGAGACGGTGCTGGGTGACCTGTTGACCCGGGAGGCGACCAATAAGGCTGCCTTGTTCGAGCTGGCCTGGGCCGACGCCCAGGACGCCGCCACCTTCCTGGTCAACATTCCGGCGCGCTATGAATTCGAGCGGCGCTTCTATGAGGCCCGCCACAGCGGTCCGCTGGGGGTAGAGGCCCTGCGCCGGCTGATGAGCGAGGCCTGGGGCGAGTGGTATGGCGACTCCCTGTCCGGTTACGACGACTATTTCTGGGCCTCCAAGCTGCACTTTTCAAAGTCGGGGGTCAGCTTCTACAACTTCCCTTACTCTTTTGGCTTCCTATTTAGCCTGGGCGTCTTTGCCCGCAAGGATCAGCTGGGTGCCCGTTTCCACGAGTCCTATGTAGCGCTGCTGCGCGATACCGGACGCCTAGAGGCCGAGGAATTGGCCCAGCGCCATCTGGGCGTCGATATCCGCCAGCCCCAATTCTGGCAGGACAGTATCGCCATCGTCGAGGGCAAGCTGGACCGCTTTGAACAGCTGCTGAACGAGCGCTGATGCAGGCCTACTTCAAACCGGCGCGCCAGGCTATTCTGGCGGCCCTGGAAGCCTGCCTGGCAGAACAAGGCCAGGTGTACGCCGCAGTAGCGCCGCAACTGGGCGCCGATGCGGCTGCCCGCTTGTTGGCGTTCGCCGCCCGGGGCAAATTGCTGCGCGGTTGCCTGGTCTACCTCGGTTACGAACTGGCTGGCGGCGACCGAACCGCGCCGGCGGCCGACCAACAGTTGGCCGGCGCCGGCGCCGCGATGGAGCTCTTCCAGTCCGGCTTGCTAATACACGACGACATCATGGATCGCGACCGAATGCGGCGCGGCGCTCCGACCCTTCACGTCGGCTACGAAACCAGCCTGGCAGCGGATGGAGCCACCGACCCCGGCCACCATGGCGCCGCCCTGGGCATTTGCGCCGGTGACCTAGCCTTTTTCGCTGCTTTCCAGCTGTTGGCCGGCTTGCCCTGCGATCCGGTCATCGCGCTGCGGGTTTCCGCCTTGGCCGCCCGGGAACTGGCCCTGGTCGGGGTGGCTCAGATGCAGGACGTAGCCAACGGCGCCCAGCCAGCCGGCGGTGCCGAGCCGACCGCGTCGGACATCCTGCGGCTGTACCGCTACAAAACAGGCCGCTATACCTTCAGCTTACCCCTGGCTCTTGGCGCTACCCTGGCCAATGCTCCGGCGGCCGATGTGGCGGCCCTGGAAGCGGCTGGCGAGCGGCTGGGTATCGTCTTCCAGCTCAAGGACGACGAACTGGGACTCTTTGCCGAGCAGGCGGAGCTCGGCAAGCCGGTCGGGTCGGATATTAGAGAAGACAAGAAAACTTTCTTGCGCCTGCGCTTGTTGGAGCGAGCCGACGCAGCCGGTCAGTCTGGACTGCGCGCCATCTTCGGGCGGGGACAACCATCGGCTGCCGACCTGGCCAGCGTTCGACAAGTCGTGGGGGAGCTGGGCGTGCGCTCCGAGCTGCAAACTATGATGCAGTCAGAAACGGCGTTGGCTCTGGCAGGCTGCGGCAGCCTCATGAGTCGGGCGTCGTCAGCTGCGGCCGCCGCCTTCCGGGCCTTGGCCGCCTACAGCCTTAACCGGTCATTCTGAGGGCGGAGCGTTCGTTGTTGCGGCCGTGTCCGACAGCGGCGTGGCCAGTAGTGGCCAGATGGCTGGGTCTTCCTGGCCGATGCGCCAGAAACCGATCATGGTGGCGCCAACGCTGCGGAAGTGGCTGATGCGTCGGTGCAAGGATAGGCTGTCGTCGAAATAGACGGTGTAGGTGATGGTGTCGGTAAAAGAGAAGCTGAGAATATCCTCGTCCGTCCGAACCGGCACCACATCCCGCTCGCTCAGCATCTGGCTGATTCTGGAATGTTTATAAGCGCCGGCCGGATTGCTGCTGCCCCAGGCCCGACCGTAAAAGGGCAAACCCATTATCAATTTTTCAGGGCCGATGGCTTGCAAGGCCCAACTGACCACCTGCCTAGTCCAGCGCAGGGAGGCTACCGGGCCGGCCGGGCCGCCGCTCCAGTGTTCGTCGTAGGCCATGACGAACACCCGGTCGACGATGGCGGCCAGCACGGCATAGTCATAGGCATCGTTGGTCGGCCTGGTGCGGCCCGGTACACAGACGCTGAGTACCTTGTCGCCCAGACGCCGCTTGAGTAGGCGCAGGAAATCATAGAAATTAGCGGCATCGCTCAGTGGCAAGGCTTCGAAGTCGATATTGACGCCGTCGTACGGCGCCGCCGCCGCCGCGATGCTGTCGAGCAAGCGATCACGCAACGGGAAAGCCGGGTCGAGCGCGAAATGGACTAGGGTGGGGTTGGACACCTCTGCCACTACCAGGTGCTTGCGGGCGCTTGATGCTGCCAGGCGCGCGATCGGAGGAATACCGTACAGCTCGCCGCGGACGTTGATACGGGCCGAGAAATAGGCGATATCGGTGACTGGCGTGTCGGCCAGCAGCAGTCGTTCTTCGGTTTGCATCAGATAGGCCCAGATTTCACGGAACGTCTGAATTTCTGGCGCTGCCGGGATCGGAAGGCTAGTTGGCGATACCGCTCCGGGCGCAGCGGCCGCCGGGGTACTTGACGCAAGCAAGGACGCCGTAGTGCCGGGTGTCGAGACGTCCATCGTTTCCGCAGCGGCCGCACTAGCCGGATCCGCAGCATAGACCACAAGCGGTGATAGGTGCATCCCGGCGAGGAAGATGGTAATGGCTATATCTTTGAAGTGCATGCCATTGTATCGGTATTTAGCTAGTACGGGCATAGCAAATTGGAGAAAAACGGCCAGTCGCGTTGCAAATTCGCCAGGCGCGGTATATATTTAGCTTTACATTGCCGGATCTGCGCGGCAGGAGTTGTGGTGTCCCGGGAGGGTGTATGAAAAAGCTAATGGTGCTGGTAGCGATATTATTGGCTTTTGCCATCCTGCCAGTCTTTGCCGAGGCGATGGTTACGGCGGTACGCGGTACGGTTGGCGTATTAGCCAATGGTCGGCTGCAGGCGGTCACGGTCGGTATGTCCCTGCTCGACGACGCCACCGTGGTTACCGGCGCTAATTCCGAAGTGGTTATCCAGATCAATAACGGGACCATTACCCTGCGCTCCTTGACCACCGCCAAACTTACCAACATGACGCGGACCACTGAAGCTTCTACCGCCAACGTTGCGTTACGCGGCGGTACGGTGGTTTCCAACGTCCAGCAGATTCAGGGTTTGCGCACCAACTTTACCGTCACCACGCCGGTGGCCACCTCCAGCGTCCGCGGCACCGCGCATACCGTCAGCTTTAGCCAGGAGCGCGGCATGGAAGTAGCGGTCAGCAGCGGTTTGGTGGCCATCACCTCCGCCCTGAACGGAAACCGGCCGGTACCCGCCGGCACCGGCTTCACCCAGGCCAACGCCAGCAGCGCGCCGCTTCTGGCCAGCCAAGCGTCGCTCGCGGCGCCACCGCCGATCGTGGCCGACGCCTTCGCATCCGACGAGGAAGTGGCTATCAGCCAGAACGTGGGCAATGCTAGCGCCGTGATTACCGTCATTGTGGATGCCGTCGCGCCGGTTCCGGATATTGACGATGGGCTGACCGATGTGCCCATTGTCATCCTGCCATGATCGCGGGCCGGCCGGCGCCCCGTCGGACGGTCATTGAATCCGCTCCGTGAGGTACGCCATGCGAAAGATTGTATTGCTGGTTCTGTTTTCCTGTCTGCTTGCCCTGCTCCATGCCCAAAGCCTGGAGGAGCTGATTGCGGTCAACGTTAAACCGGTCTGCACCATGACCGACTTTTCCATTATGCTGCCGGCCTTTCTGGAGAGTTTGGGCGGCGACGATGCCCTGCGTGCCAGATTGGCCGCTTTGGTTGAGCGCTACTCCGGGGATGACTTGCTGACCAAGGGCCGCCTCAGCCTGCTGGCGGCCCGCGCCGTACGCTTGCAGTCTTCCTTTTTTTTCCTGATTCTGCCAATAGAGCGCTATGCCTTCCGGCTGTTAGTAGCCGAAACCGTTTTCAGCAATACCAGCAGTGCCGGCGATATCGTATCCGGCCTGGAGTTGATCGACTTCATCGCCAGGTTCGGGCAATTGTACGGAGTCGTTGACGGAGCCATCGAATGAAAAAAATCGCTGTCTGCAGCCTACTTCTGGTTTTTACCGCCTTGCTATCGGCTCAGGAGAATGGCTTCGATATAGATTTCGAGGACGCTTTTTTCGCCCCGGCGCCGGTGAAGGCCGCCTGGCTGGTCGACTGGGGCGCCGGCCTAGCACCGTATGCGCTGTATCAGAATGCGGCCGCCGATAATAGTCTGATCAGTGCCGTGAGCGGCAATCTTTGGTTGCGGCTCAGTCTGCCGGCTCAATGGCAATTGTACGCCAGGGTGAAGGATACATTGCTGTTGTCTTTCCTGCCCACACCGGCAGCCGGCGAGTTCCTGACCAACTTGTGGGATATCGACGCTCTGTGGTTCAAGGGTTCTGTTCCGGAGGCCGGTTTCAGCTTTGCGATTGGTCGCCAGTTGTACGTGCTTGGTTCCGGGCTCCTGCTGGCTGGTACCGGCGATGGGGTTGATTTCAATCTGCTTACCTCGCTGGTGCAGGTCAAGGTTTTCGGCTTTTACACCGGCCTGGTGCGTCCAGATTTTTCCGGTTTTGCCATGGGCGCCTGGGACCGGGCCAATGGTCCGCAACGGTATGGGGCTGGTTATCGCTTGGCTGTTAACCTGTTTGGACAGGAATTGGCGCTGGCTGGTTTCTACCAGGGCGATGCTGGATTGGACAGCAGCCAACTCTATACCAGCTGGTACGCTGGCTTGCAGGCCGAGGGTCTGTTATTCTCGGGGAATTACCTGGTTGAGGCTTATCTTCAAGACGGCTACAGCCCGGACTCGACCGGCATCGCCGCCTTTGGCGGTACGGCTCGCTACCAGTTGGCTTTTCCTGTTACGACCACGCCGACCGCGACGCTACAGTATTCCTTGGCCTCGGGCGATCCTGATCGCCTGTCCAGCCAGGGAGCCATCGGCAATGCGGCCGATGCCGACACGGCCTTTCAGACTTTTGGTCAACTGAACAGTGGCTTGGCTTTTCGGCCTTATTTCAGCAACATCAACATCCTGCACGCCGGTTTTTCGTTTACGCCATTCGAGTCCCTGGCTGGCGCCTTGCGACGCAGTAGCCTCGGCCTGCGCTATTTTTACTATTTCAAGTATGCCGCCAGCGGCGTGGTCAATTATGGCGAGGCGACGGTCGATTCCGCCGACCTTGGCCATGGCATCGACCTGACTACCAGCTGGTCACCCTTCAACGACGTCGGCTTTTTCCTTAACGCTGGATTGTTCCTGCCGGGCGCCGCTTTCGGCGCTGGCGAGCCGCTGCGCATTATGGTTGTCAGCGGCCTGACCCTGTCCTTCTGAGGGCGCCCCGAGCATGAAAAAATGGTTGGCCAGGCTGGGCAGGTTCACCAAGGGGCTGCGTGGCGCCTTGATCATCACCCTGCTCATGGTCGGCCTGGTGCTGGCCTTTTCCTTCACCTCGGCGCATGACCGCTTGGAGTACGTTTTCTATGATCTGCGCTTCCGCTTCAAGCCAAAGGCCAAGCCCCTGCCCGAGCTGGTGCTGCTCAATGTCGACGACGCCAGCATCGCCGCCGTCGGGGTTTACCCCTGGCCGCGGCATTATTACGCCCAGGCGCTCCGCCAAGCCCAGCAGGCCGGCCTGGCATCCCTGATTTTCGACTTCCAGTTCATTGATGAGTCATTGCCGCTCTTGAATCCGGCCGGCTTTAATTATCTATACGATATCCTGAGCCAGGGGCAGCCGCTGGCGCCGGATGACTTGGGTCTAGTGGCCATCGACAACGACGCCGAACTGGCGGCGGCCGTGGCCGGCTTTAGCGGCACGGTGATGCCCTTTTCTTTTGCCAGGCTCAAGACGGGCCAGGAAGATCAAAGCCTTGTACGCTTGGCGGCCATTGCGCGCTTTACCGAGCTGGCATCGCTGCCACTGCCAGTCGGTCGCGAGGCGGAGTTCCGCGCCCTGGTCGAACTTGACCGTGTCGAGATCAATTATCCGATTACCAGCTTGATACACGCCAGTCAGCATTTCGGCTACGTGGACAGCGACCCGGATTTGGATGGCACCCATCGCCGCGTCAGGCTGGTTCGTGTTTTTGCTGACCGAATCTATCTCCATCTCAGCCTGGTTACCTTCCTGCAGATGTGCGGGGTCGACCTGTCGGCGCTGGAGCTGTACCCTGGGCGCCAACTGGTCATCAAGAATGCCGTCCACCCGGTTACCGGGTATCGTGGCGACATCGTCATCCCCCTCGACGACCAGTGCGCCATCATGCTGGACTGGCTGGGTGATTTCAGCCAGACAGCGCGGCCGGTGTCGGCCTACGCCCTGTTCGAATATCCGCAACACGCCGAAGCCTTTGAATTCCAATTGATGTTGCGCGACATGGTATCCGGCCAAAGTACCCGCATGGAGCTGTCGGCCCGGCTGGAGGAACTGAAAGCGGCTATCCTGGCCGAGCTGGATTTTGAGGTCCGCTTTCCCTTGCGGCAGGAGTACCAGACCGTGTTGGCCGAGTACCGGCGCGTCATCCAGGGCTACCTTGATACGCTCCAGGCCGAGATTGATGACTTGCTGGCCCGGCGGGCTGGTGGCGAGACGGTCGATGAAACCAGCATCGCCGAGATTCGGACCCTGATTACGGCCATCAACATCCGGACCGAAGTCGATTACCTGTTCGACTCGGTGGCCGTCATTGGCTTGACCGCCACCGGCACCCAGGACGAGGGCGTCACGCCGCTGTCCAATTCCTACTGGATGGTCGGTTCGTATCCGACAGCCATCAATACCCTGGCGCGCGGTCGCTTCCTGCACCAGGCGCCCTGGTGGGCCGAGTTCTGCGCTGTATTGGTGTTAGCGTCGCTGTTGACCTGGTTTATCCACAAGCGGGGCGCGACAGCCTCCTACCTCGCCATTGCCTTGGTCTTGGTGGCCGTCAATGTGGCGGTGGTGCTGGCCTTCTTCCAGGCTTACCTGTGGATTGACCAGCTCAGCGCCAATCTAGCCTTATTACTGCCGTCGGCCTTGATCATGATCGGCAAGTTTGCCGGCGAGGAAGAAAACCGCCGCTTTATTCAGGGAGCCTTTTCCAAGTACCTGTCGCAGGAAGTCATCGAGCAGATTATCGCTAACCCGGACGCCCTCAAGCTGGGCGGCGATTCCTGCCAGATTACCACCTTTTTCTCCGATGTAGCCGGCTTTTCGAGTATCTCGGAGCAATTGACCGCCGAGGGCCTGGTGCAGTTGTTGAATGAATACCTGTCCGAGATGACCGACATTATTATGAAGAACCGCGGCACAGTGGACAAATATGAAGGCGATGCCATCATGGCCTTCTGGGGCGCGCCATTGCACTACCCGGATCATCCGTATCAAGCCTGTCTGTCGGCGATTGAGATGCAGCATCGCCTGGCGGAAATGCGGACAGTCTGGCGCCAACAGGGCCGGCATGAGCTCAAGGTGCGCATGGGTATAAACTCCGGGCGGGCGGTAGCCGGCAACATGGGCTCGCATTCGCGCCTCAGTTATACGGTGATGGGCGACTCGGTCAACCTAGCTTCGCGGCTGGAGGGCGCCAACAAGTTCTACGGCACCTACAACATGGTCAGCCAGTTTACCTATGAGGCTATCAAGGACCGCTTCCGTTGCCGCGAGCTGGACCTGATCCGGGTGGTGGGCAAGAGCGAGCCGATCAGGGTCTACGAGTTGCTGGATATGCCGACGGCAATCCCGGACCAGCGGCAGGCCGCCCTGGCCGAGTATGAACGGGGGCTCGAGCTGTACCATGACAGGCGTTGGCAGGAAGCCCGGAACAGCTTTGTCCGGGTCCTGAAAATTGATGGCGACGATGCGCCGGCCAAGGTCTATTACAAGCGCTGCGAGACCTTCCTCAAGAAGCCACCGGAGGGGGATTGGGATGGTGTCTTCAATCTAAGCTCCAAATAAACAAAAGGCCACCCGATGCAGGTGGCCTTTTGTTTGATCTACTAGCTGGCCAATCCCGGCCATCGCGTCCGATTGGCCTGGTAGCCGTCAGGAATCAATCGGTTCAACGCCGAAGTTGGGCGCTGTTGTTGGTGGTGACGCGAACCAGTTCCATGGTGAAACTGTCGTCGCCAGTGCGGGCCTGGAAGCGGACGATGCCGCCGGGTACGGTCGAGGCCAGCCACCAGCGGTAGTTGTAGTCGCTACCCTCGTCGTCCTGGCCGCTCATCTCTACCACATCGGCGTTGAAGGCGCCGGCGCCAACCCGGATCTGTTCCTTGCGGGTGGACTGGGCCAGTAAGCTGTCGGTGATTTCAGTGCCTTCGTAATAGGCGGCGTAGCTGTCGCCAGAGGGAACGATGCGAACCGCTTCGCCTTCATCTATTTTGTACCACAGCTCAAGCACCTTGGCTTCGCGGTTGATGCGGAATTCCCAGGTTATCGCTTCGTCGTCGGTGAAGTACTTGAGGCGCCACCACTGGGTGCCATCGCTTTCTTGGCTTAGGAAGGCGCGCTCGATGGAGAAGCGGTCGCTATCGCCGTCGGTGACTTGCCAAACCACGCCTTGCCCGGGTGTAAAATTGGCTTGCAGAAAGTGGCCGCCGGTATAGAAAGACATGAAGTAGTAGGCATAGAAACTGGCCATGATGGCCGACTGCGCGGCCGAAACGCCGACTTCGCGGGCCTCGGCCCAGGTACCGGCCAGGCTGCCGACTGCGGCTGGCGGATTGCCCAGGCGCAGGCCGCCTTGCAGGCTGAAACCGGACGTGCTGCCCCATTGGTTGTAACCGACGCCGACATACAGGTCAGGAGTCAGGAAATAATTAGCGCCGCTGGAGGCCACGAACACCAAACCGGCGCCGGCCGGCGACAGCAGGTTATAACCTACGCCAGCGCGGGCGAAAAAGTCAATTTGAGCCAGGTACTCCGAGCCGGGGAAATCGAAGCCGCGGAAGCCGGCGTGGAAGGCCACCTGTACGCCGGCACCGGCCTCAAGGCCGGGGGCGACCGAGCCAAGGTTCAAGCCGATGTGGCCGATCGGGGCCAAGCCGATATCGATGAACGCGGTACTGCCCACCACCGGCTTATAGAACAGGATGTCCACCGAAGGCTCTAGCCCAAGAACCAAGGCTCCGCCGTTCCAACCGGCCGTGGCGGCTAGTTGCGGAACCAGGTTGCCTTGTCCGTAGTTGCTGCCCCAGACGATCTCTTCCTGAGCGCAGAGTACTCCCGGCAGGCAGATGCCCAGAATCAGGCATGTCAACAATTTGTACTTCATAGATCCCCTTCCTTTTGACCAGACGATTCTAAGCGCTTGTCTCGGCCTGGCTAATTTTTTGCCTGACGATGCGCGGAAGGCCAGGGCCGTTCATCGGCATCGTCACTGCTTCAGATACTTTATCACAGTCCGGGGTAGTTTTCCGTATCGATGCGCGGAAACTGACGGTCTAGGAGAGAGTATTTGTTGAAATGGCTCGAATGAACTACACTAGTTGGTAGTATGAAAGTAGTCGCCAGCCAGCCTGTCGGGGGCAGCATAACAATGAAAGACACTACGCTGGATGGCGACAGAAAACCAGATACAAGTTATCGGAAAATAAGGCTTCACCTGCAGGCCAGAATATTTATCCTGTTTCTGATCGGCGGTATGGTCACTATTCTGTTGGCGGCCGGAATTTCGCAGTCATTTTTGGCCTCCGCCATTAGGGCTCGGTTGGAAAGAAGTACGGTCGATGTCATGGATTTGTATGAAAGCCATCTGCGGCGCTTGATCGAGCAGGAGAAATCAAATCTAGCCTGGCTGCACAGCCATTACGGCCTGGCAAAGGTTGGAGAACTGCTGTCTCTGCTGGCCGCTGATCCACGCTACGCCCAAAGCGTCGTGCTCGATTCGGAGGGAACAGTCCTTGCGGCCAGCCCTTCCTGGCTCATACCCGACAACTGGCAGGACCAGCCGCTTTTCCAGCAGGCAGTGGCCAGTACCGAGCCGGTGTTTTCAATCAGTTTCCACCTCCAGGAACAGGCTTTGCTGTTGGACGTGCTGTTGCCCATCCGGGATAAAATGAATGTTTTACAATACGTGGCCATTCACCGGCTTGATCCTGGGTGGTTTGAGGACGAGCTCAAGTCGGCCTATCTACCCTTCGCCGGTGACGTCATCGTGTATGATGCCAAAGGTATCATTTGCTTCAAGTTCCTGGCCGGCGTGGCAGTTCTACCCTCGGCCAAGCCGTATTCCCTGAGCGATTTTGGCCTGGTGCCTGACCAATGGTTTCCGGCGGCCGGGAATTTGTTGGTTAATACCCAAGGCAGCCAGCTGCAGCTTGTCCGGGCTATGGCTGACAACAGTGGCTATATCGCCGCCCGCGTTCCGCTTGAAAGCCTATTTCAGCGTTTGCAGGAAATCATTCGCATCACGTTGGTCCTCCTGCCTGCCTGCCTACTCCTGTTCATTATGCTTGGGGTGGCGCTATCCCGCAGTATCCTGCAGCCAGTCTTAGCCATGTCTGGCCAGATGACGCGGGCTATCAAGGGGTATCAAACGGCTATCGACATTCCAGAATCTGAGCTGAAAGTAATCGCCCAGGCTTTCAACCAAGCCTGGCGCGAAAATCTCCGCTCGAGGCAAAACCTGATTGAGGAAAAGCAGGCCGCAGTGGAGGCGCGAACCCGTGCCGAGAGCGCCAGTAGCGCCAAGAGCCGATTTTTGGCCAACATGAGCCATGAGATCAGGACGCCGATGAATGCCATCATTGGCTTGACTCATCTGGCCGGGAATAAAGCTGACGATCCCCGTATTAAGGAATTTCTCGCCAAGATCGGCACTGCGGCTGGCAACCTGCTAGGCACTATCAATGATATTCTGGATTACGCACGACTGGAGTCCGGGAATGAGCAGCAAAGGTATAAAGTTTTCGTGGTCCGGCCGACTTTTGGCAAGGTGATTGCTTTGTTCGAGCCGGAGGCGGAGCTTAAAAAGTTGGTGTTGGATTATCGCATCGACGACGCGGTACCCGATCTGCTACTCGGCGATGTATTCCATATCAAGCAGATCGTTACCAACCTGTTGGGTAATGCGTTGAAGTTTACCGAAAGCGGCCGTGTCAGCCTGGCGGTTAGCCTGGAGACCTTGTCCGACGGCAGTCCGGGCTTGTGCCTCGAGGTAGCGGATAGTGGTATTGGTATTCCGATTGATGCCCAATCCGGCATATTCACGCCGTTCTATCAGGTGGACGACAGTTTAACCAGAAAACATGGCGGTACCGGGTTGGGTCTGGCCATAACCCGTCAGGCGGTTGCTTTATTGGATGGCCGCATTGAATTCAGGAGCCAGCCAGGTGCGGGCAGCGTTTTTGCTGTCCGTCTGCCGATATCGATCCCGGAAGCAGCCGTTGACCGGGGCGGGTGTAGCCAGCAGAGTACGGCAGTCGAGTCGATCCCGGCCAACCTGAGCGCATCCCCTGCCACGACAAATCTGGACGCGTCGAATCCAAAGCCGCTGGCCGGGTATCGCTTACTGCTGGCGGAAGACGATCCTGTCAATCAATTGGTCGTCCAGGCGCTAGGGCGAAGCAGCGGGCTAGATATTGCTGTAGCCGGTGACGGCGCGGAAGCCGTGCGTATGGTGAAGGAAGGCAATTACCATATCGTGCTCATGGATTTGCATATGCCGGAAATGGATGGCTATGAAGCTACTCGCCGCATCCGGGCACTAGGCGACGCCAGCAAGAGCCAGCTGCCGATCATTGCCTTGACGGCAACGGTTGGGGGAACGGAACGGCGACAATGCCTGACTGCCGGCATGAATGATATTATAACCAAACCCTTTCAGCCAGCCGAGCTGGTTGAAAAATTACGGCGCCATCTGGTGGCCGTGGCGGGTAGGGAGATTGCTGACGAGTTAAGCCCCGCTGATCAGGCGCTGGACCCAATTCTGGCCTTGCCGCACTTGTTGGGCGCGGACGGCTTAGAGCGCAGCTCCGGTGATCGGCAGGTATACAACACCATACTGCGTCATTTTCGGGCTGATATCACCCGCTTGGTCAGGATCCTGCAACAAGCGGCGGCTGTTACCGATTTAACGGGAATTAAACGAATTCTGCATTCCATCAAGGGCAGTGCCGGAATGATCGGCGCCTTGCGCTTGCAGGCCCTGTGTAAGCAGGAGGAAACCGGCTTCACCACCGGCTCGGGTAATCAGGCCGGAATCCAGTTTGTCATCCGAGAATTGCAAGCCTTGGTTGCACCCTTGACGACCTATCTGGTGGAGCACCCGGATCCCGTCCAGCCACTTTTGCCGGGCAGCGATTCACGGGCTGATCTTGCCATGGTACTGACCCGGATCCGGCAAATGGTAACCCAGGATTACCTATTGGACGCAGCAGTGTTGGACCGATTTGCCAGTCTGGTGGCGACCACTCCTGGCCTGCCAGGCCAATATGGGCGGCTGTTGGCGGCCTTGGAGTCGTTTGACTATCCGACAGCCAAGGCCTGGCTTGAGTCTATACCGTGAGCCCGAAATCGTCGATACTGACTGGTATGGAAACGACTGATCAACGACCGACCATATTGATAGTGGATGATTCGCGTGACAATGTGCAGGTTCTGGCTAGCCTTTTCCAGGCCGATTATGCCATCAAGGTAGCTCTCAACGGGTTGGAAGCCATTAGAATCGCTGAAACCTTGCCGCAGCCCGACTTGATACTACTCGATGTCATGATGCCCGTACTGGATGGCCATGAGACCTGCCGTCGGCTCAAGCAAGTTGCCGCGACAGCGGATATACCGGTCATCTTCTTGACGGCCATGGACCAGCCCGATGATGAGGAGCTTGGTTTGGCTCTCGGCGCTATCGACTATATCGTAAAGCCGATTAAGCCCGCCATCGTAAAAGCGCGGGTCAAGAATCATTTGGAGTTGAAGAAGCTGCGCGACTTGTTGCGCGATCAATCGATGTTGGACGGGCTGACCGGTTTATCCAATCGCCGCCGCTTTAATCAGGCGCTGACGGCTGAGTGGTCCCGCGCCCAACGGACGGGCTCCAGCCTGTCCCTGGTGATGGTCGATATCGACTATTTTAAGCAGTTCAATGACACCTACGGCCATTTGGCGGGCGATGATTGTCTCAAAGCCGTCGCTGGCGCTTTGCAGGCCGCCGTGAAGCGGTCGCATGATTTGGTTGCCCGTTGGGGCGGTGAGGAATTCTGTTGCCTGTTACCCGAAACCAACGCGGCGGCGGCGGGCGGCGTCGCCGAGCGTATGCGGCAAGACGTCGCTAAGTTACAGATTGAGCATCAATCATCGCTGACCGCCGCCTTCTTGACCATCAGCCTGGGAATCGCAGCCATCAAGCCTGACAAGACGGCAGTCTTGACCGCCTTTCTCGAATCGGCGGATATGGCGCTCTACCAGGCTAAGAAAAATGGCAAGAATCAAGTTTGTATTAGTGTCTGATCAGGCTTTGGGCAGCGAGAAGCGAAAACAAGAGCCTTGTCCGGGCTGGCTTTCGGCGGTCAAGGTGCCCTGCATCAATAGTATCAAGCGTCTCGTGATGGTGAGCCCCAGCCCAGTGCCTTGATGGACACGATGATTGCTGTCGTCCAGCTGTACGAATTCGACGAAAGCCCGCTCGATATCGCTGGCTCTCATGCCGATACCCGTGTCCTTAACTTCCATAAAAACGGCGTCGTCCTCTTCCCAGGCTGACAATTCGATCGAACCTTCGTTGGTAAATTTGGCCGCGTTGGACAATAGGTTAAGGAGAATTTGCCGGACCTTAAGCGAATCGGCCATCACGGCGGGCACCTTGTCCGGCAGACAGCTTCGAAAAACGATGGGTCGGCCGGCCAGCATGGCCTCGATAATCGGAATGACATCGCCCACTATCTCGCCCAAGTCACAGGCCGCCAGCTTGACATCCATGCGCCCGGCCTCGATTTTAGCGATATCGAGGATGTCGTTGATCAAGCTAAGCAAATTCCGACCGGAGGCTTCGATCCTTTCCAGCAGGCTCAATTGATCAGCGTCCAGATTCCTGGCTTCCTGGATAAGCAGCCAGGAAAAATTAATGATGGCATTAAGTGGAGTGCGCAACTCGTGCGAAGTATTGGCCAAGAAGCGGGATTTGGCGATATTGGCCGCTTCAGCCTCTTGTTTGGCCCGCTCGGCGGCCCGGAACAATCGGGCATTGTGAATGGCGATGGAGGCTTCACGCGACAGACCTTCCAGGAATTTTTGTTCAACGGTCTCGAAAATCGCCTCATCGGGATAACGCCAGGCGGCCATGATCCCGATAACCTGGTTGGTCAGGAAAATGGGCACCGCCAGAAGTTTGTCATCTGGTTGGTTGGTCGGGACGCCGGGGATAGCGAGGGAGCGCGGATCCATGTAGGTTTTATTGACTATCTGGCTTTGGCCGTATTTCGCGGCCGCGCCGATTATGCCGATGCCGACCTTGGCCTGCACTCCGGTCAGGATATCCTTCATGCTGCCCTCGATGGCAACCGCGCTGAGCGTTTCCTGATCCTGTTCATCGAGCAGGAACAAAGCCACCGTATTGTTGGTCAGCTTGCGGCGGGCGTGCTCCACGATGCGTTGCAGTACCGCGTCGTAATCCAGGGTAGAGGTGATGTCCCGTCCAATCTCTGCCATCATGGCTAATTCCTCGGCGCGCTGTTTCTCGGTATTGAACAAGCGGGCATTCTGGATGGCGATGGCGACATGGGTGCCGATGGTCAGGAACAGCGTCAAATCATCATCGCTGTACAATCCTTCGGTGTCGTAGCTCTGGATGGCCATGACGCCCTCGACCGTATCGCCGGCGATTAAAGGCACACCCATCCAGGACTTGGCTACTTGCCCGATAGACACAAAACCCTTCTCCCGGAAAAAGGTATTTTTGCTCTCCAGCGATTTAAAGTTCAGGGCTTGGCCGGTGCGTAGCACAAACCCGGTCAGACCGATGTTTTTTCCATGGGCTTCCACCGGTCGGCGAACGCTCTTCTCGATCATGAAGGAACTGTACCATTGGTAGGTAGCTGGATTGTAGATGGCGATGTAAAAATTGGTGGTGTCGAAAACCCGGCCAACTTGCTGGTAGACTTTGTCCAGCAAAAGGTCCAGGCTGCTGCGTCCGGACATGGCCCGGCTGATTTCGACCAGGACGGACATACGAGTCAGTTGGCGATCAATCGATTCGTCACAGGATTCAGGCAATGAATAGCCTTTCATGGTATTCGGAAAGTGTCTGGCTTTATTCTAGGGTTTTGCCGCCGCTGATGCAAGCTTTTCACCACCGGCCTCTTTACATTTTAAACTATTGCTTATAAGCTAAGCATATGACTAACAGAGAGCAAGCAGTCTTGGCTTTAATCAGGCAGAATCCGCAAATTTGCCAGAAGGACTTAGCTAAGCGACTGGGCATTGAACGTAGTTCGGTGGCAGTGCATATCGCTAACCTGACTCGTAAAGGCTTTATTCGCGGCAAAGGCTATATCCTTGATTCGGTGCCCTACGTGGCCGTGGTTGGCGCCGCCAATATGGATATCAGTGGCCGGAGCGGCGGCCTGGTGGATCGGGAGTCCAATATCGGCCGCATCCGCCTATCGGCGGGCGGCGTGGCCCGCAATATCGCCGAGGTTATCGCCCGCCTAGACATTCCGGTTAGCCTGCTGTCGGCCGTCGGCGATGACGCGCACGGTCAGTCCATCCTCGAAGAATGTCGCCGCCAGGCCATCGACATCAGCCGGGTGCATCAGGATTCCAGTCTGCCGACTTCCATCTACATGGCTTTCCTGGCCGCTGACGGCGACATGCAGGTGGCTGTAAATGATATGGCGGTCGCCGGCAGGATTGATGCCCACTACATCCGGCAACATCGCAATTTCATCAAGAACGCTGCGGTGGTGGTGGTGGACGCCAATCTCTCGGAAGCCGCCTTGGAGGCCGTGATGGAAACTGGCCAGCCGCGCATTCTGGCCGACCCGGTCTCGGCGATCAAGGCTGCCCGGCTCAAGCCCTGGCTGTCCGCGCTCTATGCCGTCAAACCGAACCGGGCTGAGGCCGAGGTCTTGACTGGCATCAAGGTCGACTCGCGGGCCGCGGCCGTGGCGGTCATCCGCGACCTGCATCAGCAAGGCCTGCAGCAAGTCTACCTGTCGTTGGGGGCTGATGGAGTACTGGCTTCCGATGGCCAGAAAATTTGGCTGGCCCATATAAAGCGCCCTGCCTCGGCCGGGCTGCTAGGCGGCGTGGAACCAGTCATGGCCAATACCACTGGTTGCGGTGATGTCTTTCTGGCAGTTATAGCGACGGGCTTGTATCGCGCGTTGCCCTTGGCCGAAGCGCTGGAATTGGCTGTCGCGGCGGCCGACTTGAATACTAGGTCGGAAGCGACCATACATGAACAGCTTGGGCTGGACTTGATCCTGGCCGGGCGAAAGGATGTGCAGATTGAAGAACTCATGGATTGAAATCAGCCCGGAGGTGAGCGCTGCCCTGCAGGCCGGCCGCCCGGTTGTCGCCCTGGAATCGACCATTATTTCGCATGGTTTGCCTTGGCCGGAAAACCTGGAAATGGCCCGTCAAACTGAACGCCTGATCCGCGAACAGGGCGTGGTACCGGCTACCATTGCCATTTTGGCTGGCCGTCCGGTGGTCGGCCTGAACGACGGACAGATCGAGCAGCTGGCCAAGCAACGTGATGTGGCCAAAGTTAGCCGGCGCGATATTGGCCTGATTATGGCGACTGGCCGGTTCGGCGCTACAACCGTCGCCAGTACGATGCTGCTAGCCCAGGTGGCCGGTATTCGGGTTTTCGTCACCGGCGGTATCGGCGGTGTCCATCGCCATGCCCAGCAGACGATGGACGTCAGCGCCGACCTGCAGGAACTGGCCCGCACACCGGTGGCCGTGGTCTGTGCCGGCGCCAAGTCCATCCTGGATATAGGATTGACTTTGGAGTACCTGGAAACCCAAGGGGTGCCGGTGGTTGGGTTGGATACGGATGACTTTCCGGCCTTCTATACCCGCAGCTCCGGTTTTCCGGTGGATGCCCGGTTGACGATTCAGCAAGCGGCCACCGCTATGCATGCCCACTGGGAGCTTGGCCTGACGAACGGCCTGGTGGTCGCCAATCCCATTCCAGCCGACCAAGCGCTTGAGGAAAGCTATATTAACGGCATCATTGAGGAAGCCTTACGGGCGGCCGACGATCAGGGTATCAAAGGCAAGGCCATCACCCCCTTCTTGCTGGCACGCATCAAGGAATTGAGCGGTGGGCGCAGTTTGGCGGCCAATCTGGCTTTGGTCTACCATAACGCCATCCAGGGTGCTAGGTTAGCGGCGGCTTACGCGGCTGAGGGCGTCCGCTCAGGCTAGGCCGTTCACGACCGCAATAACCGTGCTGGCCTGGAAACCCCAGCCATTTTCGCGCTGTTCCGGTTGGCTGATGCGCAGATAATCGCCGCGCTGCAGTCGGAAAAAGCCAGCGGCCTTGGCCTGACTGTTATCTTGTTTGGCTGAAAAGGCGAAGCGGCCGGCTGGCCCACACAGTAGGTACCGAACGCGGCCGGCCTTGTTGAGCATCGCTTCGGACACCATGCGGTAGAGGGCGGATTCGTCTGGCGCGGGCTGCGGCGCGTTGTCGCTGCAAGCGGCCGCGACTGAGATTTTGGCCGTAGATTTAGCTGCGGTTATGGCTTTACCCTCTGCCTTTAGGGCTGGGCGGCGGAAGGCAAACCAGCACAGCTTGACGCGGCCTCGGTCCAGGCCAGCTTTCGCCGCCAAGGTCGCCACCAGCGGCGGCATGGTCCAACTGAATTCTTCATGGCAGGTCTGGTTTTCGCCTTGTTGCAAGGCTGGGCAGGAAGCCGCGGTAGTACAGGGGCCTAGCAATTCCAAGCCCCGGTCTACTAGTCGGTCACGCAGGCCGATCAACGCCCGGCTAGTCTGTAACAAGGCTGGCTCCAGCATGATCAGGATACCGCCTGGAGCCAGCCGCTCAACCGCCAGTTCCAGCAGTCTCAGGCGTCGCTCTGGGGCGTCGGGCTGGCCGGCCGCGATCTCATTCAGGCTATGCCCGAAGGCGATCAGGTCAAAGCTGCCGTTCGGCAAGCTATTGGTTTCCAGATCGAGGACTTGGCACTCGATGACTGGGAGAGGCAGGTGGCGCTGGTTGCGGTCCGCCGAATCCTGAGCCGGATTAGTCAGCAGTATCCTGGCCAAGGCCAAGGCAGCCGGGGAGCGGTCGCACAGAGTTAGTCGTTCCAGGACGGAGTGGTCGGTGGCAGGTTTGGTCGTGGAGCGGGTTTCGTTCAGCCTACCCTGGCAGAAGTCCAGTATGGCGGCGCTGAACGGCCCAGGGCCAGCGCCTACATCCAGGACGCGGCGCGGCCGGTAGTCCAGCTGCGCCAAGATGTAGCTGGCCTGGGTATACGAGACTGTCCAGTAGTAGGCCAGGTAGGCGGCCAGGAGTCCTGGATCTTGCATGTAGTCCTGGTTAGATTCGACCAATTGTCGGGTACCGGTCAGGCCGCGTTGCAGGCGAAGCACGGCGGCGGCCAGGCGGTCTGTATCCAGGCTGGCCGCGGCCGTTTTTGCGGCCTGGCTGGCCAGATAGCGCAAATTCCGCTCCAGGCGACTAGTCAGCTCCGGTGGGTTGAAGCTGCGACAGGGGGCATCAGGACCGATGGGCTTGAGGCGTCCACTTTTCATGGATGGCGCTGGGGCAGGGGCGTAAAGCCCGGATCATTACTGTCTGGCGAGTGGTCGTTATCTAGGCCGATCAGGAAAAGCACTTCGCTCAAGGCGCCGGGCAAAAGCTGGTGCAGAGACTGGCGCTGGTTGCTCCGGTCGGGATCGATCATCAGGAGGCGGTAGCCAAAATCGGCCATCACCGGTGGCAGACTGACTTCGGTCGGCAAGTCGGGTAAGCCGGCCGGCATCAGTCGGCAGGGCGAAAAGGCGACTTGGCCGAGTTTATCGCGCACGGTCGCAAAGGGAAACATCCGGCAGATCAGTGGCCGGGCCTGGTAGACTGAACAATGATAGGGTGTGTCCACCGTGTATAGCGGGCAGCCCTGACGGCCGTCAGGATGGGTCTGGGCCGCCAAGGTCTCAGCCGCTAGGCGGTGGGCTAGCGGCCGGTCGCGGACGGCAATCTCCAGAGCCACCATGGCCGCCTCAAGGGGCAGGATGTCTGGCATAAAGCCCTCACAGCAGTCACCGCAACCGAAGGGGCAGCCCAAGCCGGCGGACGACGCGAAGGCCGCCGCGGCCTGGTCGGCCTTGCGATAAACATCGGTTAAGTTCTGGAGTCGCGCCCTGAGCAGGCAATCGGGTAATAGGGTGGTGGTATCCATGATGTGTGGCTGGTGATCCTAGCTGGTGGGTATATTGAAGTAGCTGGCGTCGAAGCGTTCGCTGCCCAGCCAGAGGTCGATTTTGGTGCCGTCGTCAATACGCGAAACGTCGGCGTGCTTGACTTGCCAGCCTATCAGGCTCAAGCGGGCGGTGCCCAATAGGTCGCTGCCCCCCATCGAGCCGTAATAATCGGCCAGCTCCGGGCGGGCAGTGGTATTGAGCGCCCGGGACATGGCTTCCAGCTCGCTATCGGGGCGTTTACAGTCATCGAGGACGCAGAGGTGCATGCCATCCGCCTCCTGGTGCAGACTGATGACCATGCGGTGCGGGTGCCTTTCTAGGATATAATTGGAAACCTCTGCCAGCAGGTGAATCAGGTATTCCTTGTTTTCCATTCCGCTCAACTCCGTTCAATGAACCGCGCCTCGTAGGCGCTGGCCGACAATTTGGCCCTTACACCGACAATATGCCAGACTGGACAGCTTGTGCAATTACCTGCGCTCAGGGCCGGTGGGTGGTTGGGCCGCCCGTCTTGAACGACCGTAACCATTGAATGATGGCCACAAATAAAGTCGCCGTCAGGCCGCCGGCAAAGCCGTTGTTATAAAGATCCAGGCCGCCGTGCCAGGCGGCGCTGCGTTCCACGAGCGTCAGGTGGACGAAGCCGGCGGCCATTCCCACCAGCGGTCCGAATTCACCGGCCAGGGGCGCCAGGGTCGTTCCAAAAAGTAGGGCCAGTACCGGTCCGGGAGCGACCAGGGATTTACCGAACAACAAGGTGGCGCCAATTACGCCGACCGCTACCGGCCAGCAATTGCGGGGATGTTTGCCGAAGGTGGCGAAACCCATGACGGTTAACAGCCCCCCGATGACCGGGCCGTTGCAGGCCGCACCGATAATGGTCAGATAGACGCTTCCAGCCAGCCCAAGCAGTCCGGCATTGACCAAGGCGGCTCCCGGCGAGACGGTGGCCATAAAATCGGAGGGTAGGCGGCCGGACATCTTGAAGATGGCTAACAGGTTTCGCCATAGTTTGCGGCCGTCGAGCACCGTGCCCCAAATCAGGAACAAGATACACAGGATCGGAACCAGTAGTCTGAGGGCCAGGGCCGGCTGGGCGTTCCAAACTAGGTCGGTGGTGAGGTTATGCCCGGTACCGGCCAGGCCGGCGGCGGCGAAAAGGCCGAGAAAGCCACAGGTCAGGCCCATGTTATACAGATTGAAGCCTTCATGCATACGCAACATGGCCATGGCCAAGGCTGGCAAGGCGCAGCCGGCAATGATGCCGCCGAGTAAGCCGAGGCCGATGGCGGGAAGCCCAACCAGATCTGTCTCGAAAACAAGGTAGCTGACCAGCGGACCGAGGGCGGTACCGAATAGTGCCATCAGGATGTAGCTCTTGAAAGGTTTTCCGGCGATGCGGCTGGCCAGAAAAACGCCCAGTACAACCGGCAGGGCGTTGAGGGGCGTCTTGCCGAAGAGGCTGAAGCCGAGGATGGTGCAGGTGGCCGCCACGGTCGGGCCGGATAGGGCGACGCCGCTGAGCCTGGTTAGCAGTAGACAAATCAAGCCCATCAGGCCGGCATTGAGCAGCGCGCCGCCGGTTCCGCCAATGACGGTAAAGTCGTTGATGAGGCGGGCGGCGTGCGTTTGCAGGCGCAACCAGCCTTGGAGGCTGGTTAATGGTCCGTCGATGGCTATGCCCAGGGCGATCATGGCCAGACAGCAGCTACCAAGCAAGAGGTAGATTTTTTTTTCGTATGCCAGCATCGGCCGTCCTTGTATGGCTGGTTAAGTGAAAAACGCAGCTAAGTGCTGTCTTGAACATTATATGCGCATGTTTTTACTTTTGAAAACCCTGATTTTGGTTCTAAACGAGTTTTATTAGTGTCACCTTGCAAAAAGCTGTGACATTTTGGATATTTTTGTCTGCTTGACAGTCCGCCGGCTACATGGTAGCGTGACGCTGAACCAGCCTGAGACACATCCGGAGGATGCCAATGAAGACATGTATTTTGTTTCCCGGTCAGGGCGCCCAGAGCATCGGCATGGGCAAGGATTTCTACGAGGCCAACGCCAAGGTGCGCGAATTGTTCGACCTGGCTTCCCATACCACCAAAATCAACCTCAAGACCCTGATTTTCGAGGGCAACGAGGAAGACCTCAAGCAGACGCGCAACACTCAAGTATCGCTGGCATTAGTGGAATGCGCGGCTGCGCTGTGCCTGGCTGACCAAGGTGTCAAGCCGGCTGGTGCTGCTGGATTCAGCCTCGGCGAGTGGCCGGCGCTGGTGGAGGCCGGTATCCTGTCTTTCGAGACGATGATCAGACTGGTGGGCGAGCGCGGTCGCTTGATGGACGAGGCCGGCAAGCGCTCCGGCGGTTCCACCATGGCCGCTGTCATGAACTTGGAGCCGGCGGCTATCGAAGCCGCGCTTAAGAATGCAGGCATCGACGATGTTTGGGTGGCCAACTACAATAGCCCCGCTCAATCGGTCATCTCCGGAACCGAAAGCGGCATGGACAAGGCCGAGCCGGCGATCAAGGTGGCCGGCGCCAAGCGCGTCATCCGACTTAAGGTGTCTGGCGCCTTCCACTCACCTATAATGAAGTATGCGTTTGACGGCTTCAAGGAACTATTGACCGACGTCAGTTTCGCGGCCCCGAAGCTGACGTTCTTCTCCAATGTTTCCGGCAAGGCTGAGACCGATCCGGCTGTGATCAAGCAGTATGCGGCCGACCAGATTGTCAGCCCGGTGCGCTGGATCGAAGAGCAGCAGGCAATCATCGCTGCCGGCTTTGAACTGTGCTTGGAGGCTGGCCCTGGTACCGTGCTGACTGGCCTCTGGAAGTCGGCCAGTACCGAGATCGTCTGTAAATCCAGCGGTAGCCTGGCGCTGATCCAAGCCCTGTAGACGGGCGTCTGAGTGGCCGTTCTGTTCCGGACCGGTCGATTGATCGACAGTCAGGATTATCAATTTGACAAGGAGACAGCATGTTATTAAAAGGCAAAAAGGCTCTGGTTACCGGCGGTTCGCGCGGTATTGGCCGCGAGATAGTCCTGGCTTACCTGCAGCAGGGCGCCACGGTTTGGTATTTTGATCTGGCGCAGGGCGATTCGCTGCCTGAATACGAGCAGCTGGCCAGGGCCAACGGCGGCAAGGTGGTTTTCAAGGCGGTCAACGTTTCCGACGAATTGGCTATCAACGCCGCCGTCGAAGAGATGGCCAAAACTGAAGGCTCCATTGATATCCTGGTCAACAACGCCGGCATCACCAAAGACGGCCTGCTAATGCGCATGAGCACCCAGGATTGGGACGATGTTATCACCATAAACCTAAAGAGCATGTTCATGCTGTGCCGGGCCGTGATCCGGCCGATGATTCGCCAGAAGGGCGGCTCCATCATCAATATGGCCTCGATCGTCGGCATCATAGGCAATCCTGGCCAGTTTAATTACTGCGCCTCCAAGGCCGGCATGATCGGCGCTACCAAGAGTCTGGCCCGTGAGGTTGGCAGCAAGAATGTCCGCGTCAATGCCATTGCGCCTGGTTTCATCGTTTCCCCGATGACCGATAAGCTGAATGACGAGCAGAAGAAGGCCATGTACGACCAGATCCCGGTAGCCCGTTTCGGCGAGCCGGCCGAGGTGGCCAAGGTTTGTGTCTTCCTGGCGTCCGATCTGGCTTCATACGTCACCGGCGAGGAAATCAAGGTGGCTGGCGGACTAGGCATGTAAGCTGCTGGCTGACTAGCCTGTCTGGTCGTGCCGGCTAGGTTTCTGGCTAATTGAACGGGAGCCTGCCATGGCTCCCGTTTTTTCATGGCTAATGTCCGGCAATCCGTGCCTGGCCAATCTGCCGATTCATATAATCCTTGTCAGATGCCGATTATGGTACTATGCTTGCGGATAATGTTCGGCTCATTTTCGGCCAGGCCCTGCCAGCCAGCGATTATACCAGCAACAGTATCGAATAATGGTCGGCTCTGGAGGATGCAATGTCAATCAAGTTTAAACTTGTCCTGCTGATAATCCTGGTTCTTTTCAGCGTCATCGCCGGTTTAGGTTTATTCTTTGGTATGACATTGCCGTTGCGCGAAGTGGAAGCCGAATTGCAGACCTTGGTCCTGATGAAGGATGCCTTCCTCAAGCTCCAAGTGGAAAGCGCTAGGTTTTCTACCCAATTCGTCGAACAACAAATCCAGTTGAATAATGCCATCCGGCTGCAGACGCGGGCCTCTTTCCAGGCCATCGCCAATTTTAAAGTGCTTCCCAAATTGAATGAGCGTATTCAGACTTCGCTTGGCCTGATTGTCTTACTGGAAAGTAATATCGACGGACAACTGAAATCCATTGACAGCAGCCTGGAGCTTATCATGGCAGAGGCCAGTCATATCTTTGGGAATACCGTCCGCTTCAAGCTGCTCGACATGTTCATTTCCCCGACGGCCATCAACCATCCCGACGTGTTGGAGGCTAGGCATAAAATCGAACAGTTTTACCTGACCCTGACTAATCTGGATATGAATATCAAGTCCTTCATCGAGATCGTCAATACTCAGACCGGCTTGATAACGGAAGAAACGCGCCTACAGACCGCCCGGGCAACATTGACCGCCGCCCTGGTGGCCCTACTCCTGGTAGCCGTTGCCGTTCTGATTGCTATGATTTTGGCCAACCGCATTGCCCGAGATATCGTCAGCCTGGAGCATAGCCTGGAATTGATGAAGGACGGAGATCTTTCGGTGCGCTTCAAGATCAAGGGTAAGGACGATATCGCCATCCTTTCCAATTACCTGAATACCTTTGCCATCACCCTCAGCGAGTCCTTCACGGCCATCCAGGCGACGTCCCGGAAAAACGTGGCCGTCAAGGAAGAGTTGATTAGCACCGTTTCCGAATCGAGCGCCTCGGTCCACGAAATACGGACTAATACCGTCGCCATTGAAGGCAGCATCGCTACCCTGACCAGCAACATAAAAGGGGCTGGCTCGGCTGTTGGCGACGTTATCGGCAATATTCGCGACTTGCAGGGCTTCCTCGACAATCAAGCCGCCATGGTCGAGCAGTCCAGTGCTTCGGTGCATCAGATGATCGCCTCCATCGGTAGCATCGCCGATGTCGGGCGCCGGAAAATGGCGGCTACCGGCTCCATGATCGGTTCAGTCAACAAGGGTGGCCAGGATCTGTCGCGGACGACAGCTATAATTGAAGAAATAAATAAAAACATGGATGAGATAAAGGGCGCGGCGGTCATCATCCAGAATATTTCCAGCCAGACCAATCTCTTGGCCATGAATGCGGCAATTGAGGCTGCTCATGCTGGTGATGCCGGTAAGGGTTTCGCCGTGGTGGCCGATGAGATTCGCAAGCTGGCTGAGGCCTCCGCCCTCAACTCTAAACGAATCAGCGGCGTCCTTAAGGATGTGGTCAAGAAAATTGCCTCAGCTTCGGAGGCTGGCAAGATGACTCAGGGTGCCTTTGTCAGTATCACCACTGAAGCCAACGGCGTCTCGAGTGCGCTGCAGGAAATAGTCGACAGCATGACCGAATTGCGCAGCGGCAGTGAACAGATTCGTGATGCCATGCTCGATTTGCAGAAGGCCAGCGCTGATGTGGACCGTTCGCGCAGCGCCATGATTAGCTCCGCCGGCAGCAGTGAAGACGCTATGAAGGTGGTCGAGCGCATCGCCAGCGAGGTATTCAACGGCATCACCGAAATCAGGGCAGGCATCGACGAGATTGGCCGGGCTATCGACAACCTTTCAACCGTCTCAATTAATGTTGGCAGCATAGTCGGCCAATTGGATACCGAATTGGAACGCTTCAAGACCAGCGATCAAGCAGCCGAGGCGTTGGATGCCTTGTCTCCGCTTTATAAAGCTGAAGCCAGCAAGGTTGCAAAGGACCGCCAGGAAGGCCTTTGATAGTCGATACGGCTGTTAATTATTTCTGCTAATAGCGGCTCATCCAGGTAATACCAAACGGCGATTTTCTCAAAAGCTCCTTGACTGTCCACTAAACCCGGTCTACAATGCTCTCTAAACGTGGCTGGGTTCGTAATTGCCGACTTGTCCGTGTTGGTTGTGTACGTTCCTTAAATCCGCGTTGTCATGCACATTTCTGTCCGGAAATGTTAGTCTATCGAGGAGGAGAACGGATGAAAAAGTATCTGTTGGGTTTGTTTCTGGTATTAGGCCTGGTTGCCGCCCTATTCGGCTGCAAGAAGACCGATGCCGCTGGTACCGGTGCCCAGACCACTGACCTTACCCGTTATATGAACTGGAACATTGGCGCTGATCCCAAAACGCTCGACCCCTGTCTGAACGGTGCTTCCGACGGTGGCGATGTCATTAACCAGACTTTCGAAGGCCTGGTCCGTGAAAAGAGCGGCAAGCTCTATCCCGGTATTGCCCGCGAGTGGAGCTTCTCCCCCGATGGCCTGACCCTTACTTTCCGCCTGCGCGAGTCGAAGTGGTCTGATGGCACCCCGCTTACCGCCAATGACTTCGTGTACTCCTGGAAACGCGGCATGAACCCGGCCACCGCTTCCGAGTATTCCTGGATTTGGGAATACACCAACGTCGTCGGCGCCTTTGATGCCGTCAATGGTGGCTCCCTGGACGCCGTCGGTATTCGCGCCGTTGATGACCTGACCCTCGAAGTCAAGTTGATGACCCCGACCGACTACATCGTCAGCCTCCTGTCTTTCTACCATTTTATGCCCACCAAGCAAGCCGCTGTTGAGCGTGGCGCTGACGGCACCTGGGCTAAGGATCCGGCCGCCGCCGTTTCCAATGGCGCCTTCATGCTGACCAGCTACCGGATTGGCGAGGGCCTCACCCTGGTTAAGAACCCGAACTACTGGAATGCCGCCGCCGTCCGCCTGGCCGGTATCGAAGGCCGGTTCATTGATGCCGAATCCACCGCATACCAGGCTTTCCTGGCTAACGAGTTCGACTTCATCCCGAACGTGCCGCTTTCCGAGGTTCCGCGCCTGATCGCCGAAGATGACCGCTTCTTCGTCTACCCGCTGCTCGGTACTTACTACTATAATTTCAACATGAACCTCCCGATGTTCCAGGATGTCCGCGTCCGCCGCGCCATGGCCTTGGCCATTGACCGCGAAGAGATCTGCGAAACCCTGGGCGCTGGCCAGGTTCCGGCCGCCGGCTTCGTGCCGCCGGGATTCCTCGACCACCAGGGCAAGGATTTCTTTGAGACTGCTGGTATGTATGGCTTTGCCACTGATGGCAGCCGCGTCGCCGAGGCTCAGCGCCTGTTGGCCGAAGCTGGCTACCCGAATGGCCAGGGCTTCCCGGCCTTCTCCCTGATGTACAACACTTCTGAAGCCCACATGAACGTCGCCCAGCTGGTTCAAGAGCAGCTGCGCGTTAATCTTGGCCTTGAGATTACCCTCGAGAATCAGGAGTGGGCCGTTTTCCAGGATACCCGCAAAGCAGGCAACTACCAAGTGGCTCGCGGCGGCTGGTTGACTGACTTTATGGATCCGATGGGCCTGCTCAGCATTTTTACCACCGGCAATGCCTACAACGATCCCAAGTACAACAATCCGGAGTACGATACCCTGTTGTCCCAGGCAGCCCGCACTCGGGGCCAGGAGCACTTTGAGGCTCTGTACAAGGCTCAGACCCTCCTGATGACCGATGTTCCGGTTATCACCGTCTATCACTACGCTGACATGATGTTTGCCAGTCCCAAGCTTAAGGGCTGGGATCGCAGCGTGCTGGGTACCGCTGACTTTACCGGTGCCTGGCTGGAGCCGTGATCGATCAGTAATTCTACTGCTGTATAATAAAACCCCAGGCCTAGCCTGGGGTTTTATTTATTGAAACAAATGTTTTATTATATTGTTTAGCGTTTCAAAATATGGAGGTTTTGGTTGACAGAATGACTATCTGACTTTATTATGGCCCGAGGAGTTTTGCATGAAGAAGTACCTTATTTCGCGGGTTTTCTCAATGCTGGTAACCATAATCCTGATTACCGCACTGACCTTCGCGATGATGCATTCGATTCCAGGTGGCCCCTTTACCAGGGAAAAAGCCATCCCGGATGAAATCCTGAGACAGTTGAACGCTAAATATAATCTCGATGATCCTCTGATTATTCAATACTTGGATTATATGAAGCGCTTGATTAGGTTTGATCTGGGACCTTCATTCTCTAAGGTCGGAGTATCGGTTAACGACATCATCGTTGCCGGCATGCCGGCTTCGGCGCGCATCGGCTTGCTGGCCAGCATCGTCATCATCGTGCTCGGTATTCCCTTAGGCATTATATCGGCCTTGAAGCAGAACAAGCCTATCGATTATTTGGTTATGTTCATGGCTACCTTGGGTATTACCATTCCCAGTTTCGTGGTGGCAACATTGATTATCTACTTCTTTGCCGGCAAGCTGGGGTGGCTGCCGAGTTATGGTTTGGCTACGCCACTCGGCTACGTTGGCCCGGTAATAGCCCTTTCCGGTTTTTCGTTGTCGTTTGTATCGCGCCTGACCCGATCCAGCATGCTAGAAGTGATGCGCCAGGATTATATCCGGACGGCACGCGCTAACGGCATCCGGGAATTGTCGGTTATTGGCTGGCATGCCATGAAGAACGCCCTCATTCCGGTGGTTACCTACCTTGGTCCGATGATCGCGGCCATCCTGACCGGTTCCTTCGTGGTGGAACGTATTTTTGCCATACCGGGCATCGGGCGCTATTTCGTTGATAGCGTCAGCAACCGGGATTATACCACTATCATGGGTGTGACGGTCTTTTATGCGGTCTTCTACATGATAATGGTACTGCTGGTCGATATCGCCTACGTGCTGATCGATCCGCGCATCAAATTCGGAAGCGAGAACTAACCGATATGAGCGACAATAAATTCCAATTCACCGGCAACACTTACTCGGATGTCGAGACTGCCCGACCTAGCCTGACCTACTGGCAGGACGCCTGGCGTCGACTCAAGAAAAACAAGCTGTCCATGGCCGGCTTGATCGTCATCTTTCTGATCTTGCTATTCGGCATTGTCGGCCCGATGTTTTCTCCTTACTCCTACTCCGAGCAGATCAACAAATACAAGAACCTACCGCCGTCACTTTCTTTGTACAAGCTGGGTGATATTTACCTGTATTCTTCAAATGATTACAACCTGTTCCTGGTGGAAGGCAATGGTCGCGTTATCGACAAGATAGAGCTGGACCGTAGCCGCCGGGATATTCCCAACAAGATCTATACCTATGTTTTGAATGGTGAAGACATTAAGCTCAATTTTTCATATAAAATGCTCCCAGCCGCGCAACGCCTTGACTATGATTTTACGCTCGAATACCGCGGCGAGATTGCCACCCAGCCGGACCGGACGCGCCCGAACATCCTGTTCCCTTTCGGGACAGACGACCTGGGCCGTGACTTGCTGACTCGCGTGATGTACGGCGCCCGTATTTCTCTGCTGGTGGCCTTCATCGCCACCGTCGTCAACTTGTTCATCGGCGTCATCTATGGCAGCATCTCCGGCTATGAAGGCGGACGGGTGGACGATATCATGATGCGCATCGTCGACATCATCAATTCGGTACCGCTAACTTTATATGTCATTCTGCTGATGGTCTGGTTCAGGGGTGGCGGCTTGATAAATATCATCATCGCCCTGAGCAGTGTGTTCTGGGTTAATGAGGCCCGCCTGGTGCGTGGCCAGGTGCTGTCGCTTAAAGAGCAAGAATTCGTCCTGGCTGCTCGTATCATTGGCGTGCCCAAGATGAAGATTATCCTCCGGCACCTGATTCCCAATGCCATCGGGCCGATTATCGTGTCCATGGCCATGATGATACCGAGCGCCATTTTTACCGAATCATTCCTCAGCTTCATTGGCTTGGGCGTGTCGGCACCGCAATCCTCTTGGGGCACCCTGGCCAATAATGCCTTATCTGGTTTGACAACCTATCCTTACCAGTTGTTTTTCCCAGCAATGGCGATCGCCTTGACCCTCCTGGCGTTCAACTTCATCGGTGATGGTTTGCGTGACGCCCTCGACCCGCGCTTGAGAAAATGAGCGGGAACACCAAATGGCACAAGCAAACAAAGGGGAGACCATGAACGATACTATTCTCGAGGTCAGGGATCTGAAGACCTCGTTCTTTACCCATCTAGGCGAAGTCCAGGCGGTACGCGGCCTGAGTTTTGTCCTGAACAAGGGCGATATCCTGGGCATCGTCGGCGAGTCGGGCAGCGGCAAGAGCGTCACGGCCTTGTCGGTCATGAAGCTGATTGAGACACCTGGCAAGATTAAAGCCGGCGAAATTCTATTCAAGAACGAAAACTTGACCAATTATAGCCATTCGCAGATGTCTGATATTCGCGGCAAGGAAATTGCCATGATCTTCCAGGATCCGATGACGTCGCTGAATCCGGTGATCAGCATCAAGGAGCAGATGATCGAGGTGATCCGGCGGCACCAGAAGGTGACCCGTAAGCAGGCTTTGGAGCGCGCCATCCAGATGCTCAAACTGGTTGGTATCCCGGAACCGGAAAAGCGCATCCATGCCTATCCGCACCAGTTCTCCGGCGGAATGCGCCAACGCGCCATGATTGCCACGGCCCTGTCCTGCAACCCGCGCTTGTTGATAGCCGATGAGCCGACCACTGCGCTAGACGTTACCATTCAGGCCCAGATTATCGACATCATGAAGGACATCACCCAGAAGCTCGATACCTCCATTATCCTGATAACGCATGACCTGGGTGTCATTGCCGAATTGTGCACCAAAATTATTGTTATGTATGGCGGTATGGCTATGGAAAAAGGCAATATCGACGATATCTTCTACGCCACCGCTCATCCGTATACCAGAGGCTTGTTGAAGTCCTTGCCGCGCATGGATCGGAAGGCGCATGATCGGCTTAATCCGATCAAGGGATCGCCGCCGGATTTGATGAAGCCACCGGCTGGTTGCCCGTTTGCCCCGCGCTGCGAACATGTTATGCAGATTTGCAAGGAAGAGGCACCGGCCCTGTATGATCTCGGTAATGGGCATGAATCGGCCTGTTGGTTAAGGGATGAGCGTGCACCTGCCGTTGAAAATTACAACAAGGGAGGACGCTAAAATGGTTGATTCCAGTAAAGACTTGCTGCAAGTCAAGAATCTGAAGCGCTACTTCAAGATGAACGATTCCTTTAGCAAGAAAAACCGTAAATATCTGACCGCTGTCGATGACGTGACTTTCAGCATCAAACGCGGTGAAACCTTTGGCCTAGTCGGTGAATCGGGCTGCGGCAAGTCGACCATCGGCCGAACCATTATCCGCCTGTACGAGCCGACTGGTGGACAGGTGCTGTTTGACAATACCGATATTACGACGATGAGCCAACACGACCTGTTCCCGTTCCGCAAGCGAATGCAGATGATTTTCCAGGATCCCTATGCGTCACTCAATACGCGTATGACCGTTTCGGAAATCATCGGCGAGGGTATGGAAACCCATAACCTGGGCAGCGGCGCCAAGCGAGTAGAGCGCATCCAATATTTGTTGAATACCGTTGGTATGAAAAAAGAACACGCCAATCGGTATCCACACGAATTCTCCGGCGGGCAGCGCCAGCGCATCGGAATTGCCCGCGCCTTGGCAGTTGAGCCGGAACTGGTCATCTGCGATGAGCCGATCTCGGCCCTCGACGTGTCCATTCAAGCCCAGGTTGTGAACATGCTCGAGGACCTCCAGGACAAGCTGGGTCTCACCTATCTGTTCATTGCCCACGATCTGTCGATGGTTAAGCACATCTCTGATCGCATCGGCGTCATGTACCTTGGCAAGTTGATGGAAGTTTGCGCAAGCAACGAGCTCTACGAGAATCCACTGCATCCCTACACCCAGGCGTTGCTGTCCTCCATCCCGATCCCGGATCCGCGGCTGAACAAAAACAGCAAGCGTATTGTCCTGCAGGGTGATGTGAAGAGCCCGATCAATCCGCCGCCCGGATGCCGCTTTAATTCCCGCTGCCGCCTATGCGTCGACCAGTGCTGGCTCGAAACGCCGGAATTGATTGAGGTGAGGCCGGACCACTATGTGGCCTGCCACCTGGTTAAAAAAGCGTAACGGAGGCTACCGTTTTTTAAAGAACCCCGGGCTTTATGTCCCGGGGTTCTTTTTATTGGTACGCCTGGCAGGGCGCACCTACTAGCGGCTAGTTGGTTAATAGAGCTTGATTTGCCCAGATACGGTCCTGAGTTCCAGACGCAGACTGCCTGACCCCAGTTGCATATTGTTGTGGCCGCGGTTACCAAACAGTTCAATGGCGCCGGTAACTGACACAGCCGTGCACCGGCAATCGGCTGCCTGGTTGAGGACATCCAAGTCGATAGCACCGGAGGTAGTGGCGAATCGGCCTTCACCCTGCAGTTGGAGATTGCTGCCGGAAATCCGGCCGGAGACGGAGGTGAGGTACAAGCGACCCTGGAAACCGCGAACCGCGATTGCGCCGGAAGTGCTGTCGGCTTTGATGGCGCCGTTTACATTTTCGACCGTGATAGCGCCAGAGATGGCCTCGATTACGGCGTCGCCCTGGGAACGCTCCAGCTTAATGGCGCCGGAGGCGCTCTTCAGCACAGTATCGCGTTGCGAGCCACTGATGGAAATGGCGCCTGAACTGGTCTGGATATCCAACGGAACCGCAGTATCAAAACAGTGGACCGCGCCGGAGGCGGATCTGATCTGGAGGGTCGGCCCGGACAGGCCGGTAACGGCGAAGCTGCCGGAGGCCGAACTCAGTTGGCAGGCGGCTGCGGCTGGCAGGCTGATGACTAAGCGGGCCCGTTGTCCGGGCGGCAACGATGTATTGCGCTGCTGTTGCACGCGAAGGCTGATCGAGCCATTGCCTTCTTCGATGAAAACTTCGACTTCCCGGGGAATATCGAATGCTTCAATGCGGCAGGAAACTCCAGAATGGCCGGTTATGGTTACTGGAATGAACAGGCTGTCCAGGATTAATTCGCGGGTATTCATGAATTCTTGGGTGAAGGTCCCGGACAGCCCGCTGCCGAAGACCAACCCGCTAGCAAATACCATCACCACAAATGCTAGAAGCATTTTTTTCATGCTAAATCCTCCAAGGCCTGAAGATAGCGCGTTGGACATCGCAAATCAAGGCTGGGTACTGTCGGCTGGGGTATAGTGGTACAGTATGCCTGGACCCTGCGCCTTGGCCTGGTCGAGGGCGCTGCCGGCTTTTTGGATGCCTATATCAAAACTGATTTTCGGGTCTTCAAAGCTGTAGAGGCCGATGCAGGCCGTGATCCGGAGTAGGCAATCGCTTTTGATTTCGAGCAGCTGAGCGGCGAAGCTGGCGAGAACCGTAGCGGCGACCTCCTGGGCGGCGACTGGGCCGGTTTCAGGCAGGATGACGATGAATTCCTCGCCACCATAGCGACCAATCGTATCCACGCCACGGAGTCTTCCTTGCAAGCATTTGACGACATGCTTGAGCACGGCGTCGCCCGTCGAGAGGCCAAGGCTGCCGTTAATGAATTTCAAGTCGTCGATCTCGATGAGCAGTACTGAAAAAAGGCCGCCATAGCGCTGTTGCCGAGTATGCTCGGCCAAGCCGGCCTTCAGGATAGCATAGCGGTTGAGGACGCCGGTTAGATGATCGTGCGAGGCGCTGCGCTCGACGGCTTTGTATAAGCGGGCATTTTCCAGCGCGATGGCGATGTACAAGGCTAAGGCGCGCAGGCCTTCCTGATCGTAGCGATTGTAAGCATTGGCGCGGCGAGCCTGAACGGTTACTACGCCGATAGCGGTCTTGCCATGCAATAAAGGACAGAGCAGAAAGGCAGCCGTAGGGACTTCGGTGCGTTGCCGCGCCGTGGCAGAGCCGTATTTATGGCCTTCCAAGCTTAAATCGTTGATGAGAATTTCTTGGCCATGGCGGAAACACCAGGCCTCCAGGGATTGCTTGTCCTGGACGGCGATGGTTTCGGCGTCGATACGCAGGTTGCCTTCCATGATACTTGTATAATCCAGTAACTCGCTGTCTTCCAGCCGGATGGCTAGGCCGAAGACCTCGGCCGGCATGATGCGCTGCACAACCTTGTAGACCCGTTCCAGGACTGTCCCCAGTTCCAGTACGGAGGTAATCTCCCGTCCGGCCTCGGCAATGGCCGAAATGCGGTCATATAGCTTGCGGTATATTTCCGCCTCATTGAAGGCCTGGGTGGAGGTTAAATCGCGTAAAGCGGTATCGGCGTTCTGGTTATACAGTTGCTGGCGGATAATAAGGAAGGCTTCCTGATGCAGGAAGGCCTCTTGCCAATTGGCGGCCGCCTTGTGAATTGCGGCTAGGGTTTGGTGGATACGGCCTTCGACGTGGCTGGCTTTCAGGTCCTGGGCAATGCCGAGCGCTTTTCCGAGGAAAGCCAACGCGCTACCCTTGTCGCCATGGGCAAAGCAGACTTGGCCAAAACCGAGTAGAAACTCGGCCGTATTGATGCGGTCGCCGATTTTCTCGGCCAACCGAACTGCTTGGCTGAATTGGCCTTTGGCTTTGCGGATTGAGCCTTTGGTGGCCAAGGCTTTGGCGTAAACCGCGATGGTTTGGGCATGCAGAATAGGCAGGTTCATGCGTTCCGATTGACGGAGGGCTTTAACGGCCAGATCCAAGGCTAGTTCCGGCTTTTGTTGGGCGATGGCTAGTTCGCTGAGTTTTTGGGTGATGACCAGGCGGGCACTGTCCGACGGGTTGAATTCCAGCGCGCGGTGCAAGTAGGTGTCGGCCTCCTGGTGGCGATTCAAGTGGATGAGGGCTTCGCCGATATTGGCCAGGAGCGCCGCGACCAGGCTGACGTCGTTGAGGGCGGTCGCCGCCGCCAGGCCCTTCTCGGCCCATTCCAGGGCGCGATCGAAAAACCCCTGGTACTTGAGGCTGGCCGCCAGGGCATGGGCGGTCTTGGCTTGGTTGAGGGCGTCCTGATTGGCTTCGAATATTTCGTAGGCTTGCCAGTGGTACTTGATGGCGTTGTTGTAGTCGCTGCGGTTGTGCAAAAGCCAGCCGCGCCAGAAACTGAGCCAGGGCGTAAATTCGGGCAGGTAAAACGTGGGATTGGCCACCAGCGTATCGAGCGTCCGTTCCATGACTTCCGGCATGGAGCGCATGGTTTTATGAGCCCAGGGATTGAAGATGGAACTGTCCAACTGACCGCGCGTGGCCGTGTCGCGTAGGCCTTCCGGCAGGCTGGCGATGGCGTCGATGGATTTACTTGACATAAGCGCCGGAACCTCCCAGGGTTAAGTGTGCATCGCGGGCTGCGATGTCCTTCCATAAGTATGGTAATCGATTCATCGAGCCGGCGCAAGGCCAGCCGATTGGTAGAGGCCCTTGGGGCGTGGTATACTCTGGTATGTGAAGAAGACTGTTAGCCACCTACAATTCTGGCCGCTTTTATTGTTTGGCCTGTCCCTGGCGGGTTGCGCCCGTTTCGATATCAATTTGGCTTTCCAGGCGGTAGAAATGCCGACCTTCGCCGATATCCAACCGGGAAGCTATGTGGAGCCCGGCCTGGTACCGACCACGGTCAGCCTGAACTTGCCGGTCGGGGCACTGGGCCTGCGCTATAGCCTGAGTCCGGCCGGCGACACTCCGACCGGTTGGCTAGACTATACCGAGCCAATAGCCTTGTCTGATTCCATCACGACGGTCACCGCCTATGCTTACACCTCGCAGACTAATGTGTCGGGCTACTTGACGGGAACCTTCGTGCTTCAGACAGCGGCGGTGACGGCGGATTTGGCGGCGGGTACCTACGATACGCGGTTGGCGCTGAGCCTGGCCTGCGCGACGCCGGATGCCGAAATATGGTATAGCCTCGACGGCAGCGTGCCAGCGCCGGGTGGCGCTGGCAGCCAGCGTTACAGTAGCCCCATTCTGCAGGATGATCGACTGGCCGTGCAGGCCCGGGCCTGGTTGAGCGGCCGGGAAGCCTCCATCGTCTTCAGCGCGGACTATGATTGGGTGACGGCGCCAGCATCCGCAAGCTTGCCGACAGGCGTATACGCTAGTGAACAGCTGCTGACTTTAGCCTGTGCGACAGCTGGGGCTGCGATCTGGTATACGGTGGACGGCTTAGATCCAGACCGCGATGCCGACCCTCCAGTTGGGGAGCCGTATGATGGTAGCGCGGTGGCGTATTCATGGGGTGAACCAGGCTTGCGCCTGCGCGTCCGGGCTTATGGACCTGGCTGCCAGCCGACGGCGGTCGTCGAATACCGTTACCTGTGGAGCAACGTTTTTTACGTGGACGGCGTTAACGGCGATGATAACTTAAATGCCGGTACTGCCCCCGGCTCACCGAAAAAAACGATCAGGGCGGCCTTAGCTCTGGCGAACGCCGTTGGAGGCACTGACCCGCTGGCCATCCGGGTAGCCGGACCCTTTAGCTATGTTGAGACTGAGCCCCTGCGTATTTTGCGACCGCTGACTTTGTCGGGGTCGTATGATACCGCATTCAGCACTCAGAATACTATCGCCAACCTGACCGAAATCCGCTACAACACGAGTGATCCGGGCACTACGGCAGTACCGGCCTATACCCTGTTGCTTAACCATGTTGACGGCAGCTCAAGCCTGGACAGCTTCCGGGTCTACGCGCCGGACGGAACAACCGACATCGGCGTGGCGGCTATCGTACTCGATCAGACGGCGGTCAGCTTTACTACTGTCCGGTTTAGCGGCTTGGCGGCCAGAGAAATCAGCGCCGGCGTCGCCATCCGTGACAGTTCGCCGCTATTCGTGGATTGCACCATTGAAGGCGGGACGGGCGGCAGCGTCACCACCGGCGAGTACCACGGCGCCTATGGCGCCTGGATAAGCGGCCCGCTGGCCAATCCGGAGTTTCGCGGCGGGACTATCAGCGCGCTGGGTGATTTAGGCGCGGCACTCGGGGAGCCGACCCGCTCTGCCGGCCTGCTGTTCACGGAGGAGGCGCGCGGCCTCGTCGGCGGCGTGGCTTCCAACACCGTGGTACAGGGCGGGCAGGCCGAGGTTTCGGTCGGTATCCTTTTCGGGCGGGGAGCGGCGCCACAGCTCCTGGGCAATCTGACGGTGACCGGTTGCGGCGCCACAACCCCGGCTTTCGCCGCCGGCTTGTTTATCGATGGCGCCAGCCCGGTGGCGCAAGGTGATAATATTGTAATCAGATCCGGCGTAACGCCGAGCCCGGCCTACGGAATTTATTGTATCGCCACTGATCCGCTCTACCCAGCCAATCCGCAGATCGGCGACGCGGGCAGCACTATCACGGTCCGGACTGACGGTAATGGTAGCGGAGCGTTGGCCGCCGGGATTTGGATAAGTGGCCAGTACGCCAGCGGTACCATTCAAGCCTGCAGCATCACGGGCCGGACGGCTGGCGCCGGGCCCACCTACGGCATTTGGATTGGCGACAAGGCTCGGCCGCAAATCAGTCGTTGCGATATTGCCAGCGGCGATGCCGGAGCCTTCCCCGCCTACGGGATACATGCGTCGAATATCGAGCAGGCGGGGCTGCTGATTGAACAGAACCGTCTCCGGGCTGGAGTGAGCTCCGTCGATGCCTGTGGTCTGTACTTGGAGGATGTAATGTTCGCGAAGGTGCGCCGTAACCGGATTTATGGGTCGGATGCGGGGGTGCCGAGCAGCGGCGTGGATTTAGTGGCCAATACAGTCGGCCTTGATGGCGTGCTGCTAGTGGCTAACGTTATCATGGGCACTAATCAGCCGACTAGCAGTGGCCATTTCGGCGTTCGGCACCGAGTTTCTGGTGGAGTCGTTTCCCGACCACGCTTTTACAATAATACTATTGTCGTCGACGGTCTTACCAGCGATGCCTTTTTGAATCTGGCCGATGGGGTAGCGGCTCAAGCCCGACCCTATCTTGTGAACAACATACTGTATGGCGCGACGTCGAGCGTGGCCTTCCGGGAGAGTCTTGCCAGCGGCGGCAATTCAAATCCTGCCGCCTTGTTGACTAACAGCTTGTTTGGCATGGATTCGCATTATAACGACAATACTGTTCCCTACACTACCGCCGTTACCATCAATAGCGGCATATTGACGGGAGATGGTGACTGTGCAGGTAATGTCTGCCTCGATGTTAGCGCTGGGTTTACTGGCGGCGCTTTGTCGATTATTACGATAGCGTTTTTTTTCGTTTACGATTGGCATTTGGCAGGCACGCCGCCAGACCCATTGGTGATGGACGGTACCAATCTGCGTCTGTTGGCCAGTTCTGGCCTTGTGTCTGAGGACTTCTATGATTTTTATGGCAACTCTTGGCCGGCAGCCGGCCTGCCCTGGCCGATTGGCGCTACCGGCCCCTGACTCTCATCAATAGGGTGTTGAAAAACGCAAATGCGGCTTTTCAACACTTCAAAAGCCTGTCAATCCAGCCAGAATCCTATCCGCAGGTAGGGGCGTACCAGGTGGGCCGGCGTGCTGATGTAGAACACGCCCTGCCAGTCGGCACCAGCCTCTACAATCAGGCAGCCTGGTTCCCAGCGGACCGACAGGCCGGCCAGCAACGCCGAGTCCTGGGTCAGGATGATCTCGCTGGCGGCCTCGGTGCGGCGGCTGAGCGCCGAAACGACCAGGCCATAGCCGGCCTTGGCCAGGAAACCAAGCTGGCCGTCTAGCAGCGGATACCAGCCGAAGGTCAGGAGGGTGGCCGCGCCCAGGGCCGTCAGGCTGGTTTGGGTGGGGCCGCTGTTGTCGGCGCCGGGAATATAGACCGGGTCGAAGCGTAGTTCGAAACCGAGGGCGCCGAGCGCGCTGCCGGCGCCGAATAGTGACCGGAAGGAAATTCCCAGGGTCAGGTCGCCGCCGGCCAGACCGCTACTGAACAGTTCGCTAAAGTCTCCGGGCAGAACCAGGGCCGGACGCCAGGCGGCGGCCAGCCAGAGGCGGCGACTGGCAGCCGGTACGTCGGTGGTGGCGTCAGTGGGTGCGTCAAAACCTTCGGTGGCGGCTGTCTGGTTCTCACTATCCGCAGTGGTGTTGTCGGCAGTCTCGCTGGTCTCGATCGTCGTGGCCACCCCGGTCTCCGTAGCCGTTTCGGTTCCCGCTGGAAGCACCGAGTCGCTGGGGTCTGACTGGTTGGCAGTTGTGGCTGCTTGGTCGGTGCTTTCCTCGGCCTGATGCGGGTCGGCGCTGCCGCCAAGGACATCGTGAACCGTCACGATGGTACTCAGGCTGTCGTTCAGGCCGCCCGGGTTGACGGCTATCAGGCTGTAGGACCCGGCTGGCTGTTCGGCCAGGTTGAACAACACGGTGACTTTTTGTTCGCTGACCGCGATGAGGCGGGAATGGCGGAGCTCGGTGCCGTCGGCCGAGCGTAGCATGAAAACAGTGGCTGCTGAGAAGCCAACTCCGGTGATGACTAGATCCGGGTAGGCGCGGTTGTTGGCCAGGACGGTTCGGGACAGGGCGGTGATTCGGGGTTGGACGCGTTCCAGCAGCCTGGCCGCGCCGGCCAGGGTGGCTGGCGGCAGGCCGGGGTTTTGGGTGACAATATCATAGCTTCCGACCCAAGCCTCTTCCAGGTTGAAGTCGGCGCGCAGGCCGCTGCCATCGGTGGAAACACGCACCTGGCCCTCGAAGCGGCTGCGGCCGGAAACCAGCCAGGCGGCTGTGTCCGGCAGGAAGCCGGTGCCGGTAAGCTCCAGCCAGCCGGTACTGGCGCCGGCGTAGAGTTCGCTGCCGGCCAAATCCTGGCTGAGCAGCTCCGCGGTGCGGATGATCGAAAACTCACTCCAGGCACTGGTGCTGAAGACTCGCCGGAAGACATTGATGGCGGTGATCTGCACTTCATAGCGGCCGGGCGCCAGGGGCAGGAGTACCGAGTTCGTTTCGCTACCGACTGTTAGTAAAATATCAATACCGCCGTAGGCGCGGACGGCGATTTCGTAGCTGCGGGCGCCATCCACCGCCGCCCACTCCAGGCGGGCGCCGGTCTCTGCCGCTTCGCTCTGGGCGAATCCGGCCGGCGCTAAAAGAAACAGGCAGATTGGTAGCAGGCAGGAGGCCTTACGGATTCTGGACATAGATTTCCTTTGGCGTGGTCAGGACGGGGGATCCGCCGGTGGTGATGGTAATGCTGAACGGGATGGTTCGTACCGGACCGGAGCGCTCGATGGTGCCCTCTGGGGTGACCAGCAGCGCTCGGATGCGGAAGCTGTAAGCCGCTACGTCGAGTTTGTCCAGTTCACGATACAAGAGCTCCTGGCCGGCCTCCACGATACGGGTGAATACCAAGTTGCCAGTTCGCAAGTCTGTCAGGCTGATTTCATAGGCGTTGGCATCGCGGAGCGCGGTCCAGCTGAAGCGGACGAAGTCGGCGTTGGTAACGTCGAGGGCCTGATTGGCCCGTGGCGCCTGCACCGAAACAGCTCCCAGGGCCGGGATGGCGTCCACCTGGAAACTGCTTTCCAGCGCCGGCAACTCGGCGCCATCGGTGGCTTGTCCGGCCACCGACCAACGGTAGCTGCCTGGACCGGGGTTGGGTATTTGGATGGCGGTCAAGGCGGTTCGCGTTTCGCTGACCAAGGAACCATCGGTCCGCAGTAGGCGTACCAGATAGCTCATGCCGGTTTCCGAGGCGCTCCAGGCCAGGCGAAGGCCGCTGCGGGCGGCAGTCAAGCCCGGCAGCCGACTATCCGGCGGCGGTTCAAGGACGCGGCTGGCCGGTGGCACGCGCAGGCTTTGCACGTTGAACGATGCAATACCGGCCGGGCTGCCGCGGGCCGTAGCGGTGCCGGATTGGGCGAAGGCCTGGACCGTCCACTGGTAGTCGCCAGTTTCAAAAATATCACCGGGTAGCTCGAGGGAACTATCGGCGGTCTGGCTCTCGAATACCAGGCGCTGGTCGCGAGTCTGGCGCAGGCTGAAGCGGCTATAGCTGATGCCCGGGTCGACTTGCCAGGCGAAGCGGATGGCTGTAGTGGCGCTGGTTTGGAGGCGCGCGGCCGGCGCTGGGGTTACCAGGCGTGGCGCCGCCAGCGGTGGCAAGACGCGGATGCTGCGCACCGATTCCGGAACGGTTTCTGGCAGGCGCGGGTCGCGTACTGCCCAGTAATAGGTGCCGGGGCCGGGCAGCTCGATGGTGGCGCGGTTGGCGTCGCCGGCCGTGCTGGAAACCAGCTGGCTGAAATCGGGGCTGCGGCTGACTAGAACCACGGCCTCGGCATAGCCGCGCCAGGCGACTTGAAGGCGGGTGGTCGCGGCGCCTTCGATTTCGTGGCCGTCGAGCGGGGCGGCCGCTTGGGGTTGCTGCACGCCCTGCACCACTAGGTTGCGCGGGGCTGACCAGCTTGAAGCGACGCCATCGGCGGCCACGGTGCGCAGGCTCCAGAAATAGTCGCCTTCCGGCAGATTGCGGTCCGGCCGGTAGACGTTGCCCGATCCTTGCCAGGTGGCCGGTAAGGTTGGCGCGTTGCCGGCGGCACTTGGCCAGATGGCCAGTTCGTAGCTGGCGGCATCTGGCATTACGCTCCAGGCAAAGAGCAGGCTGGCGCTGTCCACGGCCAGGACGCGGAAAGCGGCCGGCGGCGAATTGGGACGCGGCGCTTCGGGGATGGCGACTTGGTTTAAGCTGAAGCTGGCCGGGCTAGACCAGGCCTGGCCGGCCAGGGCCGCGAAATCGTAACGGGCGCGCACCCGCCAGTAGAGGCTGCCGGCCGGGAGGCCACTCAGGACGATGGACGGCGCTGAGGCGCGGCCTTCACTCAGGATAGTGGTAAAGTCGGGTGCGCTGGCCAACTGGTAATCGTAGCCAGTGGCCTGTGGCACGGCCGTCCAGGCCAGGCTGACCGGCGGCGGGGCGGAACGGAAATTGAAGGCGCTGCCGGTGGCGGGCGCCAGCGGGGCGGGCGCCGTATCGCTGAGGACGGTGAGCTGGCTGATGCGCGAATAGTTGCCAGCGGCGTCACGGATCCGCCAGAACCAGGCGCCGCTTTCCAGGCTGATGTCCAGGCTCAGGCCTTCGCTTTCGGCGATGCGTCGCGATTCGAAGTCGCGGCTGCGCGAGGCTTCGACAGTAAAAGGACCAATGGCGCCGCTTGTACTCCAACTGAAGCCGACCGGGATCAGCGCCCCCGCGCCGAGGATGGCGGCGGTGTTGGCCGGGCTGGCCGGAATCAGGTCGGCTGGTCGCACCGCTGCCTGGCCGGCCTGGATGGCGACGGTGTCGGCACTAGTGACGGCCGTGGTGGTGCCGGCGCTGGACGTCAGGCTGGACTGGCCGGCGCTGACGTTGATGGCCACCGATTGGTCGGCGGCGCGCGCCAGGTCGACGGTGCCGCTCTGGACGGCCAGCACGGCGCCGTCGGCGCGGATGTCCAGGCTGGCCGAAGCGGCGCTGCCGGCGGCGTCGTCCGCCCGCCGGGCCACGATCGAGCCTTCTAGAAAGTCGACGGCGCCGCGGGTGCCCGAGAAGTCGAGCACCACAAGGCTGTTTTCGCCGAGTATCAGAATGGTTTCGTCCGCCAGTTGGATGACGGCCTCGGAACCTCGGTCTGTCCGGATGGCGTCCATGGAGTAGACGGCTTCCTCGTTGCCGATGGTCGACCAGACCACACTGTCGCCGAAGCGGCGCTGGGCAAGGCGCGTTCGGGCGACCAGCCAGCCAATCGGCTCACGGCCGCCGGCCGCGCCCTCCTGGGAGATATCGGCGTACAGCGTCCAGATGAAGCCGGCAAACAGGCCGGCTGCAGCTAGGGTTACGATTATATCGCGCCACAGTTTCGGCTTGCGCCGGGCTATCACCATGGTGCTCATGGTACAGCCCGCGCCTTGGCGTCGCCAAGGATGGTGAATTTTTGTTCCTCGTTGTCGGCGACAATATGACCGGCATCGAGCGGCGTGTCGGCGATGCCCAACAGGCGGCGAAGCTCCGTGAGGGTACGCGGCGCGGCCGGATCTTCCGCCCGGCCCAGGATGGCGTGGACATGCAGCGGCTCGGCCTTGCCTTTCACGGCGATCATCGGCATGATCGCGCTGCGGTAGCGGTCGCCTAGTTGGGCCATGGTGTATTCCGACACCAGGATGTCGGTGCCAAAGGCCTTGTTCAGCGATTCGATGCGCGACGCCAGATTGACCGTGTCGCCGATGACGGTATATTCCATGCGTTCGTTGGAACCGATCTGGCCGGCCACCACCGGTCCGGTGTTCATGCCGCAGCCGATGCGGATGATCGGTTTGTCGGCCGTGCCACGGTTGCGGTTAAATTCCATCAGGGAGGCGCGCATGGCCAGGCTGGCGTCGACGGCCGCCGTCGGGTCGTCCCCGGTGGAGACCGGCACGCCCCAGACGGCCATGATGGCGTCGCCGATATACTTGTCGACCACGCCGCCGCCGCGGCTGACGCAGCCGACCATGCGGGTAAGGTACTGGTTGAGAAATTCGACGACTTGCTCAGGTTGCATGGATTCGGAGATGGCGGTGAAGGAGCGGATGTCTGAGAAGAAAATCGTCGCCTGCTTACGCTCGCCGCCGAGCTTGATTTCGCCCTTGGTGGCCATCTCGGCCACGCTCTTGTTGACAAAGCGTCCGAAGGCATCCTTGATTTTTTCGCGCTCGGCCAGGCCGTGGCCCATCTTGACGAAGGAGCTGGAGAGAGCGCCTAGCTCATCGCGGGTGGTGGCCTGGATATCCAGGTCAAAGTGGCCGCGCTCCACCAGGATGGCCGCGTCCATCAGCATCTGCACCGGGTCGGAGATGGTCCGGGAGAAGAAATAAGTCAACAGCGCGGCCAACGACAGGATAGCGCCGAGAATAAGCAGGTTGCGCCGCTGGATGGCGCCGACGGCTTCGAAGGCCTTGCTGGCCGGGGCGTTGGCGATGACGCCAATGTTACCGTAGGCGATACGCCGGAAGGCGGCCAGGTATTCTTGGCCAGCCTGGTCGCGGTAGCGCAACTGGCCGTTGCCAAGCGGGCTGTCGCGCATGGCGATGACGGCCGGGTTGGCCGAGAAATCGGGGGCGGCCTGAACCATGGCCTGATCGGCGTGCAGCAGCAGGCGGCCGGCCGAGTCGAGTACCCAGGTCTCAACGATGCCGCGGTTGCCGAGAACCTCGGCGTAGCGTTCGGCCGAGGCATAGGCGGTCAGGATGCCGTTCAGGCCGGCCGAGCGGAAGGGAATACGTAGCCCGATGGCCGGCGCCCCCAGGCTGGCGGTGGCATTGAAGATTTCCAGGGTTTCCAGCGCCGGAACGGCTGGGTTGCCGGCCAGCGCGGCGGCCTCGATGCCCAGGGCTGACAGGCTGGCGTTGTTGTAGGTTGTGAAGACGTCGTCCAGCGCCACCGCCAAAATATCTGGATTAAGACCGTAGAAACGCTCGACGCTGGGTGAGGCGGCGTCCCCTTCGCTGATTTCCAGTAACAGACGGGCGCGGTCGGTGATGGAACGGATGTCATCTTCGATCTTGATGGCGCTGATCTGGGCGATGGTGTAGTTGTTCTCCTCGACCCGGACAGTGGCGTCGCGCAGGAAGAAGGCCGAGGCCAGCAGATTCATGGTGACTAGCGAAACCGCCAACAAGGCCGAAACCACCATGCCCAATTTAATGCCAATCGGGAAGCGCACTTTGGCCTGGAGTAGGCCTTCCGGGCCGGCCTTGGCCGGTTGGCGGGCGTTGCCTTTCTGGCCGCTTCCGGTTGCCGCCGCTGGCCGGATGGTCGGCAGTTGGTGCACCAGAGCGTAGCGGCGGTGGCGGATCAGCCTGGCCTTGCCGGGTGGGATCAGTTCTTCTGGTTTAACCGAGACCGGCAGGCCGTCCAGGGATTGCAGGAACGAGCCCCCGGCCAGGGCTATCTTGCGGCCGGTGGTGAACACGGCAAAACCGCGCGGTCCGTCGGCCGCCGGATTGAGGGCATACAGGCCAAGCAGGTCGCCATCCACGGCCAGCCGGGTTGTCCAGTCCACCAGATTGTCGACGCAGCCTTCCACCTGGTCGGCCGCGAAACAGACGCCGTACAAGCCGGTCTGGCGTTTCAGGGCTTCGTCCAGGATGTTTTGCGGCACCGGCACCCGCCCGCGACTGGTCCGCACCGCGTGGTAGGGACAGGGTCGGTTGTCGGGGAGGGTTGTCTCCACCTGGCTGTCCATGCCGCGGATCAGGCGCACCCGTTCCGAGATTCGCAACAGACTAGAGCCGGATTCGCCCTGGCTGCCGATGCAGGCGAAGATACGACGGGCTTCCTGGCTCATGCCGGCGTACAAGGCGCACACCGCGGCTTCGTGGAAAGAATGCCAGACCGGGTGGGCGTTATCGGCCGACAGGCTGGCGCCTGAAAGGGTGGACATGGCGTTGATGGCGCGGGCCCGGGCAATTCGATTGAAGGAAGGTGTGTGCATCTTGTAGCAACTATAGCATCAACTGCCCCCTTTTTCCACAGCCGGCTATCCGCGGCGGCGATCCGAAAGCGATTGCTTTTTTTTAGTTTCTGCGTGAAAATGAGGGCGCCCGCGCTGACCGGCACGGCGTCGTCGGCCTGGCATGACAGGTGCTAAGCTGACAGTAAATTGAGGATATGGAGACGATGGTGTCCGATACGATTGGCGCTGGCCGCCTGCTGCGGGCTTCGGCCCTTGAATTGAGCGACGATAGGTTCCTGAAGGCGGCTTTGCTGGCCGAATTCCAGAGCAGCTTCGGCCCAGCTGGCGGGAGTGCGAGGGTTTTCGCCGCTCCGGCCCGCATCAATCTGATTGGCGAGCATATCGACTATAACGGCGGCCAGGTGTTTCCGGTCGCCCTGGACAAGTGCTTGTACTTGGCCATCCGACAGCGCGCGGACGATGTCATCGTCATCCGCAACCTGCAGCTGCCAGGCGAGTATCGCCGCAGCCTGGCCGAAGCCGGCGCGAGCGACGCGGACACCGGCTTCGCGCTCTATATCGATGGCATGCTGGCCGGCTTGCGGGCCGCCGGCGCGACTATCGACCACGGCTTCGAGGCCCTGCTATTCTCGACGGTGCCGATGGGCGCCGGCGTCTCGTCGTCAGCCGCCCTGGAACTGTGTTTTGGCGTGGCGCTGTCTAGCCTGTATAATTTCACGATCGACCGGCTGGAGCTGGTCAAGTTGGCCCAGAAGGCAGAACACGACTTTGTCGGCGTGCAGTGCGGCATTATGGATCAGTTCGCGGTGGCCTTCGGCCGGCGCGGACAGGCCATGTTGCTCGATACGGCTAGCCTGGTCTACCAGTACGTGCCGCTGGAGCTGGGCGACTTTTGTATAGTCCTGATGAACAGCAATTTCCCGCGCGCCTTGGCCGGTTCCAAATACAACGAACGCCGGGCGGAATGCGACAAGGCCCTGGCGCTGTTGCGGCCGGCCTTGGCAGTGAACAAGCTATGCGCCATCAGGCCGGAGCAATTCGACCGCCAGGCCGGGCTGCTGGTTGATCCGGTGCTGTTACGCCGGGCCAGGCATTGCGTGTACGAGAATGAGCGCGTCCGCCGCTCGGTCGAAGCCCTGCGCGCCGGCGACCTGGTGCGCTTCGGCGAGCTGATGAAACAGTCCCACCTTAGTTTGCGCGACGACTACGAGGTGACCAGCCCGGCGCTCGATGCCTTGTTTGACGCGGCCAGCGGCCACGAAGCCTGCCTAGGCGCGCGCATGACCGGTGCCGGCTTCGGCGGCTGCGTCATCGCCCTCGTCAAACGGGCGGATTATAATGAGTTTTCAGCCCGCGTCGGCCAGGCCTATACTGCCCTGACTGGGTTGGTGGCCGATTTTTACATGAGCGCGGCCGGCGACGGCGCCCGCGAGCTGGCTTGAGCCGGCATCCAAGGAGCAAAACGATGTGGATCCAAACATGGTCCGGGCGACTCGAGTATCTGGCCGGCGGCGAACAACGCAGTCTTGAATTCGGCGGGCGGGTTGACCAGGCCTTGCCGGCCGATCTGCCGATTTGCCTGGTGTCGCGCCAGACGCCCCAGGGGACGGTCTGGCAGCTGACCAGCCATTTCGACCAGCCGGTCAGCATCGTCAGCCTAGCCTGCTGTTTCGACTATAGCTTTGTCGGCGGCGATACGGTGTTCATGAACGGCTACCAGTCGTGGACCGATTCGCGCGAGTTCGACGCCACCACCCGCCTCAAGCCACCTTCGCGCTTTCTGAAGCCCCTGATGGCCAAGCACCGCCTGAACCGCTACGGCGATTACGACATGGTCGAATACAGTAACAAGGCCGGCGATTTCCACGGCTTTTCCTATGCCTATGTCCGGACCATCGACAACGATTTCCGGCTGATTGGCTCGCTGGACGAACGCTCTGGCTTTACTATCCTCAAGGCCAGCATGTTCGGCGGCCGCATTGAGGCCATTAAGGACCTGGCCGGCGCCTCCCCGCAAACCACGGCGGTCCTGTTGTCGCTGCTCTTTAGCTCTGGCGGCTACGACCAGGTGTTTGACCATTACTTCGCGGCCCTGGATATCAAGCCGCCGCGGGCCCAGCCGCGCACCGGCTGGACCAGTTGGTACAACTATTACCAAAACATCAGCGAGGCCATCATACTGCGCAACCTGGCCGCTTTCAGTTCGCGCCGCATACCGATCGAGGTTTTCCAGATCGATGACGGCTTCCAGACGGCGGTGGGCGACTGGCTGTCGATCCAGGAAGAATTCCCGCACGGCATGGGCTATATCGCCGAGCGCATCCGGCAGGCCGGCTTTGCACCCGGGCTGTGGCTGGCGCCTTTCGTTTGCGAGACCAAGTCCGCTGTCTTCCGTGATCACCAGGACTGGATCGTGCGCGATGCCCACGGCCAGCTGGTCGACGCCGGTGGCAACTGGTCAGGCTTCTATTGCCTTAACCTGGAGTTGAACCAGGTGCGCGACTATCTGCGGCAGGTTTTCCGGACCGTGTTGACCGACTGGGGCTTTCAGTTGGTAAAGCTTGATTTCCTCTACGCCGCCTGTATCCAGCCGCATTCCGGCAAGACGCGCGGCCAATTGATGTGCGAAGCGATGGATTTTCTACGAGAGGTGGTTGGCGACCGCCAAATTCTAGGTTGCGGCGTGCCATTGTGGCCGGCCTTCGGCAAGGTCGATTACTGCCGCATCGGTACCGATGTGGACCTGCAGTGGGATAATGTCCTGCACCGGGCGGTAGCCCACCGCGAGCGACCGTCCACCGTCAACTCGTTGGAGAACGCCATCGGCCGCCGCCACCTGGACGGTCGGGCCTTCGTCAACGACCCGGACGTCTTCTTGCTGCGCCATGACAACATTAAGCTCAATCGGCTGCAGCGGCAGGCCTTGTTCGTCGTCAACGCCTTGTTTGGTAAGCTATTGTTCACTTCAGACGACCTTGATTTATACGGCAAGGATGAAATGGCCGCCTATCTCGGGCTCTTCCCCTTCACCGCCAAGCGCATCGAGCAGGTTGATTGCGTGCGCCATTTCTACAAGGCGTCGTTTACGATTGATGGCCAGCCCTTCCGCTTGCTGGCCAATTTCTCCGCCGAGAAGCGCTACACTACCGTCGAGCGGTCGATGTTCTGCCTGCGTGGCGGCAAGCCGCTTTGGCTGGCGGCCGGCGACGCGATGGTCCTGGATGCCTTCGAGAGCCTGGTCTGTCGGGTGGACCAGCCCGACCACGCCTGCCAGGTGCTGGGCAGCACGGCCTCGATCTTTCCCGGCAGCGAGGTTTCGGCCGTCCGCTGGCTACCAGCCAGCGCGGCTGACCAGCTGCCGACGGTGGAGCTCGACTGGCGTTCACCTGTGCTGCAGCCTGGCACCTTGTACCTGAAGGTGCCGGCTGGCATTAGACAGGTGCGCTGCGGCGGCCAGCCGTGCTACACCAACCCGATGCGAACCGATGGCATCAGCGGCGAATTGCTGGCTATCGAAATTAAGAAGGACGAGGCGAACAATGGATAGGACCAGCCAGGTTTTCGGTAATCCGATGCCGGCCGCCGTGGTGCGCGAAGCCAAGAAAAAAAAACGCGGCTATGCCGCCAAATATGGCGACGACAGCCAGGCCGTGTATCACGTGCGGGCTTTTGACAATCCGGTACTCGGCCCGGAGTTTGGTTTACAAAACCTGGAACTGCGCGAAGGCGGCCAGCCGATCGACGCCCAGCGCGGCGTGCTGGTCGGTAATATCCGGATGGGCTTCGGCCATTACCGCATCGCCATGGCCATCGCCTCCGCAGTCCGCCAGCGCGGCTACATACCCTACTGGTTTGACATGAATTCCTTCGCGCAGACCACCGGCGGCCGGGTGGTGGCGCGACTGAACGAGCTGTACTCCTTTGGCTCGCGCCTGTCGCAGCGAAACGCGCTGTTCAACAGCCTGTACTGGGAGCCGCTCAATTATGAAGGCTTCAAGAAACTGTCCTTTAACGCGGTTGACCAGCGGGTGGCCGAGCTGCACGCCCCGCTTTGCGCCCAGCTGCCGCGCGATATGCCATTCATCGCCACCCATGTCTGGCCGGCCCAGGCCGCGCTGCACGCCGGCCTGCCCAATGTCATCAACATGATTCCGGACAACTGGCCGATGGGACTGCACCTGGCCGAAGGCGCCTTGCATACCGTGCAGAGCCCGTCGGCGGCGCTCGGCTACCGGCTGCTGCGCGAGATGGCCGGCAAGAACAAGCTCAGCCAGCCGATGCCGGCCAACTCCATCCACTGCGTCGGGCACTACATCGACCATGAGCTGGCGTCGAACATCGAAGCCGATTGCCGGGCCAGGCTGGAGCGCTTCAGGAACAAGCAGCCACGGCGCCTGCTGATTTCGGTCGGCGGCGCCGGCGCCCAATTCGAGATCATCGGCGAGTTGCTGCGCCGCTACCAGTCCCGGCTGGCGGATGGCAGCCTGGCCGTCTACCTGAATGTCGGCGACCATGCCGCGGTCTGGGAGCGCCTGGCCGCCGCCGTGCCTGGCCTGGCCGGCCTGGCCACCAGGCACTTCAACGACTGGCCGGAGACGCGCCTCTTCTGCACAGCCGCCCACGGCCAGCCGGTCGGCGGCCTGCATGTTTTCCTGAACGCCGATAAATACGCGGCTGTCTACGCCACCAACCTGCTGATGCGCAGCTGCGATGTCCTGATTACCAAACCCAGCGAGCTGGCCTTCTACCCCGTGCCCAAGCTGTTCATCAAGCGCGTCGGCGGCCACGAGCGCTGGGGCGCCATCCGCAGCGCCGAACTAGGGGATGGCACTTATGAGATGGAGAGCCTGGAGTCGGCCGCCCAGGTCCTGGACCTGATGATCAACGAGGACGATATTCTTTCCCTGCAGTGCGAGTGCATCCTGAACGCCCACAAGGCTGGCGTCTATAGCGGTGCCTATCGCATCGTCGACTTGTCCTTGCAGGCCGCCGGCCGGGCTTGATTGACAATCTGGCTATCTCCTGTCATAGTCACTTTCGTTAACCATGACGAGATTTTCAGGTTAACGAAAGGGATTTGACTGGAAACTACCGAACAACGCGACAGTTTCATCCTCGAAAGCTTGCGGGCCAGCGACGTTCCGCTATCCGGGCAATACCTGGCGGAGCGGCTGGGGATCAGTCGGGTGGCCTTGTGGAAACGGGTCGAAGTGCTCAAGCAGTGGGGCTATGCCATCGACAGTTCGCGCCGCGGTTATCGCTTGCTGTCGGACGATGGCTTGTCGGCCGAGGATATCGCCGTGCCGGGGCAGCTGTTTCTGTTTGACGAGCTCGATTCTACGATGGACGAAGCCCATCGCCAGGCCGCCAGGGGAGCGCCTTCCGGCAGCTTGGTTTTGGCCCTGCGCCAACAGGCGGGTCGGGCCCTGGACGGCTCTAGCTGGCCCAGCCCGTCCGGCGGCTTCTACGCCTCGCTGGTGGTGCGCTGCGCCTTGCCGGTAGCGGCGGCCGATGGCCTGGTCCTGACGGCTGCCGCCGCCTTGCTGGACGTTTTAACCGACCGGACGCCTAATTCGTCCCTCGACCCAGCCGCCGTCCGGCTCGGTTTCCGTTGGCCCAACCAGCTGTGGAGCGGCCAGCGGCGCATCGCCGGCATTCTGCTGGAGAGCGTCGGCCGCCTGATGGCGCCGGATTACTATATCATTGGCATCGGCATCGATATCGGGGGGCTGGCCGCTGACGGCCGCCGGCTACCGCAACGGGCGGTAATCGGTAGTAGCCTGGCGCGGTCCTTGGCCGTACCGACGGCGGCGCACGCCTGGTCGGCCGAAGGCTGGTGCAGGCTACTCGAAGCGTCCGCCTGTGCTGATTTTCGCCTGTTCGACGGTCGCCGCATCCGCTGCCAAACGCGCGGCCTGGACTGCTATGGCCGGCTGCTGCTGACGGATGGCACTGTCCTCAGTATGGCGGAATGCCTGGCCGTGGACTGGGACGACCCGCCCGTTTTGTGAGTTGCTTTGATGGTTGCTGACGCGGCCGCTGGCCGTCGTTGGTGGCTGGTTAAGCCTTGATTCCCGTTTTCAAACAGAAGGAGTGTGTATGAACCGGAAAGTATTGACCTTGGTGCTCATTTCTCTGCTGGCGGCCTTGTTGGCCGTCGGCGCGGTTTTTTCATTGCCGTTGCCGCCGCCGTTGCCGCCAGTAACGCTGGCCGTTTTCTTTGCCTTGTTGTCTGGCTTGTTGCTGGGGCCCTGGGGCGGCTTGGCCGTTACCGGACTTTATCTGGCGCTTGGCTGCTTGGGCTTGCCGGTGTTTGCCAACGGTAGCGGCGGCTTCGGCCACCTGGCCGGGCCGACAGGCGGCTTCTTGCTAGGCTATGCCCTGGCGGCCTTCGCGGCTGGGCTGATATCCAGTCAACGAACCTGGCATTTCGGACGAGCCTTAGTCGGTGCTCTGGCCGGCGTGGCGGTGTTGTACCTGCTTGGTTTACCCTGGTTTGCGACGGTTTTGTCGGCGCGGCGCGGTAGCACAGTTTCGTTACTGGCCGCTTTTAGCATGATGGCGCCGTACCTGGTTGGCGATGTGGTTAAGGCTTGCCTGGCCGCTGGACTGATCCGCGGACTCCGGCCCGTGCTGCGGAACTATTTCCCCGCCCGCCCATGACCATTGAATGCCAGGCCTTGACGCGCCGCTTTCCGGGTGGCCGCTGTGGCCTTGACGGCCTTGATCTGCGCCTCGACACGGCTGGCTTCACGCTCATCACCGGACACAACGGCAGCGGCAAGTCCTTGCTATTGCGCCACCTGCTTGGCCTGGAGCAACCGGACGCTGGCCGGGTGCTGGTGGATGGGCGTCCGCTGGCCGCCTGCCTGGCCGGCACCCGCCGGCGCGTCGCCTTGGTCTTTCAGGAACCGGAGCACCAGATTCTCGGCCTGACCGTGGCGGAGGATATGGCCTTTGGCCCCAGTTGCGCCGGCCGCAAACCGGCGGACTACGAGCCAGAATTGCGTTCGGCCCTGGCCTGCTGCGGTCTGGCCGGCTTTGAAGAACACCTGACGGCCAATTTGTCCGGCGGCGAGAAGCGCCGCCTGGCGGTCGCGGCTTGCCTGGCCAGCCAACCGGAACTGTTATTGCTGGATGAACCATTCAACGATCTGGATTGGCGCGGCGCCTCCGAGCTATTGGCCATTTTGCAGGCTTTGCGCGCCGATGGCATCGGCATCGTCGTGGTCACCCATGATCTGGAAAAATGCCTGGCCCATGCCGACCGCCTGGTGGTGCTCGATGGCGGTCGAGTAGTGCGCGACGCCCCGCCGGCCGAGCTGTGGGCGGAATTGCCGGCCCTCGGCCTGCGCCGCCTGCCGGGCGGCTTGGATCAACTGCCGGCGATGACCTGGCTGAAGGCGGAGGCTTGCGTTGCCGGCTGAGCCTAATAGCCTGGCGAATCGGCGGAAGTCTTGGCAGCTGACCGGCTTGAAGCGTTTCCTGGTCTATGCGGCGGCTCAGGCGGCGGTGCTGCTGGCGCCTGTACCGGTGCTGGCGGGTGTGTTGGCGCTGACCGTGGGTTTGGGTTGGCTGGAGGGGCTGCGCTGGCTGGGCTGGCTGCGCCGCTTCTGGCCGGCCTTACTGATAGCCCTGGCGCCGGCGGTAGTCGGACTGCCGAGTCTGGGGCCGGCCGCAGGCCAGCTCTGGCTGGTCGCCTGGTGGCCGGCCCTGCTGCGTTCCGGCCGCTACCTGCTGGTTTTCGTGACGGCGGCCTGGCTGTCGCACGGCATGACGCCACTGGATCTGCGCCGGGTGCTGGAAGGCTTGTTGTGGCCGTTGGGTCGCCGCGTTGCCGGCGCCGTAGCCAGGGCCGCCGGGCTGGTGTTGGCCTTCCTGCCCTGGACCGCCCGCGAAATCGGCCAGGCCGCCGCCGCCGCCCGGCTGCGCGGTTCCGATCCGCGGCGGCGGCCGGTGCGCCATCTGGCCGGCTTGCTGGTGCCGGTGGCCTTGCGCAGTCTGGAGCGGGCCCGGCACAGCGCCGAGGCCCTGTTGCTGCGTGATGCCGGCCTGGCGGGGCTCGCGGCCGGCGACAAGACGGCCGTCGGCACAGCGGTCACCGGGCAGGGCAAATAAAAAACCGCCGGGTATCATTCCGGCGGCTATCAACGCGTCAATATTTATTCACAGACTCAGTCAACCAACTCAACTGCGAAGGCGAAGAAGATACGCCCCGAGAAATCCGGGCCGCGGAAGAAGAGGCCTTCCTGCATCAGCCTAAGGTAGGCCGGCGTCTGGCGAATGATGTCCTCGGCGCTCAGGTTGATAACCTGGTAGCCGGCCCAGGTGTTGCCGATGGTGCGGCCGGGCTCGGCTGTCACGACCCGGTCGCCGAGCTTGCCGCCGATGTACAGCCGGTCGGTCATTGTACCCACGATGGCGGTATACGGTCGGGCGCCTTCCAGCGGCCAGCGCTGTCCCAGGTTGGCGTTGCCCACCGGGATGAAGTTGTCGCCGTTGTTCAAGGCGACGTGCCAACCGTAGGCATCGACGACGGTGTCGGGATCAACGGCCGGATTCTGGGGCTGCCACTGGCCGCCGGACAGGTAGAGCCGCAGCAGGGTTTGCGGGTTGTTGCCGTTGTCGATCTGGTAGGCAATCGGACTGATGACGATCCTGACCGGGGCCGGCGCGCTGATGGCGCCAACGCGGCTGACGACGGCGATGGCGTTGTCTTTCATGCTGCGCAACACGAAGCCGATCGGCAGGGCACCGCCCAAGTTGGCGCTGGCGTCCATGCCGTCAACTATCCACTGGAGCAGGCCGTCGAGATCGGTAATGTTGGCCGAGCGGCCGCTGCCGCCCAGGATGTAGGACGTGATCGAGGTGCGTGAGCGGTCGAAGCTGCCGCGCATGCCGCTACTGACCGACAGGGCGGCGCCGAAGGGGTTGCGCTCGGCCGTGGCCTTGGCGGCGTCGAGTTGTTCCTGGATGGCTTGGGAGGATTCGGTCGATTCAATCAGGAAGTAGGCGCGGCGGCCGTAGGAAACCTGCGAGACGTAGTATGGCGCGGTTTGGTTGAGCAGGCCGGCCGACACGATGTTCGAGCCGACGGTGCCGAAGAAAGCGGCCGCAGTGTTCGGGATGTCGATGTTGATGGTGTAGTAGATCTGGGTCATTTCCACCAGGGTGCGCGACAGCCCGTTGCTGTCGCTGAAGCCGGTTTGCGGGCGGAGGCCGACATCGCCGCGGCCGATACCGACACCCAAAGCCAGGTCGAGGTGGTCCTGCGACTTGACCTCAACCATGCGGAACTGCATGCGCGCCGGGATGGCGGCGCTGACGCCCTGGCTGATGATGGACCGGACGGCCTGCTGGGCGTTGGAATAGCGGGTGGGGTCGGCGATGGTGGCAGTCGGGCTGCCTCTGATGCTGGTCAGGTCGATGGTGATGTCGAGCGGCGCGCGGTTGGCCAGGATGGGGCGAAAGCTCTGGTCGGCGACGCTGTTACCGTCGATGACGGCGCCGATGTAGACTACGTCCGCGCTGGGGTCGAAGATGCTGAAGGCCGAGGTTTCGGCCTGGATGGCGGTCCGGCGCACAAAGGGATTGGCGGGGTCGCGGCTGACGCCGCCGGTGGTCACCCGGTTGGACGGATTGCCGCTGGCCGTGGTCAGACGGGCGCCAGAGGCGGCGGTGGCCTGGTTGGACAGCTGGGTGATGCGGTCGTAGAACTCGAAGACTTGCACCTCGGCGCTGGCGTTGTCGTAATTGCCGGCCAGTTTGAAGTACTCATAGGCTTCGCGATAGGATGGCACGGTTCTTTCGGCCTTGAGGAATGTGCCGAGGCGGAAGGCCAGCATCTGCAGACGGCCGGCGGCGTCACGGTAGTTGGGCACCCAGGCCTGGACATACTCCAGCCATTCCACCGCTTTACGCAGATCGGGAATGGTCCCCTTGGTCTCGTAGTCGGAAGCGATGTCGTAGGCCAGGCGGGCGAGGCGCTCGCGCGAATCGCGGAAATTGGGCACATGGTTTTCGGCGGCCACGTAGTGGCGGATCAGGTTTTCCTTTTCCTGGGAGTTGGTGCCGGGGAAGGTGTTGCCGGCTTGGTCGTACCAGGCCTGGGCGGCGACCTGCCTGGCCGCGGCTAGCTCGGCGGTAAAATTGTCGGCGTACTTGCGCACCTGGGTGAGGCCGAGGCGGTTGTCGCCGATGGTCGGCGGCATGCCGATCACCGACCGCTGGATGCGCAGCAGCTGCTGGAAGCTGTCGACCAGGCGGTCGGCTACCGCCGGATCGCGGCTGGCGCCGGCCCGCAGGTTGGGTACGGCGGCCAGGAGGCTTTCCGGGTACGAGGGGTAGATTTCATTGAATACCAGCAGGGCATCCTTGTCGTTCGGCTTGCGGGTCAGCGCCGGGGCCAGTTGCTCGATAGCGCCGACATAGTCGCCGCTGGCCAGGCGGGCGCGGCTGCGGTCGGCCGCCGACATGCAGGCGGCCAGCGCGAGGGTCAGCAACAGCAGGCCGATAGTTAATTTTAATTTACGCATGTAGCCTCCTTGGCTATTTTAAGTCTGTGGTATCAAACAATCACTTCTAAGTCAGGCGCTGGATGATGGCCGCGTGGCGGGGGTAGGCGGCCATCAGCGTTTCCCGGTCCAGCAGCTCGAAGTCTTCGAAGGTGAAGCCAGGGGCAACCAGGCAGCCGACCAGGCTAAAGTCGCCGGATTCGGCGCTAGAGCCGAAGATCCAGCCAGCCGGCACCAGCTGCTGCGGCTCTTGGCCGGCCGCCAAGTCAAGGCCCAACTTCTTGACGCTGAGCTCGCCGTCCGGGCTGATCATCCAGATATCGAGCGGTCCGCCGGCGTGATGGTACCAGACTTCGTCCGCGGTCAGCCGATGAAAGCGGGAGACCTGGCCCCGCGCCAGCAGGAAGTAGATGCTGGTCCATAGGCGGCGGCCGCCCGCCACCTGGTCCGAGGCCAGGACTTGCCGGAAATGGCCGCCCTCGGGATGGGCGGTCAGGCGCAGCTGTTCGATGTAGTGGGCAGCGGTGGGTTTGTCCATCGCGTCAGCCTTTGCGGTAACGGTTGAAGCTGGACATTTCCGGCCGTGGCCGGCGCAGCTTGGCGGTCGGTTTGGAATTTTCGGCAGGGTAGCCCAGCGTGATCAATAAGGGTACGCGGCGGGTGCGCGGGATGCTCAGTAGTTTTTTAATAGCGCGTTCGTTGAACCAACCCAGGATGCAGCTGCCTAGGCCGCGCTCGGTGGCGGCCAGGCAGAATTGGCCGACCGCCAGGCCGATGTCGATGTGGGCGTAGCCATGACCCTTGAGGGCGCCACCCAGGGCAGCCGACAGCTTGGGACGTTCCTCGACGACGGCTATCAGCACTGGGGCCTGGCGGGCAAACTTGTTGATGGCCACCGGCTTACCGAGCGCCGCCTCGCGGGCCGCCGGCAGGATGGCCGGGTCGTCGATGACGATGAAATGCCAGGGTTGCGAGTTGCAGGCCGAGGGCGCCAGGCGGGCGGCCTCCAGGCAGGCGTCGAGGTCGGCGGCATCGAGCTGAGTGGCGGCGTAATGGCGGACGCTGTAGCGGCTGTTGGCCAGGCTGAAGAAATTCATGAGGGCAGCATAGGCCAAAGACGGGGCTTGGTCAATCCGAAGTCAGCGTCGCTCCAGTTTGACCAGGGTTTCGATATGGCTGGTTTGAGGGAACATGTCCACCGGCTGGACCTCGCGCACGGCATAGCCGCCCTGCGTCAATAGGCACAGGTCGCGGGCCAGCGTCGCCGGGTCGCAGCTGACGTACAGTAGCCGCTCCGGTCCCAGCTTCAGCAAGGCGGCCAGCAAGGCCGGGTCGCAGCCGGCGCGCGGCGGGTCGACCACCGCCACGGTCGGCTGCAGGCCGCGGCGCTGCCAGGCGGGCAGCAAGCGTTCAGCCAGCCCGCAGTGGAACTCGGCGTTGGCCAGGCTATTGTCGGCCGCGTTCTTGCGGGCGTCGGCGATGGCGTCGGGCACGATTTCCAAGCCCAGCACCCGGCCGGCCTGGCGGGCCAGCAACAGGCTAATGGTGCCGATGCCGCAGTAGGCATCGACGACCGTGTCCGCGCTGCCTACTGCCGCCATTTCCAGCAAGCGGGCGTAGAGGCGGCCGGTCTGCTCGGGGTTCACCTGGAAAAAGGAGGCGGCCGAGATGGCGAAGCGCAGGCCGGCACAATCGTCGTAAAGGTGGCTGGCGCCCCACAAAAGTTGGCTGCGCGGGCCGCTTACCTGGCTGCCCGGCCGGTCGTTGAAGTTTCGGACTATCGACACCACCTCCGGCAGTCGTTCGCGAATGGCGGCCACTAGGTCAGCCTGCCGGGGAAACGGCCCGTTAGCGCTGACCAGGCTGACCATAACCTGGCCCGAGGCCCGGCTGGAGCGCACCAGCAGATGGCGCAGGCCGCCGTCGCCCGGTGCCATAGACGGGCGCAGGCCTAGTTCGGCGCACAGCTCCGGCAGTAGGCCGATAACCCGATTGTTTGCCGCGCACTGGATCGGGCAGGCGTCGACCGCGACCAGGTCGTGCGAGCCGCGGCGGTAGAATCCGGCCACCAGCCGGCCGGCGCTGGTTCCGACTGGCAGCTGGGCCTTATTGCGGTAGTGCCAGGGCTCGGCCATGCCGATGACCGGGTGGAAGGTATAGTCCTCCGGCTGGAGGCGGCCGATGCGGCGGAGGGCGTTGTCGACCTGATGGGCCTTGAAGGCTAACTGCGCTGGATAGCTGGCGTGCTGCAGCTGGCAACCGCCGCAGCTCCCGAACCAGGGGCAGACTGGCAAGACACGTTCCGGGCAAGGTTGGAGCGACCCGACCAGTTCTCCGAGGGCGAAATTTTTGCGTAGCCCGCTGATGCGGACACTGGCCTTTTCGCCGGGTAGGGCGTCCGGCACGAAGACCGGCCAACCGCCGATTCGGGCCACGGCGGCGCCGTCGTGCGTCAGGTTGTCAAAGCTGGCGGCATATTCCTGCCCGATCTGGAGGGCTGGCTGGTCGTTGGGCACGCCGGGGCTCAGGCGTCTGGGCCGGAGGCAGCCTGGCTGGAAGTCGCCGGTGCCGCGGCGGCCTTGGCTTGTAGCCGGACCAGCCAGCCTCGGGCGACCAGTCCGGCCGACAGGCCGCACAGCGCGCCGGAGGCATTGGCCAAGACATCAAACCACTCCGGGAAGCGGCCGGTGTAGCCTTGAGCCAGTTCGATGAGGCCGCCGTACAGGGTCAGCCCCAGCCAGCCGCCCAGAAGGAGACTGAGCCTTCGCCGGCGCCACCAACCGATGGCCAGTAGGCCGCCGAGGCAGGCGTAGGCTAGGAAGTGGTGAATCTTGTCGCCGCCAGGTAGGCCGGGGGCGGACAGCGGCAGCAGCGAGGCGACGCTGATGGTCAGTAGGGCCAGCCAAAAAAGCCTGCGTCCCAGCCGACCCAGTTTGGTTGGGTCGGTCATCCGGTCACCAGCATGTCGAGCTCCTGGTCGTCGTCGTCCTGCGGCACGGCCTCGACTACTTGCAGGTCGTAGCCATAGCCGCAGGTGATTAGGCTGCCGGTCGCCTCCAGGCGGTCGCGGGCGGCCAGGAGGCCGGACAGGAAACGGTCATAGTAGCCCTTGCCGCGGCCGAGCCGGCCTCCGCGCTCGTCGAAGGCCAATGCGGGAACCAGCGCCAGGCAATCGGTCTGGTTGATGGCGGCCGGAGTCAGGGCGACTAGCTGGGCCGGCGGCACCGGAATGTTCCAGCGGTCGCGCGGCCAGTCCTGCCAGCCCTCCTCCAGTAGGCAGAATTCGATATCGGCGCCGGCGATGCGCGGCACGGCCACATCCTTGCCACCGGACAGCGCTTTGTGGAGCACCGGGGCGGTGTCGATCTCGTCCGGCATCGACAGGAAGGCCAACAAGAGGTCGCATTCCCAAAAGACGGTTTCGTCGAACAGGCTTTCGGCCGCGGCCAAGCTGTGGCGGCGCCGTTCTTCGTGGCTAACGCGCTTGAGGTTATCTTTCATAGTAAGGCGCAGCTGGCTCTTGCGCTGCGCGATGCTATCGCTCATAGTTTGGCTCATGGTCCTCACTCCAGGTAGATCAGGTGCCGCCCGTTCGGTGATCGGCCCGACTCATTGTAGCGCTGATTTTACGGCTGTCAAGCTTGTTTCCGTTCTGTATTTTTAGTACAATTACCAGAGCTCGAAAATAGCTGCGGCCGCGCCGTGGACGAAAATCGGGTAGGAGGCTGCCGATGTTGATGTTGCGTTCAAAAAAACTGCTCGCCATAGATCCGCGTTCCTGGGAGCATCCGGCCGACCGGGCCGCTATGGGTGCGCTCCGTGCTATCCCCGGATTCGACGAACTGCTCAAGAAAATACTGGGCTTGACCAGTGAACGGGCCATTCGCCTGCTGTTTATCGCCAACTCAGTACGCGTCAGCCCCACCCAGTACCCGCGTATCAAGCGCATCATCGACCAAGTGGTCGAGATTTTCGATTGGCCAAAAACGCCGGATGTTTTTGTAACCCAGAGCCCGTTCCTGAATGCCGGTACCTATGGCGCCGACGATCCCTTCATCGTGCTCAATTCTTCCATTATTCGCACCCTGGACGACGATGAGCTGTGCGCCGTCATCGCCCACGAGATGGGCCACATCATGAGCGGGCATGCCCTGTACAAGACCATGCTGTACCTGCTGGTCAACCTGTCGCTCAGCCTCATTCCCGGGGCCGACATCCTGGCCGTGCCGATTATCCTGGCCCTGCGCGAGTGGGACCGCAAGAGCGAGCTGTCGGCCGACCGGGCCGAGTTGTTGGCCGTGCAGCACGAGGACCCGTCGTACCGGGTGCTGATGAAGATGGCCGGCGGCGACGACTTGACGCAGCTCAACCTCAATGACTTTTTCGATCAGGCCGCCGAGTACGAGAACCGCAAAGACCTAATCGACAGCCTGCATAAATTAATGAACATGCTAGACAAGACCCATCCCTTCGCGGTCATCCGTTTGCGCGAACTCAAGACCTGGGCCATCTCCGGGCAGTATCAGGCCATTCTGTCGGGCAATTACCAGCGCCGCGGCGACGCCGGCCAGGATTTCGGCGAGGAAGTCAAAGGCGCCTGGGACGCCTATCAAGACGAATTCGGGCGCTCGCAGGATCCACTGTCCAAGGCCGCTAAAGGGATTGGCGATTTCGTGAATCAGGCCGGTGACAATATTAACAAAGCCTTCAGCAAGATGTTTGGCCAGGATAACGATAGACCTTGAGCCCGGATTCTAGGGCTTGGCGTTGAAGCGCCACATCTGACCGCGGCCGCTGGCTGCGGTTTTTTAATCTGAATCCGGTCTGCCCGAGCCGCGAGTCACCTCAAATTTTTGGGGGCCAACAGTGCCGCCAATTCGGCTAGTATCATGGCCGTGGCGCCCCAGACTTCGTAACCGCCTAGGTGCAGACATGGAACCTCCCAGTAGCGGTCGCCGTGCCAACGGGAGGTGCGACCGCGCTTGGCCGGGTCCAGTACTTCCGCCAATTCGCACTCGAAGACCGCGGCCACCTCGGCTGGCGACGGCCGGTACGGGAAGGCGCTTGGTGGCGAAGGCGGTGCCGATGCCGGACTATCCAACAGTGCCACCACCGGCGTTACCAGGTAGCGGCTGGGCGGGACTGGCAGGGGCGTTAGGCGGCGAAGAATGCGGCTGAGATCCAGTTGAATGCCCAGTTCCTCATGGCACTCGCGCAATGCGGCGGATTCGGCCGTTTCGCCTAGTTCCAGCGCGCCGCCGGGGAGGGCTACCTGTCCGGCGTGGATGCCAGCGCCGGCCGGGCGCACGATCAGGGGGAGGCGCCAGCCAGTGCCTACGGGCCGCAGCAGGATGAGCACGGCGGCAGAGCGCCAGCCAGTCGGATCGGCATCTGCTGGCAGCCGACGGTACTCTGGCAGGAGGGCTCGCCAGGCGGTCTCTCCCGGCAGGGGTTGATCGGGGGCCAAGTGGGCTCGCAAGGCGTTGGCGGTGAAAGTACCGTGGATAGCTGCGGTCATCGCTTCTGAGTATGGCGCACCAGGGCGTGCCTGACAAGCTGGCGTGTAGCTAGTCCCAGGCTCCGGCTTTGCTTGACGATGCCGCGCGGCGGCTTGTATACTGCGACGCAAGGGGTATCGGCATGAGCTACACGGTCAAGGATATACTGCAGATGGAAGTGGCTCCGGCCTTGGGTTGTACCGAGCCGACGGCCGTGGCTTTGGGCGCGGCGACGGCCATGAGCATCCTTCATAACAAAGAGATCGATGCCATCGAGGTGGTGGTCGACGCCAATGTCTATAAAAACGGTTTCGCCGTTTCCATCCCCGGCGCGGAAAAGCATACCGGCATCGACGTGGCCGCAGCTTTGGGCGCCTTCGGCGGCGACGCCACCCGCAAGCTAGAAGTGCTCGATTCGGTCAACCCGGAGAATCTGCGCCAGGCCGTGGCCTTCGTCAAGGCCGGCAAGGTCAAGATCGAGCTCAAGGAAGGCCAGATTGGTATCTATATCCACACCAGGATCAAGGCCGGCGACGAGACGGCTGAATCGTTGATCGAGAATACGCACGACAATATTACCAGCATGATGCGCAATGGCAAGGAATTGCCCTGCGCCAGCTTGCTGCGTTCCGTCAAGGAATCGCGCCTGGCTATCAGCGAGTTGGAAGACTGGCTCAAGACACGGACCCTCGACCAGCTGCTGGCCCTGCTCGGCGATCTCGATACCGAGGATTTGGCTTTCCTCAAGCAAGGCGTCGAGACCAATCTGCGCTTGGCTGAATACGGCCTGCTGCACGGTTCCGGTCTGGCGGTCGGGTCGACCCTCAATCAGTTGATGCGTGAGGGCATGCTCAAGAAAGATATCATTCTCTCGGCTAAGATGCTGACCAGCGCCGCCAGCGACGCCCGCATGAGCGGCGTCAAACTGCCGGCCATGAGCTCGGCCGGGTCCGGCAATCACGGCCTGACCGCCATTCTGCCCATCTGGGCGGTCAAGGATTATCTGGTGTGCACTGAGGACGAAGCCCTGCGGGCCATCGCCCTCAGCCACATCATCACCGGCTACATCAAGGCCTTCACCGGTCGGCTGACGGCCGTCTGCGGCTGCTCGATCGCCGCCGGCGCCGGCGCCACCGCCGGCATCACTTACCTGATGGGCGGCAACGTTAAGCACATCGCCGGGGCCATCAAGAACATCATCGGCGACCTGGCCGGAGTCATCTGCGACGGCGCCAAAGCCGGTTGCGCCATGAAGTTGTCTACCGCCGCCGGTACCGCCGTCCAGGCCGCCTTGTTCAGCCTGCGCGGCATTACTATCCAGTCGACCGATGGCATCGTCGGCTCCTCCGGCGAGCAGACCATGAAGAACGTTGGCCAGTTGTCCACCCAGGGCATGATCGCCGCCGACCATACTATCCTGAACATCATGGTGAACAAAAAGTTTGACGTGGGCGACTGATGGACAAGCGGGAGGCGTTGGCGGCTCTGGCAGCCTGGAACGAACGGGCCGAGGCCGGTTGGCTGGAGAGCTTGGCCACCGGCAAAGGCGGGCCAGCAGGCCAGGCGGCTCAAGAGGCGGCGCAACTTGCGGCGCAAGCCGCGGACGACAGTCTACCCCCGCCGGACGACTGGCAGTTGAACCCGGCCTGGCTGTCGCGCCTGGCTAATTATCGCATGTCGTTCGGGAAGTATTCCGGCCGGCTGTTGCTCGACTTGCCGGAATCCTATGTCGTCTGGTTCGAACGCCAAGGTTTTCCGCCGGGGGAGCTCGGCCGGCTGCTGGGTCTTCTGCACATTATCAAAGAAAACGGCATGGAAGCCCTGCTGCACCCACTGGTGGACGGCCAGAGCTCCTGAAGGCGTCGCCGCCGCTGGCGGGGCTAGGGCAGGCGGAAGCTCAGGTTGATGTTGATGGCCGGGGCGCTAGCGTCGGCCACGCCGGCGGAGAACAGGAAGCTGGTTAGGTTACTGATGATGTCGATCCAGACATGCTGGGCGACCGAAGCGGGCAGGCCGCCAGTATCGTAGGCCCATTGCAGGCCGAGCGTCACGACGCTGCGGAAGGCGAATAGCAGGGCGATGTTACCGAGCGTTGATTCGGCTATCACTTCCTGCGGTACATGGGCGGCCGCGAATAAGGCGGCGTCGAGTGCCCGGGCTGGCCACAGACCAACTGATAATTTCATTTCCTCATAGGCTATGCCGCGAAACAGGGCTTCTTCCCCGATACCGGTAAAACCCATATTGAGCATGGCGATGGCCGTAGTGGCCAGCAGCCCGACGACCAAGGGCACCTCGGTTTGGCCGATGAAGGTCTTCCCGGTGGTCCAGATGGCCTCGTCGCTACCACCCAGGATGTTGTTGGCAATGATCGCGGCGCTGGTCAGTGCCGCCGGCAGCCAGACGGCTGGCAGGCGGAGCACCGCCGGATTGTATGGCGCGGCTAATAGTTCGCCGAGGCTGGCTGGCCGGAATACTTGGCTGTAGGCTTCCGGCCTGGCGGCCAGACGTGCCGTGGCGTAACCCTGGTAATAGGACCACATCATGGTTTTCAAAGACAGGTTTTGAAAAAGATGGGTCAAAGATTGGTCGCCATATAGTCCCGGCCTGGTATGCAGTTCCAGGCTGGTCCAACTCAGTAATCCGCTGATGGCCACGCTGCTTAGGCCAGCTAATGGATCCAGCACGATGTGGGGGATAGCGCCGGCCAGTAGGAAAGAAGCCAGGCTAAGCTCAACCAAATTGGCTGGTACCAGCGAAGTAGTGATGATACCGCCCAGTAAACTCAAGTAGGGGATGCCGCCGACCAAGCGGACCTGAGTTCTAGTCAATCCACCTGCCGCTGGCAGGTCTGGTAGTTCGGGGGTGCTGGCCTCCAAGGCTGGCGCGGCGAGTGGCTGACTGTCTTCGGCGAAAGCCAGGCTGGCCGTCAGGCAGAGCAGTAGGCTGACCGCCACGATGCGACGAGTCAGCTTTTTACTAGACATGGTGGGACTCCTCTACCTGTTTGGCCGCGATTGGCTGTAACGATCGGATAGGGTATTAGGCTTTTCCTGATCCTTGATTCGAGAACTCTGCCAGATATTCGGCAACCGAGCGATTCAATTCCAGCGCAAAGGTTGATTGGTACTTGCGCTGACAAAAGGCTTGCAGCTCGCTGTCGAAGTCGAAGTCGAAGGCTGGCCTGGCGTCGGCGCTGGCGCGCTCGGCGAACATGGCCCGAGCCTCGGCCTTGGTCAGCGGCGCATAGGTGTTTTGCCGCACTACAAAGCGACGGTCGAAGCGGACCGGTTTGGGGTGTCGCGTCTGCTGCTCAGTGGGGTAGCCGAAGACCAGCATGGCGGCCGGAACGACGAAGCGGTCCAGCTGCAGCAACTTCCGAAGTAGGCGCAGTTTTCCAGAATGTCGCCGATGTAACAGGAGCCAATGCCGAGCGCCGAGGCCACCACTACGGCGTTCTGGGCGGCGATCAAGGCGTCGCTGGCTGCCAACAAAAAGTCGCCGCTGGCCGGTTCGCGCGGCGTGGCGTTGGCGAACCGGTAACAGTCCAGCCACTTGCGGCAATCGGCCAGGAAGATTAAGACCAGCGGCGCCTTGGCGATGAAGGGTTGATTGTCGCAGCTGACGGCCAGCTTGTCCTTGAGGGCCTGGTCGGTAATGTCCAGGATGGTGTAGAGCGTCTGGTTGCCGGCGGTCGGCGCCTGGATGGCGGCGTCAATGATCAGATCGCGGTCGGCCGGCATAATAGGCCGATCCAGGTAGGCGCGGACTGATTTCCGGTTGAACAATGCTTGGATAATCGGGTTCATGGTGGCTCCTTGCCGGCCAAGTTATGGAAGTAAAAGCCTGCCGGACGTAGCTGGTAACAAAAGAGGCCGGCACATAGGCCGGCCTCGCATCATTATGTCGTCCTGAATTCTTCGCCTCAGGCTTGGCCGGCGATTCTGGCTTCCACTACCGCCAGCACCTCGGGCAGGTCCATGCCGATATTCTTGAGGTGCTCCGGCGTCGGGCAGCCGTCCTGAGTCCAGCCTCGGCGCTTGAAGACGGCGTCAATCAGGCTGTCGTACTGCTTGAAGCGGAACTGGCGGGTGATTTTGACCTTCTCGGCCGTGCTCTTGCCGGCCGGGTCGACGCCGATCTTTTCCTGCATCTGCTTGTCGTAGCGTTCGGCGCGGGCTTCATATTCGTCCTCCAGTACCGGGCCCATGGCGCGGTAGGGCGGGTAGTCGTCCTGGCGGCGGCCGCCACCCTGGCGGACATTGAAGCAGCGCTGGAAGTTGTAGACCTTTTCGGACATGCGGATCATGCCTTCCCAGCTAAGGGCTTGTCCGGTGATGGCTTCATACAGCTCACGATAATTGTCGACGTGCTCCGGCACCTTGTTGGGCTCGGCGTGCTTGGCGTTGTCGGCCGGCTCGACGTCGTTCCAGGGCAACTTGCACAGACCCTGGAGGCCGAACCAAGTGCGGAACATCGGGAAGTAGTGCAGTGCCTCGGCCTTGTTCTCGAAGGTCGGGATGCGGTTGTTCACCATGTCCATAAAAATCAGCCAGGCTTCGTCGTGCTGCGGGCCCTTGTTGGTCAAGTAGTAGCCGCCTTGCTGGGCCAGCGATTCCTTGGAGATGTATTCCGATTGCTCCAGACCCTTGCCGTGCAGGGCGATGTCCTTCAGGAACTGGGCGTCGGCGCCGTATTCCTTGGCGAAGTAGTCGGCCAGGAACTTGACGCCGCGGCCGGCCAGCACGCCGAAGCGCTTGCCGTCGGCCATGTCGTGCAGGATCTGGGCGGCGCCTTGCCAGTTGCCCCAGGTCAGGTCGATGCCGTCGGTGCGCTCCAGGTTCAGGATGCCGTGTTCCCAGCACTCCATCAGGAAGCCGGTCGTGGTGCCGAAGCTGATGGTGTCGATGCCGTAGGTGTCGCAGTAGAAATTCAGTTCCAGGATGCCGTGCGGGTCGTAGACGTAGAGGTTGGAGCCGACGCCGGCGGCCGTTTCGTACTCGGGACCGTCGACGCAGACCTTGGTGCCCTTGTAGGGGCCGGTCTCCAGTAGGAAGTGGTCCACGGCGTGGGCGCAGGCCATGGTGCAGCCGAACCAGCAGCCGTCGGGCAGGTTCTGGCTGAACAGCTTCTCCCAGACCCAGCTGGCCAGCTCGGGACCCTTGGGGTCCTGGCCGTACTTGTGGTTCTTGGTGGGCAACAGGTCGTAGTCGTTCATGACTTCCATCAAGTGGGCGGTGCCCTGCTTGCGCATCTTGCACTGCTTGTCGTCGTTGACCACGATCTCGCGGTGCAGCTTCAGGCCGACCCGCTGGACGGCGGCCGGGTCGGCGGCGTCGTTCAGGTTCTGCGAGACGCCGCCGAAGCGGCCTACAACAGCGCGGATTTTTTTGTTACGCAGCACCGTGCCGATGCCGCCGCGGCCGGCTTGCTTGACGCGTATGCCCTGGCGGCGCTTGTCGTACAGGCTGAAATTCAGCAAGCCCATCGGCGAGTGGTCGGCGCCGCGGCCGGCCGAGACCACCGCGATGCTCTGGAGGTCTTTTTCATCAACGGCGAAGGCGTGGGTTAGCTGCTCGGCCAAGAGGTGGGTGTCTTGCTCGATGCCGGCCGGCGACTCGTACAGCTGGACGATGCCCTCGTTGCTGTCGATGAAGACGATGGTCTCGACCGCGGCCTTGCCCTGGAGCTCCAGGGCGTCCCAGCCGCCGAACTTAAGGTAGGGGCCGAAAAAGCCGCCGACATTGGAGTCGATCGGCACGCCGGTCATCGGCGACAGTGAGACGACCAGGCTCTTGCCGGAGCCCGGGTAGTTGGTATTGCCACAGACCGGCCCCATGGCGATGACGATCTCGTTTTCCGGGTCGTTCCACTTGGTGGCCGGCTTGGTGCCGTCCCAAAGCAGCTTCAAGCCGAAGCCCTTGCCGCCGATGAAGCGTTGCTTCATGTCCTCGGAGACCGGCTTGTCCTTGATTTCCTGACTGCCGACGTTAACGTACAGCGTGCGCATGGCATAGCCGCGATGGATCGGCTTGTTGCCCAGTTTGACTTCCTTGATCAACTTGAAGTCTTGTTTGCTGAAGGTTTGGCTCATGTGCGGGCTCCCTGTGCCACGGCGGCGAATTCCTGATACTGCTGGCTGGCGGGGCCGTCTTCTTTGCTGCCGATCTCCAGAGCGTCTTTGGGGCAGGTCTTGACGCAGGCGCCGCAGGCCACGCACTTGTAGGGGGTAGATTCGCCGGGGAAGAAGCGCATGGCGTCGATCGGGCAGACGGCTACGCAGGCCAGGCAGCCGACGCACAGGCTCTTGTTGATCAGCACCACGCCCTGGCTGTTCACCGAAATGGCCTGGGTCGGGCATTCGGCGACGCACTTGCGGCATTCCTGGTCGCAGGCGATCAGATGGAATTTACCGGCGCCCAGCGGATTGACCTGGAGGCGTGATTTGGCTGGGTTATCCAGCTTGGCATACAGTCGCGAACAGGTCGCGGTGCAGGTCATGCAGCCGACACACTTGTCGTCATGCAGTTTCAGGTACTTGATCATGGAATTCCTCCTCCAGGGCGGTCGCGGAAACTCGACCCCGGTAGTATAAATCGTAAACTGATATTTCACAAGCGGGCTTTAGGCACGGCACTGGCTGGGTCAGTCTGGTTCAGTTAACCGGCGCCTCGCAAAGTCCGACTGGCGCTTGGTAAAGTCTGGCTGGCGCTCACTCCAAGGCCTGAAAGCCAAGCCCGGCCGCGTCGATTCGGGCTAGGCGATAGCGGGTTGGGTCCTGATAGTAGTCGAAGGCCAGGTAGTAATAGGCGCTGTCCTGGCTCGACGCGCCGAGCGGCAGGTAGACCCCGCCGCAGTCCGCCAGGATGCCCAACTGTCCGGTGGCCGGGTTCCAGCGGGCCAGGCCGATACTGCCATCGGCCCGCGCGAACGGCAGGTAAGCGTCGGCCTGCCAGGTAAAGCCATAGCCGTACCAGCAGAGGGCATCGGCCGGCAGGGCCAAGGTTAGATTAGCCGCTTCAGCCAGGCTTTGGCCGGGTTCCAGCAGGTGGATGGTCAGGTCGCCTTTAGCTTTTTGGCTACCGCTTTCGAAAACCAGTAGCCGTTCACCCAACGGCACCAGCCGCACAAAGCCGGCCTGCCGGGGGAGGTGGCCCAGGTCCTGGCGACGGCCGTCGCCGGACAGCCGGTAGAGCCGCTGCCACCGGTCGGCTTGGTCGGCGCCGGCCAGCAGGACGCTGCCGTCGGCCAGGAAGCACAGGTCGGAGGGGAAGCAATCCAGGTACCATTCGGCCAGGCGGCGCGGGCCAGTAGCCGGTTCCAGTCGGTAGAGGGCGAACTCAAAGCCCTGGCCGTCGGCGAAGGTCTCGGCGCGGGCCAGCAGGCTGTTGCCCTGCAGCCAGGCGGCCCCGGCCGGCAGGGGCCACCGCGCCTGTTCCAGGCCGGTCAGGTCACTGCGGACTAGGCTGCCGTCAGCTTGGTTCCAGTACCAGAGGGCGTCGGCGGCGCGCGTCAGGGCGCGTTGACGCACGCTGGCCGGCAGCTGACCGAGTGGTTGGGACGGCTCGGCGCAGGAACGCAGGCTGCCGGCCAAGGCAAAGAGCGGCGTGGCGGCCGCCCGTTGGCAGCCGGCCAGGCTGGCGGCGGTCAGCAAGCTGGCGACCAGCAGGCTGACCGCCAACAGGCTGTTGGCCCTGGCCGTCGGCCGCCGCCGCGTCGATCTCACTTGCGAATAGCCTCGAATACTTTGGTGAAATGCGGCGACAACAGGATTTCCTCGGCCAGCACGATCTTGCCGCGAGCCTCGGCGATGTAGCTGTCGATGGCCGCGCGGGCCCGGCTGGGGCTCCAGAAGTACAGGGTTTTATAGTAGGCGGAAACCAGGCTGTAGAGCCCGGAAGAGCTGAAGTCGACTCGGTGGTCGTTCGAGTCGATGTCCAGGCCGTAATGCTGATAGACTTCCCAGACCACCTTGGTGCAATACCACCAGTAGCGGTCTTGTTTGGTAACGACATTGAAAATATTAACGTAGTTTTTGAAGAAGCCGTAGGCCTGTTGGCCGGCCGGTAGAGCGCAGTAGTAATCGACGGTAGCCTGGGCCTGGTTCAGGCGGGCGGCGTTGACGGCGAAGTTGGGGTTCAGGACGGCGGCATTCACCTTGGCCATCCAGTCATTGGCCGATTCGTAGCCGGCGCCTTTGGCAATAGCCGATTGCAGGGCCGGGGCGTCCAGGTTGTTCGGGTCGAATTTGGCTTGATCCAGTATTGCGCCATGATAGAAACCGCCGGGTAGGGACTTGGGTGCTACCCAGCCGATAACCGAGCCGGCCAGGTCGTCGCTACCGCCGGAAAGATAGACCGCTCCGTCGACGGCGAAGGGCATGGTTGTCAGGGGTGGGTAATTGCTGTCGCCGCCGAAGCGGGATTGCGCCAGCTGCTCCGCGAAATCAGCGCTCAGACTGGTGCCGTACTTGGCGTCGAAGGCTGCCATCGTAATGGCGGCTTCCGGCTTGCCGAGCGCTGCCAGCACGTCGGCGAAATCGGCGTCCAGTTCCGCTTGGTCGACCGGGCCAGCTGGCGTTTGGACGTCGTTGAGTGGTAGCGCCAGCGGATCGGCGCAACTGGCTAGCCAGGCTATGGCGATGGCCATAACGAGCAGTGATTTTCTCATTCCGGACTCCTTGGTTGGTGGTATTACCAAATTGTCCAATACCGGAAGGAACTTGTCAAGTTTTTTTTATCGATATTATTCTGTTACGGTCGGAACCAACTTAAAGGAGCAGATCCATCAGGAAGGCCTTAGCGAAGTCGGTGATATCCGTCAGCTTCAAATTTTCGGTCAGGCGGCCGAAGTCCGCGCCGGGCAGGGTGCTTTCGGCTACCATCATGGCATCGTCGTAGCCATAGCGGCAGACCCAGAGTTGGGTGTCGGCGGCGTCGTAGGCGGCCAGTTCCACGGCCAGGCCGTCGGCGCCATAGCTGGCCTGATAACTGCCAGTGGCATTGCCGGCGGCGTCGCGCACCGTAACCGTCACCACGTTGCCGGACTTGGCGAAGCTGAAGGTCTCGATCAGGACGTCATCGCCGTCGTAATGAGCGATGTCCAGCTCGGCGCTGTCCAGGGCGGCGGTGAAGGCGAAGGGATCAAAGCCGCGGACGGCGTCGACGGCCAGGCTGATGCCGGGTCCGCCATAGCCGATGACGAAATAGTGGAGCAAGGCGTCGTTGCTGGAAACGTTCAGGCGCGTCGGTACGCGGTTGGCATCGTAGACGATGGCGTAGTCGAGCGGCAGCAACAGAGCGGCGCCGCTGGTGCGGAACAGGTTCGGGAAGCCGCCGGCGTCGTATTCGACGGCTACGTCGAGGGCCATGATGGCGCCGTAATGGCTGGTCTTGCGGGCGATGCGCGTTCCGTCCCATTCCAATTCCACTTTCACTGGTATGTTGTCAATGCGGCTGTCGACTCGCCGCAGGCTGGTGGGGTACCAGTCGGCGTTGAAGCACAGTTCGGTGGCGCCATTGGTGTCGTACAGGTTATAGGTGTAGGCGACGACGCCCAGGGCGACTAGGTCGGCGGGCGCGGGCATGGCCGGCAACGTGTCAGCCGCCGGCGCTGCAGGAGCGGTCAGGCTGAGCAGGCCGCGCGACCGGCTGCGGTCCGCGGCGGCCTGGTATTCAGTTTTCAGCAGGGGTTGTTCGGCGGCTTCCCAGGTCTGGGTGAAGCCGGAAACCAGGTTGCCAGTGCCATCGAAGCGGGCGTACATGGTCACTTGGTTATACTCGGGTTGCGCGATATCAAGCCCGTAGGCATAGCGGGCGGCCCACTGCAGAAGGTTGGCGGCGTCGTACTCGGCCACGGCGCTGACCAGGCCGGCGCTGTAATGGCTGGCTTGATACCAGACCAGCTGGTTGGCGGCGTCGTAGTAGGCGGTCAGCGTCTTGTGGTCGTTACCATCATACTGATAGAGGTAGCTGTACTGCAGGACGCCGGCGGCATTGAAGCGCTGGACTTGGTTAGTCAGGCTGTCCGTGATGAAATGGTCTTCATAGTACTTGAGGCTGTCCCCGTCGAAATACTGGTAGCGGATGCCACCGTCGATGGCTGATTCCTCGACGCGCAAGCTGGCGTCGCTGTTGTCGTGGGGGGTGTTCAGGAAGCCGAAATCGCAGGCCGGCAGCAGCAAGGTCAGCACCAGTACCAGCAGGGCAAAAAAATGGCGGGCGATCTTCATCTTCGGGCTCCTTTACAAACCAAAAAGGCGGTTCTATAATGACTGCCACGGCATGACCGCTGGGACAGTGGCTACTAATCACCGTAGGCAATCGGTATTGTAGCACGGGCAGGAGCAAATCACCATGAAATATCGCTTGATGGCCGTGTTTTCCTGCCTCTTGAGCCTCCAGCTGGCCTATGCCGACCTGAAGGTGGTGATCGTCACTCCGGAGTTGCAGGACGGCATGGCCTCGCTGGAAACCATGCTGGCGGCCGAGGCTGGCAGCGCGGCTTTTGAGCTGGCGGCCATGATCGAGCAGTTGGCCGACAAGCCCCTGCTGATGGCCGGTTTCAGCCAGGCCGCCACTACCCTGGGTTTGCTGCCCGGACAGGCCATGCCGCAAGAGAGCTGGCTGGTATCGGCCGGCAGTAGCGTTGCCTTATGCCTGGACGATTATTCGGTCGACCTGGCCGCGCGCCTGGCGGCCCTGAACCCGGAAGACGACCTGTCGTTGGGACTGAGCGCCCAGCCTATCCTGGCGCAGTTGTCGGTGCCGTTGGGCCGGCTGTGGTCCCGCTTGGCTGGCCTGGATGCCGGCGCCTTTTTGGGTTACAGCGATATCGCCGGGAGCGCTGGCGGGGTGCGGGCCATTTCCGGTGGCCTCAACCTGGGCTGGACCTTGTTCGGTCCGGCCGGTGGTGTAGCGGTCGGACCGGCCGACTGGTTGGGCCTCCGGTTGTCCGCCGTGGCGGCTTTTTTCGATACTACCGTCAATATGGTGGTCGAGCCGGGCACCATGTACCAGACCGCCAATATCGATCCCGATGGCCCTGGCCCTTTGAATTCCTTCCCGGCCACCATCCGGGTTGAGCCTTCGGTCCGGGCCGGCGTCAATAGCGCGGTCCTGGTGACCCGGCTGCAGGCCACCACCGGCTTTAGCGTGTTGCGCCTGTTGACCTGTCTGGTCGGCGGCGGCGCCGTACTGGGCAGCGGCCGGTCAGCCGTCAACATCGAGGCCGACGAGGAAATGTTCGTCGAGGGCTACCTGGCGCCCTTGGTAGCCGAAAACGGGCGCATCCAGATCAGCGGGCAGACCGGCGAACAGACAGCGCTGATTTTTTCTATTTACTTGGTACTGGCGCCGGCGCTACAGTTCGGCAATTTTCGCCTGACCATTCCGGCGCTGTGGCAATTTCCGGCTAATCTGGGCGCCGGCGTCTTCGTGGAAATGCGGCTGTGACCAGGCCAGGCGGGCAGCGCTGTCGGCCGGCGCTGCTGCTGGCGGGCGTACTGTTAGCCGGCCTACTGGCGGCCCGGCCATTGGCCGCCCAGGAAGGCTTAACTGAGCCGGCCTTCACGAGTTTCAGCTCCTGGGAAACGGTCGTGCTGTTGCCGGATAGCCTGACCCAGCCTGACCAGTGGGGTGCTGGCCTGCAAATGGCCTTTGGTATTGAGGATTTCCTGCCAGCCGACGGTCTTGGGCTGGAGCTGCGCTTGGCCTACCGCTGGCGCGCCTTACAAGACGCCAGCCTGGATCGGGAAGCGGCCGCCGCGTTGCTGTTGTCGGCCCGGCTCCGACTCGGTGGTCCCTGGGTGCTTCGCTCCGGCTTGGAGCTAGGCGCTTGTTATTTGCTCGACGACCCTGAGCAGCCGTTGGCTTTTCAGGCTGGCCTGGTCTGGCAGGCTGGCCTGCGCCTGGGCGGTCGCAGCTACCTGGTCTTCGGTCCGGCCTTGCGCTGGACGCCGCAGCGGGCCACTTTGCCCTGGCAATTCAGCCTGACGGCTGGCTTGCGGACCGAGTCGGCCTGGCGCCGCCCGGCGCCGCTGGTGGAATCGCTGGTGCGGGGCGTGCCGGAGCTGTTCTCGCCGGATGGCGACGCCTTCAACGACCAGTTTGCTATTACCGTCAGCTTCCGGCCGGTCGAGCGTTTGGCTGGGTGGCGGATTCATGTCGAGGCACCGGACGGAACGGTCTTCGCCGAGCTGGCGGCGGGGTATGGCGCTGACCAGCGGCTGGCTGGCGGCAGCCTGGCGCTGGCCTGGGACGGGCAGGGTGCGGCGGGCCGCCTAGTGGAGCCGGCCGCCAATTACCGCTTGGTGGCCAGCGCCTTTGACGGGGCGGGTCGCGTGGCCGTGCGGGTTTATCCTTTTACGGTCGATATCCTGGTGCAGCGCCAAGGGGATCGCTACAAGATCCGCATCCCGCATATCGCCTTCGCGCCAAATACCGCCGCGCTCGATGGCGTCGACGCGGACTGGCTGCTGCGGCAGAATGAGGCGGTGCTGCGCCGGTTGATCAGCCTGTTTGACCGCTTTCCCGAGTATCGGGTGGTGGTGGAGGGGCATGCTAATGCCGTGCATGGCGACGACCCACAGCTGTTTGCCGTCGAGCAGGCGCAAGAGCTCTTGCCGCTGTCATTGGCGCGAGCCGAGGCGGTGCGCCAGGCTTTGGTCAACCTGGGCATGGCGCCGGAGCGCTTGAGCGTGGTAGGACTGGGCGGGCTTGAGCCCCTGGTGCCGTTCGCCGACGCCGGCCAAGCCTGGAAGAACCGGCGGGTGGAATTTATCCTGATTCGGCGGTAGGAGTCAGGGCAGCAGTTCCAGGAGGGCGGAGGCCAGGGCCACTACGGTAACGCCGCTGATGCTGAAGGCTAGCCCCCCGTGGACGGTCAGGGGATTGGCGTCTTGGCCCAGGCTTTGGGCGATGGTGGAAACGCCATACAGGCTCAGGACCAGGCCGGCCGCGCCAACCGTCCAGGCCACTACCCGCCAGACCGGTGCGGCTGCGGCGTCGACGGTGCCGAATAAGGCTGTTTCTGGCGGATCATCCGGATCCTCGCTCAGGCCGGCTGGTAGGGCCGCCGGAGTGTCCGGGGTTGAGGCTTGGGCCGGGGCTGGCTGGCTGGGCGGTTGGCTGGCTGGTTCGGCCAAGACCGGCGGCATAACCAGCACTAGGCAGCCTAGCAGCGCGGCGGGCCAAAGTGACGACGAGTTAGTCAACATGCTATGAGTGTACAACCCTTGCGTCGGGTCAGCAAGCCCGGAATGTACAGCAAGCGCGCGCTTGAAGCCGGCCGGCTTTGCCGCTATACTGGCCCCATGGCAACGGAATATTCGCGGGAGGCTTACCGCGCCACCCTAGCTGGCAAGACGGTCGGCATTGCCGGGTGCGGCGGCCTTGGCTCGAACTGCGCCGTCGCCCTGGCCCGCGCTGGAGTCGGCAGCCTAGTGGTGGCCGACTTTGATGTGGTCAGTGAGGCCAATCTGGATCGCCAGTATTTTTTCCACGACCAGATCGGCCTGCCCAAGGTCGATGCCCTGGCCGTGAACATCCTGCGCATCGACCCGTGCGTCCGGGTGCGTGGTCATAGCCTGCGCCTGGGGCCGAACGAAATCCTGCGTCTGTTTGCCAATGTTGATGTGCTGGTGGAAGCCTTTGACCAGGCCGACCAGAAACTCATGCTGCTGGAGACGGTTCTCCGTTACCTGCCCGAGTTGCCGTTGGTTACGGCCAGTGGCTTGGCCGGCTGGGGCGACAGCCAGGCGCTGCGCGTCCGCCGTTCCGGCAAACTGGTAATCATTGGCGACGAGAAGCGCGAGGTTTGCGTAGCCTGGCCGCCGATGGCGCCGCGGGTCGGCGTGGTGGCTTGCCTGCAGGCCAACGAGGTGCTGGAGCGTCTGCTTGGGCCGATGCCGGAAACCGCCGATTCTGATGAGGCCGAGACATGACACTAGCGCTCACCCTGAACAACAATCCGGAAACCATCGAAGCGCCTGACGGCACCCTGACCGTCCGCCGATTACTGGCGGCTAAGGGTTGGACTTTCCCCTTGATTATTGTGCGCGTCAACGGCCGCCTGGTAGAACGAGCCGACTGGGATAGCCAAGCGGTCGCGGCCGGTGATGTGGTCGACGCCATGCACCTGGTGTCTGGTGGTTGAACCGACCGGCCTTGGCGCCACCGTATTTTCTCTCTTCAGTATTGCTTAATCAGCCCACAATTCGTTATATTTTTCGCGATTCAGTTTCGCCGCCGCTATCGGGCGATGGCCGTCGATGGCATCCCGCGGTGCGGTTTCGGCGACACAGGGAGGCTCCATGATAGAAGTCAGAAACGTCGTCAAGACCTACGATTCGGTCCGGGCGGTCGACAAGCTCAGCTTTGCCGCCAAGCCAGGCGAGATTTTCGGATTGATCGGGCCGAATGGTGCCGGTAAATCGACCACTATCCGCATGATCATGAATATCATTGCGCCGGATTCCGGCCAGGTGTTGCTGGACGGCCGACCGCTCTGCGAGGCCGACAAGAACCGCATCGGCTACCTGCCCGAGGAGCGCGGCTTGTACAAAAAGATGAAGGTCGGCGATCTGCTGACCTTCCTAGCCGAGGTCAAAGGCGGCGACCGCCAGGCCAGCGCCCAACGTATCGACCGCTGGCTGGAGCGTTTCGACATCGCCGACTGGAAAGAGCGTAAAGTAGACGAGTTGTCCAAGGGCATGGCTCAGAAGGTCCAGTTCATTGGCACCGTGGCGCACGATCCTGATGTGCTGCTGTTCGACGAGCCCTTTTCCGGCCTTGATCCGATGTCGCAGGACATGTTGCTGGAAGCCTTTCTGGAATTGAAGCGCGCCGGCAAGACCATCCTATTCTCTACCCATATCATGGACCACGCCGAGAAGATCTGCGAGCGCATTCTCATAATCAATAAAAGCCGCGAGGTGCTCAGCGGCAGCCTGGCCGAGGTTAAGCAGCGCTATGGCAGCCCGACGGTGCGCATCGAGTTCGACGGCGATGCCGCCTTCGTCAGCGGCCTGCCTTTCGTAAAAGCCTGCCGTCAGTTCCCGCGCGCCTTGGAGGTGGAACTGGCTGACTACGAAGACACGGACAAGCTGTACTGCGCCTTGGCCGGCCGCGTCAAAGTGCGGCGCTTCGAACAACTCGAGCCCAGCCTGCATTCCATTTTCATCCGCTTGGTGGGCGCTGCCCAGGAGGATCTCAATGCGTAAGCTGTTGGCTATCGTCAAACGCGAATTCCGGGCCGCGACCGGCAACAAGACCTTCGTCATCATGACCATACTGGGACCCTTCCTGATCCTGGCCATCACCATCCTGCCAGGGTTAATATCCAGCGACCCGGCCATGATGACCTCCGGCAAGCCGCTGGCGCTGGTGGTTTCCAATCCGCTAGTGGAGGCGGCCTTGCAGCAGAGTTTCAGCCAGCAGGGCATGACCCTGGCCAGCCTGAGCGATGAGGCTGTTGGCAAGGATGGCGTGGTGGCTGGCGATTATGCCGGCTTGCTGGTAGTGCCGCCGACCTGGCCGGAGCAGGGCGCCAGCTACTACTCGTCGAGCGGTACCGAGGTTGTTATCTTCGGCAGCGCCGAAGCCGTGCTGTCGGCCATCGCCACCCGCCAACGCATTGGCCAGGCTGGCATTCCAGCCGACCAGATTGAGCGCTTGTTGGCCGCACCGGGCTTTCAGGTCATCCAGCTGGGTGCCAACCTGAGCGAAGAGGAAAAGGGCGACGACGATTTCATGGGGCTAATGTTCACGTCGCTCGGTTTCGTGATGCTCATTTACATGACGGTGCTGCTGTACGGCCAAATGATCGGCCGCTCGGTGGTGCTCGAGAAGACTGTCAAGACGGTCGAAATCATGCTCTCCAGCGTGTCAGCCAAGCAGTTGATGCTTGGCAAGATCATTGGCCTGGGGCTGGCCAGCCTTTTGCAGTATAGCGTCTGGATGGGTATGGCTGGCCTGGCCATCCGCCTGCTTGGCCCGGCTTTGGGTATCGCCTTGCCAGCGGCCGTCAGCATGGTCAACATGGGCTGGCTGGTGCTGTTCTTCATCCTGGCTTTTTTTCTGTACTCAGCTGGCTACGCCGCCCTGGGAGCCGCCGCCGAGGACGAGCAGCATCTCGGCCAACTGGCCTGGCCCTTGCTGATTTTTCTCATGATTCCGATGGTCATGATCAGCGCCATCGTCATGAACCCGAACAGTCCGGTGGCGGTCGGTCTGTCTTTCTTCCCGATGACCAGTCCTATCGTGATGCTGGTGCGCTTGCTGGTATCGGAGCCGGCCTGGTGGGAAATCGGCCTCTGCCTTGGCCTACTGGTGCTGGCCATTTACGGGCTGTCCATCGCGGCGGCCAAGATTTTCCGCACCGGCATCCTGATGAGCGGCAAACGCCACAGCTTCCGGGAAATCCTCCGCTGGGTGCGTCTTCACTAGCGTTTAGACGGCGTCTTCGCTGAAGCTCAGACGCCGTCTGCGTCGAGGCGACGGCGCCGTCCGGGGCGGAGAGTCCGGCTGGCTTTTCGGCGAGTACTGTAGTACATTTATTTTAATGAAACACAAACTTCTGCCTATTCTGCTATGGTTGCTGGCGGTATGCTTGTTTGGACAAGCAGTGGTTCCGTTGGCCAACGACAACCGGCTTTCTTCCGGCTACTTGCCCGACGGTACGGCATATTTCATTCGTGCGTCCGAAGATCCGGATGACCGGGTCTGTTTCCGCTTGCTGGTCGCCGTCGGCTCGGCTATGGAAACCGAGCAGCAGCGCGGTTACGCCCATCTTGTCGAGCACATGGCCTTCAACGGTACGCCGTCTTACCCGGGGCGTGGTTTTGACCAATATCTTGCCACCATCGACAATCGTCGCGGGCTGGAAAGTAATGCCTTTACCGGCGCCGACGATACGATTTACCTGTTTGAGTTGCCCATCAATGTATCCAACCGCCTCGAACTTGGAGTCAGGGTGCTCTACGAGTGGGCTTACCAGCTGTCGTTCCAGCCGGAGCAGGTTGAATTGGAGAAAGGCGTCGTCCTGGGCGAGATGCGGGAGTACAATTCCGCGGATGACTACTGGACACAGCTTGAGGACAATGTCATGTACGGTGGACAGCGCTATACCGATGTCGACCCGCTTGGTACCATCGCGTCCATCCGGGCGGCCACGCCGGACAGCCTGCGCGCTTTCTACCGGACCTGGTATCGGCCGGAATTGATGGCTGTCATCGTCAGCGGCGTGGTTGACGCTCCGGCGGTTTTGGCTGAGCTGCAGGAACGTTTCCGCTCGCCCGATGGCCGTAGCCACAGCAGCGTCCGAACCAGCCCTAGTCCTATTACTAGCCCGACAGCCGTCCAAGGCGGCAGCGGCCGGACGACGCTCGGAGCCGTTATTGCCCAGGCCCAGGGCGCTGCCGCCACGTCCGCCGGCACTGCGGTGGCCACTCCAGCCGGCAACCATCCAGTAGCGCCGGCCAGCCGCTTTTCCCAACCGGATTCTTTGGCCAGTGGCATGCTCAGCCTGGCGGCCGTGGATGACGGGCTGGGGCGTACCCTCTTGCGTCTGTCGTGGCGCCGCGAACGGCCGCCAATCATCGATACCAGGCGCTATACTCAATACTTGCGCATTAAGGCCACCGAATATGCGCTTGGCCTGCGCTTGAGCCTGCTCAGCCAGCAGGGTTTGGTGCCATGGCTGTACAGTGACTGGAATTCATATCAGGATTGGGGTGGAACGCATACCTTTATCCTGGAATTCTCCGTCACGCCGGGTGAGGAGCGCGCCGCCCTCGAATCCATCGCCCGCGAACTCCAGTATTTTGCCCGCAACGGCGCATCGCGCATCGAGCAGGAATATGGCGTGTTCGAGGGCATCAATAACATGAACCACTACGACCCGAGCGCATCGGCGTTTACCGACGAGGCCCAGAAAGCCTTTCTGTGGGGCGATGTGATTCCCAATCGCCGCCAGATCGAGAAGCTGGAATCAGACTTGAGCGATTTGTTTGAGCAAGGTCGGGCCACCGCCCTGGGACTTCAAGCCGACGACTTGCCTGACTTTACCCACGGTCTGTTATCCATCCTGGCCCCGCACTCGTCCGAGCCAGCGGCTCTTTCCGGATCCGTGGCCGAGCTGGCCGCCTTTTTCGCTAGCCAAATAATGTCGGCCGCTGGCTGGCCGGCTTCCGGTACCTTGGGTTCAGTCACGACCAGCTCCGGCCCGGCGGCCGCGTCCAGCCGGCTCAGCCTGCCGACCCCGACCGAGGGTCTGGGTCGACCGCGCCCGGCCAGCGCCCGGATTACCAGTGAGAGCAAGACGGTGATGGACGGCCGACGCCTGGTCCTGTCCAATGGCGCCACGGTTTTCATGCGACCCACCGGCGGCGATGGCGATGCCATTTATCTGGCCGCTTGGTCACCGGGCGGAGCCAGCGCCGACCTCGCGCTGGGCCGGGAAGCCAGCTTGGCCGCGTTGGCCTTGCCGGGTATCCTGACCAACTCCGGCCTGGCGTCGGTCCATCCCGCCATCCTAACCACCTTTCTCGCCACCACCCGAACTGATTATAATTTTATCCTCAATGATTATGAGGAATTGATTGAGGTATGGGGTAGCCGTAATAATCTGGCCGAGCTGTTCAGTTTGGTCCACGCCTTGTTTACCGGCTGGCCGACCGACCCAGCCCTGGTCAACCGGGCCATTGCCGCCTACGCCGAGGAATTGCGCCGCCAGGAGCGCCTGGCCGATGTCCAGCTGTTGAACGCCGCCCAGGCCAGTCTGAACCCGACAGCCATACCGGCGCTCACCGCCGCCGCCGTCTCGCGCCTGACCGCGAACCAAGTCAGCGCGGCCTGGCAGCGCCGTTTCGGCAATGCCGCCGATTTCAGCTTTGTCGTGGTTGGCAATTTCGAGCCGGACCGGGTGCGGGCCATGCTCAATACCTGGATCGGCGTACTGCCGGTGGCGGCCAGCCGCGATAGACTCGGTCAGTATGCGCCCAGCCTGCCGGTGGCGCGTTACTCCCAGCCGGCCGTCGGGGACAATAACGATTTTGTGCGCATCCAATGGTTGATACCGCTTCGGGATACCAACGATGCCGCCGCTTTGGAAGGCTTGACGTCGGTTCTGTCGGAGCGGCTTTTCGCGCGCATCCGCGAGGAGCTATCGGCTACCTATTACGTGGCCTGCGATGTCAACTATCCCTATCCCTTCCACGATCGCGCCGAGCTAGTAATCAGTTTCCGGCCGGACGACGCTAGTCGTGATTGGTTGGCGATTGTAATGGAAGAAATTCGCGCCTTGTCTTCCGCTGCCGGTTTTGAGCCCTACCGTCACCGCTTTAGTTTGACCAGCCCGGAGGATTTCAAGTCCGACGAAGACGTCTACAATGTCTTTTTGGCCTTCGTCAAGGGTGGCCCCTACAGCCTGACCCACCAGTACTCGGTGCCGGAAATGATTGAGTTGGCGCAACGCTGGCTGACGCCGGAGCGCGCCACCGTTCTGTGGCTGGAATGACGATGCGGGCGGAAAGATCAGAAGCGGTAGGTATAGGTGCCGCTGATGCGGCGGTCGCTATTGTTGCTGAAGCTGGCCCGGCGTAAGGCCTCCAGCACCGCTTCGTCGATGTCGCTATAGCCGGAGCTGGAGCGCAACGAAATGTCGACCAGCCGGGCACCTTGCGAGGCGGGCAGGATGGAGAATACCACCACCACCGGGCGCAGGTTTTTGTCCATCTTGTATTCGGCGTTGGCTAGGTCGTAGTGGGCGTCCTCAAGGATAGGCCAGAGTTGGATGCGGCTGTTGTAATCCGGCTGTTGGTTATTAATCAGGCGCCAGCCGAGGCTGGTGCGTTCGTAGACGCGGGTAAAGGTTGTCCGGCGTTCGGCGGCCGTGTTATCCAAACCAAGCTTATCGGGGATAGCCTCGTATAGGCTCAGTGGTAGCTCGTACGGCAGAGGCATGAACAAGTTTATCGGAATCATGCCGCTGGCGCTGACTACGCCGGCGCCGCCTTCCACCATCAGGTCGTAGGAATTGCCGGCTTCCTCGCCGCGAGCGATGACGACCGGCTGCGGGGCTGGAGCTGGCGGCGTCGGCGGCTGGGTGGGAGCTGGGGTGTTTGGTGTGACTGGCCGAACCGGCGGAGCCGAGACTGGGGTGGTCGGCTGAACCGGCACCGGTGTTGGCTGGGGCGTTGGCGGTGGGGTGGTCGGCTCGGGTGGCGTGATTTCCGCCGGGGGCGGCGTTTCCGGTTCCGGCGGCGCTTCGACGGCCGGCGGGGGCGGTTCCACGGCTTCCGATACGGCGTTTACTTCGTCCGCGCCTTCCGGATGGCCCAGCCGAATAACCACTGGTCCGCTAATGTTGGTCAATTCGATCGGACGCAGGAAGCCGGCTACCAGGATAGCCAACAAGCTTATCGAGTAGACGGTGAACACCACAACGACGGCGGTTAAAGCACGCTGCCTGTCTTGGTGCCGGAGCTTCGCTTCGCGGGACCAGGCACGGCGCCCCGGGTGAGTCGTGTCGCCAGGAAGAGGCGCGGCGGCCGATAGCGGCGTCATGGCGCCTCGGGTCGTGGCTGGTTGGTAACCAGGCCAACGGCATCGATGCCATTCTGGCGCAGGGCGTCAAGCAGCTGGACTATCACTTGGTAAGGCACATCGCTGTCGGCCGACAGGCTCACCTGTAGGCTGGCCGGGTCCTTGCCGGCCGTTTCCGAAGCGATGACGGCGGCGGCGCCTTGGGCGTTGGTCAGCACCTTGTTGATGTAGACGTCGCCGGCCGCCGTGGCCGAGACGGTCAGTTCGGCCACGGTGATGACGGCGGCGGTGCTGGAGTCAGGCAGGGTAAGGTCGATGCCAGGCGCGGTCTTGAAGGTGCTGGATATCATGAAGAAGATAACCAGCTGGAAGACCACATCGATCAGCGGCGTCAGGTCCACCATGATGTTTGGTTTGAGGCGGCGCTCGATGATCATGATTCGCTTTCCCTTGGCGCGCGCACCGGCTTGATCTCGTCGCGCCGCGCTGGCTCCTTGCGGCCGGCGGCGATCATCAGGATGAGCGTGTTTACCTGGTATTCCATCTTGATGAGGATCAGGTTTACCTTGGTGACCAAGAGGTTATAAAAAATTACGGCCGGAACCGCCACGATGATGCCGCCGACGGTGGTTATCAGGGCTTCGGATATGCCGCTGGCCAGGATGGACGGGTCGGTAACCGCGCCAAAGCGGCCGAGTACGCCGAATGATTTCATGGTGCCGGTGACGGTGCCGAGCAGCCCCAAGAGCGGCGCGATATGGGCGATGGTGCCGAGGATGGAAACGTTCTTCTCCAGCCGCGGCACTTCCTGGTTGGCGGCGTCCTTGAGGACTTCCTTCTGGACGCTCTGCGGGTAGCTGCGATGTTCGATGCCGACCTTCATCAGCGCCGACAGCGGCGACAGGTTGTTGTCGCAGATCGACATGGCCTCGTCGTAGTGACCCTTTTCTATGGAAGCTTTGACGCGCTGAAATAGCTTTTCCTCGTCGACATTGATGCGGTGAAAGTATAGGATACGCTCGATAATGATGATGGCGGCAACAACCGACAGGGCCATGATGATCCACAGAACCAAACCGCCTTTAATGATGAAATCCAGCATCGGAAACTCCTGTCGGCTACTCGGGTGGGCGACCTGCTGGCCAGCCTCTACTCCCGCCGGGAAAAGATGATACACCTTGGAAGGCTACGGGAGTCTTCCAAGGGGCGCTTGTAAAAACAAACGACTGCTTTCATTGTAACGCAAAAATGACTGAATGCCAAAGCTTAGCTGGGCCTTTTGAGTTGCGGTTGTACTAAATTACTAGTACAATCCTAGAGGAGGCACGTATGGATCGAGAAGCTGTTGTGGAGCTCTGGCAAGAGGTGGAAGGTCTGCGCCTGCATGGTTGGCAGGCTGGCCCGACAAAGGCTGGCCCGAAGCCGGCTCCGGTCGTCTTCCTGCTGCATGGCGGCGGCGTCGACTCGGCCGAACTATCGTGGTGCGATACGCTGCCGGCTTTGGCGGCCAGCCACCGGGTCTATGCCTTCGATTGGCCGGGCTATGACCAGAGCCAGGCCGCCCCGGGGGTGTCCAGCCTGGATTTGTACAGCCGACTGTTAGTCGGGCTGATGGACGGTCTGGGCGTGGTACAGGCCAGCCTGGTCGGCATTTCGATGGGCGGCGGCGCGGCCCTGCTGTTCGCCCTGACCCATCCTAAGCGGGTGGAACGGCTGGTGTTGGTGGGCAGTTACGGCCTGCAGCGCAAGGCGCCCTGGCACTTTTTGTCGTACTGCTTCGTCAAATGGCCGGCCCTGACGCGTTGGAGTTACGCCTGGGCGCGGAAGCGGCGCAGTCGCACCGCCTGGAGTCTGCAGACTATCCTCAAGCGGCCCGGTTCCATCACCGAGCGCCTGGTCGACCAGGTCAGCGCCGCCATGCGGCAGCCGGACGTCGGCCTGGCCTTCCAGAGCTGGCAGCGGCATGAGCTGCAGAAAAGCGGCTTACGCACGGTGCTAGTGGATCGGGTGGGCGAATTGCAGATGCCGGTGATGATAGTCCACGGTGGGGCCGACAGTCTGGTGCCTTTGGCGGCGGCCCGCGAGGCCAAGGCCATCAACCCGGCCATCCGCCTGGAAATCATGGACGGCTGCGGCCACTGGACGCAGCGCGATTGGCCGGATGAATTCAATCGGCTGGTACGGGATTTTCTGGGGAGCTGAGCCAAGCCAGGGCAGCGGATCGGCCGGCCAGAGCGCCGGTGGACCAGGCGGCCTGGATATTGAAGCCGCCGGAGTCGCCATCGACATCCAGCACCTCGCCGGCGAAATAGAGACCGGGCAATTGTCTTGAGGCCATGGTCTTGGGGTCGATCTCGTCCAGGCGTACGCCGCCGCGGCTGGCCATGGCTTCATCCAGCCCACCGAGGCTCCCCACCGGGAAAACGCTGCCGGCCAGGGCCAGACTGAGTTTGCGGCGGCTTTCCTTGTCCAGGCTGGAGGCGCGCAGGTCGGCCGGCAGGGCCAGCTGGACGCAGAGGTGGTCGGCCAGGCGGTCGGCGGCGCACAACTCGGCCAGTAAACTGCGCACCAGCCGCTTGGGGTGCCGCCCGGACAGTTCCAGCAATGCGCTCTCGGCGTCCTGAGCCGTACCGAAGTCGCCCAGCGGCACGACGATCTCGTCGCCGGGCCGTATCCAGCGCGAGGCGTCGATGACGGCCGGGCCGGACAGCCCGGTATGGGTGATAAGCAGGTCGGCGCGGTTGCGTGCCACCACCCGGCCGGCGCGGCGGATCTCGATCGGCCAGCGCTTGAAGCTGACGCCGGCGCAGTCCACCCACTTGAACTTGGCGACGTGCACCGGCGCCAGGGCCGGCCCGATCTCGGTGACGTTGTGCCCGAGCGAGCGGGCCAGGCTCCAGCCGTCGCCAGCCGAACCGGTCAGCTGGTAGGTGTGGCCGCCAGAGCAGATGATCAGAAGTTCGCCGGCGAAGTCCTCCCGCGTATCGGTCACCACGAAGCCACCGGCCGCATCCCCATCGCGCCGTGCCTGGCCGACGGCGGCGTTTAGTTCAATCGGTACGGCCAGCCGGCGCAGTTCGGCCAGGAAGACTTCCAGTACGTCCAGCGAGCGGCGCGAGGCCGGGTAGTACTTGCCGTTGCTCTCGTCCAGCACCGCCGGCACGCCGCGTTCAGCCAACCAGGTGATGAAATCTTCCGGCGGGAAGGCGTAGAGAGAGGGGCGCAGGAAACGGCCGGCTGACCCCGGGGAGCGTTGACCGTCGTCATCCGGGTCGCCCGCTGCCTTGTCGCCGCCGCCGAAGCGGCCGAGGAAAGAATCAACCGGGCCGGCGTGCGTAAAGTTGCACTGGCCGGAGCCGGCCACGATCAGCTTGCGGCCGGGGCGCGGGCCTTTTTCAAGGATGCGGACGGTGGCCGCCGGGGCCGTCGTCTTGGCCTGGATGGCGGCCATCAGGCCGGCTGGGCCGGCGCCGATGATCAGGATGTCGCTGTGCAGCATCGGCGCTCAGGACTGGCCGGGCTGGGCCGCAGGCACGTCGGTCGGGACGGCCACTGTCGCCAAGCGGCTGGCGAACTCTGGTCCTAGGGCGCTTTCCAGCCAGGGCTGGACGCCGAGGGCGGCGCGGAAGGCCAAGTAGCGCCGGGCCGCCGCCTGAATGGCCGGCATGGCGGTGTCAGTTGCTGCCGCCGACTGGCGTACGGCGCGGATCAGAATATTTTTGGGTGTATGCTCCATGTCAATGAATTCGCAGATTTGGGTTTTATAGCCCATTACTTCAAGGGCCAAGGCGCGCAGAGTGTCGGTGGCCATGGCGCCGAAGCGGTCGCGCAGCAGGCCGTATTGCAGCATGGGCGCCAACCCGTCCACCTTGATGGCCTGGATCAGTTCCTTGTGGCAGCAAGGGACGGCCAGGATGACTTCGGTCTGCCAGGCCACGGCCCGGGCCAGGGCGGCGTCGGTGGCGGTGTTGCAGGCATGCAGGCAGATGACCATGTCGGGCTGTTCCGCCAGCTGCCAGCCGGCGATGTCGCCCTGGGCAAAGCTGAGCCCATCGAAGCCCAGCTTGCGAGCCTGGGCGGCGCACTGCTTGATGACGTCTGCCTTCAGGTCTAGGCCGCTGATGACCGCTTGCCTTTTCTGATGGGTGGTCAGCCAGTCGTAGAGGGCGAAGCTGAGGGCCGCCTTGCCGCAGCCGAAGTCGACGATGCGCAGCGGCCGGCCGGTGGGCAGCTGCGGCAGCACGTCCTCGATGAACTCCAGGTAGCGGTTAACCTGGCGGAATTTATGATAACTGCTTTTGACGATGGAGCCGTCGGCCCGCATGATGCCGGCGTCGACCATCCAGGGCACGGCCTGGCCTTCCGGCAGCAAGTACTGCTTTTTCCGGTTGTGGTCCGGCGTGGCGTCCGGGCGGCTGGCGGCCTTGCGCACGCAGCTGAAAACGCCTTTTTTGGAGACCAGCCATTGGTAATCGGCGTCGGCGCAGAAGAACATGCCCTGGCGGAAGTCTTCCTTGAGCCAGGCCAGGGTTTTGGCGGCGGCCGCGGCACCGGGCAGGTTCTCGTGGAAGCTTTGCTGCTGCCGCAGGCTTTCGCACTGGTAGAAGTAGCTGCCACCGGTGCACACCCGGCGAATGTTTATTTTCGTGGTGGCGGCGGCATCCTTCCGGTGCTGGCCGCTGATGACGGCGTTGATCAAGAGATCGCCGCCGAAGATCCGCTCGACGAATGATTCAAAAGTTTCCATGCCTGCCTTTCCGCAGGTTTGGTCATTGCCCAACCTGCTACCCTGGTCGCTATAAAAAAAAATTACGCGCGCAGGTATTTTTGTTCGCCCATGCCGTATAATTTGCGGACGTCGATTTTTTCCGCTCCGTCCGGCGTGCGCAGCAGGCCGTCGAAGCTGCCGAAGGGGCCGTGGTAATTGCTGGCTATTACGATGGCGTTGACCTGGAGCGGGTTCAGGAATTCCGGTTTGAAGGACAGGTCGACCAGGCCCTCGGTGTCCTGGATGTGCCAGACGCCGTCGGGGCCTTGCGGCCGGGTCATGGTGACTGGCGGCAGCGGGAAGACCCGGCTGTTGATCCAGAGGACGTTCTCGTTGTACTGCGACTGGTCCTTCACCTGGTTGTTGGTCAGGTTGAAGCCGACGCGCCGGCGCTTGGCGTCCAGGCCGAAACCGGTTACCCAATCATAACGCATCCGGTAGTCGTAGAGGCCCTTGTGGTCGTCCATGATGCCCATGGCGTCGCCGCCGTCGAACTCGAAGCGCTCTTCGCCCAGTTCCAGCCAGCCGCGCATCGGCATCAGCACCTTGGTGGAGTACATGGCCCGGTTCAGGCCGAGGGGCAGGCAGACGGTGGAGGGCGCGGCCTGGCGGGTGTTGTAGCTGAATTGGAAGGACAGCTTGAAGGGCGTCAGGCCATGGTGGCGCGAGCGGCTGGCTTCGACGCTGATCAGGCCGCCGGAGAGATCGGTCTTGTAGCTGATGGCCGAGTGGCGGTTCTGGTAGCCGATGCGCTCGCCGTCCAGGCATTCGCCGATGCCGAAGTTGACTGCCGGCAGCAGGCGTTTGATTTGATAGATCTGGCGTTCCTGGCGGTCCCAGAGGTAGAACATGGCGGCGCTGAAGGTTTTGGCTTCGTAGAGGGCGGTGAAGAAAAACCAGCGCTTGTTGCCGGCCTGGAAGGCCCGCCATTCCTTGCAACGCAGGGCCTTAACCCAGCGCGGCACCGGGTAATGATAAGGCCGCTCCACGTCCAGCATGTTGGCCCGACGGGCCGGGCCGTCGTAGCAGCCGTACTGGAACTTGCCGTCCTGGACGATGGCCTCCGGGGCTGATGAAAACAGTCGGCTATAAGGCGGGCGGGCGGGCGGGGCGGCGCCGTCGGCCATCATTACAGCACACCGTCCTTGTACAGAAGGTACAGGGCGTGGGTGCCCTTGTCTTGGTAGCCTTGCTCGGCCATTTGCGTGAAGAAGCGCTCGGCCAATTCCAGGACGGGCAGCTTGACGGGCATGGCCTTAGCGGCGTTCAGGGCAATGCGGAGGTCTTTGAGGAAGTGCTTGCTGTAGAAGCCGGGTTCGAAATTACCGTCCAGCATGCGGGGCACCATGTTCTGCAGCTGCCAGCTCTGGGCCGAGCCGCCGCCGATGCTGGAAAGGACGCGGCGCGGTTCCAGGCCGGCTTTTTCGGCGTAGATGATGGCCTCGACCGACGCCGCCAACGTGCCGGCGATGGCGATCTGGTTGGCCATCTTGGTGTGCTGGCCGCTGCCAGGCGGACCTTGCAGGATGACGGTTTTGCCCATGACTTCAAAGAAGGGCAGGACGGCGTCGAAGGCCGCCTGGTCGCCGCCGACCATGATGGTCAGGCTGGCGCTGCGGGCGCCCAGGTCGCCGCCGGAGACCGGGGCGTCCAGCGACGGTAGGCCGCGGGCGGCAGCGGCCTCGGCGATGCGTTTGGCCAGGGCCGGGTCGCTGGTGGTATGGTCGACTAGGATGGTACCCGCCGTGGCGCCGGCCAGGATACCCTGCGGGCCGAAGTAGATAGCCTCGACGTCGGCCGGGTAGCCGACCATGGAAAAGACCAAGTTGGCGCCTTTGGCCGCCTCGGCGGGGGTGGCGGCCCAGCTGGCTCCGGCGCTCAACAGGGCGGTGGCCTTTTCCGGGCTGCGGTTGTACACGGTCAGCTGCGCGCCGGCTTTTTGCAGGTGCCCGGCCATACTGGCGCCCATGACGCCGGTACCGATAAAGGCAATCTTGCTGCCTGCTACGTTCATATCAATTGCTCCTCATTTAGTTTCGTATTTGTCATTGGCGGCTGGTGACCGCCTGGCGGACGCGTAGGCCGCGCAGCGGCGCCTCAGCCGAATTTGTACCCGATCTTGCGTAAAAAGGACAGGCGCCAGGCCCTGTCGGCTTCCGTCTCGATGCCCTTGGGCGAGCCGCCGTCGATGACGCCCAGGATGCCGGCGCCTTGTTCGCTGCTGGCCACGATCAGCTGCAGCGGATTGGCGGTGGCGCAAAAGATATGGCAGACTTCCGGGCAGGCTTTGATGCGGTCCAGTAGGTTGATAGGATAGAGGCCGTCGCCGAGCACCAGGAAGAAGCAATGTCCGGCGCCGCTGGCTAGGGCACAGTCGCTGGCGTCCTTGATCAAGCCGTCATCGTTGCCAGCCGTTCGGACCAGGCAGGGGCCGGAGGCCTCGTTGAAGGCCAGGCCGTAAGTGGCTCCTGGCACGCTATTGGCGATAATCTCGGCAATGTCCTCGACGGTCTTGATGAAATGGGACTGCCCGATGATGATATTGGCATCCTTGGTCCAGTGCAGTGGTACCAATTCCAGGTTCATGACTGCTCCCTCTCTTTGGCTAGTCCGGATAACGGCCTGCGCCAGGCACTAGCAGGTTGTTGAAAAAGCCGGTTGCTTTCTCAACAACCTTAACAATTCCTCGCATAGCTTGCGCTATGCTGCGTAATTGTACCGGCTTTTGAAGTGTTGAAAAGCCGCATCCGCGTTTTTCAACACCCTGCTAGTGTACCCGGCGGGAGGCTTTCTGGCAAGCAAGTCTGTAAAACCCATCTGAAATTTTACACAATTATCCTGAAATTTGTGTAATGGTGGCTTGAATTCTGTTCAGGCTTGTGACATATTACACAATATACGTTTAATTTGTGTAAAGATGGAGTCAGCCATGCCAGATGCCACTAAGGATCGGATCATCGATGCCACCACGCTGCTTATCCAGGAAAGTGGTATTGATGCCTTGTCGATGGACGCGGCCGCCGATGCCGCCGGCGTCAGCCGCAAGACAGTCTACAATTATTTCGACAACAAGTTCACTCTGGCCGAAGAAGTCGCCAACCAGTGGATATACCACTTCCTGACCGACTTGGCGAGTATTGTCAACGACCCGACGCTGGACTTCGTTACCAAGATCAACCTGATTCTGTCGCGCGGCTTTGCCAAGATGCACCTGGGTAATAACATGTTGCGCCCACGCCAAAAACTCAAGATCGACCGCCGTATCAATGAGATGAAGCGCGAGTTACGCGAGCGGCTGCGCCTGTTCATCCAGCAGATCGTTCAGGAAGCCCATGGCAGCCACTTGATCCGCCAAGAATTCGAAACCAAGCGCTTGGCCTGGATATTCATCAATATCGTTGAGGGCTTTTTGCTGATCGACGAGTTCGAGGACATACCCTTCAGCAAAATCGACCTGCTCAAGGACTCGCTGCGGGCTGTCATTCGCGGCATCTTGAGTGAACAGGGCTTCATCGCGCTTCAGGATTCACCCATTTTTAGCACAGACGGTTATGGTAGTGGCGAAGCTGACAGCCTAGCCGTCCAGGGAGGTACACCGTGAACCAGACGATTGTTAAATTGATCAGGCTGCTTAAGTGGCTGGTGCCGGTGGTCATTATTGTCGCCGCTTTGGTGTTCAAGAATTTGGTTGACAATCGGGTGGCGGTGGTGGCCGAGCAGCCACCCATTCCGGTGCGCACCCTCCAGCCGATACGGGGTGACCAGGAGCGCACGCTGCAGCTCAACGGCTACGTCGAGTCCGAAAGCATGGTGACGGTATTGCCGCTGGTTTCCGGCATCCTGCAGGAACTGTTCGTTGACGCCGGCGACCACGTCCGCAAGGACCAGATCATCGGCCGCATCGAATCGGCCCGCTACGAGCTGCAATTGCGCCAGGCCGAGGCGGCCTACTTCGCCGCCAAGTCCAGCTACGACCGGGTGCTTCAGCTCTACCAGTCCGGCGTCAGTAGCCAGCAGAATCTCGACCAGGCGCGCGGCCAGTACGACGCCTACGCCAGCCAGTACGAGCTGGCCCGCCTACAGCTGGATTACGCCAGCGTCAAGAGCCCGGTCGACGGCGTGGTGTTGATGCGCCACCTCAGCGTCGGCTCTATCGCCGCGCCGGAGCGGCCGCTGGTCACCATCGGCGACCTGGACGATCTGGTGGTGCGGGCCCGCATCCCGGAAAAATATTACCCGTTGTTTCAGGAGCGGCGCGCCGACTTGCCCATCACCATCACCACCTCAGGCGGCCTGCACTACACTGGTCGCATCCGCACCATCAGTCCTTTCGTGTCGGCCGAGACCAAGAATTTCGAGACCAGCATCAGCATCGACGATAACCGCGGTTTGCTGCGGCCAGGCATGTTCATCTCGATGGTCTTCCAGTTGGAGCGCTGGGCCGACGTCCTTTATCTGCCGTTTGAAGCCCTTTCGGGCGGCAATACCTTATGGCGGGTGAATGAGGGATTGGCCCAGCCGATAGGCTTCGTTCCGTCGTCCAGCGCCGACGATGCCTTCCTGGTTCCCGAAGAATACGCTAGTTATGATTTCATCATCGAAGGCCAGTACTTCGTCTACGACGGCGCGCCGGTCCGCCAAGTGCTCGGAAGGCAGGATCCATGAAGCTGTCGGATTTCGGCGTTAACCATCCGGCCATCGTCGGCATCATCCTCCTGATGCTGCTGGTCTTCGGCGTCATCGCCGGCCTGTCCATGAATTCGGAGATGATACCGCCGGTCGGTTTACCTGGTGCTGTCATCGTTACTGTCTATCCGGGCGCTGGCGCCCGCGAGGTGGAGCGCGATATCTCGCGCATCCTGGAAAACCAGCTGGCCACCCTGGCCGGCGTCTCCAACCTGACATCAAGCAGCGCCGATTCCTATTCCCTGGTTTCGCTGGAGTTTAAGGACAACGTCAATGTCCACGAGAAGCTGCCCCAGATTCGCGAGTTAATCAACGGCGTCCTCGACCAGCTGCCGGAAAATATCGAAGGCGCGCCGGTCATCTATATTATGGAGGCTTCCAGCTTCCTGCCCATTTTCTCGGTGCGTATTGACAGCAGCATGGACCTGATCAACCTGACCGACTACATCGAGAATAACGTCAGTCCGGCTATCGCCCGCATCGCTGGCGTTTCCAAGATTAACGTGGTGGGTGGCATTGGCCGCGAGGTGCGCATCAGGCTCAATACCGAAGAGATGGCGGCCCGACAGATTTCAGCGCTGTCAATTTATGAGGCCCTGCGATATAACAACCTGAACGTGCCTTCGGGCAACGCTCTGTACCGTAGCCGTGAAATGTCCTTCACCACCCAAGGCGCCTTTTCCGACTTGCAGGAACTGGAGAACATGACCATCGGCTTCAGCGACGGCTCCTACATCTATCTGAAGGATGTAGCCACCATCCAGGTGCAGAGCGAGGAGCCGGACATCATGATCCGTTCCGGCGGCCAGAATTACCTGATGCTGGACGTGCTGAAGCGCGACGACGGCGACACCATCGCCATTGCCGCCGCCGCCATCCTGGCCCTGGAGCAGATCAAGGCCGAGACGCACGGCGTAGTCGGCTATTCGATAGTCAGCAACCAGGCCGAGACCACCCAACAATCCTTGGCCACGGTTTTCGAGGCCGGTCTGTCGGGGCTGATTCTGACGGTCATCATCATCCTGATTTTCTTGCACGACCTGCGCGCCACCATTATCATTTCCATTTCCATTCCGCTGTCCATTCTGTTTACCATCATGGGCCTGTATATCACCGGCCGCTCGCTTAACTTGCTGTCGCTGTCCGGCATGGTGGTGGCCATCGGCATGATCGTCGACAACTCCATCGTCATCCTGGAGAATACCTATAACCACTTCCGGGTATCCGGCGACAAGCGGGCGGCGGCCCTGAAAGGCGCTCACGAGGTCGGCGGCGCTATTCTGGCCTCGACCACCACCTCGATCTGCGTCTTCGCGCCGCTCTTGTTTTTGACCGGTATCATCGGCATTGTCATGAATGACCTGTCGCTGTCCATCGTCTTTGCGCTGGGCGCCTCGGCCTTGGTGGCTGTGTTCATCGTGCCGTGGTTGTCTTCGCTGATTCTCAAGAAAGACGAACTGGCGCGCAAGCCAGCCCTGCTGCGCAAGCTGGAGGCCGGCATCGACACGGCGTTCGACGCCATCGTCAAGGCTTACCAGAGGCTGCTCAAGCGTGCCATGGCTAACAAATTGTTCACGGTGGTTCTGGCCTTGGCCTTGTTGGTCAGCAGCGTTATGCTCTTGTCCATCCTGAAGATCAGCTTCATCCCGCCGACCGACACCGGTGAGTTCGAGATACACATCGAGACGCCGGCTGGCTATACCCTGGACCGCACCCGCCAGAAGGTGGACGAGCTGGACACGCTAGTGCGCCAGCTGGTGCCGGAAATCGAGACGGCCGTTTTCTACGTCGGTACCGGCAGCTCGCTGGCCATCACCGGTTCCAGTAACCAAGCCTTTGCGCGCATCCGGCTGGTGCCGTCGGAAGCCAGACAACGGCAGGTGCACCAGATCATCCCGCTGGTTCAGGCCGGCGTTACCGACAGCCTGGCCGACTGCGACATTACGGTGCTGAACGGTGGCTTCGACGCCCTGCTGGCGCTCGGGACTGGCGGCCAAGGTTTCCAGATGGAAATCTACGGCAGTAATCTGGATGATGTTACGGCCACGGCCGAGATGGCCGAGACCCTGCTGGCGGCCGATCCCGACGTTTTCAAGACCGAGATTTCGGTGCGTACCGACCGCGAGCAGCTCTACGCCAACTTGAGCCAATCGTATATGGGCACTTTAGGTGTGACGCCTTATGAGGCCGGTGTCACCAGCCGCATCTTGTTTGGCGGCATGTCGGCCGGCATCCTGCGCGAAGGCGAGTCTGACTACCCGATCCGCATCAGCTCCGACATCGCCGACCGTAAGCTGGACGAGGACGTTCTTAACCGCATCACTATCCGCACCCGGGATGGCCGGCTGATTACTTTCGCCGCCTTCTCCGAGATCGAGGCCCGCCAGACGCTGTCGCAGATCTCGCGCCGCAACCGCAACTTCTCGGTGGAGGTGCGCGGCTACCTGAATACCGAGGACCAGTCGGGGGTTACCGCCCGCATGAACGCCGGCATGGCCGCCTTGCAACTGCCCTTCGGCGTCCGCTACTCCACCGCCGGCACCAGCGCCCTGATCGGCGACTCGCTGGCCAGCCTGGGCCTGATGCTGGCCATCAGCCTGTTCCTGGTCTACTCGGTGATGGTTATCCAGTTCGAGCGCTTCATGCAGCCGTTGCTTATCATGGCGGCAATCCCGTTCTGCCTGATCGGCGTGGTGCTTGGGTTATACATTTTTAACTCGGCGTTATCGATCATCGCCATGCTGGCGCTGATAACCCTCGGCGGTACGGTGGTGAACAACGCCATCGTGCTGGTGGACTATACCAACATGCTCCGGCGCGACCTGGGCATGAGCCTGGATACCGCCATCCTGGAGGCTGCCAGCAACCGCTTCCGCCCCATCATGATGACCTCGCTGACTACCATCTTGGGTGTTCTGCCGATGGCGTTGGCTGTCGGCAACGGTTCGGAGGTCTACGCCCCGCTGGGCCAGGCCATTTTCGGCGGCATGATCACCTCGACGGTGATAACCTTGATCATCATTCCGATGCTCTATGAGATTCTCGAAAAGCGCAAGGCGCAACTGACCCAGACCTTCAATAAGTATTTCCGGGAGGATACCAATGCGGAGTAATAATTATTTTATAAACATGACGACTGCCGTCGCAGCAGCACGGCCCGCGGCGCGCTGTTTGCCTAGCCTGGCTGCGGCCGCCTTGGTACTGGTCCTGGCGCTATTCCTGAGTGCCTGTTCGTCGGTATTCACCTCGTCCATCGCCGGAACCATTGTCGATATGGAAGCGGCCGACGACGGCACCGTCACTGGCGTAAGCAATGCCAACGTCTACCTGTACATCGACCAGGCCGACTGCCTGGCTGACCTGGCCGCCTGGGTGGAGGGCGACGACAGCTCGCTGCCGGACGCCCCGACCAAGGCCGAGTACCTGTACTTCCAAAGCACGGCTACCGACGTCGACGGCGGTTACCAGTTCAACGGCTTTGTCTGGCAGACGCTGTTCCCGCAGTTTGGCAAAACAGCCGACCGCCACGAGGTGTTCTTGTTGATCTACCATCCGGACTACGGGCTGTGGCCGAACCCGGTGCCGCTGTTCATCGTTTCCGACGTGACCACTCAGCTGGCCAGGATCGAGATTCTCGATCTGTGGCACGACGCCAAGCTGACCGGCCGGGTGACCGACTGGTCTAACTACGTAATCAATAGTGGCACCCCTGACCCGGAGGTGGCCGAGGATCAGCTGGGGTTGACCGGTGTCAGCGTCAGTTTCTACGTGGCCGAGGAATGGGACTACGATGCCGACGGCAATATTATTGAAGCCAAATACCCGTCCCGGCCGACCGGGACGGCCACCACCGGCGACGATGGCTACTGGACGGCCGACCTGCGCTTCCCGATGCAGCCGAACCGGGCTGAAGATCTCGGCCAGGCGCCGGTGCGCATCACCTACGGCAATACCAATTACCGGGCCAACGATTACGCCGACGGAACCGACCTGGACAACCGCAACGGCATCGGCGGCACGGCGGTCGGCCGGGTGCGGGTCGATCAGGACTTTGACGACGATGGCCGCACGGCCACTGTTGGTGACTGGGATGACGCCTTCCAGCTGATTACTATCCTCCGTGAAAGTGACGACGAGCCACTTAACGAGATAACGCCGGTGATGATGCAGCGCTGGCGCTTCAGCACTACGGTGCGTGGCCGGGTGTGGCAATATGATGTTCCAGATACTCCACCAAAGGTGTATCTCAACGGCGTCAAGGTAACTTTGGCCACCGCCAATCAGGCTGGCGACCCGGCAGTGGATTATACCGCCGAGCAGACCGTCGGCGAGGACAGCGCCGATGGCTATTTCAATTTCGGCACGGTCAGCTGGGACCTCAGCCAAATCTTGAACGGGGACCCAGCCCTCCTGGATGCCGCCCGCAAGGCTGGCCGCATCAACTATACTGTGGATTTACCGGACGACGCCGAATTCGCTGCAACCTGGCCGCTAGACGCCGAATTGACGCCCGGGCAGGCCGTGAACCTGGAACTGGAATTTACGCCATGATAAAAACCAATCACCAACTGACGCTGTTGTTGGGTTTGCTGTTGGCGCTGTCCTTCACTGGCATCGCTCCGCTGGCGGCCCAGACCACGATCGGCGAGTTTCAACCGGTTTTCGAGGCGACCCTGACGGCCTTCGGCGCCTTGATCGACTTCTCGCAGCCGGTGGCCCTGACGCCGCTGCCGGCTGCCGGCTCGGTCGCCGGTCCGGGCGCAGATTCGGCCGCCGACTCTGGCGCCCTGGTCGCTACTTTACAGCCGCCCTACGGCTTGAGCGAGCTCCTGACTCTGGCCATTGAGAACAGTCCGGCCATCCTGGCGGTACGCAGCCAAGTACAGGCCGCCACGGCCGACCTGCGTGCCGCCGAGGGCCGCCGTTGGCCGAGTTTCGACGTCGAGACCTCCGGTTCCTTGATCGGCAATCCTCTGGGACCCATCAGCATCCGCGCCGGCCAGCTCGGCATCATCGGCGGCGTGGCCGTGCCCACCCAAGATATGCTGATTTATAGCGGTATGGAAAACACCTACTATAAATTCGGTATCACCGGCTCGCTGCCGGTCTTCACCTGGGGTAAGCTAACCCTCGGCATCGACGTGGCGCGACGGGGCGTGGCCATCGCCGCGCTGCAGTATCGCAAGGCTATTCACGAAGCCAGGCTGCAGGTACGCGGCAATTTTGATAGCTTGGCCTATATCATGGAGGCTATCGCCGTTACCGAGTTGAACCGTCGGGTAGGCGCCAGGCTAAACGAGATTGCCGAGCGCAGCGCGGTCGTCGGCTTCCTGACTGCCACCGATGTCTACACCATCCGCATCCAGCTCAAGGAAATCGACATCGCCCTGGCCCGATTGGAGGAACAACGCGACCGCCTGCTATCCGACTTGGCCCGGTTGACCGGCCTGGCTGGCTTGAGCGCCGGCGACTTGAACCTGGAGGTCCAGGGGGCCGGTCAGTCGCGCTGGGATGAAGCCCGCACCGGCCAGCTGATGCTGGCTGGCAGCTTTGACCTACTCAGCCTGCGCCTGTTGGTGGAAGTGCGCGACGGCATGCGGCAGTTGGCCGCCCGCCAGGCGCAAGGGCTACCGGACATTGGCCTACAGGTCGAGTTATCCTACGCCGGTCCACGCTTTCCCTTCCTGGAGATCGACTGGTTCCGCCAGGACGACTACCAGCTGACCATCAGCCTGGGCACCTCCGGCGGCGTTTTCGGCAATCCGGTCCGGGCCGGCGAGGCTGCCCGGGCGGTGGCCGAATACGACGAGACGGTCCAGCGCAGCCGAGAGGCCGAGCGTAGCGTCCGCAGCTTCTTGCGCGAAACTTTTTTAGCCATCGACCTGCAGCGTATCCGTTTGGAGTTTTTTCAGCTACAGCAGCAGGCCTGGCTGGCCGAACTCCGGCTCAAGCAGCTGGCCATCCAGGCCGGCGCCGGCGACGAGACCGAGTACCTGCGCCAGTTGATGGAGTGCCTGGGCAAGCTGGCCGAGGGCTACGGCAGCCTGGCCGAGTATCGGGGCAGCCTGCTGAAGCTGGAAGGCGCGGTTGGTTTAGCCGCCGAATAGCCGGTTGTCTGTGAGCCTACGAAACGTAGGACACGAAGCTGTTAAAATCGTTGGCGATGCCGTGCTGGTCCAGGATGGCCGAAATCTCGCCCCGGTGGTGGGTACCGTGGTTGAGCACCTGGAATATGGTGTGCCAGAGGGTGCGTTCCAGTTCCTGGCCGTTGGTGCTGCGGTAGCGGACGCGCCGCTCGAATTCGGACTCCGGCAGCTCGGCCACGAAGCGGCTTAGCAAGGCGCCGGTTTCACGCAGCAGGGCAATGGTTTTGGCACGGTCGCCTTTGATGGTGGCGCGCAAGGCCTGGAGGTCGGCGCTGATAATGGCTTGGCCGGCCAGGCAGGCATAGCTACCGAAGCTGGCGTAACGTTGCAACCAGAGGGCGATAGCCCAAGCCATGTGCTCGGTGATGCCGTCGATGCTCTTGAAGTAGACGCCGACGTCCTGGCTAGCCAGGTCAGCTGGTGCGGCGGCGATGATATTGAGCATGGCTGTGGCCGCCTGGTCGTTATATTCGGCTAGGCGTTGCAGTACGAGCTTCATGGGGTAGCCTCCTTAGTGGCCTGCTTGTCGCGCAGGAACTTGACCAGAATCAGGGCCAGCAGGGCCAGGTAGCCGATGCTGACCATATAGGTATGGAAGGAAGAGCGCCAGGTACCGGGCAGGGCTAGCTGCCCGATCAGGGACAGAACTACGTAAAATAACCCGAAGCGGACGATGAGGGTCTGGACGCCACGCCGTTCCAACAGTCCCATCAAGGGTACCAGGCTTAGGCAGGCCCATTGGGCAAACAAGCCAAATTGGTCGGCGCCGGGATTGGTCCAGGGCGAATTGTTGACCACGAACCATTCGACCATCAGTCCGACCAGGCCAAAAACGGCCGCATAAGCCAGGACTAGCCGCGGCCGAGTCTGCAACCAGCGTAGCATCAGGTGGCACAGCAGGTAGACCAGACCCAGGTACAGCGTATCAAAGGCCAGCGCGGACAGGAAGGCCATCAGGTCGCCCTGTACCAGGACAGCCAGCTGCCATTTGCCGATTGCGGCCGTCAAGAGGCCGGAAATAATGAATACGGGGGCTTCCAGGAAGTTTTTCATAGTGTTCCTTCCATTGTATGGTATTACGGCCGGAAAGTCACGCTAGCGTCGAGTCGGGCGCCATGTTTGACCTAGCGGGTCGGCCTAGTCGCTAGCCGATCCATCAGGTGCTGATTTCGATCCGGTCGCGGCCATTGGCCTTGGCCCGGTAAAGGGCTTCGTCGGCGCGACGCAGGATGTCGTCGGGGCCGTCGCCGCTCTGGCTGACGGTGACGCCGGCGCTGGCGCTGATGCGTAACCGTTGCGTGCCGTTGCTCACCTCGGTTGCCGAGCAAGCCCGGCGGATGCGGTCGGCCAGGTGGCTGGCTTCCTCGAGTCCGGTTTCCGGCAGCAGCACGCAGAATTCCTCGCCGCCATACCGGGTTACCACATCCGAAGCGCGCACCGCGCCAATCCAGGCCAGGGCGGCGTGCTTGAGGGCCTCGTCACCAAACTGGTGCCCGAAGTTGTCGTTGACGTCCTTGAAGTGATCCAGGTCTAGCATCACCAGGCCCAGGCAGCGTTTATAGCGCCGGCAGCGGTCCAGCTCTTCATCCAGCCGGCGGTTGAAGTAGCGCCGGTTGTAGGCGGCCGTAAGAACGTCCTTCATGGCCAATTCGGCTAGTAGCCGTTCGCGCTGCACGGCCTCGGTGACGTCCTGGATCAGGATGTAGGCGTAGACCACCTTGCCGGCAGCCTTGATCGGTCCCATCGTGCACTGTTGCTCCATCAAGGCGTCGAAAACGGGATCCGCCCCGACCATCGGCAAGCGAATCAGGTGGCCGTGGACGCGTTGCGAAAAGTAAGCGAAGTTGCCGAAGGAAAAGACGCTGCGCAGGTTACGCTGGAAGGCTGGCTTGCCCAGCTCCGGGAAAAGCTCAACCAGGTTGCGCTCCAGCACCTCCTGGCGACGCAGGCCGGAAGCGTGCTCCAGCCAGGGGTTCCAGTGCACCACCCGGCAGTTGGCGTCGATTACGATGACGCCAAAGCCAATGGTATCGATGATTTGGGTAAGGTCGGGTTCGCTCATGACAGGCTTTGGATCATTTCGTCCACGGCGCGCTTCAACCAGATCGTCGAGTCCTCGCCCGTAACGAGGAAAAGCAGGCCGACCACGTCCTGACGCTCGAAGTGGAACAGCGTCTTGAAGACTAGTGCCAACGAGCTGTTGGCCTGGAGGTGGCGATGGATTAGGTCGCGGTCGATCGGTCCGGTGATGTAGCGCGGCGGCTCGTAGGAGACGATGTCACGCAAAATCTCGGCCACCTTGCCGACGCAGGCGCCGATGATGATGTTGCCGATCTCGATGACTATTTCCTTTTCCAGGGAGTCGAGCGGCTGCGCGTCCCGCTCGGGCGTGGCTTCGATCTGAAACAGTTCCACCAGCTTGCGGCTTTCCTTCTCGGGTAGGACTAGGAAGCTGGTGCCGCTGAAGCGACCGAAAAAGAATTGCTCGACCATGCTGTAGGCGGCCGGATCGTCGATCTCGCCTTGCACGAAGTCGGCGATGTTGGCGGAGTCGATCTGGGTAATCTTGGGGACGTGCAGTACCACATGCAGGTCGATGACTTCGGACAAGGCGGCGGCGGCTTGTCCGAAGCCGATGTTCATAGTTTCCTGCAGGGCGTCCAATTCAAGGCTGCTAAAAGTGATGGAATCGCTCACGCCGGCCGTCCATCGGACCGAAAGCGGGCCAGCGCGTTCAGGATCTCGACCTTGGCCGGCGGCTTGCGCACCACCGCCGCGCAGCCCAGGGCGGTTACCGATTCGATGGTCCTGGTCTGGATGTCCGCGGTAACAATGACCACCGACAGCCCGGGATGGCTGGCCTTGATGGCTCGCAGAGCCTCGATTCCGCCCATGCCGGCCATGGTCAGGTCCAAAAAAACGATGACCGGATTGAGGCCGCCAGCCAAAAGCTCGAGGGCCGCCTCGCCGCTCGACGCCTCGACTATAGCTAATTCCGTATCCTTGAGAATGGACTTCAGGCTCATACGGGCGACGATAGAATCATCGACAATTAGGATTTTTGCGCTCATGAGCCGAAGTATACGCCATCAACCCCTGGCGGCGCAATCTCGCCAGTAGGAAAAAGTGGCGCTAGTTTTGGTATGTTGAAAAGCCGCGTTTGGCTTTTTCAACAGCCGGCTAACTAGGCGCTTGACGACCACGGCGCTTGACACGGCTTGGGCCGACCGGGCACTGTGGCAGGGGCCTTGGCAAGGAATACGGCTCGCAGTAGGTGAAATCATGGACAAGAAACAGTACGCTACCGGGTTGATGAATGGATTGGGTGCTTTCCTGCTCTGGGGTTTGCTGCCGCTCTACTGGCGCTTGGTGGGTGCCATCGCGCCATACCAGATTTTTGCGCACCGGGTGGTCTGGTCGCTGCTTTTCGTGCTGATCCTGTTGCTAGCCAGAGGCGAGCTGCGCGAATTCGGCCGCTTGGTTCGACAGCCCAAGCTGTGGCTGCGCCTGCTAGGTCCGGCCGTCTTCATATCCATCAACTGGCTGACCTATATCTGGGGCGTCAACTCCGGCTACGTCATCGAGTCCAGCCTCGGCTACTACATGAATCCCCTAGTGCTGACCTTGTTTGGCACGGTTTTCCTCAAGGAAAAGTTGACCAGGCTGCAAGCCGCCGGCATCGCCCTGTCGGCGGTGGGCGTAGCCATCAAGACGCTCAGCTACGGCCGCTTTCCCTGGGTGGCCATAGTGCTGGCAGTGACCTTTGCCGTCTACGGGCTGCTCAAGAAGCTGTCGCCGCTGAAATCGCTCAAGGGTCTGGGTTTCGAGACACTAATCATCAGCCTGCCGGCACTGGGCTATTTATTGTTCGCCGAGCTGGGTGGCAGTGGCATTGCCGGCAACCTGCCCTGGTATTACTGGCCGCTGATCATGGCCAGCGGCGTCGCCACTGCCGTGCCGCTGCTTTTGTTCGCCGAGGCGACTAGCCGACTGCCGCTGACGGTCATCGGCTTCCTGCAGTATCTGGCGCCGACCATTGCCTTGTTCCTTGGCATTTTCGTTTTTCAGGAGGACTTTGAGGCCGCCTCGCTCTTGGCTTTCGGCTTCGTCTGGACCGGCATCATCCTGTTCTCGGCGGCCCAGTACCGGCTTTTCCGGAAAGCCGCCGCCTGATGCAGACGCCAAAAGGCCACTAGCGCTGGCCTTTTGGCGACAATTAAACTATGCTTGATTACGCGGCCGGCTGGCTGCCACCCCGTCTCCGGGGTGGCGGTAGTAGCGGTGGTGCGGGAGGTGCTGTTGTGAAAAAAATACTCGTTTTACTGGTATTCGGCATCATGGTAGCCGGGACCTTGCTAGCCCAAGCCCGGACTGAAAACTTCCGTCAGGAAGGAATGAACTACATCGCCACCGCCAGTGGCCGGGGAGGCACCGAGGCCGAGGCTCAGAACGCCGCCCGCAGTAGCGCCATCCACGTCCTGGTGGTCTCCTTGAACAAGGACCGCCTGTTTGAGCAGCTGCTGTACCAGAATCCGCCTATCAACCTGGCTTTTGTCACCCTGGCTAGCCGCCTGTCGGGCGACCAATGGCTGGTTGAAGTCAGCCTGACTATCGACGACGAATCAATTCGCATCATGTACAACACCAGCTATCAGACCTCGGTTTTGACCGTGCTGGACGAGGTGGAAAGTCTGTTTTCCGAGGCTGAGGCCCTGGCTGACCAGGCCAAGACCGCCGAAGTGGAAACCGACCTGGGCACGGCCATCACCCTGTACTGGCAGGCGGCCGAAGCCGGCGCCTCGGCCTTGCGCCTGCTGGAGCCTATCGAGGACGCCAGCCTGATGTCCAGCTCCGGGCTGCGCCGCGCCTCCGACCTGCGCGTTTTGCTGGCCGCCAGCCAAACCGCCGCCCTGGCCGGGTACAACCGCATCATGAGCGCCGAGAGCAACCTGGCGCGTGATGAAGCCGTTTCTACCGCCATCGGTTTGTTGGACGATATCGAGACGCATTCGCGCCAGTTGGAGGGCTGGCTGTCCGACCGGGCCGACCAATTGAACCGGGTCGAGAATCAGACACCCTCCAGCCTGACCGCCCTGCGCAACGAGCTGGATCTCAAGCTGGCCATGCTCCAGGACGACCTGCTCAGCCTGCAGCGTATTGGCAGCGCCATACCGCGCGCCTTGACGCTGGAGACGGCCCGCGCCGATATCGCCCGCCGCACCGTGGAGCGCCAACTACGCTTCCTGCGTACCTCCCGCTTGGCGGTGCAACGAGAACTGACCGATCCGGCCGTCGCCCGGGCCGAGCGGTCCCAGTTCATCAAAGGATTGCTCTTGCGCCAACCCAGCCGGGTAGCCGCGCTTCGCCTCTACAGCCCCATCGGCATAAATCCCGGAGCCACGACCTTCGGCCTTACCAATACCCATACCTTTGACGTCGACCTGACCAGCGAGCTACGCATCGGCCAACCGCGCGGCGCCTGGATGCGCAACAGCCTGTCCCTGGACGAAGGCCTCCTGACAATCGACCTGGCCGATTACATCAAGAGCACCAGCCTGACGCAAAGCTTTAGTCTCGGCTACGCCGGCGCCATGCTCTGGTCGGTCGGCATCGATTGGGACTGGCTGCGCTTCGTCAATGGCGACCCGGTCACCAAGCGGGTTGCGCCGCGCTTCAGCCTGGGCGGCCTGGATATGGACAGTGGTCGGGTACTGTGGCTGGCCAGCCTGTCCTGGGAGTTGCCCTACGCCGACACCGGCGACTTTGCCCTCATCAATTACCTTAATTTCGGCCTGGATGGCAGCCTGCGCTTCGGCAACTTTGCCGAGTTTGGCCTCAACTTGGCCTTGCGCAGCCGTCAGGATGAATTCGACAACTATTACGACAGCTTCCGCTATGCGCTGAGCCTTGGTTTCCGCCTGCCGCCGCCCTTCCTGTGGGGCCTGGAGTTTACTGGCCACCTGGCCCGGCCTACTGTATCTGGCGTTGCCGACCCGCTGTCCAGCCATTTCTTCCGGATTTTCCTGGAATACACCTTATAGCCATTGCAAGGAGCGTTTAGCATGACCCGAGGTGCAAGAAGTTTTCTATACTGGATGCCGCGCCTGCTGGGAATTGGCTTGACGGTCTTTGTCGGCTTGTTTGCCCTCGACGTTTTTGACCTGCCAGGCCGCTGGTGGCAGGCTATTCTGGCTCTCTTGGTGCACCTGCTCCCGGTATATGTATTGGTGATTATTCTGGTCATCGCCTGGCGGCGGCCGTGGGTAGGCGCCATTTTCTTTAGCCTGTTCGCGGTGGTGTATCTAGTCGCTACCGGTGGCCAGCAGCACTGGACGGCCTACCTGCTACTCTGTGGGCCGCTGCTGTTGGATGGCCTCTTGTTCCTGGGCGATTGGTTGGCGGGGCGGAAACAAGTCGGCGGCTCGGCCCGGTCGGTTAACGTAACCCGACCGGCCGGCAAAAAAGGCCGCCTGCACCTGCCGCCGCGCCGCCGCCGCTGAAGGCGACCGCCTGGTCAGTACTTGACCAGGACGCCCTTGATGATGGCAATGGCTTCGCGCAGCTCGGCTTCGGTAATCACCAGCGGTGGCGCAAAGCGGATGATGTTGCCATGGGTCTGCTTGGCCAAGAGGCCGGCGTCGCGCAGCGCTAGGCAGACGTCCCAGGCCTGGAAGCCGTCCTTGAACAGCACGGCGTTGAGCAGTCCCTTGCCGCGCACCTTAACCATGTTTTTACAGACGGCGCCGGCTAGCTCGGCCCGGAAAATCTGGCCCATCGCCTCGGCGTGTTCGTCCAGTTTCTCGTCGACTAAAACATCGAGGGCGGCCATGGCCACGGCGCTGGCCAGCGGGTTACCGCCGAAGGTGGAGCCGTGCGTGCCGGGGGTAAAGACCTGCATGACGGCGTGGTCGGCCACGATGGCCGAGACCGGGAAAACGCCGCCGCCCAGGGCCTTGCCCAGGCACATGATGTCCGGGCGGGCGTCCTCGTGCATCCAGGCGAAGCGCTTGCCGGTGCGGCAGAAGCCGGTTTGGACTTCGTCGCAGATGAACAGCACCTGATGCTTGGTGCACAGCGCGCGCACCGCCGCCAGGTAGCCTTCGTAGGGCACGCAGACGCCGGCCTCGCCCTGGATGGGCTCCAGAATGACGGCCACCGTATTGGCGTTGATAGCCGCGGCCATAGCGTCGATGTCCTCGTAGGGTACGCGCACAAAGCCGGGCACGTAGGGGCCATAGTTGACCGTTGAATCCGGGTCGTTCGACATGGTGATGGCCGCCAGAGTGCGGCCATGGAAATTTTCCTTAACGCAGACTATCTCCTGGTTGCCATTGTCGACGCCTTTAACCTCGACACCCCAGCGGCGGGCGGCCTTGATAGCCGTCTCGACGGCTTCGGCGCCGGTATTCATGGGCAGGGCATGCTCGTAGCCGGTGTACTCGCAGAGCTTTTGGAGGTACTGGCCCATCTTGTCGTTGTGGAAGGCGCGGCTGGTGAGGGTGCAGACACTGGCTTGGTCGACCAGGGCCTTGATGATACGCGGATGACGGTGCCCCTGATTGACGGCCGAGTAGGCGGACAGGAAATCGAAATAGCTTTTGCCCTCCGGATCCTTGACCCGGACGCCTTCGGCCCACGAAATAACCACGGGCAGCGGATGGTAATTATGGGCGCCGTACTTCTCATCCAGTTCGATATAGTCTTTGCTGTTCATGGGGGCTCCTTGCATAGCGTGCTGGAAGAACCGCCCAGTGGGCTACCCAGCCTTCCAAACAACTGTAACAGATGAGGAGCCGGAACGCAATCTTTATTGTTATGCGCCCTTTACTGCATATTTATGCATTGAGGCTAGCAAAACCGCATAGCCGACGCATTATAACGCATACCCAAGCCTCTGGTCGCATATTCACCAGAGGCGCTATGTAAAACTCACCTGATATTTCAATAGCGCATCAGTTGAGGGTGGCTTGGAAGCCCAGCTTGTCGACCGCGGTTACGATGTCGGCCGCCTGCAGGCTGGCGTCGTCGAACTCGACGCTCAGGCACTCGCCGGCCAGATCGGCGCTGGCCTTGCTGACGCCCGGCAGTTTGGTGGCGGCGGCCTCGGTGCGGCGGACGCAGCCGGCGCAGTGCATGCCCTTTACGGTAATAATTCTGGTTGTTATCATGATACCCCCTAGGGGTATAATATACTGGTGACCAGGCTGTCCGGTCAAGGCTCCTGCCGCCGCTCAGGTGTATTGGCCCTAGCAGCCTAAGCGGCGGTAGTCACAGGTGGTTTCGCGCTATTCGTGCTTTTTAGCCTTGAGGGTGGGCAGCCCCATCGAGCGGAGCTGGGCGCCGTGGAAGGCGTCGTGGGTCGTCAGCCAGACAATAATCTCCAGCCAGGGCGCCTTCCAGGTGGGCATCGGTTGGGCCAATTGTTCGGGTGACAAGGCGCGCAGGGTGGCCAGGCAGCGGGCGTGGATGAGGCTGTAGAGGTTCTTGTCGCGCTCCCAGGCGGCGCTGGTGACATCCGTTGGGGCGGGGAACTGCTTGTCGGCGTCGTACGGCCATTCGGGCAAGGTTTGACCAAGATCGGTCAGCATGATGAGCTTGCAGGTGGCGCAGTGATTGGCGATTTCCCAGGCCGAATAGCCTTCCCAGGTGGCTCGGCTGGCGGCTTCAGTCGGGCTGAGCTTGTCCAGCGTGGCCATAAACGACGGGCCATTCCAGGACTTGCCGTTGAATTCGCGGTCGATCAGATCAAAGACCGCTTCAGGTATAGTTTGCATCGTAACCTCCAGGAGTCGGGGTAGCCTGGATTGTAGACGATGCGGGCGGATTTGTCAAAACGCCAGTCACCGATAAGCCAAAGTCCGCCACTGGACAAGCCGAACCGGATCGACCAGAATGATGGCGTACACTCGGCTAGTCACGGAACGGCAGCGCGGCGCGAAAGGATCAAGATGAAGACATTGTTGGCGGTATTCTCGGGAACCGGCAGCGCCCTGTGGGCGGCTCGGCAATTGGCTGAAGGCTTGGGCGATTGCGACATTAAGCCGGTAACGCAGTGCCGGCCAGACAGCCTGGGCGAGTATGAAGGACTGGGACTAGTCTTTCCAGTTCACATGTGGGGGCCGCCCACCCCGGTACGGCGCTTCGCCCGCCAGGCCATGGGTCTAGCCGGCAAGTTCGTCTTCGGCGTGGCCGTCCACGCTGGCCAGGTAGCCAATGCCTTAGGCCTGTTGGCCAAGGATCTACGAGCCGCTGGCGGCCGTCTGGCAGCCGGGTTCGACCTGGAGCAGGCGTCCAATTACCTACCCTGGGGCGAAGCCGCGCCAAGCGACCAGCAGGCCGTCCTCAACGCCGCCGCCCGCGCCAAAATAGCCGTCATTGTGGCGGCTATTAAAGCACGCCACGCCTCGCCGTATGCGCGCGGGCCCCTTAAGCACCGACTTTTCCTGTCCGGTTTCATCAATGGCCTCACCCGGTCAGTGGTGCTGCGCATGGATCGGTCGTTTACCGTTTCCGACTACTGCACAGCCTGCGGCCTCTGCGCCAGGCTGTGTCCGGTGGCCAATATCGAGCTGGTGGCTGGCAAGCCGACCTGGCGGCAACACTGCACCCAATGCTATGCCTGCCTGCACTGGTGCCCGACGGCCGCCATCGACTACGGCCCGAATACCGCCGGCCGGGCGCGCTATCATCACCTTGAAGTGAACCTAGCCGGCTACCTCAAGTTCGCCGAGTCTGGCCGCCCGGGAGTTATGGCACCAGGTAGCTGAATTCCCCGCGTGAGACCGCAATGGCCGGCCGCACGGCGCCATCGCCGGCCGCTTGGTCGACAGGGCCTAGCTTATACAGCCGAATCTCTACTTGGTGCTGGCCGGCCGTCAAGGCCGCAAACTCCGCCTGATAGACTTCCGACGATAGCCAAATCTGGACCTGTGTCCAGTCGGCCTCCGGGAGCGTCTCGTAAAAATAGCGCTTCACCAATTCGCCATTGATCCACAGCTCATGCCACAACTCGCCGGCCACCAGCGCGCCGAGCGCTACCGGGAAGTAAGCCCGGGCGTAGACCGGATCCGGTACACTGAATTCCGTCTGCAGCGTCACCGCTTGTTCATGGCGCAGTGGAATCGGCGACGACGCGAAAATCATCACCCCCCAAACCGTATCGGAGGTGGGCGCAGGGTCAGACCCCAGTGGCTCGGCGGCCGTTTCGGTCGCAGGGATAGACCCCAGTGGCTCTGTAGCGGTATCGGTCGCGGGGACAGACCCCAGTGGCTCGGCGGCGGTGTCTGTCGCGGGGACAGACCCCAGCGGCTCGGCAGTGGTTTCGGTCGCGGGGTCAGGTGACGGTGGCTCGGCAGCGGTCTCGGTCGCGGGGACAGACGCCAGTGGCTCGGCGGCCGTTTCGGTCGCGGGGACAGACCCCAGCGGCTCGGTAGCCGTTTCGGTCGCGGGGACAGACCCCAGCGGCTCGGTAGCCGTTTCGGTCGCAGGGACAGACCCCAGTGGCTCGGCGGCCGTTTCGGTCGCGGGGACAGACCCCAGTGGCTCGGCGGCGGCAGGGACAGACGCCAGCGGCTCGGCATCGGTCGCGGGGTCGGGTGCTAGTGGCTCGGCTGAAGCGGTGGTTTCGGTGGGTGTTTGGTCGCTTGGGGCGGTCAGTTGGGGCGTGCTGGTTTCGGCCTCGATCAGGCGGGCTTCTTCGAGCGGCGCGGCTTCGGTAGCCGTGGTAGTGCTGGTGGCGGGTTGGTCGATAGAAAGGACCTTGGGCGGCTCGGCCGCGCCTGGTGCAGTTGGGCTGGCTAATTCGAGGTTGGCGTTGAGCGTCAGGTCTGAAGCGGGGGTGACGGCGCTGATCGATTCAACGGTTGGCGGTGTGTCGTCTGGCGGTGGCGTGGCCTCGGCCGGGCTGGGGCTTGTCGGTAGATTGGCTGCTACCGATTCGGTAATAGGTTCGGCTGGCGCTTCGGCCACCGGCTCGGCGACAAGTTCGGCTACCGGTGCAATGACCGTCTCGGTTACGGGTAGCGGATTTTGCGTCGCTTCGGGTGGCGCAGGGGTAGTGACCGGTGGGGTGGTTCTGTCCGGCGTGGCGGCAACAGCGGTTGGAGCTGTCTGGGCGGGTGCTGTCTGGGCTGACGTGCTAGGCGGCGCGGCGCTCGGTGGTGGCGACAAGGCGGCTGGCGCCGGGGCTGAGGTAACCCTGGCGCGGGTGGCTTCGGCCTGGCTGACGGTGGCTGCGGTGGACTCGCCCGGGGCCATGATCCAGGGCGTGGTCAAGCGGTGATAGACCAGGACTGGCTGGCGGCGCAGTTGGGCCAGGGCGATCTCGGCCTCGGCGCGCGTTGCAAAAATCCGAGCCAGAAGGACGCGCACGAAGACAGTTTCGTCGACCTCGATGGCCTGAAAGGTGGTGGCGATGCCGTAATTCAGCAATTGGTCGGCCAGGGTTTTGGCGTTTCCGGTGACCGTGTAGGAAGCGATGCAGACCTGATAGCCTTGAGCGATGACGGGTGCCAGCACAAAAGCGCACAGCACCAGCAGTAGAATGACTTTCAGGGTTTGGCAGTGACCAGCATAGTGCATCGCGGTTCCTTTCAACGTCGACTCGAGCGATTTTTCACTCTTTCTTCCATTGTTTATCGACCAAAAAGGTGGCTCGCCCAAGCAAAAGGCATGTTTAGGTTGGCAGCTACCCTCACCCAGCAGACGGCTAAGAGCTTTTCTGCGGGTTTTTATCACGGTTGTTTGCTTGGGGGCGGGGAAGCTGGCTTTTCTGGTAGACAAAAGGTAATGAATAGTGTTACTTTATGACTACCGATTATGCAACCCTTGAAGCGTTTGCGCCAACTGCTGGAAACCTTGTCGTCCCCGGAGCACTATTTGTTCAGCAGTGCCGATTTCCAGGTGCCCTTTGCCGATCTTTCGCCGGCTGCCCTAAAGATGCTGCTGGGTCGAGCGGTCAGAGATGGCTTGCTGGTATCGGTATGTCGGGGTTTGTACCTGTACGACAAGGTGGACTGGCCCAGAGGAATGGTGCTGTACCATGCCGCCGCCAAGTTACGCGCCCATACCTTCAATTACATTAGCTTGGAGTCCGCCCTGAGCGATGCTGGCGTCATTTCCCAAGTACCCTTGCAATGGCTTACCCTGATTAGCGGCGGCCGCTCCTCCATCATCCGCTGTAGCCAGTGGGGTAGCATCGAGTTCATCCATACCAAAAAGACAGCCGGCCAAGTGACGGCCGAACTGGTTTATGACCACTCCTGCCACCTGTGGCGGGCTTCGGTACGACAAGCCATCCGGGATATAAAGGCCGGCCGGCGGCCACTAGATCTGATCGATTGGAGTGTTGTCGATGAACTTGTTTGACAGTCTGGTTTCAGACGCCTTGCGTAACCAGCCGGAGTTGGCGGTACTGCGAAATACGATTTGGCGGTAACAGTCAGCGAACCCCAGCGAGAACGCGGCAATGTTGATACTTGGAAACTCAAGATCATCACTCGGCCGGTGTAACTGAATTGGAAGCTGATTATCGGTTTGAAATTAGCCGCTTCTTGCCAGCCAGTCAGCTTGCAGCCCTCAAGCAGCCCTCATATTGGTCTTTATGGTGTTATTGCTAAATGAACTTGGTCGGCAGTGCCGTGGAGTGCTGGCGTCAAAAAGCTAAGATGCATCTTTTCGGTTGGTGCTGGCCTGGAAAATGCAGCCACCTAGGTACTTTCCAAAAAAAAATGTATCAAATTCGTTGATACTGTATTGAATTTACCATAATGACGCGCTAATATCTCGCATAGTTGTTCAGTTATTGAACAACTATTGCCTGAGCGTGTGGTAAATTTGCTATAGTTGCTGCCTTGGCACACAGTCAGTTAGTGCCAGTACTATCTAAAATGCGCTTTGTACTATATAATTTAACTGATCAACTGTGACCAATAATCGGAACCATGGGCGCGAGCGTGTTACGGCCGCCGCGCACCGGTTGCGAGGCCAGTCCGGATATAATCTACACAACCAGTGTGGATGGCGTAGCCGCATCCAGCCGAAGGGGGCCATTTCTGCTACGTTGTCTTTGCCTTTTTCCCTGCCCACCAATACTGCTAATTGTAGACTACTCATGTACACTGTCGCCCTCATCGAGTTCGCTTCCGGCGCCGTCGGCATCATCGAGGGCACGGCCGATGTTTATCCAACCAACCTCAACGAGACGCTGTCGCTGTTCGGCCAGGCCGGCAGCGTGGTCATCGGCGGCCTGGCAGTCAACAAGATCGAGACCTGGCGCTTTGCCGATGCCCAGGCGGTTGGCGACACCGAAGACATGGTACTGAATCCGTCGGAAAAGGACCCTCCCACGGTCTACGGCTTTGGCCATGCCGCCCTGTTCCGCGACTTCGTGGACGCCATCGACCAGAACCGTGAGCCATTGGTGTTCGGCGCGCGCGGCAAGAAAGCCCTGGAGATTATCCTGGCCATCTACCAGAGCCAGAAGACTGGCCAGCCGGTAGACCTGCCCTGCAGTTTCTCGACCGAGAAGATGAAGGGCATTTTTATGAGCTAATTTGATAGGAAAGCAGGATTGAGAGAATTGGTTATCAGAATTGGTCGTGAAATGATGATGTAACGGAGGTTACCATGGTCAGCATGTTTACAGCCGTGATCGAACGCGAAGGTGATATGTTTGTCGCCTTGTGTCCTGAACTTGATATAGCCAGCCAAGGGAATTCGATCGAAGATGCTAAAAATAATCTGCAGGAAGCATTAGAGCTATTTTTGGAAAATGCCGAACCGGAGGAAATAAAAAGCCGGCTGCATTCTGATGTATATGTTACGCAGTTGGCCGTAGCTTATGGCTAAGCTAAAAGTGCTTAGTGGCAAGGCGGTATGTATGGTCTTGGCGCGGCATGGCTTCGAAAATGTTCGACAACGTGGCCGTCACGTTGTAATGAAGAAGATGGTTGAATCAGGCAGCATTACGGTGCCCGTGCCCATGCATGATGAACTGAAGGCTGGCACCTTGGCATCCATTATCCGGCAGTCTGGACTATCCAGAGCAGCCTTTTTCGAGGATTAAACGATGCAAGAAATACTGGAAATTCAGACCACTGGCGGCGTTTGGAAAAGCACGTATCGGCCTAGCAGACTGCCGACTACGCCGTCCGTTACTCCGCGTGCCTGGGTAGCATCCCTTGCCTGCGCGTCTGCAACGAGATCATCGCCCTGCCGATGTACCCCGAGCTGACGGCTGACGAAAGCGACTATACCTGCGATGTGATAGAAAAGTTATACCGGAAGGGTTGACAATGGAATATGAAGTACGCGCCAAGTGGGATCCCGAGGCCGCTGTCTGGATAGCTACCAGTGAGGATATTCCCGGGTTGGTTCTGGAGTCAGGCTCTTTGGATGTATTGATGGAACGGGTAAAAAATGCCATTCCTGAACTGCTAGAGTTGAACGGTATTTCCTCGCTGGATATACCATTTTCTATCATTTCTGAACGGCACGACCAGATTCAGTTCCATGGCTGATTTCGAGAAGCGCGTCCGGTCTGTGCTTTCTGAATTCGGGTGTACTTTTTCGAGGCATGGTAAAGGGGATCATGATATCTGGTATAGTCCCATATTGCAACGTTTTATCACGGTGGATGGGAAAATTAAATCCCGGCATACTGCCAACGCCATCATGAAGCAAGCTGGTATCGACCGCCACTTTTAAGTTTTATGGAGCCAAGATGAAACAAGAAATACTGGAAATCCAGACCACCGGCGGCGTTTGGAAATAGCACCTATCGGCTTATGTCGATGAGGGCGCCGTCATCGGTGCCAATACCCGGGTTTGGCACTTCTGCCATATCATGCCCAAGGCCAGGGTGGGCGAGCGTTGTTCAATTGGACAAAACGTCAATATCGGCAGCCGAGGAGTCCCATTGGCTGGATGAACTCGATTTAATGGTTTTGGGAACCTGCCTGCATGGCATCTACAATGCTCTTGAGGCCTACTTTTTTCGTATTGCCAAATTTTTTGAGAACAATATCGACCAACACTATTGACACCGCGATTTGCTGGATCGGATGGCCCTGACCGTTCCTGAGGTCCGGCCAGCGCTTATAAGCGATCAGGCGCTCGTCGAGCAAATCGACGAGTTACGCCGCTTCCGGCATCTTTTCCGGAATTTATATAAGACCAGAATTCATCCCGCTAAACTGAAGATCGTCAACACCGCCGCTTGTGAGATTGAAAAAGATTTTATGCGGATGCATGAGTCTTTTGCCGCCTGGCTTCGAGAATTGCAGCAAAATTTGTAATTTCAAGATTTTATTTAGGGAGCTCCAAGCGCAGCTCTAACAGGTTGTTGAAAAAGCCGGTTGCTTTCTCAACAACCTTAACAATTCCTCGCATAGCTTGCGCTATGCTGCGTAATTGTACCGGCTTTTGAAGTGTTGAAAAGCCGCATCCGCGTTTTTCAACACCCTGCTAAAGCAGTAGTTAATTACCTAAATGAAATACAAAGTGGGTATTAATGTGATGTTGCTGTTTGTATGTGGATAGCAACAAGGGTTAATTAGTCGGTGCCAACAAAAACAGATTATCAAGATTTGGAAAATGGTTTGTTCCAATCTCTTGCAATTTAAAATGTGATTCTTCAGAAAACGAATACTGCCATGGTTAAATAAAAAGAACTCAGGTATTCAGCAACTAATGAAAATAGTTTATGGATTCTATAACAGGCTAAGGTTAAAATAGCTATTCTGTTTCTTTTAAGTGTGCTTGATTTAGGTTTTAAACCAACACGAATGTCCAAAGCACTTTTTGCTTACTATCGTTAAGAGTTAGATTTTACCCGTGAATGTGAGGGGCTGTTATGAAAGGAATAGTTTTAGCTGGCGGGACGGCGACGCGTCTTTTTCCAGCTACTGTGGCAGTGTCTAAGCAGATGTTGCCAGTGTACGATAAGCCTATGGTTTATTACCCAATTTCCACACTGATGCTCGCTGGCATTAAAGACATCCTGTTAATATCCAGCCCCCGTGATATTGGGGGTTTTCAGCAGCTCCTGGGTGACGGTTCGAATTTCGGACTGTCGCTAACTTATGCAGTGCAAGATAAGCCACGTGGGTTAGCAGACGCCTTTATTGTAGGTGAAAAATTTATCGGCAAGGATCGCGTAGCACTAGTGCTAGGAGATAACGTTTTTTACGGGCAGGGTTTTACGCCGGTGCTGGAGCGGGCGGCCGCACGGGATGTTGGTGCAACCATTTTCGGATATTACGTTAAGGATCCAGCATCGTATGGCGTTGTTGAGTTTGATGCTTCGGGGAAGGTGATATCCATTGAAGAAAAACCGCAGCATCCGAAATCAAGTTACGCTGTTCCTGGGTTGTATTTTTACGATAATCATGTAGTAGAAGTCGCTAAGAACGTAAAGCCTTCGGCACGCGGCGAGATTGAGATTACAAGTATCAACAATATGTATTTGTCACAAGGCGCATTGCAGGTTGAGCTGCTTGGCAGAGGCTTTGCTTGGCTCGATACTGGTAATCCGCGGGATTTACTGGCTGCCAGCTCATTTATCGAGGCTATTCAAAATAGGCAGGGGCTCTATGTTGCCTGTCTTGAGGAGATCGCGTTTCATCAAGGTTGGATTAGCCGCTCTGCTCTCCTGGCTGCTGGAGAGCGCATGCAAAAGACGGAATACGGGGAATACTTGCTATCAATGGCACAAAAATAAATGAATATCTTTTCTAATCAGGCTAGGCTTATTAATCTTCCAGTTATCAAGGATGCGCGAGGTTGCTTATCTTTTTTCGAGGGTAATAACCACATACCTTTTGAAATACGGAATACTAGCTTGTTGTGGAATCAGCAACCAGGTGTTGTACAAGCTGGCCGGGCCTGCATGAATGGGGGTGAATACCTGGTACCTTTGTCAGGTACACTGATAGTTAGTTTGCATGATGGCTATTCTGAATGGTCGATAATAGTGCAGCATCCAGGGCAAGGCTTGTATATTCCTGCACGGCTATGGCGAGAAGTGAAAAATTCTTCTCATGATGGGGTTGCGCTCATCGTAAGGGCGGTTTCACTGAACGACGCCGAGTTTGTCTGCGACCTGGCGCGATTTTGCGAACTGGTAAAAAATAACCATGATTAACACTTCCGTTCATAATTGTGCGACCGTCGAGTTGAGGAGCACAGTCGATATTGGTAGTAGCCTTGTTATTGTCGAGAATGGCATAAATATTCCTTTCGACGTTAAGCGAATTTATTACCTGTATAATGTGCCTGGCGATCAAGTGCGAGGTGGCCATGCCCACAAGAGGTTGCGGCAGCTGATTGTCGCTGCTTGTGGTAGTTTTGAGGTCATCCTCGATGATGGGAAAGCTAAGCGCACTATTAGCTTAAGCGGTCCCAAGCAGGGTTTGCTTATTGTGCCGGGCATCTGGAGGGAACTGGAACATTTCTCTCCAGATGCAGTGTGTTTAGTGTTAGCCTCATTAGAATATGATGAACAAGATTATATCAGGGACTATGAATCTTTTTTAATACAAAAAGCGGGGGATATTGCATGATTCATCAATTTGCCGATGTGAAAAGCAGTGATATTGGCGCAGGTACTAATGTTTGGCAATTTTGCGTGATTTTAGAAAAGGCATCTATTGGCTGTAACTGCAATATTTGCGCCCATGTATTAATTGAAAATGATGTATTAGTCGGCAACAATGTGACTATAAAATCAGGGGTTCAACTTTGGGATGGTGTGACAATCGAGGACAATGTTTTTATTGGCCCCAATGTAACGTTTACTAACGACATTGTTCCCCGCTCAAAGCAATACCCAGGAGTCTTTAAAAAAACAGTAGTCAGGCTTGGGGCTTCTATCGGGGCTAATGCGACAATTATTGCTGGCCATACAGTGGGAAAATATTCTTTTATCGGTGCTGGAAGCGTTGTAACCCGCGACGTGCCAGATCATACGGTATGGTATGGAAACCCAGCCACGCAACGAGGTTATATAACTCGAACTGGAATTTTACTTGACCAAGCAATGAAAAACAAAGATGGGCTCGTTTGCAATTTGGAGGACTGATCATGGATGTTCCTTTTCTTTCATTAAAGGATGTTACACAGCAGCATGCCGCGGAAATTCACGAGGCAGTGAATAGAGTTGTCGACTCCGGTTGGTATTTACAGGGGAAAGAGAATAGCGCTTTTGAGGCAGCTTATGCTTCCTATATCGGCACTAGGCATGCTATTGGCGTCGCGAATGGCCTCGATGCTCTAGAGCTTATTTTCCGTGCCTATATCGAGATGGATATAATGGCGCCGGGTGATGAGGTGATTGTTCCAGCTAATACCTATATTGCATCAATTCTAGCAATTACTGCTAATGGACTCGTGCCTGTTCTTGTGGAGCCTAGTATCGAGACGTATCAAATGGATGACTCTCTCATTGAAGCTCATATAACACCAAGAACTAAAGCGATTATGATTGTGCATCTTTATGGCCAGTGTGCCTATACAGAGCATGTTGAGGATCTGTGCCGTAATCATGGATTAAGGTTGATTGAGGATAATGCCCAGGCTCATGGATGCATCTTTCAAGGGCGGAGAACTGGGTCGCTGGGAGAAATCGCAGGGCATAGTTTCTATCCTGGGAAAAATTTGGGTGCCTTTGGTGATGCCGGAGCCGTAACTACTAGCAATCAGGCTCTGGCTGAGATGGTACGGATGTTAGCGAATTATGGTTCAAAGAAAAAGTATGTGTTCGAGCGTCTTGGCAGAAATAGTAGGCTAGATGAAATCCAGGCCGCTGTTCTTGCGGTTAAGCTCAAGTATCTTGATGCTGACATAGATTTACGACGCTCAGTTGCCAGAAGTTACCTTGATCGAATTGATAACAATCTAATAACATTGCCGCAGGTTTTGGATTGGAAGGCGCATGTGTTTCACATTTTCCCAGTCCGTTGTGCTAGACGGGATGATTTGCAGAAGTATCTCGAGAATAAAGGTATTCATACTCTTATTCATTATCCTGTTCCGCCTCATAAGCAGGAGTGTTATAAGGAGTGGAATAGCATTAATCTTCCAATTACTGAGAGGATTCATTCTGAGGTATTAAGCCTTCCCATGAGTCCTGTGCTCACAGCGGACCAGGTTGAATTCGTTATCAAAAGTGTGAACTCCTATGGCTAAAATCCAATGTGTTTGCAATGAGTTCGAATATTCTTTCTAAAAAAGAAACTTTCTATTCAAGGAGGGGCTAGATGAAGGTTGTAATATTAGCCGGTGGTTTTGGCACAAGATTATCCGAGGAAACTGTTTTGAAGCCAAAGCCCATGATTGACATAGGTGGCATGCCTATTTTATGGCATATCATGAAGACCTATTCTTATTATGGGCATAATGAATTTATTATCTGTCTAGGATATAAGGGTTACGTGATTAAAGAATATTTCGCAAATTATTTTATGCACATGGCGGATGTGACTTTTGATATGGAGCGCAACACTATGGAAGTTCATAATAAAAAGGCTGAGCCCTGGAAAGTAACACTTATTGATACTGGTTTGAATACTATGACAGGTGGTCGAGTCAAGCGCATTCAGTCGTTTATAAAAGATGAGCCGTTCATGCTTACGTATGGTGATGGTGTGTCAGATGTCGATATATCTGAATTGCTTCAATTTCATCAAAAACATGGCAAAATAGGCACGATGACAGCGGTCCAGCCTTCTGGCCGGTTTGGTGCATTGGAGCTAGCAGCTGATGCTTCGATCCTTTCATTTAAAGAAAAGCCGAAAGGGGATGGTTCATGGATAAATGGTGGTTTTTTTGTTATGAATCCGGGGATATTTGATTATATCGATGATGATAGCGTTGTTTTTGAGCGCAAACCACTAGAGCAGCTGGCAAAGGATAACCAACTTTCAGCCTTTAAGCATTCTGGGTTCTGGAAACCTATGGATACACTTAGAGAGAAAGTGGAACTTGAGGATCTTTGGGTGTCCGGGAAAGCACCTTGGAAGGTTTGGAAATGATCGATATAGCCTTTTGGAAAGGAAAAAAAGTTTTTTTAACTGGCCATACCGGTTTTAAGGGTAGTTGGATTTCAATATTGCTACACAAAATGGGTGCCGAGGTTACTGGCTTTTCTCTTGATCCTCCGACTAATCCAAGTATCTTTGAACAAGCACATGTTACGAACCTCATCCGTGATATTCGTGGCGATATTCGCGATGAAAATGCGCTTTCTCTTGCATTGAAGCAGTCTAAACCAGATATTGTGCTTCACTTGGCGGCTCAGGCGATTGTGCGCGAGTCATATATCAACCCAATTGAAACATATGATATAAATGTGCTTGGGACTGCGAAGGTTCTTCAAGCAGTCCGGGCTGTAGATTCAGTGCGAGCGGTCGTTTGTGTTACCACAGATAAGTGCTATGAGAATAAAGAATGGCTATGGGGTTACCGGGAAGGCGAGGCACTGGGGGGGTATGACCCGTATTCCAGTAGTAAGGCTGGGGCGGAATTAGTCTCGGCCTCATTTCGCAGTTCATTTTTCAACTTAGCTGATTATGGCAAGAGGCATCAGGTAGCACTAGCTACCGCGCGCGCGGGTAATGTTATTGGTGGTGGTGATTACGCAAAAGATCGACTAATTCCTGATATTATCCGGGCATTTCAAAGAAATGAGCTGGTTACCATTCGAAGTCCTGAATCTATAAGGCCTTGGCAGCATGTTCTAGAGCCTCTTCATGGTTACTTATTATTGGCTGAGCGGCTTTACGGGGACTCTGGATACAATTATGCAGAGGCTTGGAATTTTGGACCCAATGATAACGATGCTAAGCCAGTTCTAGATATAGTAAGGCTCATGTCAGAACGCTGGCCGAATTCCCCAGGCTATGCCATTGAAAAACAAAGTGCTACTGTCCACGAAGCAAGATATCTTAAGCTTGATATTTCGAAAGCTAAGGAGCGATTGGGTTGGTTTCCAAAGTGGGATCTTTCTGTTGCTCTTCAGAAGGTTGTGGACTGGTCACTTGCACCAGTTGAACGGGCACGTGAAATAACTATTGAGCAAATTAATGCATTCCTCTATTAAAACTGTTTTATTAACTGGTGCTACTGGGTTTCTTGGAAGTAATTTGCTAAGTGGATTGCTTGCCACAGGGTACAATGTAGTAGTAGTGAAGAGAAGCCATTCTAGAATCGATAAAATAAAAGACTGTCTGAAAGCTACTAAGGTTTATAATATAGATGAATGTGGAATAGAAAAACCGTTTAAGGACAACACGATAGACGCTGTTCTACATGTCGCTACGATGTATGCTAGGGAGTCAACAGCATTCTACGATGTGGTTGATTCGAACATATCTTTCGGGGTTAGATTGCTCGATTTGTGCTCAGATTTTAATGTTAAACTATTTGTAAATACGGATACATTTTCTAATGATGGTGATGTAACCCAGACGTATCTTGGTAGCTATATCTTGTCAAAGAAGCAATTTGCAGAATGGATGTTTTTAAGGAAATTTCGATATAAGACTATTAATTTGAAACTACAGCATATGTATGGTCCAAAGGATGAGACTTCAAAATTCATACCATGGGTTATAACTCAACTTGCAAATGCACCACCGTTCCTGGATTTTACGCCTGGTATGCAGAAAAGAGATTTTGTGTATGTGGAGGATGTGGTAAGTGCATATCTTAAGATTCTTGAATGTTTTGATTCTCTGCCACAGGCTTTTACATACAATGTAGGTACTGGAATCAAAACTACACTAAAAGACATGATTCAACAAATTCGTATTGCTGCAAGTTTCTGGATTACTATTAGTACAGAATTTTGTTTCGGTGCATTGTGTTATCGTGCCGGTGAGAAGTTGGATGTTGAGACTGATATTTCGCCACTAAGAGCCTTGGGTTGGGAGCCTTTGTTCGATATTGCCACTGGTTTATACAAAACAGTGGATTACTATCTGCAGAATCGTTTGATAAAGCGTTGAGAAGGATACAAGATTATTAAGACCAAGAGAACAGCTCTAAATACAGTGGTTCGTTTGGCACAAAGTGTGATTCCAAATATTCTCACGTTGATTTTGAATCATGAAATCATTGCGATATTTGGCTCCGATGTTAATGGAGTGCTATCTACCGCTGCTCAGGTTATTAATTTCTTAGCTCTTTTCGAGGCTGGCTTTACTCTCTCTACAACAGTCGCACTATATGGTCCGTATTTGGAAAAGGATACGGAGACTATTAATAGCATTCTACACAGCGCGAAAGTATTGTATCAAAAAATAGGATTGATTATTTCCTTTATTGGAATAATTATTAGCGTAGTGGTTCCTTTCCTGATATCGAGCAGCTTAAGCAAGCAATTGATAAGTTCTATTTTCCTTATTTCAGTGCTAAATATTAGTCTGACCTTCATGGTAAGTATGAAGTATGGCATAATGTTTTCTGTCTCGCAGCAGGAGTATAAGTTAAATCTAGTAAGTCTTATTTTTCAATCATTATCTCAATTTCTATGTATTGTTTTATTACGCAAGACCTCGAGCATAGTGGTTGTTAGACTCGTTTGGTATCTAATTCCATTTTTAGCCTTGCCGCTCATTTCATTCCTGTTCAGAAAGAACTTTCCTGGCGTAGGCTTTAAATCCAATCATCCAAGTAAACTTGGATTGGCTGGTGCAAAGGATGTTTTTGCACAAAAAATCGCTGTGTTAGTTACAAATAATACTGATTTAGTTATAATTTCAATTTTTTTAGGCACTCAATTTTCCAGCGTTTATTCTGTCTACTATTTTGTCTATGCAGGGTTGAAACAAGTTCTTTTCTCATTTGTTCTAGCTCCATTCAATGCATTCGGGCAATTGTTTGCGGGAAATCAACTTGATACGCTTCGTGCTTCGTATAAGACCTATCAGTTTATATGTATAATGCTAATTAGCATTATTCTTACCACTGGGAATGTACTAATAATACCATTTGTTAAGCTGTATACATCGGGAGTTAATGATGTTAATTATATTGACCTCTCGTTCGCACTTCTTTTTTCAGTCGCAGCGTTTATGGAGCTCGTTTCGAATATAATGGGGGTCGTTGTAAATAGCATTGGATTTTTTAAGAAAATGAAGCCTATCGTTCTCTGGGGAGCTCTTGGAAATGTGATGTGTTCCCTTGTATTAGTGCAGTTTCTTGGGTTAAGGGGCATAGCTATAGGCACGATTTTATCCTACCTTTTTATGAATGGTCTGATAGGGGCTGTGCTTTACCGAGATGCATTAAAAACAGCCAGTGGATATTTCTTGAAATACTTAATTGTCAATATAGGTTTCTCAATTATCCTCCTTTATATTGCTTTACGCTTAACAATGATTATTGATAGTTATCTTGCATTCTGTTTGTATGGAATGTTTGCAGTCATTATCGTTTCCATATTATTCATTTTGCTTAATCTATTCTCGGATCCGAAGGAAATGCGTAATGTTTCAGGGCGTATTAGGACTCTTTTTGTACACCGCTGAGTTTATTCCGCCCGTTATAAAATTGGAGCAAATAAATGAAAAAGCTTAGTATCTGCATCCCTACTTATAATCGGAAAGAAGAATTATCTCAGCTCACAGAAAATTTTCTAATCAAGGCCCTTAATATTTATGGTCATGATATCGAAGTTGTAGTTTCAGATAATTCTGATGTTAGTATTGCTAAGCAAAATGAAGAATCATTGGATCACCGAATAAGATATAGTAAAAATCAAATAAACTTAGGATATTCTGGCAATATTCGACAATGCATACATTTGGCTGCGGGACAATTCCTTTGGATAATAGCTGATGATGATAAAATTCTTTGGGACGGTTTTGTAGAGCTCATGACCTTTCTAATGGCGTCAAAAAATGATATGCCAGATGTAATTTTTGCGCCGATTACAACTAGAACAATTCACGGCGAAAAAGTAGTTATCAATCGATGCACAGATTGGAGATGTAACAAAATGTGCTGTTTCGAAGATGTGCTTGAAAAGGGAGAGTTGCCTTTTCTCTTTATTGCGGGTGGGGTAATTAAAAATGATTTTGAAAATAAAAAACTAAATATTTTTTCTCACGTCGAAAATGATTACTTGCATGTGCTTATGTACTGTTCTCGGCTTGGCAATGCAAGTAAAGTTTTTTTCATGGATGATAGCCTGGTCGAGTATAAAACGAGCGAGACCGTGAGGTTTTCTATTTATAGCATATCGAAATCTATTCGATTTCTTCTTCAATACATTGAAACTAATTTCCACAAGCGAATACGGTATTCGCCCATCTACTCAGAGCATCTTAAATGGTTGTTGTACCATAGGGCTGGTATTTCGAAGGTATATAATGGTAACAGCGATAGGTGGAAGCTGATTAGGTGCTTGCCTGAATACATAAACATAAAAAACATATTTCTTTGCTCTATGCTAATACTACCAAGGGTAGCTATCAAGGCTATGTTTGTTTTATTCTATGCTTGGAAATCGGTTAAGGAAGATAAGTTTCATGGATTTTCTAAATTCCATCGCTCGATAGCTCATTACTGGAAGAGCATATCCTACACTAATAATGCTTCAAAATAACCACTACATGATATTTTGAAATAATGCATTGTGGCAAATACCATTAATTCAATCTCAAATAATGTTATGACAGGGTATGACAGGTATATGGAAAATCCAGCTGTGGCAGGGTCAGAAACAGGAACCTCTAAGCTAAGCAGATTACTGCAATGGTTGGTTCTATTTGCATTTTTGGTATTACTTTTTTTTACAAGTATTTATTTTTCCAGGATGCATACCAATGGTGATCAAGTGCACTATACGAAAGCTTACCGGCTTATTAGCGGCCTTGGTTTTACGGAAGCTCTAAATACTTATAGGCAGATAATTTTTAGTTATGAACCGATGCATTTTTTTATATCTTGGGTTGGCAGTAATCTAGGTTTTGATAAAATCATTCTTATGTCTATACTTAATGTGCTGCTAACTTCACTAGCATACAAGTACCTTAAAGGCAGAGGTTATGCGTACGGACTTATTCTGCTTATACTGCTTACTAACTACTATTTTTTTGTCATTTATTTTACTTTAGAAAAATTGAAGGTCGCTTTTATATTTTTACTGCTATTTCTCTTGATTAGGAAGCGGTTCTGGCTTGCATTAATATCACTTGCTGCCTCCCTTTTTGCTCATTTCCAGATGATTATTCTGGCCGCTCTTCATATAAATGCTGGTTTCTTATCAGCTATTAAGAATGCTACAATGCCTAAGAAAGCTTTTATTAAGATTGCTATTTATATGGCATGTGCTGGTCTTTTAAGTCTACTCTTGTTTCAAAAATACGGATCTTTCATTGGCGCTAAGGTTCAATACTATTTCAATTTTAGTAGGAGTCAAGGTCTCCTGAGTTTACGAAGTGCACTGATTGCTTTTTTTCTTACCTTCTTAGGTGCTGAAAACAAGAAAAAAGTGATATATTATTTTATTGGTCTTTGTATTTGTATTCTTTTCCTCGGTAGCGATAGGCTTAATATGTTTGCTTACTTCGGTTTTTTACACTATATAAATCCTAAGAGAATCATTTCTAAGGTTTCAATTGTCCTTCTGTCTGGTTATTTACTGTATAAGACAATCATGTACCTTAATTTGATTTATTATTTTGGCGGTTAGTAATTAGTTTACTCAGTTGGTGCTGCTTTTTTTTGGTTAGATGGGGAAGGCTTTAATGGACGAAATAACAATAATAGTCAATTCTTGTGACGCTTACGCTGATGTTTGGCCGCCTTTTTTTGCTTCACTGCGAGAAATGTGGCCAGATTTGCGATATTCGATTCTACTCAATACTGAGAGCAAATCCTATTTATATTCGGGATTAAATATTACAACGCTTGGTCCCGATGCCGAATATAGTAATCAGGTTGAGCCGTGGGGGCATCGTTTACTTAGGCATCTAAATTCGATTGATAGTGAATATGTTCTAATGCTTTTTGATGATTACATTGTTGAAGAACCTGTAAATGGTATTAAGATAGAGCAATGTAAGGCTTGGCTTAAGAGCGACGATACCATCGGGGCTTTTTACTTGGTCCAGGGTGGATTCAATCTTACCTTAGATACGCAATATCAGTTGTTTTCCCTTGTTCGGCCACGATCTGATTATATAGTAAATTCAGCCCCTGCTCTATGGAATAAGCATTTGCTCGAATCCTTTGTAGGTAAGATAGATACGCCCTGGGCATGGGAGTATTTTGGCTCGGCTAGAGCATACCGGCAAAATATTAAATTTTATTCTATTAAAGACAAACATTACGAAATATATAAATATCAGTATGAACGAGGCGGGGCTATTCACCAAGGCAAATGGGTAAAAGCAGTTATCGCCCCAGTCATAGAGCGCTATTCTTTACAAATTGATTGTTCAAAACGTGGATTTGACGAAGAGATTTTAAAGAAACGCAAGCCTTCCTGGTACTTTCAGTTTTATCTAACAGGCTGGCGAATGGTTAAATGGGATGTTTTTGTTTTTATAAATAGGGCCTTGTTTAGGTTGGCCAAAAGAATGCTGAGAAAATTGTTTTTGACCAAGTAGAAGCGAGATGGATGTGGATAACTATCAATAGTTAGTGTTTTCTAGGAGAAACTATGGCTGTCTGTGAAAAGGATTCATTTACTTTTGTAACGCTAACATATAATCATAGTGGATATATTATCGAGCATCTTGAGAGTATTAAATATCAAATTGAAAAAAATGGGGAAGACTATAATGTAAGTCTAGTTCTAGCAGACGATCATTCCCACGATAACACAATCGAGCTTGTAAGGCGATGGGTTGCGCGGAATGTGGGTTTATTTGCGAAGGTATCAATTTTTGCGAGCGATAGAAATTCGGGGACATGCGTGAATTACGTCAAGGCACTTGAGGCTGTTGACGCTCAGTGGTTTAAGGTCCTTGCCGGAGACGATGTCTATGCTATCTCTGATATTTTTTCTCTTGTGAGAGAAACTGAGCGATACTCCTTCGTTTCGGGGGTCCCTTTGATACTAGAAGGGCCGGCCTTGCATTTTTCAAAGACTTTAACACTCAATATGATTGCTACGGATGCGATATACCAGAATCATTTTGGGGACGCTATGCGCAACTTTAGCTCCATACATACCCCAAGCCTTGCATATGGACGAACTCTTGTTGATGATGAAAGGATTAAGGAATTCATCAAAAACTATATCTTGGTGGAGGATTTTGCCATGCAGATTAAAGCCTGTGAAGTGAATCCTAACATAAGCTACAAATTGATACCGGAAGTATATGTATATTATAGGCGGACGAATAACTCAGCTTATATTATTAAAAATGATAAATTCCTCGACGACAAGCGAAGGCTTTATAAGTACTTGGCATCGAAGGAATCTTCAATTATAAAGAAGGTTCTTTTGCACAACAGGATTTTTTGCCTTGGGCTTATAAATAAGGCGTTAAAGATGCTTTTTAACCTGAACGCGTATGTATATTTTTGCCTTGTTGCAATCAATGTGTTAAAAATCTTGAGGAAGTATAATTCTGTAAATGTGGATATTGAAATGCATAAAGTTCATTATCAAAAGATTAAGGATGCAGCAGCATGCTTTCTCAATGAAGCCATTCAGGACTGCTCTGCAACCCTAGCGAGTGTGAGATAGAAAAAATTATTTTTGATTAATGGTGGAAGGGGCTAAGGCCCAGTCAATATTAGCTTCAAAGTTACTTTAGGGAGGTACATATGTTCAAGAATAGAATACTTTTGATCACTGGAGGCACCGGTTCTTTTGGTAACGCTGTGCTCGACCGTTTTTTGGGCACTGATATTGGCGAAATTCGCATTTTTAGCCGTGATGAGAAAAAGCAGGATGACATGCGGCACAAATATAAAAATGATAAGATTAAATTCTATATTGGCGATGTACGGGATTACGATACAATTCATTCTGCCATGCGTGGTGTAGATTATGTTTTTTCTGCTGCTGCACTCAAGCAAGTTCCGTCTTGCGAATTTTATCCTTTAGAAGCAGTGAAGACCAATATAGAAGGAACTGCTAATACAATTGAGGCAGCCATAACTTGTGGGGTGAAGCGCCTTGTAGTTTTATCTACGGATAAGGCTGTCTATCCTATCAATGCAATGGGTATGTCAAAAGCCCTTATGGAAAAGGTTATGGTTGCTAAATCGCGCAATATTGAACCTGAAAAAACCAGAATGGCCGGAACGCGCTATGGCAATGTCATGGCATCTCGTGGTTCGGTAATTCCGCTTTTTATTAAGCAAATAAAGAATAATCAGCCAATAACCATAACTGATCCTCATATGACCAGGTTCATGATGTCATTACCGCAGGCTGTAGAGCTTGTACTTTTCGCGTTCATGAACGCTACCCAAGGCGATATTTTCGTACAGAAAGCTCCTGCCGCGACAATAGGAGACTTGGCTCAGGTTTTACGCACATTGCTAAATGGCAAAAACGAAATAAAAGTTATAGGCACACGTCACGGTGAAAAGTTGTATGAAACGCTTCTTGCCAAGGAAGAAGCTGTAAAAGCGGTTGATATGGGCGATTATTATCGTATCCCAGCCGATACCCGCGATCTTAATTATGGCTTGTATTTTGATAAAGGTGATCGTCGCATCGAAGCAATAGAAGAATATAATTCACATAATACTACCAGACTGGATCAACAAGCTTTAAAAGAACTTCTACTGAACTTGGATTATATTCAAAAGGCACTTAAGAATGAAGAAGGTGAAGGCGTATGACTACGGTTCTTGTTACTGGTGCCAAAGGCTTTATCGGCAAGAATCTATGCCTGGCATTAAAAAGAGACCCAGATATTTCCTTGTTTGAATACGATGTTGATTCCGAAATAAGCATTCTAGAGGATGCGGTTGGCAAAGCGGTGGTTATATTTCATTTGGCTGGAATAAACAGACCAGAAAAGGTTGAAGATTTCGAGGTTGGAAACCATGGTTTTACAATAACATTACTTGATTTGATAAAAAAATCCGGTAATAAGCCGGTTATTGCTATCACTTCGTCGACGCAAGCTTTACTGGACAATCCTTATGGTGCTTCAAAGCGGTTGGCCGAAAACGAGATATGTGCATTCGGGCAGGAATCAGGAGCGCCGGTATATATATATCGGCTTGCGAATGTATTCGGCAAGTGGTGTCGGCCATTTTATAATTCCGTTATTGCTACTTTTTGTCATCAAGCAGCCCATAACCAGCCGTTGCGAGTAGACGATCCTACCAAGGAAATAGATTTTATTTATATTGATGATATTGTTCGTGAACTATCTTCTTTGTTACAAAAAGATCATAAGACTGTTCCTGACAAGCTATATTCAATACAGCCTGTATATAAAAAATCATTGGGTGATATTTCAAAACTTCTTGATCGTTTTTCGAAAGTAAAATTCGGTGAACCTTTGCCTGATTTTTCTGACGAGTTTCAGAAAAAACTCTATTCTACATATTTATCCTATCTTGAAAAAAGCAGTCTAGTATACTCTGCCGACAAAAAAAGCGACAACCGTGGCTATTTATATGAGTTGCTAAAAACCGATACCGCTGGTCAAATATTCGTATCACGGACTTTGTCGGGCATTACTAGAGGTAACCATTACCACGATTCTAAGGTTGAAAAATTCTGTGTGGTTGATGGCAGTGCGCGCATTTCTTTTCGTAGTATGATTAGTGGTGAAATCTTTTTCTTCGATGTTGAAGGTACAGAATGTAAAGTGGTGGACATTCCTCCTGGCTTTACCCATAATATTAAAAACACTGGAACCCACGACTTGTTAACTTTATTTTGGGTAAACGAAGTTTTTAATGCCGATAAACCAGATACGTATTTTTCAGAGGTTTAAATGAAGCAAACTAAAGTTTTGACCGTTGTCGGTACCAGGCCGGAGATAATTCGTCTTTCATGCGTTATGAAAAAGCTTGATGCTAATGTAGACCATGTTTTGGTGCATACAGGACAAAACTACGATTATGAACTCAACAAGATTTTTTTTGATGATATGGAACTTCGCAGGCCTGATCATTTTCTGGAGGCTGCCGGAGAGTCAGCTATGGCGACTATTGGTCGTATTATCGAGAAGATGGATACGGTATTGCTCCAGGAGAAGCCTGATGCTCTTTTGGTGTTGGGTGATACCAATTCATGCTTAGCCGCACTCCCGGCTAAACGACGTAAAGTTCCTATTTTTCATATGGAAGCTGGCAATCGTTGTTTTGATCAACGTGTTCCAGAGGAAACTAACCGTAAAATAGTTGATCACATTTCCGATATCAATATGCCTTATTCGTCTATTGCCAGAGAATATTTATTACGAGAGGGATTATCACCGGATCGTATTGTAAAAACCGGTTCGCCAATGTACGAAGTTTTATACCATTATATGGATAAGATAAAGGCCTCTAAGGCGTTGCTAGATAATGGCGTCCAGGCTGAGAAATATTTGGTTGTAAGCTGTCATCGTGAAGAAAATGTCGATTCCGACCGTAACCTAATGAATCTGGTAGAGTCCCTTAATCTATTGGCAAAGACATACGGTGAACCGATAATAATGTCCACCCATCCAAGGACTCGCAAACGTTTTGAGGCAAAAAGTGTAAAGCTTGATCCGCTTGTTCGCACTTTGAAACCCATGGGTTTTTCAGATTATAATAAGTTGCAGATGGATGCACGCCTGGTAGTATCTGATTCAGGAACAATTAGTGAGGAATCTTCCATACTCAATTTCCCCGCTTTGAATATTCGGGAAGCCCACGAACGGCCAGAGGCGATGGAAGAGGGAACAGTTATAATGACCGGATTGAATCCAACCCGTGTGCTTGAGGCTGCGCTGATAGCACAAAAACAACCTCGCGGTGAAAATCGGTTATTTCGACAAGTAAGTGACTATAGTATGCCAAATGTGTCAGAAAAAGTGCTTAGAATTATTCTAAGCTATATTGACTATATAAATATAAATGTCTGGAAAAAAAATTAAAAAATCAGTACTCGTAATAACAGAGCGTTATTATCCAGAGAAATTCCTTATCAATGATTTGATTTCTGCGTGGATACAAAAAGGGTTTAAGGTAATTGTTCTTACACAGGTTCCTTCTTACCCTGCAGATAGTTTGTTTTCTGGTTATAAGAATGAATTCTCGGATAGAATTGAGAACGGCGCTCGTATCGTGCGATTCAAGACGGTATTAGGTTATAAAAGGAGTCTATTTAGGAAAATACTGAGTTATTTCTGTTTTATGATACGCGCGCTTTGGTATTCGTTACGACTAGCTTATAAAGTCGACTCTGTTTTTGTATATCATACCGGTCCATTAACTCAAGCGTTACCATTAATTACTATAAAGTTACTAACCAGAAAACGTACTGCTATTTGGACTCAGGATGTATGGCCGGATACGGTTTTTGCCTATGGTTTTCCCAATCATGGAGCCTTCGCAATATTAGTAAAAGCCTTTGTATACAGCATCTATACGTTTTGCGATGTTATTTTAGTTTCAAGCCCAGGATTTATTCAAAGACTCAGGCCATATGTTGCGAAGCATATAGCTATTCAATTTTTACCACAATGGGTTTCCGATGAAGTGAAAATACAAAAACCAACTTCTATAATCATCTGCTCAAAAGCTAAACGCTTTATCTTCGCAGGCAATTTAGGAAAAATGCAGAATTTGGATAAGGTAATCTTGGCATTTGCCAAGATTACACCTCAATGCGCAGAATTGTATTTATTAGGTGATGGCTCAAACCGCAGTAGATTGGAAGCCTTAGTTTCGGAACATCATATTAAAAATGTGGTCTTTTTGGGTAGTGTTCCTCAAGATCAGGTAATATCCTGTCTTCAACAGTGTGATTTTACAGTACTCTCGCTCTCTCCTAATCCACTCATTTCACTTACGATACCAGCAAAATTTCAAACCTATCTGTTTGCGCAAAAGCCAATCTTCGCAATAACTGATGGCGAAGTTGCGAAGCTGGTACACGAACATGGATTGGGTGTTACTGCCAACCCCTCATCAATTGACTCAATTGTAGAAGGTGTTCGAAGCATGTGTTCAATTACTCAAAATCAGCGTTACGAAATTGAAGTTAATTTATATTCATTACTTATAGAAAAATACAATAAGGAAAGATCGGTAGAAAATGCGGCTACTTTTATTTTTGGATAAAGATTATTTAGCAGAATAAATGATTAGTGTTTTAAAACGATTTGTGCTTGTTTATAAAATTTACCAATTCAATTCTAAAACCAAATATTTGATATTAATTTTGACGTGTTGGTGATTCCTGAATACTATTTTAAGAAGAGTCGCTTATTGTCCATGAAATTAAAACCGAGGGCATCAGGGCAGCCTAAGAGTAAGGAAGCTTAAATGAGAGATTTCAAGACTATCCTCGTTACCGGCGGAGCCGGTTTTATAGGTTCTAATTTAATTCGTTATTTACTGAGCGACAAATCCGGTTTTACTGGTCGCATCGTTAACTTGGATGCTTTGACCTATGCCGGTAACCCAGACAGCCTGGCTGATATCGATAAACGCTTAGGGGGCAAGCGCTATTTTTTTTTAAAAGCCGATATTTGCGATCGTAAAGCTGTTGAAAAAGCTTTTACCGATTATGCCATCGATGCCGTCTGCCATTTAGCTGCTGAGAGCCATGTTGACCGATCCATTCTCGGGCCGGAAGCCTTTATCCGTACCAATGTGATGGGTACTTTTACGCTACTGGATGTGGCTCGTATAGCTTGGAAAGACCGTAGCGATGTACTATTCCACCACGTCAGTACCGACGAGGTGTTTGGATCGCTTGGCGATTCTGGCTTCTTTACTGAAACAACGCCGTATGACCCGCGTTCTCCCTACTCTGCCAGCAAGGCCAGTAGTGATCACTTGGTTATGGCCTATCACCACACCTACCACCTACCGGTAACGCTTACCAATTGCAGCAACAATTACGGACCCTACCAGTTTCCAGAAAAACTAGTTCCGGTCATGATTTTAAATATGATAGAAGACAAACCATTACCGGTATACGGTGATGGAAAAAACATCCGTGATTGGTTGTATGTAGAAGACCATAATTCTGCTGTCTGGACTGTTATGCAGAACGGTGTGCTCGGCCAAACCTACAACATTGGTGGCGAAAACGAATGGGAAAACATCAAGCTGCTTGATCGACTCATCGACTTGGTAGCGGAGGAAAGTGGCAAGAGTTCCGCTAGCCTGCGTTCTCTTATCACCTATGTAAAAGACCGCCCTGGCCATGACCGCCGCTATGCTATTGACTGTTCCAAACTCAAGACTGAGTTGGGTTGGAGGCAGTCAGTTACCTTTGATGAAGGTTTGCGTAAAACCGTCCGCTGGTATCTCGACAATAGCGGATGGATAAATCGTGTCCGTTCTGGTGAGTATCGTACTTGGATGGATGTTAATTACACTCAGCGCTGAAGTATTAGGGTAAAGAGGAGTTCTATATGCAAGATACACAACCCGAAGAAAAACTGGCAGGCAGTAACGAAATATCTCTGATAGATATACTAGCTGTATTGTTGCGTAGCCGTCGGTTGATTGTTGGTACTACAGCTTTGGCTCTGGTACTTGCGATTCTAGCAGTAGTATTGATACCTTCTATTGTACTTGCAAAGACCTCCATAGACAAAATTTATGAAGCTGTGGTCAGTACTCGAATATCAAGTAGTGTTTTGGTTTTTGTTAGCCAGGAATTAGTCGATGATTTCTTGCAGCAATCCTTGTCCGAACCAACTATTATCTTGGCTGCCTTGCGTGAAGCCGGTATTGAGAAGATTGATACGATTAATTTAGCTGAACAAAACGAGGATCAGCTGTTGTTTTCCATCAGACGGCGCCTGGTAGAAAACAGAGCTATTTCTGGAGCGGCTTTGCCTGAAGAACAGCGTTTGTATACGACTCAAACAGCTAAAGGTGGCTTTCAGGTTAGCATAAATTATCCTGATCCACTTTTAGCCAAGAACTTTCTTCTAGCCTTGATACAACACACAAATATACGTATGACGGCTTTGGTTTATCCAATGGCGGAAGCTGAAACCTACAGCTTTGAAAAGATAGCGGAGCTGGAGTATCCACGTGATGTAATTGAGCAGAATCTGTTTGAAACTTTTTATCGTTACACAGCGGCTAGTCGTTTCATAGAAGGAAATGAGCCGGCCTTGGTAGTTACTCAGGATCCTTATGTGCTGATCCAAAGTATTAATATTGCGATGATTCGTGATGGTATTATTAAGAAATGTATTATTGGGGTGGTTGTGGTATTTTTTCTGTCGATTTTTATGGCCTTCCTACTGCAATGGATTTCATCGGTTAAAACTGATACCGCGGCTATGGCAAAAATAAGGCAGGCTATGGCTGGCAGCAGGAAGTGAAACCGGTTACCCTTCAGCAGTAATTGAAATTCCAATCAGCTATGTGACGTTTACTATTATTCCGCGTATATTCGCTAGGGGGCCAGATTTGTTTATCCTGAAACTTGCCCTGCGCAATCTTGATCGGCATGCCCGGAAGACTCTATTACTGATAGGCCTTATTGCTTGCGGCGTAGCAGCGTCCTTTGTAGCTAATGCGATTTTTGAAGGTACCAACCAGGGACTGCAGCGTACCTTTATTGGTAGCCTCACCGGTGATGCCGCCTTGTGTCTTCCTTCTGAGACACCCTTTAGTTTGTTTGGCAGCGAGGTACCGATAGTCAGCGAATATGAATCGATTCCACCTCTTGTTGGCCATACTTCGCTACTATCTTTTTTGGCTGGGAATCCGGAGGTGAGCGCCGCAACTTCCATTGTCTCAGCCGCCGCCGTGCTAGAGTGTGCTGGTTACAGTCAGGCTGTGCCCTTGTTTGGGGTCGACCCAGCCACCTATTTTACGGTTTGCTCAGATGTGAAGATCCTATCTGGGTCGATTCAATCCTTGCAGGACTCTGGCGTCTTTCTGAATGCCGTTCTGGCTGGTACTATTGAACGGGCTTTACAGCGCCCCTTGGTAATCGGGGAGCCGATTCGGTTTAGCATGTACGTTGGCAATAGTTTCCGGGTTCGTAGCGCCCCGTTTGCCGGCGTTCATGCCTACGTGGGAACCAACGAAGCGCTTGATCGGGTAGTGCTCGCCGATTTGACCACAGTCCGATCCTTGGCGGATTATACCCTGGGTTACGGAGTACGTGAGACTGCCGGAGTTACTGACGATGCACTTGGCGGACAGGTTGACTTGGATTCACTATTTGGTTCAGCGGTGGATATTGTAGCTGATACGGAGCAAGCCCTAGATTTGGCCAATCTTGAAGCCAACTTGGCAGATACCGCAGAACGTGATGCCCTGGTTATGACCGATGCGGGGGCCTGGAGTTTTATCCTGGTACGGGCCGTAGAGGGGCGGGCTCGACAGCTAGTCAAAAGTTTACGCGGTATGGCAGCTGAGGCTGCCTTTGATGTGAAGGTGTTGGACTGGCAAGCCGCCGCCGGCAGTGTCGCTCTGACTTTGGTAGCCGTACGAGCCGTATTCTATATTGGGCTTGGTTTCATAGCTATAGGCGCAATTTTAGTAATTGTGAATGCTTTAGTCATATCAGTTTTAGAGCGCACCGCCGAGATTGGCACTATGCGAGGTGTTGGCGCTTCGGCCGGTTTTATCCGCAGTCTGTTCATCGCAGAATCGCTAATCATTGTTCTGGTGGCTGCCGCCATTGGCCTAGCGCTTGGTACGTTTGTGGTTCTTCTGCTGGGGCAGGTTGAAATACGCCTCTCTAATCAATTGCTGATAGCACTGTTTGGTGGTCTAACCTTACAGGCGCGACTAAGTGTATCTAGTTTCATCCTCCATGTGGTCATGGTTGTCGTGGTTGGCGGGCTGGCCTGGATCTATCCGGTTAGCGTTGCCATGCACATCCAACCGCTAGCTGCCATGAATCGAGGTGGGGCATGACAGTGCTGTTCCTGGCACTACGCAGTTTGTTTTTGCAACGCAGACGCTATGTTTTGATGTTTTTAGCTATTTTCATCGGCTTTATGCTTATGACGGTTATACATTCATTGACATCCGGCATGCTTGAAACCGTAAAGACCAAAGCGGCCCGCTATTTTTCCGGGCATATCAGCCTCACCGGCTACGAGGCCGGGCAGCCGAGCTTGGTGGATGTCGCCGGGTTGCGCACTAGCCTATTGGATGCTGGGTTACCACTGAGGACTATTGCGCCACGCACTATTTATTACCGGAGTGATGCCTCGTTATTTTTTGCAGGCGAATCGATCCGGCAAAGGCGTCTGCTTGGCATCGACTTCAAGCTTGAGGCAGCCGAGATGGCCAACCTCAGTTTTCTCGATGGCTCCATCCAGGACATGGTGACCGCAGGCCAGGACGGAATCCTCATTAGCGAGGCGGCAGCCCGGTTACTGGGAGCCAGGGTAGGTGATGATATCATCTTGTATCTGACTACCGACTCTGGGCAATATAACTCGTCAACCTTAATTATTCGTGGCATTTTTCGGGAAACTAGTTTATTTGGTTACGTGGCCTACATGCGCCAACAGGATCTCAACCGCATGCTGCAACGCCCGGCAGATGCCGCCACTGATTTGGCTTTGTACACCAGGCAAGGGGTGGACCCGGAAGCTTTACTGGAACGTATTCGCCCTCTCCTGATAACTTACCGCCGCTTGTTGCCCCGACTACCAACCAAGGCGTCTCTGTATGAGGCTTTAGCGGTGACCGATTGGGGGCAAGGACCAGTTCTAGCGATACTGACGCTGCAAGCCCACTTGAACCAGATAACGATCATGCTTGATGCCTTTTGGACTGTAACCTGGTTCATATTGGCAGTGTTCATACTGGTAGTGATGGTTGGAATATTGAATACCTATCGGGTTTTAGTTTACGAGCGCACCCGCGAGATTGGTACCTTACGCGCGCTGGGCATGCAACGAGCTGCCGTACAAGCGCTTTTTCTAGTAGAGGCCACCGTTCTGGCCTTACTCGCTTCTGTTACCGGTTTTTTAGTTGGGAGTTTGGTGTTGGCCGGATTGAGTCGCTTCGATGTCTCGGCCCTACCGGGAACGGGTCTGATTGCGGATCGTGGTCATCTCCAACCTTTCATAGACTGGCGTTTAACTGGTTTGACCTTAACCATGATGATTGGCGCTGTTGTTTTGGCCGCATCTGGACCGGCCCGCCAGGCTAGCCGAGTTACTCCGGCAGAGGCTTTGCGGACCGCAGATTAATTGATTGGAGAAGTAATGAAGGGATCTGTCTTTCGTAGCCTTTCGATAATTGGTTTTTTTCTTGTTGCTGTCTTTGTTAGCGGGCAAGCTACCCCGGTTTTCAATCAAGTGGAGGCGTCAGCCTTGCTGGCGGAAATCGATACCCAAGTAGTGTTCAATGATACCGATTTATCGGCTCAGTATTTGATAGTACAGCGCGACCCAGGCGGGGCTACCACCACCACCGTAGCTACTATGTTCCGGCGCGATGTGGCTGCCCAGTTTCTGATTCTGGTTTTGGAGCCGGTGGTGGATAAGGGTAAAGGCTATCTGAAGCTGGGTGACAACCTGTGGCTGTATGATCCGGTTGGCCGGACTTTCACCTTTACCAATGCTCGCGAGCGCTTCCAGAACTCCAGTGCCCGAAACTCTGATTTTAACCGATCCAACTTTGCGGTTGATTATCGGCCAACGGCTACTCGCCAGGAACGGCTGGGAACCTTCAACTGCACCGTTTTGGATCTGGAGGCACGTAATGACCACGTATCATTCCCGCGGATGCGGATCTGGGTTTCCGAGGATCGCTTGATTCGCAAAATGGAAGATTACAGCCTATCCGGGCAATTGATGCGGACCACGGCCATTCTCAACTACCAACGGGTAGGCAGACGCTGGCTACCGGTTACCATGATCATCCAGGATCACCTGAGCGCCCGCCGTATTAATAATCAAGTCGAATATAGCCGTACCACCATCACCATTTCGCAGCCGTCGCTTGAGGCACTACCCGACTCGCTGTTTACTAAAGAATACCTGGAGCGGGTTAACCGGTGAGGCGGACTTGCCTGCTGATACTGTTCCTTGGTACAGCTGTCTGTTTCATTGCTGCTCAGGAATCAACATTGGATGATGAGTCTGGCGGTGAGTTGCCTGCTGAACAGCCGATTAACGAATCGGACAGCGAATCGGCTGCGGATCTAGACGACTTGTTCAATGATCCGCCGGCCGATGTTGAGGCTCCGGCCGAGATGGTTGACCACCGCAGCGCCTTTGAGGAATCGGCCACGGTGGCCGTGAATGGCCATTTCGAGGTTACCAGCGGCTTCTCGCTGGGCTGGTCGGCCTGGGATATGTTTGCCGATCCGATGGCCAGTCTGGTATTCACGCCAGGGCTTGCCTCGGCAGCCGCAGTCAGTTTTGATGCCCGGCCCGATCGAACCTTGCGTGTCTATGGCCGAGTGGGTGCTTCCTTTAATCCCTTGGTCGGCGCTGCTTCCTGGAGCTCACTGACTATTGAAGAGCTGTACGGTGACTATATCGTCGGCGATAGCCTTTTTATCCGCTTGGGCAAGCATAGCTTGGCCTGGGGGCAAGGCCGGGTTTTTGCTCCAGGTAACCTGATGGCCGATAGCAGTACCAGCTATAACCTACGCTTGTCGTTACCTGGCATTATTGGCAGTCCCAGCCTGGTGGTGCTGACCGATCAGGTCACTGACTGGCGGCAAATGGTATATGCCACCAAGTTGGACTTTGTGCTGGCTGATACCTACCTTTCGCCAGCTGTGCGCTACACTGAAATTGAAGGGTTTTCCGGGCTACTGTCCCTCAAGCGGGCAATTCTGCAAACCGATATCAGCCTTGACCTGGTGGGCCGGACCAATGCTGGCCTGTGGTCGTTTACTGGTCTGGGCGGCTTTTTCCGGGAGTGGGACGAAGTAATCCTGTATGGCGAGTATCAGGTCGATTGGTTGACAAGCGGGATACTGAGCCACAAGGCTACCCTGGCTCTGGGGCTCAATAATCCCGGCGGGGTCACCTTTGATTGCGGGTTACAGGTGGTGCATTATTTTGACGACAACTCGGGGATAATTACCCTTGGCTTGACCCAGGTTATTCTGCCACATTTAACCTTGAACCTCGGTATCCCGGTGATCTATGGGGCAGAGGGCTCAGCCGCGGTGGTGGCTAATGCTGTCAGTGACAATCCACTGCAGGCGGGCAAGCGGGTAGCTCTGATGATTGGCTTGATTCTGTCTACTGACTTTTAATTCTTACAAACCTGGCCAGCTTTGTGCGTTATTTTTGTTTTTGCCTTATTTGCCCGCCTGACTTTCTCTCCGATTCGTGCTATCCTGAAACTGGTAGTTAAAATTGGGTGCTTGAAGAAAGGGCTGTCATGCGCACATTGTTGCCTGGGCTTGTGGCTGGATTGTTCAATATTCTGATTATTCCCCTGATAATCGTGGTGGCGCGCAAGCGTCACTGGTTTGACAAGCCCGATGAACGCAAGATTCATACCAACGCCACCGCCCGGTTAGGCGGCTTTGGCATCTTTTGGTCTTTCATTTTGGCTATCGTGGTTCTGGCGCCATTCAGCAAATCTTTGCGTGTCGGCGTGCTGGCATATTGGCCCATCCTGTTGGCCATGTTGGCTATTCACTTGCTGGGCTTGCTTGATGATTTCTTCAACCTGCGCGCGCGCATCCGTTTTGTGGTGCAAATGGCCGCGGCGGTTTTTGTCGTCGCCATGGGCTATCGCTTCAGTCATCTGTGGCTGCCGGGCTTTGGCAGCGTAGCGCTGGGCTGGCTGTCCTGGCCGCTGACGGTGTGCTGGATAGTCGGGGTGCTCAACGCCTTGAATATGATTGACGGCATGGACGGCCTGTCTGGCGGCATTACCATTATCGCGGCTTTTGGCTATGGGCTGATCTTGTTGGAACGCCAAGCTGACTTTCCAGCTTTGATGGCTTTCGGCCTGGTTGGTGCCTTGGCTGGCTTCTTGTTCTACAATCTGCCGCCGGCCAAGATTTTCATGGGCGATTCCGGCAGCACGTTTTTGGGTTTTACGCTGGCGGTGCTGCCTTTGATGGATACGGGGCATACCGCCTCGGGTACTTGGTTGTGGGGCGGCGCCACGCTGCTCCTGATTCCGATTTTTGATGTCTTCGCTGCCATGTTGCGCCGCAAGCGCGGTGGCGTGCCCTTGATGAGCCCAGATAAATGGCATATCCATCACAAACTGATGCATTTCGGCTTCAGCACCCGCGCCATTTTGGCCATCCTGTATTCACTGTGCATTCTGGTGGCTATTGCTAGTATGACGGTTTTAGTGTTGCCGACGTTCTGGTATTGGGTAGTCACCATGGCTAGTTGGGCCGGTGTGGCTATCTTCTTCCTTATCCTGCATTACAAGAAAGAGAAGTCGCTGCGCAGCTGACTGCAGCGTTGACGCGGCGGGTTGATTGGAGATTTAATGACACGACGATACGGTCTGTTGGGCGCCATGCTGTTGCTTGGCGCCTTTGTTTTATTGGCGCAAGAGGCTCCGGATGAAACCGTGGTTAGTCCGCAGACTGTCGAGAGCTTCAACCTGCAGCTCGGCGGAATTCTGGAGGCTGACGCCGCCGGTCTTTATTACGGTCCGGCTGCTACCTTCCTGGTTAATACCGAACACTTGCGCCTCTACGGCGCCCTGCGCATGGTCAATGACGGCCGCTGGCTACCCACCGAAGGCTGGATGGACGAAGGGGTGTACTTCAACCTGATGGAGAGCCATGTCCAAGTACTAGCCGGAGACTTTACCCTGGAAGGGGGCTTCCAGCCAGCGGATCACTGGTACTCGCAAAATCCCAATCTGACTATCCTCAATACCAACGGCCGTTCTTCGGTCGGATTGGCCTACCGCTACGATGGCGACATGATCAGCTATCAGAGCCGCTGGGTTGGCCTCAATTTGATGTCGCCGTTTACCTATGGGTATGGAATCGATAGTGGCGGAATCGATACCCCATTCGACCAGACCTGGCGCGACCGTGGCCTGAACTACAAGTTGTACCTGCTCAAGTTCGGCCAGTTGCGCCTGGGGTATCAAGAAAGCTCGTTGTACCTTGACCGTTATTTCGACATCAATTATTTCGTCAACCCGGCGCCGAGTATTCTGATCAATACCCTGTGGTCATCCGGTCAATCCGGCGCCAATCCATGGATACACAGCGCCAATGACTCTAGCCTGATGGGTTTCTACGCCGACTATACCGACAAACTGTTCCGGGCGGAGGCCGAGTTCAACATCAAGGACCTGAACCTGCCCTTTGGCTACACCGACAACCTGAACAAGTTGGCCTGGTCGGCCGGTTTCAGCTGGTACTCTGATTATGGCACCTTCTCATTTTGGCACGGCGGCGCTACCAAGCACATGTTTGCCTCGACCTACCAAGTTGCCGGGAATCCCAATTTTTATCCGTATGAGTACACCTATTACCCGCTCGACGTCGTGTCCGGCCGGACTATCGCCCTGGAGGACAACTACATCGGTTGGCCGCACGGCGAGAACAGCCTGGCCTTTAGCCTGGCCTGGCAGCACGCCTTCCAGATTTGGGAACTGCCTATTGTGGCCGATGTGGCGGCGGAATGGGTAATTAGCGGCTCCAAGTCGCCGCATAACCCCTGGCATGAATTCGGCAGCTGTTCGGAGATCGATAACACTACCGAATTGTTCACCGGCGATACGGTGCTCGAGCATCAATTAGCGTTACAGGCTACTGCTACCACTCGCTGGCGCTGCTTTGCCGTCTCGCTCGACTTCCAGCTTGGCGTCATTATTAACGCCCTGGGCCTGGAGGCGGTGCCGGAAACCATCTATGGAGTTGAGCCACCGATCTGGCGCCCCCAAGCTGGCGTGGTACGCAATACCTCGGCTTTCAACCTGACCTTGCTGTATATCCTGGAGTTGTGAATGAAAATTGTTGGCCGGGGTCTAGTAGGTGCGTTGCTCATGATGGTTGCCAGCCTGCCGTTGGTGACGGCTCAGGCGGAACCGCCGTTGGCTGCTGACCAAGGTGGGGCGGCTGATACGGTGGTGTACGGCGCCGAGTTCAACTTTGCGGCCGCCTGGTTGCCCAACGGTTTGCCGGCAACGCTGGGCGCTCTTGACCAGCTGGCTTGGGCCTTGCCGATGCTCCAGGCGCGCTTCGGACTGGCTGCCGGCAATGGCTGGTCGGCCTATGCCACGGTAGATTTGATTAAAGAGCATCACCTGGACAGCATCTTTAATATCGCCATTGGTCCGACCGGGAACCCCTTCCCGATAGAGAACAATTTCGCCTCCGAAGGCGTCCTGCGCTATGATAACCCGCAGCTTTCCATAATCTTGGGCCGCCAAGCCGCTAGCCAGGGCCCTTCCACGCTCAGTAACTTGCAGGTGACTCGCCATTTACCGTACCTTGATGCCTTGCGCGTTGAAGTGCGGCTCGGACCGGACTGGAGCTTCAGCCAGATCGTGGCTAGCCTGGAAAACCGCGCAGTGCTGGGCGATGTAACCCTCCCAGTCATTGACGGTCAACCCATCGACGGCTATGACTTTGAAACCACCAATATTTGGCTGTCGTCGCGCCGCTTTGCGCTGCGGGGCGACTGGTTCGAGTTTGGCATCGGCGCACTCAGCCTGGTATCACGGCCCTACAATGCCTTCCATATCGGCGATATTCTGCCGGTATTCTCGATGCACAATGGCAATCCGGGGTGGCATAATCTCTCTTTGCATGCCGATTTTAGCGTTGACCTGTGGCCTGGTCAGCGTCAGTACCTGATAGCTGGCTTGGATGATTTTAACGCCAACCTAGTTGGGATTGGTGATGGTGGCGTGCCGACCATTTGGGCCGTCATTCTGGGAGGCGACGGCACGGTCGAATTCGGCGGCTTGAACTTGAAGTACGGGCTGGAAATGGCAGCCACGCATTATTTATGGGGCAACTTCCATGCCCATCATATCTTGAGCCGGGCGCTGTATCGCTATGCTATCGATTGGCCGCTGCTTTTGCCGTTGACCTCGCCCTACGGACCGGGTCGGCTGTCCTTTGCGGGCGAGGCCAGCCTGGCGTTGCCCTGGCAACTGGCGCTCCAGCTGTCTGGCTTGCTGCTCTTTGGCGATCCGGACATCAACCTAGTAACGACGTCTTACGAAGTGCAGGTCACCGAGACGGAGTTCCTGTTGGGGCGGATGGATCTGCGCGTTAGCCGGACACTATTCGACGGCTTGACCGCCTACCTTTCCGGCGGGCTGGATTTCCTGCCAGGCGGTCTGGAGTGGCGGATTCAAGCTGGAGCGGCTTGGAAAATCAGTGTTGGCAGTGTTTTTAAGGCTGAAAACCGCTAAGATTCCCGGCTTATCCATTTGACACATTTTTAAATTTGGTGTACTGTTTCTTTGTTGGATACGAATCGTGTTTTAAGGACCTGAACCTGTTAGATTTTCGCCGAATTACCAAAGTGTATATCGTTGCACCGCTTTTGGCAAATCCCGCATCTTCGTGCTGCCTGCCTTCTGGTCTTCAATCCCGACTACGTTCCACTACTAACTCAAGCCCGGCAATGCCGGCAAAAGGACCATTAGATGGCTAAGAAACTCTATGTAGGAAACCTCTCCTACGGCACCAGCGAAGACGGACTGCGCACCGCCTTCGGTCAATTCGGCGAAGTTGCCTCCGTGAACATTGTAATCGATCGCGATTCCGGCCGCTCCAAAGGCTTTGGTTTTGTTGAAATGACCAGTGAAGACGCCGCCATGGCCGCTATCAGCGGCATGAATGGCCGTGAAGTCGATGGCCGCTCACTTCGTGTTAACGAAGCCAACGAGCGCCCGCCGCGCCGTGAGTACGGTGGCGGCGGCGGTGGAAACCGCTGGTAAGCGATAACTCGCACCAAAAAAACCCGTTGGCACTTGATGCTGACGGGTTTTTTTATGCCCGGAAGAGCGGTTGACAAGGCCTAGTGGCCGTTCCATAATTGGCTCATGGGTATATATTTCGCTATCCTTATACCGGTCATTTTCGTCTCGCTGGTCATCCTGATTGGCGGATCGGTTTTTTCGCCCAAAAACAAGAAACAGAAGGCCAAGAGTCGCAAGAAGCGTTTCCACGACAAGGATCATGCCCAGATTCTCAAGGAAGCCAACCGGCGTCTGGCGCAGAACCCGAAGGATCCGGACGCCCTGATAGCCCTTGGCGAGGTCTATTACACCGAGCAGGCTTGGGACAAAGCTTTCAAAATTTACGAAAACTTGCTGGATGTCTCGGCCGGGAACCCGGAGCTTGACGAATTCGAGATCAACCGGGCGTATGGTATGGTAGCGCTCAAGCTGAATCGATTAGAAGAAGCTTACAAAGGCCTGGCGGTGGCCCATGCGGTGCGCCAGGACGACTTCGAAACCAACTTCAATTTAGGCTACCTCGAATTCCAGCGCCGCCAGTATGAGAAAGCGGTCTTACTCTTGAAGGTGGCATTGCGGGTAAACCCCGAGCACGCCATGGCGCTGCGCTACCTGGGGCATTCCTATTTTAAGACTAAATCGTACCGCGAGGCGATGGGCTGCCTGAAGCATGCCGTGGACCTGCAGCCAGACGATAAGGAAAGCCTGTTTGCCATGGGCGAATGCTACTACGAACTTAACCAGGCCGATCAGGCGCAACGCATCTTCACTCATTTGCGTACCGACCCGCAACTCGGGCCCTCGGCGGCTTTATTTGCCGGCACCCTGCATCTCAACCAGCGACAGGTTCAGAAAGCCATCATGGATTTCGAGATCGGCCTGCGTCATCCTGACATGAAGGTCGAGGTGCTGGTTGAACTGAAGTATCGTCTGGCCGCCGCCTATCTCAAGGAACAGGAGATATCCAAGGCGGTGACGCTGCTCAACGAGATTCAGCAGTTATATCCTAATTACAAAGATGTTATCAGCCAGCTTAACAAGTACCGCGAGCTTAACTCCAACCGGAACTTGCAGACTTACCTGATGTCGCCGGCTAGCGATTTTATTACGCTGTGCCGCAAGATCACCTTGTCGTTCTTTCCGAAAGCCAAGATCAAGATCGTAGACATCGCCGTCGAGAAAAACGACTGGGCCGATATTCTGGCCGAGGTTGAGACCAGCCGCTGGTCGGATCTGGTGCTGTTTCGGATGATCCGGTCCACCGGCACGGTGGGCGAGTTGGCGTTGCGCGATTTTCATGGCCGCATCAAGGACACCAAGGCCGGTAAGGGGTATTGCGTGACAGCGGGCACCTATTCCGACGAAGCCAAGAAATTCGTCGAGGCTCGCCTGATCGATCTAATTGAGAAAGAAAAGTTGATGAATTTCCTTAATACCATAGACAGCCGCCAGAAAGGTGTTTTGATCGATGAATGAAGTCGCCATGTTCGAGCCCGCAGTCTACCAGGCGCGGCGCGCCGCCCTCTGTGCCGCGCTTAGCGCGCAGCTGCGGGAGGCCGGCGTTTCGGTTGGACTGATTCTGCTGCCCGGCAACGCCGAAAGCCCGATGAATTACACCGATAATACCTACCGTTTCCGCCAGGATTCGGCCTTTCTGTACTGCTTTGGTTTGGCCGAGCCAGACATGGCCGCCACCATTGACGTGGCCAGTGGGCGCACCACTTTGTATGCCGACGAGTTGACGGTGGACATGCTGGTCTGGACCGGGCCGCGGCTTGGGGTGGCGGCCTTGGCGGCGGCCTGCGCGGCTGACGATGTGCAACCCTCTGCGGCTTTGCCCTGTACCCTGCGAGCAGCGGCCGCACGCGACGGCTTGCCATTGTTCCTGCCACCCTACCGTGGTGAAACCTGCCTGCGCTTGGCCGCATGGCTGGACGTGCCAGCCGCCATGCTGGCCGACAAGGCTTCCTTGCCGCTTATCAAAGCTATGATAGCGCTGCGCCAGATCAAAGAAGAGCGTGAGGTCGAGCAGATCGAGCAGGCGGTGAACACCACTATTGCCATGCATCGCGCCGTCATGGCGCTGGGGACGCCGGGCCGTAGCGAGGCCGCGCTGATGGCCGAAGCCACGCGGGTGGCCCTGGCCGGCGGCGGCATGCCGTCGTTCCCGCCTATTGCCACGGTGCGCGGCGCCGTCCTCCACAACCACGGCTACCCGGGTTACTTGCGTTCCGGTGACCTGTTTCTGCTGGACGCCGGCGCCGAGACCGTCATGGGCTATGCTGGCGACCTGACTACTACCTTCCCGGTGGACGGGAAATACAGTCCGCAGCAACGGGCTATCTACGAGATCGTGCTGGCGGCGGGCAAGGCCGCTGCCGGTTTACTCAAGCCAGGACTTCCCTTCAAAGAGGCCCACTTCGCGGCCGCCCGCACTATCGTCGAGGGCCTGCAAGCCCTGGGCTTGATGAGTGGCCCGCTGGACGAGATTATCGCTGCCGGCGCCCATGCCCTGTTCTTTCCGCACGGCCTGGGCCATCAGATGGGGCTGGATGTGCACGATATGGAATCACTGGGCGAGGCGCAGGTCGGCTATGATGGCCAGCCGAAGAGTACGCAGTTCGGCCTCAAAAGCCTGCGCCTGGCCAAGCCCTTGCTGGCCGGCATGGTGCTGACCATCGAGCCGGGCATCTACTTCATCGAGGGGCTGATAGCCCTCTGGCGAGCTGAAGGCCGCTTCAAGCAGTACATCCATTATGACCGCTTGGAACCCTGGCTGCAGGCCGGCGGCTACCGCAATGAGGAAAACTGGCTGATCCGCGCCGACGGCGCCCACCTTCTGGGTGCGCGCTTCGACAAGTCGGTAGCCGGCATGGAAACCGCCCTGGCTGGCCGTCGGAGCTGACCGGCTTGGCCGGCGGGCTGACACACTGGCATGCTGTCCAGCCGCCTAGGCTAGCGTTTAGTCCGCCAGGCTGGTTTGCCTGGTCGCTTCATAGCAGTATACCAAGCCAAAATAGTCCACTACCGCCAGTTTGACGGCCGCCATGTCCTGGGCGCGGCCGAGAATGTTTTGGAGTGAGGTGACGGTCTTGCCGACCAGGCCGCAAGGCACGATGTAATTGAAGTGCGCCAGATTGGTGTTGACGTTGAAGGCGAAGCCGTGGAAGGTGACGGCGTGCTGGACGGCTAGGCCCATGGCCACCAGTTTGGAGTCTTCGTGCCAGACGCCGGTGTTGACTGCGCTGCGCGCCACCGTCAGCCCGAAGCGCTCGGCGCAGAGCCGGATGAAGACTTCTTCCAGCCGCTGCACGAAGCGCTTGATGCTGCCGCCGTGATTTTTTTTGAGGTTGAAGATCGGGTAGCCGACCAGCTGGCCGGGGCCGTGGTAGGTGGCGTCGCCGCCGCGCTCGATGTGGAACAGGTCGATGCCGGCCTGTTTGAGGGCTTCGGCGCTGAACAGCAGGTTGGCGCCGTTGGCATGGCGGCCCATGGTGATGACCGGCTGGTGCTCCACTAAGAGTAGCGTATCGGGGAAGTCGCCGGCCTGAACCTTGGCGACATAGTCGTACTGCAGCTGCAAGGTGGCGGCATAGTCGTGCTGGCCGCAATCGATGACATTCAATTCCATTGTACTGGCTCCCTCTCGGCTGGCGTTGCCCCATCATCGGAAATTCGCCGCCGTGTGTCAATCTGCCTGACCTCCTTTTACAGCATTGAACTCCGGCAGGTTGTAGCGGTGCTTGAGGGGCAGGAAGCTGCGCTGGCAGCGCGGGTTAGCTCTCTCGGCAATGGTAATCGTATCAAAATACTGCCGCCATAGTTCCTGGATGACGAGTTCGCCTGCCGAGTGGCGCAGATCCTGCGGATTGACGCTGAAGCCTTCCAGGAAGGCCAGCGCTTGGCCTGGCTGATGCAGGCAAGCGCGCCCGCGACCGCTGTCGTGCAGTATCCAGCGCTGGCCCGGGAAGCGGGCGGCGAAGTGTTCGGCCAGCCAGCCGATGACGTCGCAGGCCGGCTGGATGTCGGCGTACAGGCTGCCATCGACCAGTTCGGCGAAGCGGCTGATACCCTTGAACAGGTTCAGCTCGCGGCAGCTGCGGGTGATGGCTTTTTGGACGACGATCACGGCCGGGGCGTCCAGGCGCTGTAGGGCGGTGGCGCCTTCGGCCCAGGCCAGACGCAGGACACGCGCCAGGGCGCTGTCCAGGCTGAGGCCGTTGGCTGCGCCGAGGTCGCTGGCCCAGGCTTGCTGCAGCCGCTCCAGGCAGTCGCTACCCAGGCGGGCCAACAAGCGCTGGTAACAGCGTTCAGCCCGATCCGGGTCGTTGTCTACCGGCACGCGGCTACCGAACAGGTCTGTTTGTTGGCCCGGGCGGCAGACGCCAGGCAGGCGTTCCTCCGGCAAGCCGGCGTGGAAGCGCAGGTTCAACAGCTCGGCCATGGTACACAGCCAGCCGGAATAGCTGCCGTCGTATTCCAGGCTGTCGTCCGGCGCGGCAGCTAGGCTAGCGGCCGGCGCACCGGTTGAGCTGGCAGCTAAGCTGGCGGCCGGGGGGGCAAGCGGTGCGGTTCTCAGGTCCATGCGAATTCCGTCTGGCCAGTACCGGCTAGCCCGCTGCTGATGAGCCCACTGCCGATGAGCCCAGGTAGGGCGCTGTCGCCGTCCAGCGTTAGGACGGCGCGCAGGCTACGCTCGCGGTCTAATAGGTCATGGTGGTAGACGCTCTGGCCGGAGCAGGTGATAAAATATTGCGCCCGCTTGAGCTGGATGCCTAGGCCGCGCAGCTTGTCGGGCTTCAGGCCGATCTGCCGCCGGGCCTGGATTATGCGCTTGGCGCCGATCGGGCCTATACCAGGCACGCGCAGTAGTTGGTGGTAATCGGCTTTATTGATGTCGACCGGGAAATACTGCAGGTTGCGCAGGGCCCAGGCCGCCTTGGGGTCGAGCTGGCGGTCCAGGAAGGGTTCCTCCGGGCTGAGGATCTCGGCGGCGTTGAAGCCGTAGAAGCGGAACAGCCAGTCGGCCTGGTAGAGGCGATGCTCACGCAGCAGGTTGGTGGCGGTATCGATAGCCGCGCCAGACTGGTCGGCCATGACTGTCGGTGGATCGGCTGTTGCGCTCGGCATTAGCGTGGCGGTCGAGTCGCTGGCTGGGCTGGCGGCTGGTTCGGGAAGCCGTTTGGCGGCTGGGCCATTGGGCTGGGACCAGGCGGGCGGCAACAGGGGCGCTTGGACGCGGGTGTCGTCCCCGACCGGCATGTAGGCTGAATAGTAGACCCGTCGGACGTCGTAGGCCAGGTAGAGGTTTTCGGCTAGGTTGAGGATGGCGTAATCGCTTTCCGGGCTGGCGCCGATGACCATCTGGGTGGTCTGCCCGGCCGGCAGGAGCGCGGCCTGGGGGTTGCGCTGGCGGTTTTGGCGGGCGGCCCGGACGCTGGCCGGGTTCAGGCTGGGCACCGGCGCCTCGCGCAGTTCAAGCGTGGCGGCCCGATCCATGCCTGGCCAGTTGGCAGCCGGCGGCGCAGTGGCGGGGCGCGCGGCGGCTGGCAGGGTGGCAAGCTGACTTGCTGACTGGGCAGCGGCAGTTTGGCGCTCCGGCGACGTGGCGGCTGGCGGCAGGGTAGAGGCGCTGAGTTGCCTGGTCGGCGGGAGCGAGGTTGAGGGTAATACCAAGCGGCGTGGTTCGAAGCCGCCGGCCCGGGCCAGGCTGCGCATTGGCCGGAAAATGTCGGCCGGGAGTTTATCAGGGGCTACTAGGCGCAGGCTGGCGGCGCTGGGTAACTCGATATTGACCGAGGCGCGGTCGGCCCAGCGGGCGGCCTCCAGGATCAACTCGTCGCTGGCGCCGGGTATGACCTTGATGTGCAGGTAGCCGTTGAAGCGTTCGCGCTGGCGCAGCGACCGGGCGACGTGGATCAGCCGCTCCATGGTGGCATCCGGGCCGCCGCAGACGCCGGAGGACAGCAAGGCGCCTTCTATATAGTTGCGCCGGTAGAAGTCCATGATCAGGCGGACTAACTCTTCCGGCTCAAAGGCGCTGCGGGCGATGTCGTTGCTGCGGCGGTTGACGCAGTAGGCGCAATCGTAGGCGCAGGCGTTGCTGAGCAGCACCTTGAGCAAGGCTACGCAGCGACCGTCGGCCGACCAGCTGTGGCAGATACCGCTGACCGCCGCGTTGCCGATGCCACCGGGTTGGTTTTGTCGACCTGAACCAGAGGTGGAGCAGGAGGCGTCGTACTTGGCGGCGTTAGCCAGGATGGTCAGCTTGTGGTCGATCATACTTAACAACATAGTAGTATACATCTGTGTAGTGGTCAAGCTTTTTTCGGTTCAGACTTGACGGTCGGCGCCAAAAAGACTAGGCTGACTTTGGGCATTACCGTTTCCAGCGGCCGTGACGGCCCGCTAACCCGATACGCACAGGAGCACTATATGAGCATGATCGAATATGTTGAGGCACGTGAAATTCTGGATTCTCGGGGCAACCCGACCATTGAGGTAGACGTTATCCTGGAAGACGGTACCCTGGGTCGGGCGGCCGTTCCGAGTGGCGCCTCCACCGGCGAGCACGAAGCGGTCGAGCTGCGCGATGGCGACAAATCGCGCTATATGGGCAAGGGCGTCCTCAAGGCCATCGAGAACGTCAACAATATCATCGCTGGCGAGCTGTGCGGCTTGGACGTTCTGGAGCAGGTCGACATCGACCGTACCATGATAGAGGTGGACGGCACCCCGAATAAAGGCAAGCTAGGCGCCAACGCCATCCTGGGCGTTTCTATGGCCTGCGCCCGCGCCGCCGCCGAGTTCCTGGACATCCCGCTCTACAAGTACCTGGGCGGCGCCCATACCACGCTCTTGCCGGTGCCGATGGCCAACATCATCAACGGCGGAAAGCACGCCGACAACAAAATCGACTTTCAGGAATTCATGGTCATGCCGCTGGGCGCCGGTAGCTTCCGCGAGGCAGTCCGCATGACCGCCGAAGTCTTCCATACCCTGAAAGGCCTGCTCAAGGCCGCTGGCCACAATACCTCCGTTGGCGACGAGGGCGGCTTTGCCCCGAATATCGGCAACGAGGATGCCCTGGACTTCATCATGAAGGCCATCGAAAAGGCCGGTTACAAGCCCGGCGAGCAGATCGGCATCGCCCTGGATTGCGCCAGCTCCGAGCTGTTTGACGAAGGCGGCAAGAAGGGCTACAAGTTCTGGAAGTCCAACCCGGACAAGCTGTTCAGCGCCGATGACCTGATCGAGATGTACACCAAGTGGGTGGCCAAGTACCCGATTGTCTCCATTGAGGACGGCCTGGACCAGAACGACTGGGACGGCTACGTCAAGCTGACCAAGGCGCTCGGCGGCAAGATCCAGATCATGGGCGACGACTTCTTCGTGACCAACACCGAGTACCTGCGCAAGGGCATCGACCTGGGGGCCTGCAACTCGATCCTGATCAAGCTCAATCAGATCGGCACCGTCACCGAGACCATCGAGTGCATCAATCTGGCCAAACGCCACAACTACACCGCCGTGGTGTCGCACCGCTCCGGCGAGACCGAGGACACCTTCCTGGCCGACCTAACCGTGGCCTGCGAGACCGGCCAGATCAAGACCGGCTCGATGAGCCGCACCGACCGCATCTGCAAGTACAACCAGCTGATGCGCATCGAAGACGCCATGGAAGGCATCGCCGAGTACGCCGGCAAGAACGCCTTCTATAACATCAAGAAATAAGTGGCTGATGGGAAAGGCCGCCAACGAGGCGATGCTCCGGAAAACGCCCTACCGCAGCCATGCGGTAGGGGCGCGAGTTCCACTCGGGCGCGAGTTCCACTCGGGCGCGAGTTCCACTCGGGCGCGAGTTCCACTCGGGCGCGAGTTCCACTCGCGAGTACGCCGGCAAGAACGCCTTCTATAACATCAAGAAATAGTAACTGAGGGCGATGGCCGCCAACGAGGCGAAACTGTCGCCTGAGAATCAAGTAACGGGGGCAGCGGGTCGTTTTGGCTTGCTGCCTTTTTTACAGTGTGGGGGAGTTAATGAGAAGCGATAAGTGGTGCCTGGTGTTGAGCGGCGGCGGCGCCAAGGGCGTGTACCATATTGGTGCCTGGCAGGCCCTGCGCAAACTGGGCATCCGGCCGGAGGCCTTTATTGGCAACTCGATTGGGGCTATCATTGCCGCTTGCATGGCCCAGGATTGTTGGCGGGAGCTGGAGAGGGTCATCGATGGCATGGACTTCCGCACTTTTTTTGATGTGCCGCCGGACTTGATCCGCGATGGTAAGCTAGACTTGCAGCATGCCGACGGCAAGGACCTCCGCCACCTGGCCCGCAGCCTGGTTAGCCATCACGGCATCGACACTACGCCACTGCGCACCATGCTGGAAGGTCTGGTCGACGAGGCGCGGATCCGGCGCAGCGGCCGCGACCTCGGCATCGTTACCGTCAACCTGAGCGAATTGCGGGCCTGCGAACTGTTCCTGGACGATATCCCGGACGGCCGCCTGGTCGAATTCCTGTTAGCCAGCTCGGCGCTGCCTGGCCTCAAGCCGCTGCGCATCGACAACCAGAAGTACCTGGACGGTGGTCTGTACGACAACATCCCGTATTCCATGGCCAGGCACCGCGGTTACCGGAATATAATCGTCATCGATGTTTCCGGGATCGGCGTGGTGCGGAAACACGATTTTTCCGGGGCGCGCGTCATGTACATCCGCAATTCCATCACGATGGGCGGCGTGCTGGATTTTGGGCCGGATTTCCTGCGCGATTACCAGCGGCTGGGCTACCTGGATACGATGCGAGCCTTCGGGGCGCTGCACGGTTGGCTGTATTTCGTTAATCCAACGCCCATACTGGAGCGCCGCTTCGCCGACTTCCTGGTGGAGCGGCACGGCGGCGTGCCGGACAAGCTGCGCAAGCTGACGCCGGCCAGCGTCCGGTCGGACCGGCGGCACTTGCTCAAGCTCTTGGAGGCCGCCGCCGCCAGCCTGAACATCCCACGGCTAGAGCAGTACAGCTACCGGCGGCTGGCCGATCTGATCCACGAACGGCGGCAGGCCGAGGAAGCCAAACTGGCCGCCTTCTTGACCGAAACCGGCCGGCCTGGCCCGGCGCTCTGGGAGGAACTGGTCGTCCAGCCGCTCAAGTCCGGGCAATACCGGGAGACGCCGTACTATTACCAGCGCCTGATAGCCTTGGCCTCGGAGCGTCCGCTGGCCTCGGTGCTGCGGCGCCTATTGGCCGCCAATGCGCCGCAACTGGCGCTGGGCCTGCACTATTTCGAGCTGGTAGGCGATTTCTGGCAGCGGCGATCCTGGGTCAAGTCCCTGGCCGGGCTGGCTAGCCGGTTGACGGGCCGGCAACGGTCGCATTTGGCCGAAATGCCGTCGGCTGACGGCGACTTGGACGACGACCCGGATACAGGCACCCTGTGATAGGCCGATACTTGAGAATCGCCCAAGCCGTGCCGATATTCTAAGGAATGATTATTACGTTGATCAAGGTCAAGGACGATGGCACCATCCTCTACTACACGCTGCATGACCGGCAGCCACTGCTGATGGCCCGCTATGCGCTTTCGGTGGCTTGGCGCTCCGGCGAAGGCCAGGGGCGCGAGAAGATTTATGGTTTTGAGACCGTCGCCGAGATGGATCGCAAGATCCGGTCCTTGTTCAGCCGTCGCATCCGCGCTGGCTACAAACTGCTTTACAGCTTCATGCGCGAGCGGCCGGCTCACTCCGCCTCCGACGCCGAAATGGCAGCCATGCTGAAGCGGCGCAAGCTGAGTTAGCGGCGCTAACTAGCTAACGGCGCAAGCTGAGCTTGCGGCTCAGTCCTTGTCCAGTCCAGGGGGCTGGATGCGCTCCATGTCGATCAGCTGTTCGGCCAGCTTGCGTACGTTTTCGCGCAGCTTGAAGATGCAGTCGGTGATGACCACGTGGCCGCGCGCCACGTCTTCGGCGAAGGCCTTGCAGGTCGGCGCGCCGCAGGAGCCGCAGTCCAGGCCCGGCAGGCTGGCGTGAATCACTTCCATTTCTTCCATCATAATCATGGCCTTGAGCATGTCGGGGTGCAGCCGCAACGCCTCGCGCGCCTGGACGGGTTCTTCCCAGCCCAGTTCCAAGTCGTCGGCCGCCACTGGTGGCTGGCGATGGCCACGGCTAACGACGCGTCGCTCGCGGGCCCGCAGGCGGGCCCGGGCGATGTAGGGGTTCTCGACAGTTAGCGGACCGCCGACGCAGCCGGCCGGGCAGGCCAGGGCCTCGATGAAGGCGACGTTGGCCATTTTGCCGTTTTCTAGGGCCTCCAGCACGCTGATGACGTCGGCGATGCCGGAGACACTGATGCCGGCCGGATTGCCCACGGCGTCGCTCTCGCCGTCGATATGGGCCCAGGCGATGCCGCGGCCGCTGGCGTGGGCCAGCGGCAGTTCGACGGTGCCCGGTAGGGTGTTGCGCAGCGGTACGTAAATGTCCTTGATGCCGATGACGCCGTCCACGGCCGAAGTCTTTACGCCTTGCGGGTAGCGCGAGACGGTGACCTTGCCGGCGCAGGGCGAGATGAAGAAGACGCCGACGTCGGCCCGGCCTGGGTAGAACCGCTCCTTTATCAGGCGGGCGGCTACTTCCATCGGGCTTTGGATCGGCATCAGGTTCTCGATCAGGCTGGGGAAGCGCACCTGGATCAGTTTGACGACGGCCGGACAAGCCGACGATATCATCGGCCCCTTGCATTGTCGCTGGTCGACGGACAGAGCGCCGGCGTTCGACACCAGCTCGGCCGCCCAGGCCACTTCCAGCACCTGGTCGAAGCCCAGGCCCTTGAGGGCGGACAGGATGCGGTCGATGGTGAACTTTTCATCAAACTGGCCGTAAAGGGTGGGCGCCGGGATGGCCACCCGGATATTGAAGCGCTCCATGGCGGCCAGCGGGTCGGAGACGGCTTTCTTGGCGTTGTGGGGGCAGGCCCGGATGCACTCGCCGCAGTCGATGCAACGCTCGTCCATGATAATGGCCCGGCCTTTGCGTACCCGAATGGCTTCGGTGGGGCAATAGCGGATGCAGGTGGTGCAGCCGGTGCATTTGGCCGGATCGAGGGTTACCGAGTGGAAGGTCTGGCCGTTCATGGGGCCTTGGTGGTGCTGCCCGGCAGCGTGATACGGATGGTGACGGTGGTGCCTACGCCGACGGTCGACTCGATGCGCAGGTCGTCGGCATTACGCTTCATGTTGGGTAGTCCCATGCCGGCGCCGAAACCCAGTTCGCGGGCCGCTTCCGGCGCGGTGGAATAGCCTTCCTGCATGGCCATGTCCAGGTCTGGGATGCCCGGACCGGAATCTTGCAGCCGGATGTCGATGCCGGCCGGTCCGATTTCGGCGTCGGCGCTGCCGCCATGAGCGTGGATGACCATGTTGATCTCGGCCTCGTACATGGCCACGGCGGTGCGCTTGATGGTGACCGGATCGATACCGAGTCGGCCGAGCGCTTTTTTCAGTTCGGAGCTGGCCTTACCGGCCAGGGAAAGATCGTCGCCGGGGACGTCGAAGTGCAGCTTCATGGCTGGGAGCTCAGTAGCGTTCGCGCATGCCGCCTGAGCGGATGCCGGCCTCGTACAGTTTGCCGCAGGCTATGAACATGCTGAACCGGGTGGCGACAAGCGTCATGCCGTTGCTGGTCGCCTCGTCGATCATATCCTTAGTAACGGTTTTGCCGCGCACGAAGACGATGACCTTGATATCCATCATTTCGGCGGTGCGGATGGCCTGGGGATTGACCAGACCGGTCAGCAGTACGACATGATCCTTGACGAAGGCCATGACGTCGCTCATCAGGTCAGCGCCGCAGGCCGAGCTGATTTCGGCGTCCAGGTTGGCGTCGCCGGTGAGCAAGGTGCCATCCAAGGTCTGTATGATATCGGAAACTTTCATGCCTTGTCCTTGGTTAGCAAAGCGGCTGGTATTGGCCGTACTGCACTCTGATGTGTTATGATAATAACTAGAGTGTACCATGAGTGACAGTGTAGGGCAAGCTGCGTGGAGACCACGGCGTGGAGACCACGGCGTGGTAACCACGGCGCTGGGGCTACGGCTTGCCACAAGTGGCGTTGTATGGTGATATGCTCATTATAACTCCGGAGGATAGATGATTATAAACTGGCTGGAAGTATTTGGCACGGCCGCGTCGATTATCGTGGCCATTTCGCTGATGATGCGCAATATCAAGCGGCTGCGCATCTTGAACACCGTCGGCTCGCTGGCCTTTACCGGTTACGGTATCCTGATCGGCTCACTGCCGGTGGCCGTCCTGAACGGCTTTATTGTCCTGGTGAACATCTGGTTCCTCTACCGGATGCGCGCCACCCGCGACCGTTTTGATCTGCTGGAGCGCGCCGTCTTCGAGTCGCCCTATGTTGAATTGTTTCTGCAGTTCTATAAGGCCGACATCCGGCGCTACCAGCCGGAATTCGACCCGCAGCCGGGCGATGGCTGGAAGTCCGACCTGGTGCTGCGCGACATGCAACCGGTCTCGCTGATTGTTTATCGTCAGGTCGACGAGGCGACGCTGGAGATTGGCCTTGATTACGCGGTGCCGCGCTACCGCGACTACCAGAGCGCCCGCTACTATTTCCATCGCGTCGCCGAGCGTTTGGCCGCCGGCCGGTCGATTACCCTACTGCAGCACAGCGCCAGGCCCGAGCACCAAGCTTACCTGCGCCGCCTGGGCTTCGTGGCCGATCCGGTAAGCGGGGTAGCCAGCGGCAGCGACGCCGGCAGCAACCAGCTGCTGACCTTCCGCAAGGTTCTGGCGCCAAGCATCTGATAGTGAGCTGAACAGTGGCAGTCAAGCGCTGGGTAATGCGGCCTGGTTCCGCGCCCAGCCTTGGCTGAATTCCACGACCTGCGGCCAGAAGGCCGAAAAGCCGGAGGCGATGGCTGGCCGGTGCCGGTCGAGGATGACGGCGCAGTCGGCCAGCCCGGCCGCCCCGGACAGCCGCCCGGCCAGTCCGCGCAGGCTACGTGCGAGGCCGGCGCGGCTGGCATATAGCTCCAGCCAGCGGTAGTCAATGATCCATTGGCTAGCCCGGGCAAAGGCCGGGCTGTGCCAGGAGACGGTCTGGCGTATGGCCGCATAGGTTTGGGCGCTGAAGGCAGTCAGGTCCTGGCCACAGAGTGGCCGGGCCAGAGCGTCCCAGCCGGCCGCCAGCAGGTGTCCCCAGAACATGTCCACCACAATAGCGCCAGTCAGGCGTGGCGCTCCGTTGGTGGCCACCAGGCGCCGGCATTCGAAAAATAATTTGTGATGGTCGGTGAAGTTATCGATAGCCTGATGCTGGCGGATGGCAGTGGCCATGGCCGGCGGGCAGCTGTGCAAGTCCTGGCCTGAGAAAAAGTCGGCCATCAGGGCGCCGGCCCGGCTTTGGCCGGCCGCCTCCGGCAGGCTGATGGCCGCCAAGACGGCGTGGGCCAGCAGGTTCATGCCGAGCCGTTCCCGTCGCCATCCAGGCGCAGGGCCAGCAGGAAAACCTCCATCTCGGCGTTGCTCAAGCCGCCATGATTGCCGTGGTTGTGGACGTCGAAGCGGCCTGCCTCGAACCACCAGACCGCCTCATCCTTTTCTGGCAGGACGACCAAGTCGCCAGCCCGGGCCGCCAGGTCGGGTAACAGGGGGCCTGGGCCGTAGGCGTTAATGGCCAGCAGCTCCTGGTGGCTGAAGACTTCGGCCCGGCCGGCCAGCAACTGGCGCAGTCGGGTTTGGACGGTTTGCCAGACGCCGGGCTTGAGGTGCAGGTTCAAGCTGCGGCCGCCGCCGCCAGCCGCCACCAGCGGAGAGCCGTCCCGGCCGGTCTGCAAATAGTCGGCCAGGCCCGGCCACAGGCGGTTGAGGTAGATGGCGTCGGCCGGCCGCTGGTCGACCTGGCCATGATCGGCCGTTACCAACAACAGACTGTTGGCCGGACAGGCGCCGCCTAGTGAGGTGATAAAATCATCCAGCAACAGGAAGAAGTTTTCGGCCTCGGCCAGGGCGACCGGCGAAGTGGCGCCCAGGCGGTGCTCCAGGGTGTCGAAACTGTCCAGGTAGAGGAAGTGCCAACCCTTGGGCGTGGCTGCCAGGTTCTGGCGCACTTGAGCGAAGGCGGCGGCCGGCGAGAGGGTCGGCACGACGACGGCGTCCTGGTGCATGCGCCGGCTGAAGTCCGACGGAGTAAAGGCGGCGTTGGTGTAGACGTAGCTGGTGACGCCAGCCTCTTTCAGGCGGCGGGGAAAATGGCCGGGCGGGAAGATGTCGGCCGGGCCGAAGCCGTCGGCCTTGACGCTGCCGTAAACCCGATCGCCGGCGTAGCTCATCAGAAAAGGCGCGATGACCCGGCCGAGGCGCGGTTCGTGGTAGAACCACTCGAGGCAACCAGCTTGGCCGGGCGGCAGGCCGGAAGCCATAGTCACCGAGTGCACGACGGTCGTGGACGGAAACTGGCTGGTCAGGGCCGAAACGGTGCCGTGTTCCATGAAGCGGCGCAGGCCGGCGAAACGCGGCGGCCGGTGGCCGGCGGCCGGATTGGCGTCAGGCGCTTCCAGGCTGAGCGCCGTGGCGGGGTACAACCCGGCTTGGTTCAGCCCGGCCGCCAGTTTATCCCAGCCGAGGCCGTCGATCAGGACAAAGATGACGTGGTCGGCGCGGCTCATTCCGGGTGGCAGGCAGCTCTCCGGCAGCGGCGGCAATGCCGGGTCGGCCTGTCCGCAGAGCAGGCGCTGGATGGTGCCGGGCAGGCGCGAGAAATTGTACGATTCATACAGCGGCCGGGTAAGGCCGTGGCCAAAACGGGCGGCACGGACTGCCGCGATGGATTCCTGGTTCAGCATTGTACCAGTATAACCCGAAGCTGGGTTTTGGTGATAGCGTAAGGCTGAGTCATTCCAGCCTGCCGGCCGAAACCTGGCGGCTTTTCTTGCGACCCGGGCGGAAGTGAACTATAGTATTGGCTGAATAAACATGTGTGGAGGTTACGATGAAAGGCAACCAGCGCTCTTTGCTTTTAGCGGTTTCATTCCTGGCTTTGGCAATCGGCAGTCTTCTAGCCTGTAGCACGGCGCAGCCCGGCGGAATGGCTGGCTTGGCCATGTCCCGGGAGTCGGTCCTCGTCTCGACTAGTCCGCAACCATCAATGCCGCCGTCCGTGACCGGCGCGGTCGACGCCGAGCCGGCGGTCAACACCGAACAGTACGACAGCATCGTCGAGAACGCCTTCCTTTCGGCCGCCGACAAGCCGCTCTCAACCTTCTCGATCGATGTCGATACGGCCAGCTACACTAATATCCGCCGCTTCCTGGAGGCCGGCGAGCTGCCGCCAGCCGATGCCGTCCGTATCGAGGAGATGATCAACTACTTTGACTACCAATATCCGGATCCATTAGCTGGGCAGCCCTTCTCGGTCAACACCGAACTGGGCGCTTGCCCCTGGAACCAGGACCATTACCTGTTGCAGATCGGCCTGCAGGGCCGCCGCCTGGATTATAGCGATATTCGGCCGGCCAACCTGGTCTTGCTGATTGACACTTCCGGCTCGATGGCGGCCGACAATAAACTCGATCTCATCAAGCGCGGGCTGGAGTTGCTGCTGGGCGAGTTGTCGCCGAACGACACGGTAGCCATCGTGGCCTACGCCGGGTCGGCCGGCTTGCTGCTCGACGCCACGCCGGCCTCCGAACGCCAGCGCATTTTGGCCTCCTTGAACCGCCTCAATGCCGGCGGCTCGACGGCTGGCGGGCAGGGTATCCAGCTGGCCTATGAGGTGGCTATGCAGAACCTAATAGCCGACGGCAACAATCGCGTCATCCTGCTGACCGACGGCGATTTCAACGTCGGCGTGTCCTCGACCACGGAGCTGGTCGACCTGATTCAGGAGAAGCGCCGCAGCGGCGTCTACCTGACTATCTGCGGCGTGGGTATGGGCAATTACCAAGATGGCCGCATGGAGCAGATTAGCAATGCCGGCAACGGCAATTACTTCTATATCGATAGCATTGAAGAGGCGACGAAGGTCTTTGTTACCGACATGCGCGCCAATCTGTTCACCATCGCCGGCGACGTCAAGATCCAGATCGACTTCAACCCGGCCATGGTGGAATCTTACCGCCTGATCGGCTATGAGAACCGGGTGTTGGCCAACGAGGATTTCGCGAACGACGCGCGCGACGCCGGCGAGCTCGGCGCCGGGCACACCGTTACCGCCATCTACGAGATTGCGCCGGCCGCCAACGCCGCCAATGCCGTGGCCGGCGAACCGCTGCTCAAGGTCAGTCTGCGCTACAAGCTGCCGGGTCAGGAGCAGAGTATCCTCGAGGAGCATCCGGTGGCCTTTGCCAGCAACGCGCTGCGCCAGACCAGCGACAACTTCCGCTTCTCGGCGGCGGTGGCGGCCTTTGGCATGTTGCTGCGCGCTTCGGACTACATCGGCAGCTATGGCTGGGCCGAGGTGGTTTCGCTGGCCAGCGGCGCCGTTGGCAACGATGCCCACGGCTACCGTCAGGAACTGGTATCGTTGGTACGGCGGGCGGCCGGCTTGAGCGCCACCGATACTGATTAGGCAATAGCGGCAGCGGTTTGCCTGGCGAGGTTGCTAGCTGCCGCCAGGCAGGGCCGCTTGCCGCTATCCGCTTGCCGCTTTAAGCGAAGCATAGTACAGTCGCAAGCATGGAAACCGAGAATACGCCGTCTCTTCCCGTCAAGACCGAACTGGCCTTTGAATCGCTGCTGCTGATTACCGCCTTCATCTGGGGCATGGGCTTTGTGGCCCAGCGGGTGGGGCTGGCCAGTCTACCGCCGTTTGCCTTCAACGCCGTCCGCTTTTTCCTGGGCGCCGCTGTATTGCTTCCGATCATGCTACTGCGGCGAACCACCAAGGCGCAGCTCAAGGCGGCGCTGAAGCCCGGTCTGCTGGCTGGCTTGGTGCTGTCTTTGGGAGCGGGTTTCCAGCAGGTGGGTATGCAATACACCAGCGCCGGCAAGGGCGGTTTCATTACCGGCCTGTACGTGGTGCTGGTGCCGATCGCCGCCATGATGCTGGGGCGCAAGACCGCCTGGCGCACCTGGCTGGGCGTTGTCTTGAGCTTCGGCGGCTTGTTCCTGCTATCGGTCAATAGCGACTTTTCCATAAACAAGGGCGACCTGCTGATCTTGATCGGCGCTTTCTTTTGGACCGGGCATATCCTGGTGCTGGATCGCTTTGCGCCGCGGGTGGACCCGCTGGCCCTGGCGGCCGCGCAGTTCGTAATTTGCGCCGCGGTCAACGGCGGCCTTATGCTGGCCCTAGAAAGCCCAACCCTGACTGGCCTGACTGACGCGGCCGGCGCCGTCCTTTTTAGCGGCGTGCTGACCATCGGCCTCGGTTTCACCCTCCAGGCCATCGCCCAGACCAAGGCCCACCCGGCCCGGGCCTCGATTATCATGTCGCTGGAGGCGGTGTTCGCCGCCCTCGGCGGCTGGGTCATTCTGCATGAACGGCTCAGTCCGCGTGAATTGGCCGGTTGCGCCGTCATGCTGGCCGGTATGATCATCGCCCAGTTACCGGCGCGTCAGCCAAGAATTGCCGTCTGATTCACCGCCTGAGTCGCTGCCTGAAACCGCGCCTGAGTCGTTGACTCAGGTGGCCCACTTTACAGGCAGGCCGTTTTTTGCTTTAATCAAGGCAGTTCGGTTGCCGGTCAAGGCTCTCCTGTGCGGAGCGGTCCTGGTCGACTTAGAGGGAAGCCGGTGCGAGTCCGGCGCATGCCAGCCGTTGCTGTAAGCGGGGACGAAGGTCGCATTATGCCACTGTCCGTTATGGATGGGAAGGCGCGGCCGGAGAATGATCCGCAAGCCAGAAGACCTGCCGGACTACAGAGTTTCTGTCACATACCTGCCGCTGGAAGCAGCCCGATCGTCCACAAGCGACTGATACGGGTGAACTGTCTTCGGGCGGCTTTTTCGTCGGTTGGACTTTTCTCCCTGTCTTTTGCCTGTCTGGGTTGTCCTGCCTGGCTGTTAGATGGCTCGGCGTGGAATTGCCCGAAAGGTTTCCTTCCATGACTGATTCCCGAAACGCCACCCCGGCCACCGCTCAACTACCCCGGTTGCCGGCCATTCCGCCGCTTGATCCAGCGCTGCGCCAAGCCGCCCAGTCGCTCATCGACAACAAGACCAAGCCGCTGGGCGCGCTTGGTCGCCTGGAGGATTTGGCCGTGCGGCTGTGCGTCATGCAGGGCAGCCTCAAACCGGTTACGGCCGGTAAGCTGATGCTGGTGTTCGCCGGCGACCATGGCTTGGTAGAGGAAGGCGTCTCGGCCTTCCCGCAGGAAGTGACCGTCCAAATGCTGCACAATTTTTCCGCTGGCGGGGCGGCCATTAACGTGCTCTGCCGCCAGTTTAACATTGACTTGCAGGTGGTGGATGCCGGCGTCAAGGGTGACGTCTCCAGCCTGGCTGGCATTATCGGCCGCAAGGTCCGGGCCGGCACCCGGAACGCCGCCAAGGAAGCCGCCATGAGCGCCGACGAGTGCCGACAGGCGTTGGAAGCGGGCATGGCCGTTTTCAAGGAGTTAGCCGTCCGACAGCCGGTACAGCTGCTCGGGCTCGGCGAGATGGGCATTGGCAACACTTCGTCGGCCGCCCTGCTCATCGCCGGCCTGACCGGTTCCCCGCTGGATGGTCTGGTGGGTCGCGGTACCGGCCTGGACGACAGTCAGCTGGATCACAAGACCGCAGTACTCCGCCGGGTGATGGACTTCCATCAGCTGGCCGGCCGCGACCCCTTCGACATCCTCTGCCGGGTAGGCGGCTTCGAGATTGCCGGGATGGCCGGAGCGGCTATCGCCGCTGCCGCCGCCCGGGTGCCAGTGGTGCTGGACGGCGTTATTTCCACCGCCGCTGGCCTGGTCGCGGCTGCCTTGTTGCCTGCGGTGCGTGATTATATGATTATCGGCCACCGCTCGGTGGAAGGGGCGCAAGCCAGGGCCGCGGCCAGCCTGCGGATTGAGCCGCTCCTAGATCTGGGCATGAGGCTGGGCGAGGGCACCGGCGCGGCCCTGGCCATGAACCTGTTGGAGACGGCTGGTCGCATTGTCAACCAGATGGCTTCCTTCGCCGACGCTGGCGTCAGCGAAAGGCTTTGAGCGATTCTTGGCCGGTTGTCCGCCGGCCAGGAATCGGGTTGGCGACCTTCGATCCTGCGCGGTCGTCGGCCAATTCCTCCGCCAATTCCTTATTGACAACTCGGCTTTCCGGCCTGACAATAAAAGGTGCGCGCAAACGGTTCTGAGGGGGCAACATGGAAGTGAATTCCCAGTCCGGGCAATTGACCGGTAAATTGCTGGAAGGTATCTCCCGTTTCAAGGAAATTTATCGCGATCTATCCGACCAACTGTGGGCCTTGTCGATGGAATCCGGCCTGACCGCCGATTTTTTTAGCGAGAACATCAAGTCCAATACCCAGAATGGCCTGGCCTTGCAGTCCATGACCCGCGAATTCAGCGCACTTAAAGCCAGCGCCGACAGCATTACCGGCGCGGCAGCCCAGGCCAACGCCCAAATCGCGACCGCGGAAACCGCCTCGCGGGCTTCGCTGGACGCCATTGCCGTCGGTGGTCAAGCCCTTCTGGCCATGGACCGCAGCTACAGCGAGTTCGCGGTACTGTTTCACCGCATTACCGAGGCCGTCGACAAGATTCAATTAACCCTGCGCGCCATCGACGAAATTTCCGAGCTTACCAATCTGTTGTCCCTGAACGCCGCCATCGAAGCCGCCCGGGCTGGCATTCATGGCAAGGGCTTCAAGGTTGTGGCTAACGAGGTAAAAAGCCTGGCCGAGAAGAGCCGCGGCCTGACCGACCAGGCTACCCAGTTGCTGAAGGAGTTATCCGGCAGCATGGGCGGCACCACGGCCAGCCTCAAGGCTTTTGACGGTGGTAAGACAATATTGACGGCCAAGCTGGCCGCCGCCAAGCAGGATCAGCTGGAAAGCACCACGGCCATGACCGCCGTCGGCCAGAGTATGGGCAGCATCAGCGGCGCCCTACAGGACCAGGCCGGCAGCATCCAGCACCTGTCCGACACGATGTCGCAGTTGACCCGAGCCGTCAGCCTGCTGGTCAACTCCACCGAACTGATTACCAGCAACTTGGACCGCCAGAAGAAAAGCTCGCAGGCCGTTCTGGCCAACGGTAGCCGGCTCAAGTCAGCCATTACGGAAATGCTGCTACTCGGCCGGGGGGTGCAGGGCGACGAGGCCGATCAGAAGGTTCTTTCCATTGGACACGATGTGTCGTATCCGCCGTGGGTCTATATCCAGGGCGGCCATTCGGCTGGTATGACCATCGAGGCTGCCCGCTATGTTAGCCAACAGCTGGACTTGTTGCCGGAATTCAAGCCGGGCCAGTTCGCGGACGTCCTCGACGACTTGCTAGCCGGTAAGGTTCGCATGTTGGCCAATGTCGGCTGGCCGAACGCCTTTTTCGCCGACAAGCCAGTGGTGGCCAGTTCGCCGTTCGCGCACTTCAAGCCGGCCATTTTCGCCCATGCCCAGGATACCGATCGCTTCAAATCCTACGCCGACTTGGCAGGCAAGCGCGTCGCCGTGCAGCGAGCTTCCTATGTGGCCGATTGCCTGCAGAACGCCAGCTGCGAACGAGTCTACGCCGACAATGACCTGGAAGCCTTCGCCGCCCTGATCTGGCAGCGGGCTGATTGCGCCATCACCGAAGAAAAGGTTGGCGCTTACCTGTCTAAACAGTTTTTCTCCGGCAAAATTGTCCATTGCTTCTCGACCGGGCACACCTTAGACGTGGTATTCCTGTTCCTGAAGGCCAACCAAGAGCTGGCCAGAACCTTCGATACCTGCTTGCAGGCGGCCGATACCCGGGTCTGGCTGGAGCGTTTACTGGCCAAACCGGTCAACTGACGCGCTTCTTCGGTCCAGCGCCATCCGTCAGCCATTGAAGAAGACGTCGAGCACCAATTCGGCGGCGCCGCGTTGTGCCAGCACTGGATCGTAGGCTTGGGCGTAGATAGCGGCTTGCTCGGCGTCGAAATGGGAAGCGTAGTCGCGGTTCAGGGAATGTACTCGCTGGCCGACTGCCTCGGCCAGGTTCAGCGATTCAGCCACAAACAGGACGGTGTGTGGATTGTACAGTCGGGCGACGGTGCGTAAGGCCGCAGCCAGATACGAGGCCGCCTGGTCGAGTATTAGCTTGGCGCTTGGCGTTTCAGCCACGCTACTGCGGCTCGGGGCGGCAGCGCGGGCTGAGTCTATGCTCACCGGTACGCCGGTTCCGGCCGCGGAGGCAGACGGGACATCCGCTGGTAGCAGGCCGGAGAATAGCCAGTCGCGCTGGCTGGTCTGCCGGTCGTGTAACTCGGTCAATAGCGCCTCGAGGCAACCCTTGGAGCCACAGGGACAGCGCGGGCCATCGGCTTGAATGGCGATGTGGCCGCTCTCGATGGTGGTTGCGCGCGCCGTGGTGAAGATCGAGTCACCAATGATGAAAGCGCCATTGACGCCCGCCCGTAAAAGGAACATGAAAAGCGAATTCTGGGGTTGGCGCAGGCTGTAGCGGCATTCGGCCAGGGCCAAGACGGCGCAATTGTTGCTGAGGGTGACGGGCAGCTTGAGGAGCGCTTCCAGCTCGGCGGCGATCGGGAAGGCGGTCATATCCTTGATGCGTGAATAAAAAGATACTTCGCGGGTTATGACGTTTACCTGGCCGGGAGCGCCGACACCGACGCCGAGGATCTTTTCACGCTTGATCTTGAGCCTGCGGATGGCGGCGGTAATTTGCTCGGCAATCAGGTCGGTTACCTGGACGGCGGTCAGCGATTGATCCAGCGCTTTAGTTTCCGACAGCAGCGCCTCACCGCAGAGGTCGAACACGCCCATAGTAAGGCTTTCCGCCCAGAAATCGAGGCCTATCATGTACAGGGCGTTGGGCTTGATACGATAGGCGGTCGGTCGCCGCCCCTTGCGCTCGATTTTCTCGCTGGCCTCGCCCTTGCTGAGCACCGGTTCAATCAGGCCAAGGTTTTCCAGCCGGGTGTAGATACGAAAGACGGTGGGAGCCTTTAACCCCGTTTTCTGAACCACCTCGGACTGGGACGACCCGGTATTCAGACTGTCGCGAATGAAGCGTAGGACTATTTTTTCGTTGCGTTCCCGGATGTCATCGCCGCGCAGCGGCATAGAATTCGTTCTCATGTTCCATATATTAGGTGAAATGGTAGCATCTGTAAACCATCTTTGATGATGATACTAATAAATTACTTTCTCCGTGAAAATTTGTTGACAGATTACCGTTTTTAGATTCAAATGGTAGCAGTATCAAGGAGCTGCCATATGAACAAGCTGTTACACGGAATGGGCCTGCTATTAATCGCCCTACTCGCTTTGACTATCCTGCCCGCTCAAGAGGGCCGCCTGGCGCCGGATGTCGGACTTGATGGCATCGGCCTGTGGGATCTCGGACTCTACGGTGGCCTCAAAGGGCTCGAACTGGTGCCCGACGTCGATAGCCGCGCCTTGCTCTACCTGCGTGGTGGCTATGTGGAGGACTACTATTATCGCGACACGGCCGGCCTTATGGACCTGGCGGCCGACAATACCGATTTCAATAAATGGTACCTGGTAGCTAGGCTGGGCCTCGAACTCGGTCTGGTGCACGATGCCATACTGGGCAAGAACAGTCTCTTTGGCCGGATTTTCGTACGCTCGTTGCTGGCTGAGCATATATTCGGCGACCTGGTCGATCCACTGCTACTCGACAGCGGCTTGCCCGACATGGCCAACGCTTGGGAAACCAGCTTGTTTGCCGGCTTATTCCTGGATCAAGTAGGATTCAATCCCTGGTTGCAGTCCAACCATGGCTACGCCCTGGAGGGGTCGGTGGAATGGACGCCCGGTCTGACCTTCAACCAGCTTAACGGCGCCGTTGACTATCTGCGCGCTAATTTTACCGGCAAGCTCTATGTACCCCTTTTTGAGAACGATCAATTGGGGCTCTACCTGATGGACCGCGTTATGGCGGACGGTCTTTTCGGCGCTGCCATCCCCGGCCTGGCCCGTCGCCGGATGGGTGGCTTTTGGCAAACGGCCGCTCCGGGCGGCGTGGTGCGCGGGACGGACAATGGCCGCTACGATACCTATCTCAAGCTGGTCAACAACCTCGAGCTGCGTTTCCATTTCCTGCCGCTCTTCGCCACCGCTGACCAGCCGGAGGCGCGCATTTTGGTACCCGAACTCTTCGCTTTCTGCGACGCGGCCGCCCTGGACGACCTGGATTATCAATTCGGTACGGTACTGGTCAGCGCTGGCGGCGGACTTATTCTTAATCTACGCTTTATCGGTATAAAATTTGATTTAGGCTACTACGTGGCCTATAATTTCCTGGAAGGAAGCTTCAGCGCCTTTAACCTGGTGCTAGGCGGGCATCACTTCTGACCTTGGTGTTGTTTGGCGTCGAGCTGGATCCAGCGAAGGCTTCCTCGGGGAGGCTCCATGGGCAAGCAGCAGCGGCTCTGGCTGCGACAGGAATTACCCCGGCTGACGCAAGCCGGGGTAATTGATGAACTCAACGCCGCCCGGCTCGATGCTTGGTGCGCGGCCGACGACAAAGGCGAATACTCCAACAAACTGCTGACTACCTTTGCCACCTTGGGCGCCGGGCTGATTGTGCTCGGCGTCTTGTTGTTGCTGGCCTTCAACTGGTCGGAACTGCCGCGGGCACTGCGCCTGTTATTGGCTCTAACGCCCCTGGCGACGATGCAGGCGCTGGGCGCTTACACCTTAATTCGCAAGCGTTTCTCGCCGGTATGGCGTGAGGCCGTATCAACTGGCCTAGTGCTGGCCATTGGCGCTGCCTTGGCCCTGGTCAGCCAGATCTACCAGTTGCCGGGTGATATCGACCGCTTCCTGTTGGTGTGGGCAGCGCTGGCTCTGCCGCTGCTTTATCTGTTCGAGGCGGTCGCAGGCTGTCTTTTGTACCTGACCGCCATCACCGTCTGGGCTATGATCCGGCAGCTGGAAGGCGGCCAAGCCGTGTTTTTCTGGATCATGTTCCTGTTGGTCCTGCCACGCCTGGTGTTGGCCGTCCGAAAAGCGCCAGCGGCCATGGGCAGCCTGGCCCTGCTCTGGATGTTCATTATCGACCTGGCCATCTGCCTGGGCTTGACCCTGGAAAAGGTCATGCCTGGCCTTTGGATGCTGGAATACGCCGCCTTCTTTGCCGCCTTGTATTTGGCTGGTAGTTTCTGGTTCGACCGTGGCTTGAGCGCGCCGCGCAACCCACTGCGGACTAGCGGCTTTCTAGGCACCTGGATACTGACCTTTCTGCTGACCTACAGTTGGCCTTGGGAAGAAATAGGCTGGTACAATCTGCGTACCGATCCGAACTTCATTCCGTCTGCCGCCGTGGTCGACTACGTGGTGCTAGCCGTTATCGTCCTATCTTTTTTAGCCTTACTGGTGCTGGGCTTCCGACAAAAGCGCTTCCGGGCGTTGCCAACGGCCTTTTTGCCTCTCCTGCTGTGGCCGGCCTACTATCTGGTGGCAGGCCATCCTGGCAGAGATTTTTTCCAGGTGTTCGTCCATCTGGGACTGAACCTGGCCATTTTGGCCGTGGCGGTGTATTACATCCTGGATGGCTATGGCCGTCGCCAAATGGCTCAGATCAACGGCGGCATTCTGTTGCTGGTCACCCAGATAGCGCTGCGTTTCATTTTCGTGGAAGGCTTCTTCGAGCACTTGCTGGTACGCGGCTTCATTTTCATCGCTATCGGGGCGGCGTTCTTGGCTGGTAACGCGCTTTTGGTGTGGCGCTTCCGGAAGGAGCAGGCATCATGAACCGTGACAAGCGAGCGCGGCTGGTAGTGCTGATTGTTTTCGGGTTGGTGGCAGCGGCCCAGCTGGCAGTGCCGCTGGCCTTGATCGGGCGCGAGGAGGCCAACCTGCGCGGTGGCGAGCTATGGCGTTTCCGGATAGTACCCTTCGATCCGTACGACGCCTTCCGCGGCCGCTATCTGCAGTTTCAAATGCTTGACATCGACCTTTTGGCCCTTCCAGCCGTCGAGTATGCCCCTTTCGAAGAAGGCGACGAGTTGTGCGGCCTCCTCGCTCTCGATGACCGAGGCTTTGGATTCCTACGGGCAGTGTTGCCCTGGGAAGAGCGGTCGGAGGGTGAAGCCTGTCTGAAACTACAGTACCTGGGTGATGGCATGGTGCAGCCTCCCTTCGACCGCTACTATATCAACCAGGCTCGGGCCAAGGCTATAGACCAGGCATTTTCAAGTAGTTGGGACACGACTTGCTGGATAGAGGTCAGATTATCTGATGGGCGTGGGACGATACAGAATTTTTGGATAAATGACGAACCGGTCGACTAGGCCTGGTTCACCGGAATGGCTTTAGTCGAGATCGGTGGCCGGAACGGCCAGCGAGGCGCGCGACAGTTCGCGGTAGACCGAGTCGGCCAGGCCAAAGCCGGAAGCCTTGGTCATGTCGCGAGCCCGCTCCTGGTAGAGCATGTCCTCGAAGATATCCTCGGCATTACCGCCGTTCATCAGCTCGCCCTTATGGACGGTGGCGCGCATTTCCTTGAGCATCATCTGGACGAAGAGCGACTCGAACTCTTGGCACTGGGCATACAGGGGCGAGTTGCGGTTGACCGGCTCGTTGGGAATGACGTGGACCCCGCTGCCTTGCAGCGCGGCCTGGCGGGCCACGGGTGTCTGCAGGGGGCGGTTATTGTAGGCCAGCATGGCATTGTCGATATTCATGATTCCCCCCGGGGGACTGTCCCCCGTTAGCGTTTCAGATTGGTAGCGGTGGCCAGCATGTTATCCGAGGTCTGGATGGCCTTGGAATTGAACTCGTAGGCGCGCTGGGCCACGATCATGGCTACCATCTCGCGCACCACGGCTACGTTGGACATTTCCAGGAACTTGTGGATGGTCTTGCCCATGCCGTCGAAGCCAGGCCGTCCGGGGATAGGCTCACCGGAGGCGTTGCTGAGTTTAAACAAGTTCTCGCCGATGGAGGACAGGCCCACCGGGTTGGGGAAGCGGTACAGCTCCAGCTGGCCGACGTCGATGGCGTCGTCTACGCCCGGAATCTTGACGGTGATGCGCCCGTCCTGACTGATCGACAGAGTCTCCGGGATGAAGTTTTCGGGCAAAATCACCTCGGGCATCAGCTTGTAGCCGTTGCTGGTGACTATCTGGCCGTTGGCGTCGATCTTGAAGGCGCCGTCGCGGGTGTAGCCGAAGGAGCCATCGTACATCAGGATGCGGAAAAAGCCGTCGCCCGCTATGGCGATGTCCGAAATATTCTCGGTATTCTGTAGGTTGCCCTGGGTAAACTGGTGTTGGGTTGCGGCCAGCTTGACGCCGTGTCCCATTTGGATTGGCACCGGCACGACTGTATCCTCGGTCGCCGGGGTGCCGGCGACGCGCACGGTCTGGTAGATGAGGTCCTCGAAGTCGGCCCGCATACGCTTGTAGCCGGTGGTATTGACGTTAGCCAGGTTGTTGGAAATCGTGTCGATGCTGGCCTGTTGACCAATCATGCCGCTGGCGGCGGTCCATAAGCTGCGTACCATGTCGTGCTCCTGACGCGCCGGTCGGGTATACCCGCTGTCCGGCAGAACTGCTCTCTTGATCATCGGCTGGATGCAGGGCCGGGTTTAGCAGGCACTTGCCAAAGTGGCGGCTTTTTTGTCGCCTGGCGACTAGGGTGGCCGCGGCCTTTGCCCCTCGGCTCGGCCACCGCTGCGGCGTGTCCGCTGCCCGGTTTTCTGGCTGGCCGGATTGCCCGGAGGCTGGTCATCGGCTATACTGGAGCGCGGAGCCACCTCATGATGTGCTATTCACTGACGGCGGCGATGCTGCGTCCGCCGATTATCGATTTCCTGTACGCCGATCCGGAATACGAATGGTTCTGCATCGACGGCTGGGACGCCGACCTGTACGTGCAGGCCGCCCGGGCCGGCATGATCAGCATTACCCTGGAACTGGATGGGGGCACCTGGCTGGCGCCGCAGCTGCAGTCCGAATACGCGCTGCTGGAATGGCCCGACCGGCACCTGCCGCGTCGGCTGCAGCGCCAGGCGGCGCGGTGCCTGGCCGCGCCGGGCACCGGCTCCCTGGCCGCGCCGGGGGCTGGGCCTTTGGGCGGGGTGTCCTTCCGCCTGATGGACGATCCGACCGCAGTGGTGGCCGGCATTCAGGGCCGTTACGGCCAGCGCTGGCTGGATGACGACTATGCGCGCCTGCTGCACGTTGTTCGGCGTAGCGACCTGGCCGGCTTCCGTTTACTGGTCAGCGAGGTGCGGGCTGCCGACGGCTGCCTGCTGGCCGGCGAGCTGGGCTACCTGACCGGGCGGGTCTACACCTGCCTGAGCGGCTACGTAGCCGTCGACGCGCCGGCCGGGGTGTCCTGGGGCAGCGCCCAGATCTTGGCGCTCAGCCAGGTATTGGTCGAGTCGGGCGTCAGTTTCATGAATATGGGGCACGCTACGCAGGTTTATAAACTGTATCTGGGGGCGCGTATCTTGGACAGGAAAGCCTTCCTGGCGCGTTGGCTGCCGGCGGTGGCGGCCGAACCCGCCAGGTTGGAGTACGGGGAGCAATCGCTGGCCGGGCTGCTCGGGCGCCTGGTTCAGGCTGCGCCGACCCTGTCGGCGGCGTCAACTGCGTCGCTTAAGCCGGTGGCGACTGCGCCGGGTCGACCGCTTAGATCTTGATTATTTCGTTGATCAACTTGCCGAGGGCGGCGTCGTGGGCCTGGATGGTTTTCTGATTGGCCTCATAGGCGCGGTTAACCTCGATCATGCGCACCATTTCCAGCACCGGGTTGACGTTGGCGGCTTCGGTGAAGCCCTGGTGCACGCCTGGCCGGTTGTCGTTTTCCATGACTCGGGCTGGCCCAGACAGCTCGGTGTCAGCCCATAGGCTGGAGCCCTGCTTGGTGATATAGCGGTCCAGCTCGAAGTCGACGATGCGCAGGGTGTCCAGGTGGACGGTGTTGTCCCAGGTGTTCTCTTCACGGCCCACCAGGCGGTTCGGGTCGTCTTGCCTGTCGGCATTGACCCAGATGCGGCCGTCGCGGTCAATCTGGAAATTGTTGGCTTTGACCATGATGGGGCCATTCTCGCCCAGCACCGGGTAGCCTTCCTTGGTTTCCAGATAGCCTTCCTTGCCCAGGATGAAGCCGCCGTTGCGGGTGTAGCGCTCGCCGTAGGGGGTTTGGACGCAGAGGAAGCCCTCGCCGTCCAGGGCCACGTCGAAGTCGCTTTCGGTGGCCTTGAGCGCGCCTTGCTCAAAGGTGGTGAAGACCTCATTGGTCTCGACGCCGGTGCCCACCTTGCCGATGATCGGCGCCATATCACCGGAACCCAGCGGGTGCAGGTATTCGCCATCGTCGTTCATGCGGCGCAACAGTAACTGGGCGAAGGCCTTGTGCACCGCCACCTCGCGCTTGTAGCCGTCGGTATCGACATTGGCCAGATTATTAGCGATGGTATCGAGTCTTACCTGCTGGGCGGCCATGCCGCTGGCACCAGTGTACCAGCCACGAATCATAAATACCTCCGCTCTGAGTCCTGGATAGGCTGCTGGTGCTGCTTGTCAAGCTTGGCTGGCGACACCATCCTTCCATATATCGGCCGATGGGCCTGGCTGGTTGATGCCTTCTTGAAGCGGATTTACCAGCTTTGAGTCGGATGGCGAGGCGTAGTCAAAAAGTGGACGAGCAAGCTTGTTTTATGTAGTGTACTATATTATAATACAATATATAACCAGGAGGCACTATGGCAACGACCATTTTTGAACATCAGGCCCAGGCCAACGACGGCCGGGCGGTTTCCCTTGAGACCTACCACGGCAAAGCGCTATTGATTGTGAATACCGCCAGTAATTGCGGTTTTACGCCGCAGTACAAGGGCCTGGAGGCGCTGCACCGTAAATACGCCGACCAGGGGCTGGTGGTTTTGGGCTTTCCCTGTGACCAATTTGCCCATCAGGAACCTGGCAGCGACAGCGAAATCGCCCTATTCTGTTCACGTAATTTTGGCGTGTCCTTTCCGTTAATGTCCAAGATCGAGGTCAATGGCCCTAATGCCCATCCCTTGTTCGCCGACTTGCGCAAACGGGCGCCGGGCATCATCGGCGATCAGATAAAATGGAATTTTACCAAGTTCCTGGTGACGCGCGACGGCCTGACGGTCAAGCGCTTCGCTCCGACGGTGGAACCGGAAACCATGGAAGCCGATATCCTCAAGGCGCTCGGTGCGTGAGTTATCCAGAATTGCTGCTGTCTAACCAGTTGTGCTTCCTGGTGCACCGGCTGAACCGCGGCATCACCAGTCGGTACCGGCCCTTGTTGGCAAAGCTAGGTCTGACCTATCCGCAGTATCTGGTGCTGTTGGCCTTGTGGGAGCGTGACGGACAAGGCGTGGGCGAACTGTGCACCGCGCTGGACCTGGATACCGGCACCATGTCGCCGCTATTGAAGCGGTTGGCGGCGGCCGGCCTGCTGGAACGGCGGCGGCGGCCGGAGGATGAACGGGCTGTCGGCATCAGTTTGACGGCGGCTGGCCGCGCTTTGGAGGAAAGCGCCCGTGCGTTGCCGGTCGAAATTGCCGGCTGTCTGCTGACCGGCGCCGACGAATACGTCAATCTGAAGCGGCTACTGCAAGAGCTGGTAGGCCGCTTGGAGCGGGTCGACTGTTAGGCGCCAGCCGAGGCGCCCGAGGCGCCCGAGGCGCCAGGCGCAGGGTTGGACGCCGACGCGTTGGCTGCGGCCACCGGGCTGCCGGCTTGGTCGATCGCTGGGCCGTCCTGGCCGTACTTTGCCAAACCGAGCACGCTGCCCATGTTCATCGATTCCAGAACCGTGGACGGCAAGAGTACCAGCCCGCCCTTGTTCTTAAGGCTGTCGTAGACCATGTTCATGGCGCGCAGGTTGAGGGCCGCTGGGCAACCCTCGTAGACGGCCGCCGCCTGGCGGAACTTGGCGGCTACGGCCACTTCGGCGTCGGCCAGAATCAGGCGGGCGCTTTTCTCGCGCTCGGCCTGGGCTTGGCGCGACATGACGTCCTGCAGCTCGGCCGGCAGCTCGATATCGGTAAACTCGACGCTCAGGATGGTAATGCCCCAGGGATTTGTCTTGGCGTCCAGGATCTGCTGAATTTCGTTATATAAAGTTTCGCGTTGCGACAAGAGCGTGGTCAGGCTGTACTTGCCGATGGAATCGCGCAAGGCTGCCTGGGCCGACAGGGTAACCGCTTCCACGAAATTCTCCACCTCCAGTATCGCCTTCTGGGCGTCCCAGATCATCCAGAAAGCCAGGCCGTCGACGTGGACGGGAACGGTGTCGCTGGTCAGGATGCGCTCGGCGCTGAAGTCGCTGGCCCGGATACGGGTGTCGACGAAGGCGGCGCAGCGGTCGATGAGCGGCAAGAGCAGGAAGGGTCCGGGGCCGTGCACCTTGTGGAAGCGGCCTAGCCGCAGGACCACTACCTTGTCCCAATGGGTGATGACTTGCAAGCTAGGGCCGAATAAACAGGCGGTAATCAGGAAGCCGAGCGACAAGAGGTCGCCGGCGCCGGGCTGCCAGTCCAGTTGGCGCAGCAGCGGTCCAGAGCCACCGGTAACGAAGAGGGTGGTCATGACCACCGCCAGGGCTAGGAGCAGGCTGTGCCAGCGGGGCAAGAGGCTGTACACGATGGCGGCCAGCACCAGGCCCAGGCCGGAGCGGGCTAACAAACCCGGCTCTGGTTGGCCGGCCAAAGCCGACTGCAACGCCACACCGCAGCCAAACCAGACCATCATGGATAGGAAGGCGAAAAGGCTGAATTCAAAGTCATGACCCTGACGGATCCGGCCGGGGTTACGGATGCGGTTGAATTTCGGTTGAAACGGGTTGAACATCATGCCTCCCTGTCGCTCATGTATTGTCCCAGGGCGTGGCAGACTTCGGACAGGCTGAAGCCGTAAGCCAGGGCTTTGCTGGCAAATGGCTGTACCAGGCCTTCCAGGAATTGCTCGCGCTCAATGTCGCTGAGCTGGAATTTTTTGTCACTGATAAAGGTGCCCGTGCCTTGCTGGGTGTTCACGATGCCGCGGATTTCCATTTCGTTGTAGGCTCGGGCTACCGTATTGGGGTTGATCTTGAGATCCACTGCCAGGCTGCGCACCGTGGGCAGTTGGTCGTTGCTGGTCAGCCGACCGTCGGCGATGGCTAGCTCCACCTGCAGGATGATCTGCTTGTAAAAGGGGACGCCGCTCTTGGGATCGAGGTGAAAAGGCAGGCTCTGCTTCTGTTTTTCGTCCATCGTCGCTCCCGCTGTGGCCAGATTTTTGTATCATATAGATAGTACAATGATACATATAAGCGACCGTGAGCCTCTTGTCAAGCCAGCCTCGGCCTGGGCAAAAAAATGGGGTAGCCGCGTGGCCACCCCGGGAGCAAATTCGTCGGTCTAGCGTCTAGACTCTACTGGCGGTTGGCGACCAAGGAGTATGTGCCGGCGCCGACTATCCGGCTACCGAGTTGATAGACCTTGATATAGTAAGTACCCGGATTGAGGTAGAGTTGAAGGTTGGAATCCAGGCCAAAGCCACCATCGTCGTCGCTGCCTACCAGGCTGGAGCGTGAATCGTACAATTCGAGGTAAGTGTCCAGGGCGGTGTCGCTTATGCCGCGCGCCGTAATGCTGTAGTTACCGGCCTGGGTGACGGCTAGGCGAACCCAGTCCTGGTCGTCGGCGCTGTGGAAAGTCCGCTGTTGGCCGGTGCTGCTGAGACTGATGGGTTTGGCCTCGCTCATGGTGTTGTCCGCTTCGTAGTCGTCGGGCCGGGCCGGTTGCACGTATTGGATGCGGATGGTGTAATCGCCGGCGGCGCTGGCGTAATTGCGAACGCTAAACAGGTACTGGCCGGCGGACAGGGTCTGTTGGACCAAGGCGTTCAGTTCCTCGCCGGAATCGTCGTCGTCGATAATTAACCCATAATTGGCGTCGTATAGCTCGATCATGGTATCGGTGGAGCCTTCCGTCGAAATGCTGACCGTCAAGCCAGCCTGGCTGAGCGTGATCCGATACCAGTCAAAATCGCCCGAGCTGTGGAAGCTGGCCGGATAGAGTCCGCCGTCGGCGGCTAAGGTCAGCGACGCGGCGCTTTCCCGCATATCGTTTGGTTCGTAGCCATCGCCGAGTTGACCGGTGGTAAACGCGACGCGCAAGGTGTATTCGGCGGTGCTGTTGTCGTAATTACGGATGGCGACCAGGTAGTCACCCGCCGTCAAGGTCAGCTGGATCATGGAATTGTAGCCATCGCCGGAATCATCGTCGTTGGCCAGGACGTTGCCCTGGCTGTCGCTCAGTTCCATGACCGTATCCGCGTCGCCCTCGGTGGATACCGCCAGATTGCGGCCGCCCTGCGGCACGGTGACGCGGTACCAGTCAATATCGTTGGTGGCGCTAAAATTGGCGCTGAAGGTGCTGCCGCCTTCGCTGCCGCTGAGCCTGGAGGCCTGCTCGCGGCTATTGTTTGGCTCGTAGGCATCGACCTGGGGCGCGGTAACGCTTTCAAAGTTCAGGCTGTAGTCGCCGGCCGTGCCGTCATAGGTTCGGACATGGAGAACGTAATCGCCGGCCGTCAAGGTTTGCAGGATGCGGGCGTTGTAGTCGGACCCGGAATCATCGTCGCCGGACAGCTGGCCATTGTTGCTGTCGAACAGCTCCAGGACCGTGTCCATCGTGCTCACGGTGTAGATGCCAAAAGTCAGGTTGCCCTGCGGCACGGTGAAGCGGTACCAGTCGCTGTCGCCACCGATGTGGAAATTGGCGCTGAAGGTACTGCCGGCCATAATGATGCCGAGGCGGTGGGCGGCCTGGAAGCTGTCGTTCGGTTCAAAGCTGTCCGGAGTGGCCGGCTCGATGAACTGGAGGTTGAGGACGTAATCGGCCAGAGTGCTGTAGTAGCTGCGCACCATAACCAAGTAGTCGCCAGGATTCAGGAGCTGTTCAATCAGGGCGTTGCCGCCGCTACCGGAGTCGTCATCCTCGTCGATGGCGTTGCCGGAGGCGTCGTAGAGCGCCATGACGGTGTCGCTGTCCCCTTCGGTGAACAGGCGCAGCGGGCGATTGCTCTGCGGTACGGTGATGCGGTACCAATCGATATCGCTGGTAGTATGGAAGTTAGCTTGGACGACATTGCCCTCTGCCGAGAGGCTGATGCGCCGGGCCATGCTTTGGGTGTCATTGGGCTCCAGGGCGTCGCCGTCGGGGGCCTGCACAAATTCAAAATCCAGGGCGTAGCTGCCGGTGGAACCGGAGAAATTGGATACTTTAACCAGGTAGGTGCCTGGCGCTAACGCCAACTGGATGAGCGAATTGAGGTTGCCGTTGGAGTCATCGTCACTGGCCAGAATTGTGCTATTGGCGTCGGCCAGCTGGAGGATGGTGTCCGAGCTGCCGGTAGTGGCGATCCGTAGTGTCTGGTTGCCCTGTGGCATGACGATGCGATACCAGTCTTCGTCGCCTTCAACATGGAAGCTGGCGTTGATGGACAGACCATTGGCGGTCAGATTGAGAACCCGGGCGGTCTGATAGCTGTCATTGGCTTCATATTGGTCGCGGACGACGCTACCGCTGCTCGACGTGGCGCTAGTCAGCAAGGCGCCGACGAACTGGTTGTTGCCAAGGTCGATCTGGCGGCTGAACAGGGCGGTATTATCGGTGGCTCGGATCAGTCGGGTGTAGATACGGATGGTCGTGCCTATGTTCATCATGTCGCCCTGAATGATGAACTCGTGGTTGCCCGGTTCGTCGAGGATGCGGAAGCGTTGGCTGTTTTGGGTTATCAGGAAGTTTTTGAGGTTGATGCCCCACAGTTTACCGAGGTTGACGATATCCCCATCCAGGGTGAAGTTGCCGATGGCCACCAGTATGACGTCCGAGTCGGAGCGGGCGGTGGTCAGCGCCGTTCCCAATTGCCCGGCCAAGTCCTGGCTGGCCTGGTCGAAGCTTTCCGGGGTTGGATCTAGCAGACTGGTCTGGGCGGCCAAGGGCAGGCTCAAACCGACCAGAACGGCCACGAGGACTAGGGTATGGAATATAGGGTTACGCATCGAGGACTCCTTTTTATCAAAAGCCACAAACCTAAGCTTGCAACAAGCCCCGGCTGGCGGTGTTACAGACCAGCCGCCATGGGTCAGCCTAAGTATACTGTAATCGAAAAAAAAAACCAGATTGAGGTAAGACAGATTTGCGCCGCTACCCGGCGCTCGGTCTCATGCTGTCGCTGGGCCGTCCAGCTTGAGCAGCTTGAAGGTGGCCGGCGCGCCGGCGCTGATCCAGAAGCCCATCAGGCCGTAGCGGATGCTATCGGTGGCTATGGTCGGGAAGGGTAGCAGTATTTTTAGGCCCTCCTTGAGGGCTACGAGTATGGCCAGCCCAACCAGAAGCTTCAGAAACTGCAGGAACCGGCGGGTGCGGACATTGAAGTGGATGTAACGCTCTTCCACGACGTAGCCCAGCCAAAAACCAACAGCCACCGCGAAGGCCACCGTTAAGTCTTTGTCGTAGCCGCCCAGGTTGATGACAACGCAGGCTCCCGCCAGCGGCAGCAGCAGCAGGCCCAGCAGCCAGGGGCGGCGCAAGCGCTTGGCATAGTCGAACAGGGCATTGCAGGCCAGTACCCAGGCCAGGCCACAGGCTATGCCGCCGAGTACATCGGTCAGCCAATGCACGCCCAGATACAGCCGCGACAAGGCGACCAGCAGGATCATGGCGCAGCCGGCCACGGTCAGCCAGCGTCGCCGGACTGAAGTCATCAGGCCGGTCCAGAAGGCGGTGGCCCCCTGGGTGTGGCCGCTGGGGAAGGAGAAGCCGGTGGCGGTGTGCAGCCGCTCGGAAACGATGCCCTCCAGGCCGATTGGCCGCTCAAAGCGGACGATATGCTTGATAACCGGGTTGATGGTGGCGCTGGTCAGGAGGGCAAAGCCTAGTCGGTAGCCGAGTTGCTTGTCGTGGCACCACAGCAGCCAGCCGGCCGCTAGGATAAAAAAGATCTCCTCGGCGCTCATGGTGACGGCCTCGAAGAAGACATCCAGTGCCGGGTGCTTGAATTGCTGGATGAAGGTCAGGATGTCGATCTGCCAATCCATGGGGGGCTCCTATTCGACCAGGTAGCGGCCGAGTTCGTTGAGCTCCGGATAACGATTGAGGATGGGCGGGCGGGATCCGGCGTGCTCGCGGTCGATTTCGACCACCTTGACGTATAGCTTGTTGACGGCGTCGGCCAGGACATTGAGGTTAGCCGCAAAGTTGCTCAGCGCCATGTCGCGGAATAGCTTGTCTTGCGTGGACATGCGGCCGTCGGCCAGGGCGGCGCTTTGCTTGAACATGTGCAGCCCCTGTTTGCGGGCCAGCATGATGAATTTGCCCATGGCGACGATCATCGGGTACAGCTCGTCCAGATGGTAGCCCTGGTAGCGGTAGTGGTCGCTCTTTTCGGTCAGCTCCTCGATTTGCAGCCAGTGGGCATTCTCGAGAGGCAGCAGGGTTAGAACCGGCCGAGTGTAGCGGTTGGCGATGTTGTTACGGTAGTGCTGGGCGATCGACTCGATGATCGAATAGATTTCGGGGTGCTTTATTTGCATGACAACCTGATTATAAAGCACTTTGGCATTTTGCGCCAGTTTGGAAATCGACAATTCCCGGGCTGGCCTGTCTGGTCGGCCAGTCCCGGGAATTGTCGATTATTCTTCGATGCGGAAGAAACGGCAGGCGTTGCGGTATACCGCCTCGGCTACTTCTTCCACCGCCAGATCGAGCAATTCGGCTAGGGCATCGACCGTGGAGGGCAGGAATTCGGGCTTGTTGCGCTTGCCGCGATGCTCGGATGGCACCATGAAGGGGGCTTCCGACTCCACCAGGATGCGGTCCAGCGGCAGGATGCGGACGGTATCGTGCAGGTTCCTGGCGTTTTTATAGGTCAGGTTGCCGGCGAAGGAGAAATAAAGGTTCAGCTCCATCGCCCGGCGGGCGTATTCGGCGTCTTCCGAATAGCAGTGCAGAACGCCGCCGGCCGGTGGCAGGCGGTCGACCAGGATCTCGAACATGTCTTTGCCGGCCTCGCGGTTGTGGATGATTACCGGCAGGTCATGCTGGGTGGCGATATGCAGTTGGTCGATAAACAGCTCGATCTGGCTGTCGCGGTTGCCGAATTTGTGGAAATAATCGAGGCCAATCTCGCCGACGGCCAACAGCCGCGGCAGTTTGAGGGCTTCCTCCAGTTTGTCCTTCCAGTCCTTGCCCGGGTTAGCCACCTCGGATGGTGAGACGCCGGCGGCATGGTAAACATGCTCGGCGGTTTTGAGGTTCTCGTAGATCTGGAAAAAATCGATCAGGCTATTGCTGATAGAAACGATCCGGCTTACGCCGGCCTGTTTGGCTTGTTGGCAAACCAGCAGTTGTTCAATCGGGTCGTCATAAATGAGCCCGACGTGGGCATGAGTATCAAAGTAGCGCATCTGTCTTCCATGGAATGATTATGATGGGAGTCCCGGAAACCGGGCCCGGTAACCGGGTAAACCTAAATGTAACACGGACTGGAGGCGTCGTCAATGTAATAATAGTCTTAATTGGGGTTGTTTACATGGTAAAATTCGAACCAAGGTAGATTTCGCGCGCCAATTCCGAGTTGAGGATGTCCTGGCGGCTGCCGGAAACCAGGATTTGGCCCTGGTGGATGATGTGGGCGCGATGGGTTATCTCGAGGGTATCGCGCACATTGTGGTCGGTAATCAGGACGCCGATGCCTTTTTCGGACAGCCGCAGCACGATGCTTTTAATTTCGTGTACCGCGATCGGGTCAATGCCGGCGAAGGGCTCGTCCAAGAGCAGGAATTTTGGCTTGATGGCCAGGGCCCGGGCGATTTCGGTGCGGCGGCGCTCGCCACCAGACAGGGTGTAGGCATATTGGCGGCGGATGCTGCTGATGCCGAATTCCTCCAGCAGTTCATCGGCCGTCTGGCGTTGCTGGCGGCGGTTCAGGTCGTCGCGGGTTTCCAGGATGGCCAGGATGTTCTGCTCCACCGTCAGCTTGCGGAAAACCGAGGCCTCCTGCGGCAGGTAGGCAATGCCCAGGCGCGCCCGGCGATACATCGGCATGGCGGTGAGCAGGTGGTGGTCCAGATAGACGCCACCGCTATTGGGTCGGATAAAGCCGACGATCATGTAGAACGAGGTGGTTTTACCGGCGCCGTTTGGCCCCAAGAGGCCGGTTACTTGGCCGGTTTGCATGCTGAAACTGACGCCTTTAACCGCGATCTTGCGCCCGAAGCGCTTGACCAGCTGGCGGATTTCCAGGACATGCTGGATGCGCGGGTCGAGCACCGTCGGCGGAACATTGTCGTAGGGCGCGTCAACGGCTACCGTTATGACATCGCCAGTGGCGGGGGCCTCAATTGCGTCCGGGACGGCGTCCGCGCTGGCCGGTGGAGCGGCGTCCGAGGTGACTAGCGGAGCGGCGTCGACGTTGACCCGGGATTCCAGCGCCTCCGGGGCGGCGGGTTGGTCGCTGTGGGGGTCGCTCATAGCTGAGCTCCGGTGCCCGTGGCGGGCGGCGTCGAGGTGTCGGTGGCGGGCACGGTGGTGTTGGTCGGGGGCATGGTGGTATCGGTGGCGGGCGCAGCAGCGTCGGTGGGTGGCACGGTACTGTCGGCTGGCGGGACGGTGGCGTCGTCGCCAGTCTCACTGGCCGGTGGCGCGGTCTGAATCACGCTGCCGCTGACCCGGCCTTCCAGGCGGATATCTTCGGTGTCGATATTGACGGTGATGCGGGCGGCCTGGTAGGTGTCTGTGTCGCGCGTGACCAGCGGTGAGCCGGTCAGTTCCAGAATCTTGGTCTTGCGGTCGTAACGCGCGAACTCGGCGCGGCAGATCAGCTTGTCTTTAATGATGCGCACGTTGATCTGAATGACCACCAACTCGCGCACTTCGTCGTTTTCAATGTAGTTGCCGCGGATGACCAGGTTGTTTTGGCGGTCTTCCATGGCCGATGGCCCGGTCAGGCGTGAAATCTTAAGTTCGCGGTCGTAGTAGAGGTTTTCGGTGGTCAGAAGCAGCTCTTTGGCCTCGTCGATGATCTGGACGCTGCCCGAGCATTCGGCAAAGCGGAAATCGCTACCATACAGCTCGATGCGGTTGGCCTTGATGACCAGGCCGTCGGACACGATGCTGGCGTTGCCCTGCAGTATGGTGCGTTCACGTCCTCGCGCCATACTGCCGTTCATCGAGTCGGCCGTAAAGGTAAAGGTGCCGGCCGCCAGGCCGGAGAGGGTCAGCCAGGCACAGGCGGCCAGGCCGAGCAGGCGCCGCGTCACTGGGCGCTGCCTTGTTGGTCGGTTGGGCTGGTATTCGGCCTGATAGACGGGCTGGTAGCCGGCGGATTGGCCGGGCTGGCGACTGGGTTGAGAGCCGGGCTGGGCGCCGCGGTGTCCGTTGTTGCGTCGTCCTGTTCGAGGGTGGAAGCCTCGGTAATTGTCTGTTCGTCGGCTGGTGCTTCATTAGTTGCTGCTTCAGGCGCTACCACCTCGGACAGTTCTGGCGCGGCGGCATCGGGCGCAGCGCTATCCGGCACAAAGCGGCCGTTGACCGTTTCCTGGAAAATGAAACTGCGCGTCCGGGCGTCGGCGGCGAAACCGGCGCCGGACAGGCTGGATGCGCCGTCGGACAGGGTGGTGATGGTGTCTAGCTGGCTGGAAAGGGTCCGGTTTTCGCCGTTCCAGGACAGATTGCCGGTGGTAACGGTGATGTCGTCGCCCGGGGCGGCGAAAAAGACGTTGCCGGATAAATCGGCGCTTTCGGTTTCGACATAGAAGCTGCCGCGGTCGGCGTGTCCATTGGCGACAATGTGACCGTCATGCGGATCATATTCGGTGAAGGTGACGCCTTCCATGGCAAAACGGCCTTCCTTCTCCCATTTTTCGGCCTTTTCGGCTTCTAACTTGTAGAGGATGCGGCCGTTCCTGACCACGGTATGGCGGAAGTCGAAGACGATGGTATCCGGCAAGGTGCTGGCGTCATCGTCGAGACTGCCGTAATCGAGGCTGCACGCGGCCAGGAGAAGGCTAACCATCAGGGCGAGCGCCTTAGCTGGCGCCTGGCCGTTTCGCCGATGGCCAGGAGGCAAGCGGACAGTTTCAAGCACGGGGTTTAACATGATCCAGGAGTCTGTCGGGCTTTGGCTTGGTCCAGGCAAGCCTTTACGAAAGCGGCGAATAGCGGGTGTGGCGCAACTGGCGCCGACTTAAATTCGGGGTGGAATTGGACGCCGACGCCCCAGGGATGATTGGGCCATTCCAGGCACTCCACCAGTTCCTCGTCGGGGGTCAGGCCGGCGATGGTGATGCCGGATTTGCGGAAGTCGTCGCGGTAGGTATTCGTAAACTCGTAGCGGTGGCGGTGGCGCTCCGAGACTAGGTTGCCGCCGTAGGCCAGGGCGGCCTTGCTGCCGGCCACGAAGACCGTGTCGTTGCGTCCCAGGCGCATGGTGCCGCCGAAATTCTTGATGTTGATCTGATCCTGGAGCAGGCTGACCACCGGGTGCGGCGTGTCCTGGCAGAATTCGGTGGAATCAGCGTCGGCCCAGCCCAGGATGTGGCGGGCCCAGTCGATGGCCATGATCTGCATGCCCAGGCAGATGCCGAAGTAGGGCAGCCCTGTCTCGCGCGCCCAGCGGGCGGTGTCCACCATGCCACGGGTGCCGCGGTGGCCGAAGCCGCCGGGCACCAGGATGCCGGCGACGTCCTTGAAGACGGCCGCAAAGTCCACCTGGGCGCTCTCCAGCTTGTCGGAATCGACCGGCACGATGTCGACAGCCGCCTGGTGGGCGAAGCCGCCGTGATGGAGGGCTTCCCAGACCGACTTATAGGCGTCGTGCAGCTCCATGTATTTGCCAACCACGGCGATGCGCACCCGGCTTTTCGGCTCCTTGATGCGGCGCACTAGGCTTTGCCAGAGCTTGAGGTCGGCATGGCGGCTTTCGACGTTCATGCGCTTCAGGATGAAGCTGTCCAGCCCCTGCTCCTGGTAGACCAGCGGCACCTCGTAGATCGAGTCGACATTGTAGGCCGAAATGATGCCGTCAAAATCGATATTGGTGAAGGCGGCCAGCTTGCGGCGCAGCGCCTCGTCGAGCGGCTCGTCGGAACGACAGACCAGGACGTCTGGCTGGATGCCAACTTCCTGCAGTTCCTTGACCGAGTGCTGCGACGGCTTGGTCTTGAGCTCTCCGCCGGTGACGGCCGGAATCAGGGTAACGTGGACGCTGACGGCGTTGGCGTGGCCGTATTCGTGGATCAGCTGGCGGGCCGCCTCCAGGAAGGGGATGCTCTCGATGTCGCCGACCGTGCCGCCCACCTCGATGATGGTGATGTCGACGTCGGCTTCCTTGCCGATGGCGGTGATGCGGGCCTTGATCTCGTCGGTGATGTGCGGCACCACCTGCACGGTGCGGCCCAGGAAGCGGCCTTCGCGTTCCTTGTTGATGACGTCGCGGTAGACTTGGCCGGTGGTTACCGAGTTGGCGCGCGAGATGGGCGCGTTGGTGAACCGGGCGTAATTGCCCAGATCGAGGTCGGTTTCGGCGCCATCGTCGGTGACGTAGACCTCGCCATGCTGGTAGGGACTCATGGTACCGGCGTCGACGTTCAGGTAGGGGTCCACCTTGAGCATGCGCACGGTCAGGCCGCGCGCCTCCAGGAGGCAGCCGATTGAGGAGGCGGTAATGCCTTTTCCGAGGGAGGAACAAACGCCTCCGGTCACAAAGATAAGCTTCTTCATGGAAGGCCATTATCGGGCTTTTCTACCCTGCGGGTCAAGGCGGGGTCTGGGCGTGCCGGCGCCCTGGCGGCCGCCGTCGGGTCGCCGCTGGAATCTTCGGCCCGGGGCCGAAGGATTTCCGCTCTGCCCCTCACGCTCGGCTGGCGGTGGCGGCTCAGAGTCGCATCTCCTGACCTCGAAAGGCCTAGCTTCGCAGCCTGGTCTTCTGCGCCACCCTGTCAGACGGCGGCATTCCCTGCTATACTCTGTAGATGGAGCAAAACACCCGCCGTTTCATCGTCGAAAAGCTGACCAACCGGCAGGATGCCTACTTTACCATCCACTGGTCGCCGTTTACCCTAGCCGAGCGTATGCTGGTCAACCGCAGCGTGCCGTCGGTGGGCGGGTTGGCCGAGCTGTATTACAAGAACGACCACGGCCAGCTTTGCCTCTATCACCTGGCGCGTTGTTTCTACGGCGGCCTGCGCTCCACCATCCGGGCGGCCATCGACCTGGAGACCGAAACCGACGAGCGGCGGCGCGTCATTCTGGCCGCGTACGAGGATAAAATCTTCTATAGATATACCTGCGTCGAATCGCAGGCCGATATCAGCGACATCGTTTTTTTCTTCATGAAAACTTATATGCCCAAGGGGCCAGCCTACGAGCATTCTGGCCGTTACCTACGCATTTTCCTGAAGGAACTGAACGCCGAGCAGCTGATTACCATCTAAACCGCTGCTAAGGCGTTCAGCTTGCGGTATGTGACCAGCCCGGCCTCGAACTCGCCGGCCAGGCAGGCGGTGATGGCCCGTTCGGCGGCTGGAAAGATACTGCAGCTCAGTTTTTCGTGTTCGTCGCGGCTGAAATCGGACAGCACATAACCGGAGATGTCGTCGTGGTTGGGCCGTCCGATACCCAGGCGTAGGCGCTGCCAGGCCTCGGTGCCGAAGCTGGCCTTCATGGAGCGCAGGCCGTTATGACCACCCAGGCCGCCGCCGCTCTTGAGACTAAAGAAACCGAAACCGAGTTCCAGGTCGTCGTGGACCACCAGGATTTCGGTCGGTAGAATCTTGTAAAAGCGGGCTAGTTCGGCGACGCTAGTGCCCGACAGGTTCATGAAGGTTTCCGGTTTCAGGAACCAGACTCGGCCGGCGGTAGTTTCCAGGTCGGCCCAGCTGCCCTTGTAGCCGCGCCGCCAGTTGAGGCCGCGGGCGCAGGCCAAGCTGTCCAGGAACTGCCAGGCCACGTTGTGGCGGTTGTTGGCGTATTCCCGCCCGTGGTTGCCCAGGAACACAAAGAGCTTTATACCTGTCATCGATTTCTCCCCGCCTGGTTTGATTCTCGGACGCTGTACTATTTTCGCAGCCGGAGCGTATAGTACAGTATGGTTGACTGGAGGGCAAGCCGAAGCGCCTGACGCCGGGGCTGACAGCCTGGCCGGTTTGACCAGGGCTTGCCGGGGATGCTACTATTGTCTCGGGCCGGAGATCGCTGGCGGCCGGGCATCGGGTCGCCCTGAAAGAGACAAAGCCTTCCGTCATTTTGCCTACAGGAGCTGTTATGAAGCCAATCGTTTATGTGCTCGGCCATAAGAATCCGGATACCGACTCGGTGGTTTCGGCCACGGCCTACGCCCACCTGAAATGCGAGCTTGGCCAGACCGACTGCGTGGCGGCCCGGGCCGGCGCCATGAACCCGCAGGCCGAGTACATCTTTGAGCGCTTCAAGGTGCCTTTCCCGGTCTTCATACCCGATCTTCTACCTAAAGTGGAGTACTATCTGGGCGCTTCGCCGGTGCTGGTGGACCGCGGCACGCCGTTGTGGGACGCCTTGTCCCTGATGAACTCCGGCAACCAGAAGGCCCTACCTATCGTCGACAGCGACGGCCGTTACCGGGCGATGCTCCATTACTCCTCGTTTGCCCAGAACATCCTCAAGAAGATCAACCCGCACAAGAAAGCGGTCATCCCCACCAGCCTGGGACGGCTGCTGGCCACCATCAAGGCTCAGCCGGTGGCCGTCTTCGACCCCGAGGAGCAGTTCAAGGCCCGTATCCTGGTGGCCGCCCTGGAAATGCCGACCTTCAAACAGCATCTGGACGCCGAGGACGCTTCCAACGTGGTGGTCATCGTCGGCGACCGCCTGGACGTGCAGCGCTACGCCATCGAGTCCAAGGTGCGGCTACTGCTGCTGACCAACGGCGTGCTGCTGAGTAAGGAGCTCAAGGCCCTGGCCGAGGTTAATCGGGTGTCGGTGCTGGTCTCGCCCTACGACACTTCCAGCACCTCGCTCTTGGTGATCTACTCCACGCCGGTGGAGACGATGGGCGACGCCAGCATCCATAGCATCCCGCTGCACGAGCCGATGAAGAAGGCGCGCGAGGCCATTAACGCCTCGCCCAGCCGCTCGGTGCCGGTGGTGGACGAGGATGGCCGGGTGGTTGGCCTGTTCACGGAAGGCGACCTGATCCGCGAGCCCAACCTGTCGCTGATTCTGGTGGACCACAACGAGCTGAGCCAGGCCGTGGACGGCGCCGAGCATTACCGCATCCTGGAGGTGATAGACCACCACCGGCTGGGCGCCTTTGCCACCCGCTATCCGATAACTTTTATTAACCGAGTGGTGGGCTCCACCAGCACCATGGTGGCCGACATGTTCCGCGCCGAGAAGATACCCTTGCCCCGACCCCTGGCCGCCTTGCTGTTGGGCGGCATTCTGTCCGACACCCTGGTGCTGAAGTCGGCTACCACCACCGGCCTGGACGTGGACATGGCCGAGTACCTGGCCAACATCAGCGACCTGGAGATCGACGAATTCGGCCGCGACATCATGAGCTCGGCCAGCCTGGTGGCCAGCAAGCCGGTCGACGAGATCGTCGGCCTGGACATGAAGGAATACCAGGCCGCCGGCTTCGGCTTTACCATCAGCCAGGTGGAGGTCAACGCCCCGGCCGAGATACTGGAGCGCCGCGAGGAGCTGCTGGCCACCCTGGACGGCTTACGCAAGGCTGGCGGCCATTTCTTCAGCGCCTTGATGGTCACCGACATCACCGAACTGTCCAGCATCCTGTTTATCCAAGGCGACAAAGAGATGCTGGCCGCCCTGCGCTGGCCGCGGCTGGAGCCGGGGGTGTTCGAGCTCAAGGACGTGCTGTCGCGCAAGAAGCAGCTGGCGCCGGTGTTGATCGAGCTGGTGGAGAAGCTGGCGGGAGACTGAGCGCCGCAGTGGTCGTTATGAAAGAAAGAGGCGCCCGTTTGGAGCGCCTCTTTCTTTTTGGAGAGGTGAGGATTAGGCGGCCAGTTTCTGCCGGACGACCGGCCCTTTGAGCAGCCGTTGCAGGACATAGCCGCAGATCAGTACGGTCAGGCCGATCAGGTCAGTGTAGACGCCGGGCATGACCATCAGCACGCCGCCGGCCAGGAAGATGGGACGTTCCCAGAAGTGCAGGCTGCGCCGGAAGTAGCCCATGACGCCGGCCGACACGCCGACGATGCCGATGACGCTGGTTAAGACCATCAGGATGACGTCGACGGGGGTAACGTTGAACAGCAGCATCTGCGGGTTGTAAACAAAAATGTACGGCACCATGAAGGCGGCCACGGCTAGCTTGGAGGCATGTAACCCGGTTTTCATCGGGTTGGCCTTGGCGATGCCCGCCCCGGCGAAGGCGGCTAGCGCCACCGGCGGCGTCACGTCGGCGATGATGCCGAAGTAGAAGGCGAACATGTGGGCCGGCAGCACGATCATGGGCGCGAAGTCGCCCAGCTCGGGGTAGATGCCGCGCAGGATGAGGATGATGGCCGGCGCGGCGATGGTCGAGGTGATGACGTAGTTGGCGGTGGTCGGCACACCCATGCCCAGGATGATTGAGGTGACCATGGTGAAGACCAGGGTCATGAAGAGTTGCCCGTCGGCCAGGGCTACCAGGCTGGAACCCAGCTTCAGGCCCAGGCCGGTCAGGGTAACCACGCCGATGATAATGCCGGCGCAGGCCGTGGCCGACAGGACGCCCAGGGCGCCGCGGCCGCCGGCTTCCATGCCGGCGATGATGTCGATCGGCTTGAAGGCGACCGGCTTCTTGCGCAGCAGGTTGACGCCCGAGGCGCACAGCGCCGTGGTAATCGAGAGCACGATGGCCACCAGGGCGGCGCGCATCGGCGTGTAGCCGGTAACCAGCAGGAAGATGATGGCCACCAGCGGGATGGTCAGATAGCTCTTCTGCCACAGATCCTTCCACTTGGGCATCTCGGCCTTGGTCAGGCCGCGCAGGCCGAGCCGCTTGGCCTCCAGGTGGACGCCGGCCCAGACGCCAAAGTAGTAGAGCAGGGCGGGGATGATGGCCGCCGCGATGATGCGCGAGTAGGGTATCTCGGTAAACTCGGCCATCAGGAAGGCGGCCGCGCCCATGATCGGCGGCATCAGCTGGCCGCCGGTGCTGGCGGTGGCTTCCACGGCGCCGGCGAATTCCGGCTTGTAGCCGAGTTTCTTCATCATGGGAATGGTGAAGCTGCCGGTGCCGACCACGTTGGCCACCGACGAGCCGGAGATCATGCCCATCAGGCCGCTGGACAGCACCGCCACCTTGGCCGGTCCGCCGACGCTGCGGCCGGCGATGGCGTTGGATATGTCGATGAAGAATTGGCCGAGGCCGGTGCGCTCCAGGTAGGCGCCAAACAGGATGAACAGGAAGATGAAGGTGCTGGACACGCCCAGCGGGATGCCGAAAACGCCTTCGGTGGTGTAGAAGAGGTGGCCCACCAGGGTGCTGATGTTGGCGCCGCGATGGCCGAGCCGGCCGGGGATGTAGGGGCCGACGAAGGCGTAAACGATGAACAGGCAGGCGATGACGATGATCGGGATACCTACCACGCGACGGGCGGCCTCCAGCACCAGCAGGATGCCGATGATGCCGACCACTATGTCCAGCGGCGTCGGCATGCCGGCCCGCGTCACCAGCTGCGAGTACATGCCGATGATATACAGCGGCGTGATGCCGCCGATAATGGCCAGCACCCAGTCCACCGGGTGGATGCTGTCGCGCGGCCATTTCTTGCTGGCCGGGTACAAGAGGAAGATCAGCACCAAGCCGAAGGACAGGTGGGCCGAGCGCTGGATCATGGCGTCGAGCACGCCGAAGACGGCGGTGTACAGCTGGAAGGTGGTGAAGACGATGGCGATGGCGGCTACCGCCTTGCCCAGAAAGCCGCCGAGGATGCGGAAATCCGATTCCTTGTCGAATTTTTTCAATATTTGCTGACTGTCGACCTGGCCGGAATCGGCGGCGGTTGGCGTAGCATGGCTGGTATCACTCATCGGATGCCTTTCGGCGGGGTTCCGGCCGGCTTCAGCGTCGCTTGACCCTGACCAGCACCAGGTCCCCGGTTTCAAAGAAGTCTGTGAAGGCAAAAAAACTTTCTGCCGTCTGGATGCCATGGCCCGGCACCGGCGAGACCCGGATGGGCAACTGGCTGAATTCGCGGGCCAGGTCGAGAATGAAGCGGCCGTCGACGAGGCGGAAGCCGCCCTCGGCCTCGGATGGCATACCGGAGCTGGTATCGGCGTAGGCGACGGCCCCGAGCAAGAGCTGATCCGCTTCGCCAACCCGGAACCGTTCTTCCACGAGGCTCAGGTTGATGGAATGGACGAAGACGTGACTGAAACGGCCATCGGGCAGGGCCAGGCTGGCCCGAATGCGGCCCTGGCTATCGGCTAGGACCAGTTCGTGGCCGGGAGCCAGAGGCGGACGCTGGCAGCCGGTCAACAGGCTACTCGCCAGGCTGGTCAGCAGGGCGGCCAGACTCAGATTCCTGAGCCGCCCACCCTGGGAAATGAAACGTTTAGCGCTTGGCCGCGTAGTAGCGCTCGGCGCCCGGATGCAGCGGTAAGGACATGCCGTCCTGGGCGTTCGGGATGGTGATGTTGGCGCCCTGGCGATGGGCGGCGGTCAGGCGCTCGCCTGAGGCAAACAAGGTGCTAGCCATTTTCTCGACCACTGAATTCTCCAGACGGGAGCTGATGGCGAGCATGGCCTTGACGGCCACGGTCTGCACGTCGGCGCCGACGCCGTTGTAGGTATTGGCCGGAACGACTTGCTGCGTGTAGAAAGGGTACTTGGCGATGAGGGCCGAAATGATGGTCTGGGAAAGCGGCACCAGGACGATGGCCTTGCTGGCGGCGATGTCCTGGACGGCGCTGGTCGGGTAGCCGGCGGTCAGGAAGGCGGCGTCGACGTTGCCGTCTTTCAGGTTGGCGGCGGCCTCGGCGAAGGACAGGTACTGGACCGTGATGTCGGCATAGCTGATGCCGGCGGCTTCCATGATCTGGCGGGCGTTGGCTTCGACGCCGGAACCGGCCGCGCCGACGGCGACGCGCTTGCCGCGCAAATCGGCCACGCTATTGATGCCCGAGGAAGCCAGGGCGATCAGCTGGCAGGTTTCCTGGTACAGGGTGGCAAAGCCACGCATATCCGGGAAGGCGTTGCCGGCGAACATCTCCAGGCCGTTGACGGCGTAGTAGGCGATGTCGTTCTGCACGAATATAACGTCGACGTTGTTTTCTTTCAGCAGGTTGACGTTGGCGACCGAGGCGCCGGTGGCCTGGGCGCTGGCGTTCATGCCGGGAATCTCGGCCTGCCAGATTTCGGCCATGGCGCCGCCCAGGGGGAAGTAGGTGCCGGCGGTGCCGCCGGTGGCGATGGTGATGAACTGCTGCTTGGGAGCGCAGGAACCAAACGCGAAGGTTAAGGCCAACAGGATCGCGAACACGGACAAGATTCTTTTCATCGAAAGCCTCCTCTGGAAATGGCGCGGCCGCAAGGCCGGGGAGCGTGTAACGGCCCCAATTAATGTGGCATTTTAGTATCAAGTCGAGGTTTTCTTTTGTCAAGCAAATATTATCGATAGAGGAGGCGTAATCCTGGCAAGCGGCCAGCCGGTTGCGGGCTGGCCGCGGCTGAACTTACGGGGTGAGGAAGAGCAGGGACGGCTGGCCTGTACCCTTGGGCAGCTTGAGTACGATGAAGGGGCTGGTCAGGGCCTGGGTGACCCGGTCGGTCGGCTTGGGCCGGATCTCGAGGATCTGGACCTGGATGGCGCCGTTGGCGGTGTAGCTGGCCTCGCCCGGCCGGTAGCCAAAGCCGCCGGTGTTGCGCTGGCCCATGAAAATGGCGACCACGCGCTCGGTGTCAAAGTCGACGCGCGGCGCCGAGGCGTTACCGGTGAGCTGGCGCCAAAGGCGAACCAGACCAGACTGGTCCGCTATAAATTCGGTGCTACCCTCGACGCGGTTGCCGTTGGCGCCGGACAGTAGTACCTCGACCGAGGCGCGGGTGCCGACGGCCGGGCTGACATTTTGGGTAGTGGTGCGGCCACCGCTGGCCACGCTGCCAGACGCAGCGGTGTTTTGAGTGGCGGTGCGGCCGCCACTAGCCGAGTTGCCGCTGCCCGGTCGGCTGGCCGGACGGTTGATGCAGCCTGACAAAACCAGGAGGCTAACCAGGCAAAGTATGGTGATTGTTTTCATGTCGTCAAATATAGGCGCGAATCGGGGAAAAGGCAAATCTGGGATAGTGAAAAAAAGGGCGGCTCCCGCTTTGGGGGCCGCCAGTAAATATCAAATGCTCTTCACAACATCTGATTCAGAAAGATCACGGCGTCGGGACGGTAAAGGAGAACCAGTCAATGTCGCCTAATACATGGAAACTGAAGCCATAAGAGGTGTTCCAGCTCAGAGCCTTGGCTGCTGCTGAGGTTTCGTTCGGCTCCTGGCTGTCGGCTTCGCCGCCTGCACGAGCACCATCAACCACGTTGATAGCGGTGACCGCATCCGATCCAATGTGCAGACCGTATTCGCCAATATCTGATTGGTAATAAGTTACCTTAAGCAGGTAGTTGCCGGGTGGTAGCTCGCTAATGCTCAATTGCAGGGTATCGAACACTATATCGTCCAAGTGAGCGATCTGCGTCGTGCCATCGGCTTGATACAGATCGATAACCGGGTCAGCACCACCACTGCTATACGCGCCATTCGCGGCAGTCGAGATGAAAGTGTAGACCGGAATCTCGATGTTGAAGCTGAAAGCAGCCGTTTCATCGGCGGCGGCAAGGGTTACCGCGACAGATTGAACTGTATCCATATAGTTGGTTTTGAGGGTGTAATTTCCTGGCATAAGGCCGCGGAATTCGACCTGGCCATCGGTGTCGTTGGTCTTGCCCAGACAGACAAACTGGTTGCTGGCATTGTATACCGAGACCATTTGATCCACTACCCAATCAGTACTTGCAATGGGGGAGGTATAGCTGGCATGGGTATTCGCGACGGTTGCCACGACTTTTGCCTCGGTATAGGTTGAGCCGGCGGCGGGGATAACTCCGTTCTTAACCAAGTCGGCGGCGGCCAAGACGTCGACACGGCCCCAGCCGTAATCGGTGTCGAAGCCGACAGCGCCTTTGTCGGCGGCGGTATTCTCTAGGATGGTCTTGATCTGGTAGGGGGTGAGGGTATTGTTGAAGGACAACAGATACCCGATGACGCCGGTGACGAACGGCGTGGCCATCGAGGTACCGCTCATCCACTGGGTCTCGGTGGTGCGATAGTCATCGACGACGTTCCACATTGTGCCGCCGTTGCCGGTGCTCAGGATATCAAAACCGGGGGCGGAAACGGATATCCAGTGGCCGGAATTGGAGAAGTGGACCTTCTCATCTTTGCCATTGGTAGCGCCAACCGCCAGCACTCCCTGGTAGGAGGCCGGGAACTGGCCCTGGTACATGCCATCGTTGCCCATGGCTACGACGGGGAGAACGCCGTTGGCCAGAGCGTAATTGATCATCTCGTACTCGAAATTGCCGGCAAAATCACCGCCCAGTGACATATTCACCGGTACAGTGGCCTGGGTAAAGCCATGGTTGGTGCGCTGATCGATAATATAGGCAGTCAAGTCGCTCAGGGCGCCATAGATCGACCAGTCAGCGCCTGAGCCTTCCTCGGCCTCGGCGAAGCACTTGTAGGAAATGATTTTAGTATTCTTCCAAGCTACACCAGCTACGCCGATGTTATTGTCGCCGCGGGCAGCGATGGTGCCGGAGACGTGGGTGCCGTGGGCTTCGTCGTCCCAGTTCTCGCCGGCCGGGATGGTTACGAAGGGTACGTCAGCACCAACATAGGTCATGGTGCCATCAACAGCCTTGTTGAAGGCGCTCTTGGCGTAGATGACGATGCTGGTATCATCAGCGGTATCGGGTGTGCCTTTGTCGTCCCAGAAGTCGCGGTGGGCCATATTGATGCCGGTGTCGATAACGGCTACAACAACCTGGTTGGTGCCGTAACCGATGGTGGGATCGGCATAGGCGGCGAGGGCTCCGGTGATTTCCAGGGCGTAGTCGCCATAGGCCGAGCTGGGGTCAAGGGCCAGGTTGCCATCACCCAAGGCCCGGCTGGTATTGTCGGCCGTGATGGGGAGGATGCGTTTGGACAGCAGTTCCGGGTCGGCATAGTACACGCCGCGGGTCAAACGCAGGCTGTTAACCAGCTTGGTAACACCTTCGGCTTTGTGCAAGCGGTAATACTGATTGCCGTTGATAACCATGCTGGAAGCGACATCAGCGCCTAGCTTGGTAAAGTTGGTGGTATCAAAGCCTGAGGCAACCTTGACAATGACGTAGCCGTAATTGACGGCTAGATTAGCCAGCAAATCGCTATCGGTGGTGACCGGTACGACGGTAAGGCCAGCCACTTGGGCCGGACCGGTAACCGGTGTATTCAGATACGGCGAGCCGCAACTTGCCAGAAGCAGGGCGGCAGCCAGTACTGCAAAAAACTTTCGCATTGTATTTCTCCTTGCTTGCTTAGTTGATCACGTTGAATTCGAAGAGCCCGTTCATGGCGTCGCCGCCTTCGTTGTAGCCGTTGCCGTAGGTGCGGGACAGGCCGCCGCTGGTGGTCTTTTCGAACCAGGCTGGGTGACCGCCGCCGCCAAGGACGTCGCTGTCACCGGTGATATCCCACTGGTAGGCTACACCATTCTGGTAGGCCATTGCGCCGCCCAAGGCCCAGTTGACATTAGCGCTATCAAGCACTGCTGCCTTAATGGTGATGGTGCCGTCCGCATAGGTGATGTCGGCCGGGGCAAGGCCAAAGTCTGCTAGGGTAAACCAACTGCCATTGCCATATTTGATCTGGAAGGCCGCAGTTGAGAAGTTGTAACGGAATTGACCGATAAACTTCCATGTGCCGGATTTTTCGCGGATCTTGAGGCTGAAGCAGAAAAAGTCGGACTGGGAAGCGTTCCACAAGCTGGTGTTGCTGATGGTAAAGCTGTAGTTGTGCGGGGCGGCAGCGCTCATAGTAGCGCGGTTGAGCGGAGCGCTCAGGTTATAGGAGAAGGGGGCGGATAGATAACACTGGCCAACGGATGATTCATTGGTAAAGCTGCCATTGATAGCCACTATCTTGTAGTAGTAGATGGTGCTGCCATCCATGACCAACCGGCTGTCAGTGTCAAAGTAAGTATGGACGCCGTCTACGTCTGCGTTGGGCGGGGCGCTAAGCGAACCGCTGTTAGGCGCGCCGTAGATTTGGCTGCCTATCTTGACGAACGTGACGTTGTCAGTGGAACGGTAGACATCAAAGCCGGTAATAGCCACGTTGGTGGTGGTGGCGGCTTCCTGGAATTTGAATTCAATTGAAGCGCGGTAACTGGTATCGCGGCCTTCGTACTGATTCAACGCCATAGTGCTGCTATTAGTCTCACCAAAGTAGCCACGGCTGACCGGGAAATTGCGCAGATCGACCTTAAAGGCTTTAAAGGTGCCAGCGGAAATATCGACTCCGCCTGGATTATAGTTAAATATAATCGGGGTGCGGTATTCGCCGCGGTTGTTGGCCACATCGTAGGCCACGATGCGTACGTCCTGTGTACCGGCCGGCATGCCAATATCTGACAAATCGAACAAGAAATAGGTTAAGTACATGCCATTGCCAGCATCCCATTCCGGTTCGGCCATCATGACGCCTTCAATCCCGTTAAAGGTGGTGGGGGTACGGCCAAAATCCAGCTTGGCACCAAAGCCAGACCACGCAGTAGGAGCGCAGCCATAGGTGCCGCCGGCGATAACCACCAAGAAGGTTGGGCCGTTGGTATCTATTGCCGTACCAGTGTAGGGAGCGAGGTCAGATAGGTCAGCAGTCTTGGCAATCAGGGCGATATTAGCCATGACAGGCGCAGCTTCCTTGGTGATCATGCCCAGGTGCTGGTTAACCAGTACTGCGCTGGTGACAGCCGAAGCGTCAGCGATTTGCAAGGTGTTGGCGGCGTAGCCATCTTTCATGCTGGTAATACCAGCGTCGGTTTTTGGGGTAGACAGGGTTACCTTGCCGTTGGCATCGGTGTACCCAAATGCAGTGCCGTTTTCAGCATTGGTGCCCACCAAAACATCTGCTAGGATAGTACCATTGATGGACTCGGTTACTAAATATTCAATGTTTACCGAAGTAGCAGCGTCGAAAACCGGCAGCTGGGTAATTGCTACCGTGTAAGTTTTAGTGGTAACGCCGTCTTCAGCGGTGATAACGATGGAAAGGTTAGTCGGATTAGCACCAAGCGTAACCGCCTGGGTAGCCGATACCCCATTAACAGTGACGACGGCAAACGGACTAGCCATTGTTGCTGAGACCAGGACAGAGGCGACACCGCCATTAGCGGTACCGTCATAGGTGGTAATAGCTGGATCAAAGAGCGGGCTGAGCATAACATCAGAGATACGCAGGCTCGTTACATCGGCGATAGTAGCGGGCGCGGTCCGGGTTACCGTGACCGTGTAGGTCTTGGTGGTGGCGTCTTCAGCGGTAACGACCACACTGATGGTGTTGGCGCCGACCACGAGAGCTTTGGCACCGGTACCGGTGACCGTCGAGGTGGCAGTAAGCGCGGCGGCACTGACCGTTACGCTAGTGGTGCTATAGGGCACGGTAGCCGTATAGGCGATTGTTCCGGCGGCGAAGGCCGGGCTGAGGGTGACGCCGTCGATGGCCAAGCTGGCCAGGTCGGTATTGGTGTCCAGAACCGGGTCGGTCCCGGTTGGGCATCCGGACAGGACGAGCATGACGATGGCCGTAGCGGCCAGTAGCCATGCGAACTTAGTGTGCTTCACAAGTCTCCTCCATAAGTGCTTGAGATTGGTTGCGGCATTTTAGCGCTTGAACTGGTAACTGTCAAATTTTATTTTTACTTTTCGCTTCCAAGTGTCAAAATCCTGAAAAGTGTCAAAATACGATCAGGGTGACAGGTAACTGGGCGGCTGACAGCCGTTTGTCGGGCGATTGCTTGACAAATTTCCGGCAAGCATCATACTCAAACTGGGCTATGGTGCCGGTTTGCGGCCCTACACTCAGCGGGAGGGCAGTCATGAGGCTGGACAAAGTGTTCAAGTTTATCAGCGTGGCGGCCGGCGCGACGGCCTTTGTTCTGGTCCTGATCCTGGATATGGGGTGGATATGGCTGCTGGCCGTGCTGGCTTTTACCTTGGCGGCGCGCTTTGCCATCGAGGCGGTGCTGCTGCTGGTGCGCCGTTTCGAGGCGCAGCGCTTGCACGACTTGTCGGAATACAGCGCTAACCAGCTGTTTGGCATTGGCGACCTCAAGGCGGCCATGGCGCCGGACGGCATGCTGCAAGGCGTGCCCATGCCGGTGATGATCAAGGCGGTCTGCTCAGGCAGTGCCGAAAGCGCCGCGCCGCTGTCCGGGCGACCTGGCCTGGCCTGGCGGGTGGAAGCCGAGTTGCTGGAAGGTTTGCTGCGGGCGGCCGGCGCTACCCGTACCCTACAGCAGTATTGGCCGGCCCTCCAGCTGGTAGAAGGCCAGGATAGCCTGCCGGTCAGCGACATTGGTTTGCTGGATGGCACTATCAGCGCCGAGCGGGTGCTGACCTATCCCCAGTTTCGCAAGGAATTTTCCCAGCTAGCCAGTTGCTTGCCGGAGGCCTTCGGTTTTGATGACGACAAGGGACTAGCCGGGCTGCGCCTACGCCTGCGGGAGATTATTCTGCCGGTGGACGAGCGTGTCACGGCTTATGGCATCGCCGAGGAACGGCGCGGCGAGGTGGTACTGACCGGGTCGGACGAGCCGGAGGACGCCGAGAGCCTGCTACTGCGCGTCGACCGCAAGCCGGCCAGCGACCGGCGTAACCGGCGCCTGCCCCAGGCCCTGCTGATGGCCGCCCTGGCCTTGCTCTGCGCCTTGCCCGGGCTGTTGATCGTTAATGCCGAATTGACCAAGCCAGGCGCGGTACTAGACCGTAGCCACAGCGGGCCGATCTGGGTGCAGCCGCAGGGCCGCGAGTTTCGGGTTAAATTTCCGGATGGCGCTTGGTATTTCGACGGTAGCGAAGGCCAGACCGAGATGGTATTGCTGGATGGCGAGGAGAATTACCTGACCAGTCGGGCCGTGGCCGTGCAGGTGGAGCGGATCGAGCGGCTGCAACGCGTCTTTCGCAACGGCGAGGCCGGCTACCCGCGCTGGGACGGCCGGCAATGGCTGCTGTCGATCGGCGACTTAGATGTGCCGATGCCCGTGCTAACCGTGGCTGGCTCCGGCACCGCCCCGGCTGGCGTTAAGGGTCGGCTCTATTTCCGCAACCTGAGCGACAGCCTGCTGGCCGTCAAAGTTATTGATCCGGAGGGCGAGTACGTCCAGGCCAATTGGAACTATGATCCGTTTGACGGCAGCGCCAGCCTGTCTGGCACCTATTTGAACATCACCGACAAGGGGCCGCTCTTGGTGGGCGGTAACCATACAATAGAAGTATCCAGCATGACTGGGGCGCGCCGGCTGCACCGGGTGGCCGCGGTGGCCACCTGGTCGCATGACCTAGCAGCCTGGCAGGTTGACCTAGTGCCGGAACTATTGGCTGGTTCAGGCGAGATATATGTCAAGAACTCCGGCGCTTGGCTGGTGGAAATCCGCCTCTACGGCATCGACGGCAATCCGCTGTACGGCGACAGTCCCTGGGAGTTCGCCGCCGGCGAGGGCACCGACAAGAACCTCGGCCTCTCCCTCAGCCATGCCGACCAGTCTATCGTCTTTACCGGCCGTGAGGAATTGCGCATCGAATTCCTGCACAACGTTACGGTGGCGGAAGGAGCGCTCGAGGAACTGGCTGAGTGGCGCGACCGATCCTGGTGGCTGGATATAGACAGCGTTTTGGGAGATTGACCTAGCAGGCTGTCGGGCTTTGGAACGCGAAGAATGATTGTCAGGAAAAATTGGGAGACAAATCTGAAGAATCCAGAATCTCGGGAGATTTTTCACGCTTTTTGGCCGATCTCAGCGCCCCACGGCGTAAAATCGGCTCGTGGCTTACTTTCATTGGGCCAAAATCCAAAGCCCGACAGACTCCTAGTCGCTTGTTTATACCCTTGAAAAAGGCTTACGCTTCTTTGGCCTGCTGCTTATATTATACCTATGCTTGGGGTGGAGGGGATTGGCATGCGGGTCATGATTGCGGAGGATGAGTCGATTATCGCCCTGGCTCTATCATTAACCTTGCGGCGACTCGGTCATCAGGTGCTCGGCATCTGCGCCTCCGGCGCAACCTGCTGCAAGGCGGCTATCGCGCAGCGTCCCGAGGTCATTTTTATGGACATCCGCATGGCTGGACCGCGTGACGGGTTGGAGGCCGCCGCCGCGCTCAAGGATGTGCTGCCGGCAGCCATCGTTTTTACGACGGCCTTCGACGATGCCGCAATCAGGGCCGAGGCGGCCAGCATCGGCTACCATGCGTTCTTGGTTAAACCAGTGGCCGAGGCTGCGATCCGGAATATTTTCCAGAAGTTAACCTGAAACTAGCATCCGGAGGCTTGATGGTTCTGGCCATTTTGCCTCCGCTTGACAGCGATGCCGCTCGTCAGTATAGTTGGAGCATGAATACGATTCTGTTTGGCACCAGTAATTACTATTATCATTCAGCTCCGCCATTAGGTCGGGTTCAGGCTTGATACCGGTAACGGTATTTGCGTAGCTCCCGGCAACGGGAGCTTTTTTTTTCTTTTTTTTATGGCGCGGGATCTGCGGCGTCAGAACTACGGCTTTAACGCTCGACAGGCAATAGCCTGCCTTCGCATTCAAGCCGCAGTTCTTCCTTGCATCTCCTCGCGCCATACAAAAAAGACGTTGCAGTGGAGAGATGGGCTGGGGCACAGCGCTGCGCGCGTGCTGGGTGTATTGTGATGGGAGTTGGGCTGGCCGTAGGCTAGTTATTTTATAGTCAGGGTCGGCTGGAGTGGCTGACGACGGTTGTAAGGAGCATTACATGGGGTACACAACGAGGGGCTGATTGAGGCGTTTGCGCGCACGACGGACGATGTTGTCAGTCTGGCGGAATTCAGGGCTTTGCTGGACAGTGAGCGCCAGCTAGTCATCAAATTTGGCGCGGATGTGACGGCGGCGTTTTTGCATTTGGGACATGCCGTCAATTTGTGGATGATGCGCGAGATGCAGGAGCGCGGCCACAAGGTGGTTTTTCTGGTGGGCGACTTTACCACGCGCATTGGTGATCCGACTGGTAACAGCGCCACCCGGGTTGAGCGCAGCCAGGCCGATATCGAGCGCGATGCCGCCGGCTTTCTGCGGCAGGTCGGCCGGATTCTGATAACTGATGACCCGGCGGTATTCGAGGCTCGGCGCAATGCCGAGTGGTGGGAAGGACGGCCGTTGGACGATTTCCTGGGGCTGCTCGGCTCGGTGACGGTGGCTAAGCTGCTGTCACGCGACATGTTCCGCGCCCGGATGGAAGCCGGCGTTGAAATCCGTCTGCACGAGTTGGTCTACCCGGTGCTGCAGGGCTGGGATTCGGTGGAGTTGCGCTCCGACTTGACTATTGTCGGTAGCGACCAATTGTTCAACGAGAGTATGGGTCGCGTTTTCCAGGAGCGGCAGGGCCAGCGGCCGCAGGTGATTATCACCACCAGAATCACGCCCGGCCTGGACGGGGGCAAGAAACAATCCAAGAGCCTTAACAACTTCGTGGCCCTGGACGACACGCCACGCGACATGTTCGGCAAGATCATGCAGCTGCCTGACGGTTTGGTGGTGCAGTGGCTGGAGGTCTACACCACGCTGCCGCTGGCAGAGATCCGGCAGATTGAGGCCGGGTTGAAGGCTGGGGACAATCCGATGGCCGCCAAGCGTCTGCTGGGTAAGGCGGTGGTGGCGCGCTTGCATGGCGACACGGTGGCGGCGGCCGAGGAGGACTGGTTCCTGGAAACCTTCTCGGGTCGGCATTTTCCGACTGACGCGCCGGTGGTGCGGCTGCCGGCTGGCTCGCGGCTCTTGTTGAACTTGCTAACCGGGTTAGAGCCAGGCTTGTCGCGCTCCAGTCTGCGCCGCCTGGTGCAGGACGGTGCGGTGGAGCTGGATGGCCGCTGTCTGAAGCAGGTGGACGCGCTGGTTTGCCTGGCGCCCGGCGTAGCAGCCGAATTGCGGCTAGGCCGGCGACGCTACTTCCGGCTGCTGGCCGAGGGCGGCTGATTGTTGATGGTCGTCAGGCGTCAAACTGATGTTCGGTTAACTTTGCCTTACCCGGGGCGGTCTCGGGTGAGGCTTTTTGCTCTAGCAGGTTGTTGAAAAAGCCGGTTGCTTTCTCAACAACCTTAACAATTCCTCGCATAGCTTGCGCTATGCTGCGTAATTGTACCGGCTTTTGAAGTGTTGAAAAGCCGCATCCGCGTTTTTCAACACCCTGTTAGTCCAACTCGGCCAGGCGCTTGCGGGCGTTGATGATGAAGGGCAGTACCAGCAGGACATGGATGACAGCCGCATAGAAGAGGGACAGCATGGCAATGGCTAGATTCGGGCCAACCTGGGTGGGGTCTTCGAGGTTGCGCATCATGCTGACCAGGCTGATGATGGCGGCGCAGGCTGCAAACCCGAAAACGCTGCCACACAAGGCTTGGAAGAAGGCGATGGCAGTTTGAAGGTCTCGTCGGCTGGGGTTGGCGGCGAACGGGGCTTTGAAAGCCGTGCCGATATTGCCGGCGCCATGAATCAGGCAGGACGGCAACGGCGCTAGTACCAGCATGATCAGCAAGGCGGGCAGGTCGAACATCAGCCAGAAAGCGGAATTGGTGACCAGGTGGATGTAGACCAACATGCCCGCCACGACCAGGATTGGTAACCAGAATTTTCTGAACATGGATTCCTCCTTGAAAGTTGGTGCGCGTCATACGACGGCGATTTGCGATACGATGTGCGAGTGAGTTCAGAAATCGGTGGACGGACTCGCCACGGCGGCCTCCAGACCGGGCTGGATGTAACTGACCCAGTTGTGGCCCAATCGGCTGGCCAGGGGCGTGCGGTACTCGCGCACGGTTAAGCCGCAGGGCACCAGAGCGGCCAGGGCGGCGCAGGCTACCAGGCTGAGGGCCAGGTTGGCGAGGCGCTCGCCGGCTGGCTGGAGGTAGCGGTACGGCGTCGGTTGGCTGGCGGCGGCGGCCCGGGCCAAGAGGCTGGCGCTGGGCGGGCTGGACCGTTCGGCGGCGATGGCCTGGGCGAAGGCCGCCTGGATGGCTTGGTCAAGCTGTTTCATGGAGTAGCTCCAGTTGGGTTTGGATCTGGCGGCGGATGGCGGCGATGCGCCAGCGCACGGTGGCGGCTGGCAGCCCTAATGCCTGGCCGATTTGGCTGGCGTTGAGTTCTTCGTGGAAACGTAGTTGGGCGATGCGCCGGTCGCGGCCACTTAAGCCGGCGATGGCTCGGGCGCATTGGCCGGCCAGTTCGGCGGCGGCGCTGCGCTCCGGGAAATCGTCGTGCCAGGCGAGGGCGGCGCCCTTTTCAGCCTCGTCGTCCGGCAGGGGTGGCTGACGCCACTGGCGCTGGTGGTGGTGGCGGGCGGCATCCTGGAACTTGTGGCGGGCCACCCCGAACAGCCAGGCGCTGAAGGCTTGGGTCGGGTCGTAGCTGGCCAGGGCCGCAAAGGCCGCCAGCAGTGCTTCGGTGGCGGCGTCGGCCCGCTCGTCGTTTGGGATGGCCGGCCAGCCGCGGGCAAAATGAACCAGACGGCGGTAAAAACCGTCCCACAGTTTGGAAAAGGCTTGTTGCCTGGTGACCGTGTCGCCCGTCAGGGCTAGATGCCGAAGTTCGGCGCCGTCAAAATTCTGCATACACTCTACTATTCGTCCGGGGCGGGCTGAGTGTTGGTACAATTCCGCTGGAGCGCCGGGTCATCAGAAGCCGGAGACGCGGTTGCGGCCTTGTTGCTTGGATTTGTAGAGGAATTTGTCGGCCCGTTCGACCAGGCTATCCAGGGTGTCGGCGCTTTGCAGGCCGGCCACGCCAATGCTGATGGTGACGGTCCAGGGTACGCGTTCCAGATGGAGGTTGGCCACGCCGTCGCGGATGCGGTTGGCGATAAACTGGACCAGTTCCGGATTGGCCTGGACGATGTAGACGATGAATTCCTCGCCGCCGTAGCGGGCCAGGGCGTCGCTGGAACGCACGAAGGCTTGGATGGTGGCGGCCACCGCCTTGAGCACCTCGTCGCCGACGGCATGGCCGAGCTTGTCGTTGACGCGCTTGAAATGGTCGATATCCAACATCAGGACGTGGAGCTGTTCGTGGTAGCGAACCGCCCGGGTAAACAGTTGGGTGGCGATTTGCTGGACGTAACGGCGGTTGAAGATCGCGGTCAGCGAGTCGCGGTACGACAGATCCCATAGTTCGCGGTTTTCGGCCTCCAGGGAGCGGACGCGCTCTTCGGTCGGCGCCAGGGTGTGCCGGATGGTTTCGGCGCTGAATTGGGCCAGCAGCAGGGCGGTGCCGAGGATGGTGAGGTCCTCCAGATTGATGGCTCCGGCCATTACAAAGCGCAGCGTTCCCAGCCCGCCAGCCGCTACTACGGTTAGTATTGCCAGCAATAGTCCGCGGTTCCAGAGCGCCATGCCGAAGACAACGCAGGCTGGCATGAGCAGGTAGGGCGGCAGCCCATGAAGAATGTCCAGCGCCACTACGGCCAGGGTGAGCAGGTAGGCGATGGCGGTGGGCAGGCCGGCGCGCAGTTCCAGGTTGTCTAGCCAGACCTTCGAGGCGCGCAAGGCCCGATTGACTAGCAGCACCAGCACCATCAAGGGCAGGACGGCCGGCACGGCAATGCGCAACAGCGACAGACTGGAGAAATCACCATGGAAAAAAGGCAGGCCAGCCCGGGCCATGAGGCCGCCGCCGACGAGGGTTATTCCGGCCAGGATCAGGCTGGTATGCGATGGACGTTTCAAGGCATCGGTCCGCTGTTTTGAGATTCCTGCATCAGCCAAGCATAGGCCTGGTAGAGCGGGCTGTCAATAATCTGGCTGCGGTTTTAGCCAGGCTATGGGTGACTAGATTATTAGACTTGACTGCTCCCTTCACGTTTATAGGCGGACGTGCTATTTTAGTGAAGGATTAAATAGCTGATTACCGGTCCGGCACGGAATGCTGCCACGGCCCGGCACGAAAGGATTGTCATGGATACTTGTATGCTTGGTGATTTTCTGGGTAGCCACCAGGAACGGTTGCGGTCGGCCATAGCGACGCTGGCTGGTCGCTATGACTATGTGTCCGTCCTGGGTAGCGATTCGTCGGGTGTGGCCTTTCGGGTGAGTCCGCAGGAACGCCGGGTGGCCGATTCCTCCTGGAGCGAGCGCGGCTTTGTCTTCCGGGTGCAGCAGGCCGGCCGGATTGTCGAGCACGCCTTTAATGTGCTGCCGTCAGGCGACTTGGCGGCGGCCGTGGCGGCGCGCATCGATAGTCAGCTGGCAGACGGTCCGGCGGCCCGCGTTTATCCGCCGTTGCCCGATGAGCCGGCCAAGGCCGGTTTCTTTGCCACGGTGGGCCAGCATCCGCTGACGGCCGACCCGGCGCTGGTGCTCGACCGCTTGGCGGCGGCCCGCGCCGGCTTGATGGAGCAGTCGCCGGAAATCGTCTTTTCCTCGGCCAACGCTGAGTTTGTGCAGGTGCGTAAAATTTTTATCTCGCCGCGCCGCGACCTGGCCCAGGCTTATGTCTGGGGACAGGCCTATCTGATTACCGTGGCCAAACGGGGCGACGACACGCGCGAGAATTATCAACCTTTCTCCGGCCGCAAGGGTCTGGAACTGCTGGATGAACTGCCAAGCGCCGTGGCTGCCCTGGCTAAGGAAACGGTCGAGCTGCTGTCGGCCGAGAAGCCGGTGCCCGGCGAGTACGAAATTATCGCCGACCCGGATGTTACCGGGCTGATCGCCCACGAGGCCTTCGGGCACGGCGTGGAGATGGACATGTTCGTCAAGGGTCGGGCCCTGGCGCCCGATTATCTGGGCAAGAGCGTGGCCAGCCCAATCGTCGACATGTACGATGGCGCCGCCGCCGCCGACCAGTGCGGCAGTTTCCTGTTCGACGACGAAGGCACCTTCGGCACTACCACCAAAATTATCGACCAGGGGATCCTGGTGGCCGGCATCTCAGACCTGCAGTCCGCCGCCAGCCTGGGCACCCGCCCGACCGGCAACGGCCGCCGCCAGGCCTTTGACCACAAGACTTATGCCCGCATGACGAATACTTATATCGCGCCGGGCAAGGACACGCTGGAGGCGATGGTCGCTTCCATCAAACGCGGTTACCTGCTGCAGAAAATGAGTTCCGGCATGGAGGACCCTAAAAACTGGGGCATCCAGTTGGTGCTGACCATCGGCCGCGAGATCGTGGACGGCAAGCTGACCGGGCGCATGGTGTCGCCGGTGGTGTGTTCCGGCTACGTGCCCGAGCTGCTGTCCAGCATCAGCATGATTTCCGCCGCGGTTGAGTTGGGCGGTTCCGGCGCCTGCGGCAAGGGTTATAAAGAGTTCGCCAAGGTTTCTTCTGGCGGACCGTACATCAAGGCAAGGATGAGGTTGGGATGATGCTTGAAACCATAAAGGATATTATCGTCAAGTCAGGCCGGGCCAGCGAGTACCGGATCAGCCAGCGCCGCAAGTCCGGCCTGGAGTGGTATTTCGTGAAGGACAAGCTGGATAGCGCCCGCGACGTGGAGACCACGCTGTACGATGTGACCGTTTATGTGGACGGCCTGGCCGCCGCTGACGGCGCTGACGGTCGGACGCGCGGCGAGTGCACCGTGCTGGTACAGCCCGGCTCAGCCGCCGCCGAGATAAGCGCCATCATCGGCCGGGCGCTGGATACGGCCGCCGGCATGAAGAATGCCTGGTTTCCGTTGCCAAAACCGTCCGCTTGGCAGCCGATACAGCCGGCTAGCCGTTTTGACGGGCTGACGCCGCTGCAGGCCATGGAAGCGGTTCGCGCCGCCCTTTATCGCCATGACGGGTTGGACGGGGCCAGCATCAACTCGCTGGAGATATTTTTATCATGCCAGCGGCAGCGCCTGGTTACGTCTACCGGCGTGGATGTGGCCTGGTCGTCCTGGGTGGGATTTAGCGAGTTTGTGGTCAACGCCGGGAAGCGCGGCCAGGACGAGGTGGAGCTGTACGCCGACCTCCGTTTCGCCGACCTGGACGAGGCGCAGCTGTCCGAGGCTACCCGGCGCCAGCTGGCCGCCGCCCGCGACCGCCTGGTCGCCGTACCGACGCCGGCGCTGAGCGGCTTGCCGCTGCTGCTGGCCGGCAAGTTGGCGGCCGACGTCTACGAGTACTGGTTCGAGAACGCCCAGGCTATGGCCGTCTACGAGAAACGGGCGGCCTTTGGCCCGGGCGACGACGTGGCGGCCGGCGGTGGCGATGGCGACCTCCTTAATCTGCGGGCGGTGCCGACCCTGGCCGGCTCGCCGCTGGGCGCGCCCTACGACCTGACCGGGTTTGCCCTCAAGCCGGTGGACTTGATCCGCGACAACCAGGTGGTCGGTTTAGTGGCTGCCAGCAAGTACGCGCATTATTTGAAACTGCCGGCTACCGGCGCCATCCAGCTGTTCGAGTTGGGCGGAGGACGCACGCTACAGGCCGAGCTGCGCCAGCGCGACCATCTGGAGGTGCTGACCTTTTCCGACTTCTTTGTGGACAGCACCACTGGCGATTTCGGTGGAGAAATCCGCCTGGGTTACCTGGTACGGGACGGCCGGCGGCAGCCAGTCTATGGCGGCGCGGTGACCGGCAACCTGGTGGAGAATCGGGGTCGCCTGTTGTTGTCTAGCGAACGGGAAGGCACGCCAATGGCGCTGGCGCCGACCTGCTGCCTCTTGCCGGCGGTCAGCGTCACGCCGGGTGGTTGAGGGATGAGCCATCGTGGCCGGCAGCGGCATTAATCGCCATTGTCGGCCGCATTTGGTCTATCATGAAGCCCCGGTGAAGGCCGCGTGAAGCAGCTGTAGTTTTTATCCCCCTGCCGTTAAAACGGGTAATTTCTCCTTGCGTCAAGTGCAGCCAAGCGCTATATTCCGGGTGAGCATAACGACGGCGAGGGGGCTGTACATGGCAATAGCGGTAAAAACGATTAGGCGAAATAAAAATTCACCTTGGTTGCGTCGGGTAATCCAGATTTTCTTTCTGCTACTGGTCGCGGTTGTCGCCACCGGCGGGGCGTTGGCGGAGCGGGGCGTTGCCATTCCGGCCTTTGTCGAAAGCGCCTCGCTGCACGCCATTTGTCCTTTCGGTGGCGTGGTATCCTTCTGGCAGCTAATTACCGCTGGTACCCTCGTGAAGAAGGTGCACGAATCGTCGGTAGTGCTGGCCGTTATCGCCCTGGCGTTGTCAGTATTGTTCGGATCGGTGGCCTGCGGCTGGATTTGCCCGCTAGGCAGCGTTCAAGAATGGCTCGGCTCCCTGGGGCGCAAAATATTCAAGAAAAAATATAATCACTTCGTGCCGGTTAAGCTGGACAAGGCGCTGCGTTGGCTGCGCTACGCTATGCTGGCTTGGGTGACGTGGATGACCATCGTCTCCGGCAAATTGCTATTCCAGGACTTTGATCCTTATTACGCCTTGTTTAATTTCTGGACCGGGGAAGTGGCCATCGCCGGCGCCGTGATCCTGGCGGCAACGCTGTTGCTGTCGTTGTTCGTTGAGCGCCCCTTTTGCAAATACGCCTGCCCTTATGGCGCCTTCCAGGGTATCTTCAACCTGTTCCGCGTTTTTGGCGTCAAGCGGATAGCCGCCACCTGCATCGGTTGCAAGGCCTGCGATAAAGCCTGCCCGATGAATATCGAGGTCTCGACCGCCGGCACGGTGCGCGACCACCAATGTATTACTTGCCTGAGATGCAGCAGCGAGGCGGTCTGCCCGGTGGCCGATACGGTGGTGTTGGCGGCTGGCCGCTTGGGCGCTTCCGGCCGGAGCGAAACCGGAAAGGAGCTGGCCTCATGACGCGCCTGCGCACCGCCCCCTTAGCTGGCCTGATTGTTATCATTTTATTCGGTGGCATCCTGGTCAGCCAGGCGCTGGGTCGCTGGAATACCACCGCCACCAAGCAGCCGGCCCGGTATAGCTCCGGCGATTTCGCCGGTCAGGCCAATCCGGCCGATATCCGCGGCTCGTATACTTGGCAGGATGTCGAGAACGCCTTCGGCCTGCCAGCCGCGGCCGCCGCCGTCGCCTTCTCCACCTCCGGCCATGGCTTTAGCCCTATCGATAAAATAAATGCCTTGGAGGAGGCGTATGCTGGCGCCGTGCCGGCCGGTTATGAAATAGGTACCGATTCGGTCCGCCTGATGGCCGCCCTCCACGCTGGCCTGCCGTTCACGCCCGAGGACGGCACACTGCTGCCCGATGCCGCAGTCGCTCTATTGGCAGCCCGGCCGGGAGTAGATGCCACCGCTATTGGCCGCTACGCCCTGTCGGCTGTTTCCGGGAGTGCCCCGCTTAGGCCGGTGGTAAACGCCGCGTCGGCTATTGTTGCGCCTGTGCCTACCATAGCGACCAGCCCAGCAGCGGCGGCCGTTGCGCCGGCCACCGCGACGCCTGTGGTAAGCGCTCCAGCCACCGCGCCTGCGGCTCAGGGCCCGGCCCTCGGTAGCCAGGCCGGCAACGGTGCTGCGCTAAGCGCGACGGGCCGGACCCTCGTCGGCAAGACCACCTTTGGCGAGCTCTACGCTTGGGGTCTGACTGAGGCCCAGGTGGCGGCGGTCATCGGCTATGCGCCTGGCCCAGGCAGCCAAAGCGTGCGCGACAGCCTGGCGGCCGTCGGTCTGGAATTCTCGGCCTACAAGGTTGCGCTCCAGGCGCTGATTGATGGCTTGGCGCCGTAGGACTCCTAACAGGGTGTTGAAAAACGCGGATGCGGCTTTTCAACACTTCAAAAGCCGGTACAATTACGCAGCATAGCGCAAGCTATGCGAGGAATTGTTAAGGTTGTTGAGAAAGCAACCGGCTTTTTCAACAACCTGCTAATGTGGCGATAGGGAAAAACCGCCGCCACCGCGCCTCAATACTGCCTTTTTTTTGCCGAAGAGCGTGCTATACTTGGCTGCAGAGGTATCTGCAATGAAAATGTCCGTATATCTGCTCGTCGGCCTGACACTGTTGGTTGGCCTGGGCGCCGGGTGCGCCTTGTCTGGTTCCGGTCAGGGTATTCTGGTGCTGCCCCTAGGTGGCGCCGGGGCCAGCCGCCTCGCGGTCTATGACTGGTCGGAATTCATGCCCGCCTTCAGTCTGGCCGAGGTGACAGTTACCACGTCAGATGGCGTACCTTTGGGCGGCACCTTCACCGACCTGGCTACCGACTTGCAGTTTACCGTGCCAGCCGGTCCCATTACCGTCCAGGTGCGGGCGGTGCCGGACTGGGCGGCTACAGCGGTCGGATTGACGTCCGCGCAGCAGGCGCTGCTGCCCACCCTGGCGCGCGAATATACCGCCAGCGGAACCACCACCGTGACCGACGGCCAGACGGTAACCCTGCAGCTCAAGCTGGTGGTCAGCCAGACGGCGGTTATGGGGCCGAGCGTCAACAACTATCCCGGCATCCTGCGTTATGCTGAAACGATTATGGCCGATTCGCCGCTGAATTTTGCCATGGGTCCAGACATGTATCCATCCACGCTGCCCTATTTCCGCTTCGACCGCTTTGGCCGGCTGTTTTTTTTCGTCAACCCGAGCACCGCCGGCAGCCAGCATATCGTGGTCTGGGCCGATCCCGCCGCGCCACCACTTCCGCTTCTAAGCAGTATTGATCTCTATCCCTGGTGCCTGGCTTATGACGAGCTGAACAACCGTATTTACGCCTATGCTAAGACCGCTACTGGCGCCTTGTTAACCGGCGACGGCGCGGCTACGCTGGAAGTGACAAATACCACTGCTTACTATTTCCTTAACTCCGATAATAATGCGCAGCCCAACGTGGTAAGCGCCGACCGCGACGGCAATTTATACCTGGTCATGAATGATTCGCTGAATTCGACCAATGTTCTAGTTCGCGCCACGGTGGACGGCGGTGAACTGGCCGTGGGCCAGGCTATTTCGTATGCCAACTTAGGCATAACGGTCGACCACTGGATTGAAGACCTTCAATTGCAGGATGGCTCTCTGTACGTGGCGGTGGCTACCAGTACTGGGGCGGCCAGTCAGGTCGGCTTCTTCCTGCGGCTTGATCCGGCCACCCTCAGCCTAGCTAGTTTACCCGCACCGTCGGAAGCCATCGTGCCGCGGCGTTTTCTAGGCCTGATGGACGGCCAGCTGGTATTCGCCGATGCGCCGCGCGATGGTATGGCCATCACGGTCGAGACGGTCTGTACCTTTGATCTGGACGATGGCACGGTAGTCAGGGGGGCATCTGAATCGCCCGGTTCCGCGGCGACTTTCCTAAATATGTTCTATTGCTGAATGCGCATCCTGTTCTACAGCGGCGGCCTGGCCGGCTCCGGCCACATCGTGCTTGGTCTGGCGGTGGCTGCCGCCCTACGGCGCGCTGGCCTGGCGGCCGAGTTTAGCATCTTGACGGCGTCCAATGAATTTGCCCATCTGGCCGAGTTGGAGGAGGTGGCCCTGCGACCGATTCCAGCCGAGGACGCTGCCGCCCTCGGGCCGGAGCGCTACCAGTCATCGGCCTTATACCAGGCCATCGTAGCCACCGCGCCGGATATTCTGCTCCTGGATATGCACTGGTTCGCCCTCGACGCTTTCATAAACCGCCTGCCCTGCCGCAAGGTGGCCTTGTTTCGCCAGGTGGCGGCTGGCTTCTTCGCCCTGGACTTGCCCGACCGGCCGCTGCGTTTCCGGCCGCTTGATTACGACCTGGTGCTGGCCACCGAACCGGGTTTCAGCCTGCCTTTCGAGGCCCGTCGCATTGAGCCCCTCATTATCCGCAACCGCGACGAGATCTTGCCGCCAGTCGCTGCCCGGTTCGAGCTAGGTCTAGCGGCCGACGCCCAAACCTGCCTGTTCCCCTTCAACGGCCATGCCTGGGAAGGGGATGAGGCCTGGAAGAGTTTCTCGTATCTGGAGGACGAAGGCTGGACGGTCTACCGCTCGGCCAATCGCCAGGGCGGCCTCTTCCCAGCGGTACACTGGTTCAACGCCTTTGACTTGTTGGTCTGTGGGGCCGGCTACAGCGCTTTCTGGGAAGCGCGCTATTTTGACAAGCAGGCTTTTTTCGTCCCCTTCGCCCGGCGCTTTGAAGATCAGGCCGCTCGCATCGCCACCGGTGGCGATTATCAGCCAACGGCCAATGGCGCCGACCAGCTGGTGGAATTGTTGCTGGCGCTTTGAGCCAGCTGACCGGACTTGTCAGGCCGGCACTGAACATCAGTCCGCTTGACAATTCAGCCAGCCACCGCGATTATTGCAGCTAAAATCGACCAATCACTAGGAGGGTCACCGATGCGCCGGATTTATCTCGCCGTGCTGGCAGGCCTGATGGCGACGGCCTTGGCCGCGCCCTGCGCGCCTGCCTGGTCGATTTGTACAGGCTTTATCGTTGGCTTGCGCAGACGCCGGTTTGGGGGATACTATCAAGCCGGCGCGCCAGCCGGGCTCAGTCCGACCGGCCAGGGCGTACCAGAGGAGTCCTTCGCATGGAAGCATCGAAAACCATCGCCTTGGTGGCGCACGACAACCGCAAGCCGGCGCTGCTGGAGTGGGTCAGGTATAATTGGGTCACCCTCATTGGGCACAAGATCGTCTGCACCGGCACCACCGGACGGCTGGTCGAGGAAACCATTATCGAGATGGCCGGCGGCACCGCGCCGGACGGTTTGCAGGTGCGACGCCTGAAATCCGGTCCATTGGGCGGTGACCAACAACTGGGGGCGCTGATCGCCGATGGCCAGATCGACGCGGTCATCTTCTTCTGGGATCCGATGTCGCCCCAGCCGCACGATGTCGACGTCAAGGCGCTGTTGCGCATCGCCGTGCTATACGACGTGCCCATGGCCTGCAACCGCTCCACGGCCGATTTCGTCATTTCCAGCCCGTTGATGCACAAGGAATACTCACCGTCGCCGATCGACCTGGCCAGCTATATCGACCGCAAAATTCCCTGAACCGATTATTGAAAAATCGCTGTCGGTGTCCTAATCTCAAAAGTAGTATATGTAAGGAGTGGCAGATGAAAAAGTTAATGACGTTGGCGCTGGTTTTGTCGCTTGGCTTGGCTGGGGTAAGCGCCCAGACGGTGATGCTCGACGGATATGCTCCCGGCTTGTTTACGATGGACTATCAGGCGGCGCTCGACGCCGCGCGGCAGAGCGACCGCGTTCTGTTTCTAAATTTTACCGGCTCGGACTGGTGCAGCTGGTGCCAGCTGATGCAGGCTACCGTTTTTTCCAAGCCGCAGTGGACCGACTTCGCCCGTGAGCGGCTGGTGTTGGTTACCCTCGATTTCCCGCGCAACCAGGACATTGTGCCCGAGCGCTATCGTCAGCGCAACGCCCAGCTGCAGGGGCGCTTCAATGTTGAGGGCTATCCCACCTTTGTGGTGCTAGACGCTGATGGCGCTACCGAGCTGGGCCGGCTGGGCGCTGGTCGGGGCAAGTCGCCCCAGTCTTTTTCCGCCGAGTTGCGCCCCTTGCTGAGGCGGTCCTTGGCCAGCCTGCAGGCTTTTAGCGACCGCTTGCCCGAGGCTGCCCGGGCGGAGTATGGGGCGGCCGTGCAAGTGCTGGTGGCGACCCGCGCCGACCTGGCCCAGAATCGGACGCCGCGGCGTCAGCTGGCCGTCGACGCTGCCACCGAGGCGGCGCTCGGCTTGCAGGAGAATTTTCTGGTTACCTTAATGACGGCCGACGAGCAGGCCAGCTACCGCTCGCTCAAGCCCGAGTTGGCCACCGCCCGCCAGAACCAGGAGGCTTGGTTGGCTACCCAACCGACCAACACCGAGGCCAACCAAGCTAAATTCCGCGGCTTTCAGGAACGTATCGCGTGGCTCGAAACCGAATTGCAGGAACTGTTGGCCAAGTACGAGTGAGCCTCGCGTCAAGCCGTTAGTTAATTTTATTACCTGGGTATGCAGTTGACTCAGGCGGTACAATAGGTAGTACCTCTCACAGGAGAAAACTATGCTCGAAGGTCTATCCCTCGGAGTGGTGTAAC
>MIAR01000033.1 GCA_001829185.1 Spirochaetes bacterium GWB1_60_80
ATATACTTTTGAAATCAACGGTTATTCTATCATAATTTTGTCTTTTACATCAAAATCAGAGGTTGTTTTGGTTAATGGTGTGTAATTTTCAACAGCCTGCTAGGTATTCAGTTCCGACGGCTCTTGCGCTTGGCTGGAGCTACCACAAGGGCGGCAACAAGCCAAGCCGCAATTTCTGCATGATATCAAGCGCTGACGGGTTGGCCGTTTGCAGCAAGAAAGCCTGCAAACTAGACAGTATAGTATTGCCTTCCTGGGGAACAAAAGCCCAGCCTTTGACGCGTCGCTGAGCATGGTCGAACAGTAAGTTATTACTAACAATAATAGCGTGTGCGTAAATACGCCCGTAGCGACCATAGCGCCGCCCGGCTTCAAACACGACATTAGAGTCAAATTTGGCGGTTTGGGCCACCCAGTCCCCGGCTTGACTATCTTTGATACGCGGCGGCCAGGCGGCCGGCTGGAGGCCGATATTGAAACGGATGGCGTGCAGCAATTGGCTGGGCGTAGTGACATCAGAAGACTGGACCGCCAGGTCAATTCCCAGGCTAGCCAATAAAACGCCCAGGTCGGCGGCATGGTGGGTACCATGCTGGGCATCGCGGTGGCGCGAGACGACATTGGCGCTTACCAGCCGCTGATGGCTCCCCAGGTCTTCACTGCGCCTCACCACCACAAAATCGGCATCGCTAATACCGTTCATGGCCTGATCGGCGAAATACCGCAAGATGGACGCCGAACCGTGCGTGTTGCAGGAGACTATCTGCGCCCAGGGCTGTCCGGTAATAACTGCATCATTTATACCAGCCATATAAGGCTGGCCAAAACCGTACTCGCTGCCTTGGGCGCAGCCCCCCCGCAGTTGTGTGAAATATTTATACCACTCTTTGTTGCGTAATCCAAAGCCGTTGGCGGTGCAGTCGAAGACATAATTAACGTACTCTGGCAAAATCCCAGGCGACAAAACGTTCAGATAGGGATTGTCGGCGGCATGGTGAAGATGGACACCGCGCTGTTGCCAGGCTTGTAGTTCCGGATAATTCCAAGCGTTTAGGCTGGTGTTTTTTAGAGCATGCAGCTCGCCAATACCTAACTCGGCCTGGAAATCAAGCAGCAAGTTGAGAATGCTACTGCCAATATTACCTAAGCCATTAACCAAAACCCGCATTACAGCCTCTTTTTAAGTGCGCTAGCAGTCTTGGCCGCTTTTTTGCGTCCCTTGCATGGTATAGAAAGACTACCTAGCAAGATTCTCAAATCATAGCGCCAGCTTTTATGGCTGACATAATGCCCGTCCAGCCTTAAGCTCAACCGAGCCGAGCAAATGCGCGTTAATTGCGCCAGGCCGCTGATGCCTGGTTTAACCGACCAGCGCCAGTCGCAGTCGGCAACTTGCCAACCCAAGCGCATAATATCGGCCGTGGTAAGCGGGCGGGGGCCGATTATATTCATATCAGCTTTTATGATGTTATACAATTGGGGTAATTCATCAAGGCCGCTACGCCGCAACAGTCGACCAATGCGGCTTACCTTTCCGTCGCGCATAGTCCGGAATTTATAAATTCTAAAAGGCCGACGATTTTGACCCAGCCGACTCTGGATATATAAAAGCGGCAGCCCGTCACTAACCAGGATTGCCAAGGCGACCAGGCAAAGCAGCGGACTGACCAGGATTGCCAAGCCCCAGGCGACTAGCCGATTCACGGGTACGTCTCCAGGCTATCGGCCGGGTAGCTGTTGCTGGCCAGCTGGCGGGCGGTATCCAGATTGAGGCCAGCGGCACTGGCCGGCCGATACTGTTGGGGGGGTTGGCTGATTTCCAGCAGCCGGCTGCCGGCATTGGCTTTAGAAAAGCGCTGCCAAATGGTTTCTGGAATCAAGCAAAAATCACTGCTATGCCAGTCCGGTAACGGCTCGTCGCCTTGTCGATATGGTTCAAACAATTCCGGCCGCAGCTTATAAACCAGCCGCCAATGTTCGGGGCTGGGTTCAGCCGGCGTAAAGCTCTCGGCCTGCAGAGCGAATTCATACATCAGCAGACAAGACACCCCATGCGGGCTGATTATGATCCGGCCTTGGGCCGCCTGCTCCAGTCCGGCGAATTCCTGGATCAGGGCGCTATACTGGGGATAGCGGCGCACATGCCAATAACGGCGGACGGATGGATAGTTGGCGAGCGCCAAAAGTCCGCCCAGCACCAAGGTTGCCGTCAGGCCCCAATGACCAGCCAAGCCCAGTTGCCGCCAAGGTTTGCTCGCGCATGCTGCGTCACCAGCCAGCGGAGCCGAGTTGTTACCAGTCGGCCGGCTGACCACATGCAGAGCCAGGCAGAGCGGCGTCAGGAGGAAAAAACGCCAACTGGCACCATCGGTATGGAGCGGGAAAAACGGAAAGCTGCCAGCGAGCGCCAGCCACAGGAAAAGGTGCGTATCGAGCCGGTTGACGGCCAGTTGGCCGGACACGATCGGCGATGGCAGTCGTCGAAGGGGTGATTTTTTGATAGCCTGGGAAGCCAGGCTGCCGTAGTACAAGATACCGTATAAGGGAATCCCCAGCTGAATCAGCAGTAAGGCGACGTACTCAGTTGGTGCGCTACTGAAACTACGCAATCGGTTTAGGCGTTGCAGCGGCGCCAGTATTGAAAATTCGAGACCACTCAGGCGCTCCCGCCAATTGCGCGCTATCAGTAAATATGCCGCCACCAGGCCTATTACCACTAGTATGCCGGCCAGAATACTGAGCGCAAGCCAGCGTCGGCGCTGCCAACTCCGCCAGATGAGTGGCAGGCCGAAGCGGCCAGTCAGCCAAAACAACAAACAGAGGGCCGTCAAACGGTGGGCGGTCAAACAAAGGAGTCCACTGCCCAGGGCCAGCAAACCCCAGAACCAGGGCCTGGCCAACCGGGTAGGTTTGGGCAGAACCATGGCTTGACGGAGGGCCACAACGCAGATGACCAGACAACTTAAGCCCAAGGCGTTTTTAATGTATTCAAGATGCAGGAAAATCCAGAGAGGCGATAGCCCAAGCAGGACGAGCGAGGCCAACGGCGTCAACCAGTGCCTAAACCGCTCGCTTAGCTTGGGATTGTCAGCAGGAGGGATAGCCTTTGGGCTGTTTAACCAGAGCAGCAAAACGCCGGTTAAGCTGATCAGGCTGGCCAAACTGGCCGCTAAACGCGGAGTCAAGCCTGGTTCGTTGACCAGCCAATCCAGCCCGGCCATGAATTGATAGACCCAAGATTGGTCTTCATAGAGGAGCGCCAACCCTTGGCGCAGGCTTTTAATCTGCAACGCGTAATAGTAACCGTCCAAGCCAACGGCGGCCGGGCTATCTAGCAGCCAAAGCAGCAGCAGCAGCGCTGGCAACAAACAGCCCAGCAACCAAATAGCGACGGTCCACAGAGTGTGTCGCTTCATTGCTGGCGTATCAATACAAAATTGTAGAAAATTGTTCGATTTACCGTTGCGCTTTCATACTGGATAACTTCGCGTCGCTCATGATCGAGGCGCAGCGAAATGGTGCGGTAGGCTGTTCTGGCCGGGTTGGCCTTATACAAAATCAGCCAACTTCCCCAAACCAGCCAATTGGCGCTTTGATTGGCATAATCATCGCCGGAGCCGTAATCGGAGCCACCATAACCGCCGTAGTCGCTGTAATAGCTCCCGTAATGATCGCCGCCATAGGACTCATAGTTGTCAGTATAATAATCGCCATAGATGCCGTTACGGCTTTCCAGATATTGCGGATTTTCGCTGTCCGGACCGTCGTCGTTAAAATATAGGGCATAGACCTCGGCGGTATCGCGGCCGGTAAGGCTGAAAAGAATTTGTCCCTGGTAGCGATATTCAAGTTTGCTTAGCAGCAGTTGACTGAAGTTGGCGGCTGGCAAAGGCGGATTTTCCAGGTCCTTGATTAATTCGGCATTGTACTTTTCGTTGGCCGGAACCCAACTGTCATTGTAGGCGGCGACTTCCCGATACCAGCTTTTTGCCATAAAATAATTACGATAAGCGGCGGTGGTGAAGGGACGGCCGTAACGCGCAAATATTTCATTGCGTAAATAGGGCAACATGGAGTCGCGCACCGCGAAAAGCTGACTCAGCTTAATGCGGGTGTCGGCCGTCCAGAAGCCGGTATAGCCCTGCAACAGCCGGTTTTGAGCGCTCAGACTAAAACCGACGGCCAGCAGCAGACTAAGCAGAATACCGATTCTTTTAAACATCATTGTCCTCCTCTACCTCAATGCTTCTCATGGAAACGCTTCCGTTCTGGATTTCTTCATAGATCGTCTTGATTTTCCAGTCTGTAGCAAGCATGCCGAGAATGTACAAAAGCGGCAGATAATGCTCAGTGGTCGGAATAGAACGTTTGTACTCCGGAAAATACCTTTCGTAATCGATGAGTTCATCAAGCTGCCTGCCGTCCAGCTTATCACTCAACCAGTGATCGGCCTTTATAGCCCAGCCAAACGGCTTTTCGGCTTCATCATAACTAATTTCACGTAAGTTATGCACCAGATTGCCACTGCCTATGAATAGAATACCGGCGTTTCTCAGTTTTCCAAGCTGCCGCCCCAGGCTAAAATGTTGCCGCGCATCCTTAAGGATGTCAAGACTTATTTCCAATAAGGGAACATTACAATCTGGATATAGATGCTTAACCACTGCCCAGCCGGCATGGTCAATTCCCCTGTCCGGATCGACTTTAATGGTCGGGATTTCGTTGCAAATCAACTCTGCTATGGGCGGTGAGCCGGCGGGAGCATATTTGATTTTATATAAGGTATCGAGAAAACCATAGAAGTCGTAGAGCTGTTCCGGATTGCTGTTACCGGTTATAAAGGTGCCGGTCGTTTGCCAATGCGCCGAAACAACCACAATAGCCTTGGGTACCAGTATGGTTCTTGCATAGTTGGAAAGGAATTCCGAGTACTTGTTTTTGGCGAGGGCGTTCATTGGCGACCCATGGCCAATAAAGACGGGATTTAGGGAAGGAGTAGAAGAATCCATCATATTACAAATACCCTCCTTAGGCCGCCCACAAAGTAGACATAATAGAATATTTCAATCCTATTCACTCCGATTACCATCATTCAGGAAGCGCTCTCCCTCAGCTGCTTTGAAATATCTTTACATAATTCACAAACAGAATAGTAACCATCCCTAGATAATTCAATATTATTTTCTTTTGCTAGGATATAAAGTCCTTCGCTTCTCTTTTCGACCATTGCCTTCAATACTGGATCTTTTTCATAATCATAATCCCTTAAAATATCGGCAATGGTATTTTTATGGATATTACCGATTACGCTACAGGCTACGATATCGCCATTCGGCTCTACGCAAACAGATTTAATGTCATTGGGCATATCGGTATATGGTTGATCCTTGCAGGTGCCTTGAATATCCAGTTTGGCTTTTGGCAAATACTCTGATAGATTCATTAATGCTCGCCCCGAAGGAAACAAAATATTCCCGGCACTTACAGGAACCCCCAAATAGCCAAATTCTTCAAGTATTTTGTTCGTCGCAATATTATAAGGATTATTATCCTCTTGATTTATTACCCATACAGGATGTAATTGTAAATTACCTTTTGTTTGCTTCTTTAATTGCTCAACGGTATATTTTACTATTTCATAGTCGAGATATTTCTCATGAAAACAATCTATGGATACCAATATATCATTTGCATCCGTTATCATAGATACAATTTCCTGTATTCTGATTTTTTTATTTGACCAATATCCATTCGTGATTATTTGACGAGTCGGTATATTGCAGCCTCTGGCTGTTTTAAGGATTTTACAGACTAAATCAGGATGTAATAGCGGCTCACCTCCAAATGTCATAATTGACTCAATTTTGTAATCGTCACATGTCTCTTTTATTAGCTTTTCAGCCATAGCGAGACTAATCAGTTCTGTAGCATCTGATAAATTTTTAGAATAAACGGAGCAATGATCACAATGAGATGTGCACTTATAGGTAATGAAAAATTCAATTCTCTTCAAATCGATTTGTGGATTTAATCCGGCTTTCATAGTAATACTCCTTCTGCTTGAGCAGGCGTGAATAACATACGCTTAATATCTCCGACGCGTACATGGCACGATTATTACCGAGCCTAGCGACAGCAAGAATCGCGCCATAACCGAGCCAGCTTGAAGCGATTGATACAGTTCTTATTAATATATTTTCACTTTACAAGTTTGCTTTTTGTAAAATTGCAATTGATTCTTCTATACCATTGCGAATTTCAAGATTCCAATTTGCAATTGGACTATTATGTTTTAACAAGGTAAGAATTTCTTTAATATTGATATTTCCATTTGTTAATCCATTGTGATCATCATTTATTCCGAAATTGTTATGTAAATGTACATGACCTATTTTGCTTTGCAGAGTTTCAATCCATTGCTTAAGTGATTTTGAAGAATTTGCGTTGACATGTCCAATATCGAGACAAATGTTGAAATTATTATTGTTTATTTCTTTAACCAAACCTAGCATTAAATCAGGAGTATCTTCATATACATTTTCAATAAAGATATTAATTGCATTATTTGTAAATTCAATAATATTATTCCAAAATGTAAGTGAATTCTTAATCCATGCCGATCCTTCATAAGTTTTAGGGAACCAACCAGTATGAAATATTATATTTTTAATCCCTAATATTTTACAGGCCGTAATTGCTCGCTTCAATTTTAATTCTACTAATTCTTTTAACTCAATATCATCTGTTCCTGGCATTAAATCAAAAAATGGACCATGCGCAGATCTAATTAAAGAATAATCAGGACGTTCTTTTATGCTTTTTACAAACTCATCTGAATACAAAATAGGTTTTACTAATCCATTAAACTCAAGATTAATATTATTTTTGATTGCAAATATAGAAATCTCTGGAATATTCGAAAACGAAGTAATGCTTATCATATAATTTCCTTATAATTCTCTAAAATTTTCAATCTTACTTACCTACCCCACGCTCATTTCCCCGCTTGAACTGCCCGGTGATCTTGGCCAGAAACAGCTGCAATTCGTAGATGTTGTCCAAGGCGATGACGCGCAGCAGCTTGTTGTAGTCCTTGCCATTAATAACACTGACCGGTTGGCTGCGCCAATACAGCTGGGCTTTGTGGTCCTTGAGCAGCTTATAACTAAACGGCTTCTCGTTGAACAGGATGTTGCGCTGGTCTTCCATCGTGCCTCCCGGCTTACGCGGCTGGTTTTTATTATAAAGTCCCTGCGGGCGACCAGGCGGCGCTGGCGGGCGGTCAGCCATCTCCGGCTTGTGGCGGCCGGCTTGCCCGGCCGCCGCTTCCCGAAACATGGCCGGGCTGGTTCCAGCTGTATTATCCTTCTCCCAAATTTACTTAATAAAATATCAGGCACGGGGGACGGTGGCGGTTACTACCCGGCTCAAGCGCGGTTGACGGCGTTTCCAGACCAGCCAGGCAGCCAGCCCGAGGAAGGTGACGCCGAGGTCGAAGACGACGGCCAGGGCGTAAGAGTGGTTGTAGAGGCCCAGGCCCACCAGGACGGAGCCGCGGAAAACCAGCGGCATGTCTGGCAGGGAATATTGGGCGCCCAGTACCGCTCCCATGGGGTGGGTGATGAAGTCCAGTACCCAGTGGCTAAAGACCGCCGCGGCGTAGACTAGGGCGGCGCGCAGCCGTTGCTTGAGGAGCAGCGCCAGGAGCGCGGCGGCGGCGACCCAGACCAGGGTCATGAACAGGCCGTGGGTCAGGATCATACCGTCGGCCGGGCTCAGCCTGAAGGGCAGCAGCGGGATGATGAGCAGATCGCAAACCTCGGCCGCCACCAACAAGGGGATGAGCTTGGCCTTGGGATCGAGCCATTGCAGGGCGAAACCGGCGCCCAAGTGAGCTAGACCAGCCACTTAGAACCTCCTGCCAAACTGCGGCGGGTCGCGGCGGGCGCTCATAATACCAGCCAATCGTGGGCTTCCGCTTCGGTGTTGAAGGAGCGCAGGACCTTCTCGCCGCTGAACCTGACATAGGCGGACAAGAATATTTTCTTGATACCCGACAGGCCGACCACCGCGTTCTTAGCCAGCTTGTCGCTGACTTCGGCCCCCAAGCGCTTGATCTCGGCCACGAATTCCTCGTTGGCGTGGGTACCTTCGTAGTTCTGCAACAGCAGCAGGCCACCGGCCGAGGCTCGCTCGATCTCGATGGCCTCGCGCAGGATTTTCAGGGAGTCTTCCGTCTTGGTGACGCCGCGGTAATCCACGTACAGTATCTTTTTACCCTTGATCTCGATCCATTGCACACCCATGATTGCCTCCATCGCAGAATTCGTTATCGCCTGCCTAGCTTAACCCGGGCCGCTGGCTCCGGGTTGCTGACCCGGGCGACTGGCTGACTGGCTACCCGGCCAAGGATAATTGTAAACCGGCTTGGCGCGGCAGGCAAGGTAATTTCGGCGCTTCGCCGCCAAAAGGGGCAGCCGGCTGTCTCGGTCGACTTTGCTGTCGTTCTACCTACCCAGCCCGGTCCGTCCCTCCGCCAGGGCCTTGAAAATGTAATCCATCAAGGGCTGGTCGATATTCTGGTTGTTGCGTTCCAGGTAGTCGATAACCTTGGCAAAGTCAATGACCGTCGTTTCCTTGAGGATCGGCGCCAGGTTGTCCTTTTCGCAGAAGTCGATCTTCTGGATTTTCAGCTTATTCTTGTCATAGGTGATGGCGATGTCATAGATGGACAGCTGGAAGCCGATCAAGCGCCGCTCCAGATCGTACCAGACGGTGAGGTCATTGTCATCATCGATGAAGATTCGCCGGAAGATGCCGGCTTCGGTCTGCGTGATGTTCTTTAGCTCGATCAAGGGATGATCATTTTCCACAGCGGCCTCCTTGGGTAATGCGTCGTTTGTCCATGCTTATCGGCCATCGGCCTAGCTGGACTGCTCCAGGATGTACTCCAGGCTCTGGTGGCGGAAGTAGGTATCATAGAGCCGGGCGTAATAGCCGCCGGCGCGCAGCAGGCTGGCGTGGTTGCCGTCTTCCATGATTTGGCCCTTTTCCAGGACGATAGTGCGGTCCGAGTTGCGAATGGTGGACAGGCGGTGGGCGATAACGATAGCGGTGCGGCCCTGCATGACGGTCTCCAGGCCTTCCTGGATCTGAGCTTCGGTAAAGGGGTCGACGCTGGAAGTGGCCTCGTCCAGGATGAAGACGGCCGGGTCCTTCAAGAGGATGCGCGCCAGCGAGACCAGCTGGCGCTGCCCCATGCTGATAGCCGAGCCGCGATGGCCGGTCTCGGTCTTGAGGCCCTCGGGCAGGTCGTCGATCCAGTCGCCGCGGCCCAGGTGGCGGGCGGCCGTCATCACCTGGTCGTCGGTGGCGTCCGGTCGGGCGTAGCGGATGTTGTCCAGAATGCTGCCGGGGAACAGGAAGGGGGTCTGCGCCACTAGGCCGATCTCGCCGCGCAACACGTCCAGGTTCATGGCGCGGATGTCGGCGCCGCCTAGCTGGATGGAACCAAACTGAAATTCATAGAAGCGGCAGAGCAGCTTGACGATGCTGGACTTGCCGGCGCCGGTGGCGCCGACGACGGCCAGCTTCTGGCCGGCCGGGATGTCCAGGCTGAAGTCCGGCAGCACTAGCTCCTTGTCCGAATAGGCGAAGCGCACCTTGCGGAAACTGACGGCCAGGCCGCCGGACCGGACTGGCTGCGGGGCGCAGGCTGGGGCGGCGCCAGTCCAGCTGGCGGTTGCGGCGCCGGCTGGTTCGGCGGGATCACCAGGCGAACATTGCTTCACTTTCGGTTCGCGGTCGATAAGCGAGAAGACGCGCTCGGCGGCGGCCAGGCCGTCCTGGAGCTGGCTCCAGAAGCTGGCGATATTCAGAAGCGGCCACCAGAAATAGGCCACGGCCTGCATGAAGAAGAACCACTGTCCCAAGGATAGGCCGCCGGAGCGCACCAGGCCGCCGCCGGCCATGACGATCAGGCCGTTGCCGAAGCCGGAAGCGATGACCACGGCCGGGAAGATCAGCTGCAGCACGATGCCGCGCCGCAGGTGGAAGCGGTAGGACAGCTGGTTATCTTTTTTAAACGACTCCCAGAGGGTGCGCTCGCGCCGGAAGCCCTTGGCCACCGAAATGCCGGCGATGGCCTCGGCGATGCCGCCGTTGACTTCGGCCGTGACGCGCTTGGCATTCATGGTGACGAAGCGCGCCAGCTTGCGGAAGGCCATGGCCACGGCGAAGGCCACCGGCGCCATGGCCAGCATGATGAGCGACAGCTTCAGGCTGATGCGCACCAGGTAGCTGAAAAAGAAGGCCAGCAGCAGCACCTGGGAGAGGAAGTCGGTCACCAGGTTGATGACGCCGGCGAAGTCCTCGGTGTCGGTGGTGATGCGGCTAACTACCTTGCCCGAGGTGTTCTCGTCGTAGAACGACAGGTCGTGCTTCATGGCGCGGTCGAAGACGTCGGAGCGCAGTTTCCAGATGGTGCGCCCGACGATGCGGCCGGACAGGAAGTGGCGGGCGTAGTTGAACAGCCACTCCACCACGCCGAAGCCGATGACGGCCGCCGCCAGCAGGGCCAGGGTGCGGAAACCGCTCGAGCCGGCCACCACGTCCAGCGACTTGGCGATAACCAGCTGGGCGGCGAATTCGGCCAGGCTAGCCGCGGCGATGACGATGCCCACCAGGGCCAACCCGGCCCGGAAAGGTTTGAAGTAACGGCCGATGCGGCGAAAAAGGTCGCGGTCGGAGTAGCTGCGGTCGTAATGCTCGGACTCGAGTCCGTCCAGTATGAAGCCCATAATTATACCTTCTCGAAGAGGCGGCGATAGTCCGCCGAGCTATCCATCAATTCATCGTGGCTGCCAGAGGCGGCCAGCCGGCCGGCTTCCAGCAAAAGGATGCGGTCGGCCCGCCGGATCTGGGCCAAGCGGTGGGTAATCAGAAAGGTGGTGCGCCCCTGCCCGGCCCGCTTCATGGCGCGCTGGATCTCGTCTTCGGTCTTGGAGTCCACCGCGCTGGTGGAGTCGTCCAGGATGAGGATGCGCGGATCGGTGATGAAGGCGCGGGCAATGGCGATGCGCTGCTTCTGGCCGCCGGACAGGGTGGCGCCGCGCTCGCCCACCGGCGTCTGATAACCCTGGTCAAAGCCCATGATAAAATCGTGCGCCTGAGCCTCGCGCGCCGCCGCCTCGATCAGGTCCGGGCCGGCTTTACTGTGGCCGAAGGCGATGTTGAAGGCGATGGACTTGCCAAACAGGAAGACGTCTTGCTCCACCATGGCGGTCTGGGAGCGCAGGCTCTCCAGGTTCCACTGGCGCACGTCCACGCCGTCTACCAGCACCTGTCCGGAGCTGGCGTCGAAGACGCGCGGCACCAGCTTGGCCAGGGTGGTCTTGCCCGAGCCGGTGCGGCCCACCACGGCCACGGTCTGCCCCGGCTCGATCGTGAAGGAAATATTCTTGAGCACCGGTTTGTCGCCTTCGTTGAACGCGAAGAAAACATCGCGGAACTCGATGCGGCCTTCCACCCGCCCGCCGCGGCCCAAGCGGTTCTCGTCCAGGCGGGTGGCGGTGATAATAGTCTCCAGGACGCGCTTGCCGGAGGATTGGCCCATCTGAAACAGGTTGAAGGCGAACAGCGAGATGAAGGTGGTGAAGCGGAAGGCGTTGTACAGCATCATGTAAGACACCGCCTGGCCGGCGCTAATGACGCCGGAATGCCACAGCCAGGCGGCGTGCAGGAAGCCCAGGCCCCAGGCCACGGCAAAGACCAACAGCGGCCAGAAGCGACCCTCGATGCGCGCCACCTTGATGTACAGGTCGCGCAGCCGGCCGGCCCGCCGGGCAAAGGCGGCACCCTCGCGTACCTCGCCCAGGTTGGACTTGACGGTCTCGATGCCCTCCAGGGCGTCGGCCAGGCCGGCGTTGAGCTCGCCGAAGGCCTCGCGCTGCTCGTCGGTGACGGGGTTGAGGGTACGGTTGTAGACCCGCACCGTGATGATCAGGCCGACGATGAACAGCGACGGCACCAGCAGCAGGCGCGGATTGATGAAGGCCACCATGGCCAGCGGCACCAGGGTACTGAAGACCGAGTCGATGATTAGCGACAGGCCGGGCGAGAACATCAGGTTCAGGAAGTGGACGTCGTTGGTGGCGCGGGCCATCAGGTCGCCGGCCTTAGCCTGGGAGTGGAAGGTCTGGCTCTTGCCCAGAAGCGACTCGAACAGCTCGGCCCGGGCATCGCGCTCGATGCGCTGGGCCAGGAACTCGAAGCTAGAGTTGCGGCCGACGCCGGTCAGGCCTTGGACCAGCGCCGCCAGGACGATGGAGCCGGCTACCAGCAACAGGTCGCGCGTCACCCAGTCCGGCCGGGTGAGGACGTCGAAGCCGCGGCCGATCAGTACCTGGACCGCCGAATAGCCGAAGTTGTTGGCGATGGAAAAGGCGATGGCCAAGATCGGCAACCAGAGATAACGCTTCAGGTGGGAAAATATCCAGCGGCCGGTGGAACGCGTATCGTAGTGCACGGCCTCGCCGGAGCGGAATTCGGTGGCATCGCTCATGGGTCCCCCTTTACGGGAGTCAGTCTACAATCTCCATGGCCGAAAAGTCCAGCCGGTAACCGACGCGCGACTGGGCCCGCGGGTCGTCCGAGTCGACGTTGCCGTAGAACAGCCGGCCGGTAACACGCACCCGATGGGTAATAGGTTGCTTGGAGATGGGACCCATGACACTGCGCAACAGGATGAGCTGGCCGTCGTCGAGGGTCAACCACAGCTCAAACCAGTCATGCTGCCGCCCGCCCTTGTCCTGGAAGCTTTCCATGGACATCCGGCCGTCCAAGCGCACCAAACTGCCGTGGTATTGGCGCAGCTTGCCCAAGTCGGTGATCACAATCGCCATATCCATCGTCGCCCCCTTTTGACAGTTTCAGAGCACCACCTTGACTAGGTAGGCGGCGGGATAGTGAACAGGCCAGGAGGCTCTGCGTCGCTCAGTCGCTCAGCGTGGGCAACCAGCTCTCGGCTGCGCTGCCGATCCCCTTGAAGCGTTCCAGCAAGGCAAGGCGGTCGGTGGCGGTCAGCGTCAGGAAATCGAAGCGGCTGATCACGGTGGTGGCATCCCGCCGCTGAAGTTCTTGGACGAAGACGAATTCGGTAACGGCGATGCCGCCGGGAACATAGGGCAACTTCAGTTCCAGTTCATACGAGGTGGACGCTCCTGAGCCGCGTCTGGTATCGATGTCGCTGATCACTTCGACGACCCGCGCGCCTGCCTGGCGGACGAAAAAGGCTACCATGCCGTCGCCGTCTGGACGAATGACCGCGCTTCGGGTTCCATCGTCGAGCACCAGGCGATAGCGGCGGGCGTTGGCTCCCCCGCTGGTATTCTGTACCCGCGTGGCGATCAGCACCAGGCAGTCATCCGAAGTACGCAAGGCCGGAAAAGGCGCGCGACTGGCGCAGGCGGAAAGCAGAAGAGCAAAAAGGACGGCGGACAGCCAGGTTCGGACCTTCATTCCAGGGCCTCCAGGGATTCCATATATTCGCGTTGCTGCCGGAAAAGCCGGTTCTGGTGCGCGCTCTGTATTTCCATAATGATGGCGCCGGCGAGGCATACCGCACCGGCCCCTACCTTAGCATTGGTGAGCTGGGTCTGGAAAAGGTAATCATCATAACTTTCACTGGCATTGAAGGCGGCATCGCTGATTATGTCCCACACCGCCCAAGCCACCAGACCGGCTCCGCCCAGGCCCAGGCCCGCGCCACCCCACAGGCAGAAAGCGCTGACACTATCATGGCCAGCCAGCCGATCCCAGGTTACGAAGGACGCGCCGCCGGCGCGGACCGTGATGCGAATCGGCTCGAGTGGCAGCAGGCCTGGCGCCCAGCCATAGACGGTATGCACGCCAATAGGTAATTCGAGTAAACCGGTGCCAGGGTTCACCATCGGCAGCCCGTCGACCCAAACCAGGGCACCCGGCGTCATGCCGCGGATTTCCAAGGCGGACTGGCGCCGAAAACCAGACAAGTCGAAAGATCCCGGGGCGGCGGCAACCGTAACTGGGATAGTCACGTCTTCGTAGGCGGTACTACCGGCGATAACCAGCTGCCAGTCGCCGGCTGGCAAGGCTACGGTCTCAGCGGCTGGGAAGCTACGGTTGCCGCGCCTAGAATTGAAATGGAAGGTAGCTTCAGGTTCGACCGGCAGGCATTCGAAAGCCATCGGGATGGCTGGGTCACCGTCAAACCGCACTGGATTGACGCGGTTGGCGACGATTTCAATATCGCGGTCGTCAAACCAGGCGCCGTCCAGGCGCAGGCTGACGGCATAGGAACCGGCCGGTAATTCCATAGTCAGAGGAGTAAGTCCCAAGTGGCGGCCATCGGCGACGACGGCCGCGCCTTCCGGAGTAGACACGAAGTTAACGGTAGTCGGTGGCGCGGCGCATACTGGCCGAAGCAGAGTCGACCCTTGCATTCCGGCCAGCAGCCGCAGTTTGATGAGCCGCGTACCGGCCGGGTTGCGCAGTTCCAGACTGGCCGTCGGACTGACCAGGTACACCATACCCGAACCGACGCTGACCAGACGGCCGTCCAAATAAGCCATGGTATCGGCGGCGATTTCCAGCATCAAGTTCTGCGAGGTCTCAAACTCGCCGAGGATATTCAGGCGCGGTTCCTCGGGACGGGATCCTTCGGCCACGGGGAGGCGGTCGTTCCAGAGCAACAGGTTGGTAAAGCCCCGTCCGGCCAAGAATTCGCGCACCCGACCTATATCGATCGCGAAGAACAGGCTGTTGGCGTGGGCATTGGAGATGGTGGCGGTATTCACGCCGATAACATGACCGCGGCCATTCAGGAGCGGACCGCCGGAATTACCTTGGCTGATGGCGGCGGAGTGCTGGAGACCAAGTTCAGCCGAGCGGAAGGCGGAAACAATGCCTTTGTTCATAGTCACCACCCGTTGCTCAAAGAAGGCATCGAGGGCACTGCCCAAGGGATAACCGAAGCTGTAGGCGTCGTCGCCCACCATAGCGACGCCGATAGCCGCGCTGTCCGCCAGCTTGAGGGGTTCGCAGGTATAACCGCCCAGGCGGACCAGCGCCAGGTCCGGCTCGCCTTTCTCGCCGGCACAGAGCACCTCGACGGCGCCCAATCGATCTCCGGCCGACCAGGCGGCAAATGAGTAGGCACCATGTTCGACCAGATCCCGGAAATCGCTGATCATGCTGCTCCGCTCTCCGCTAGTGAAGATCAGGCCGAAGTGTTCATCCAGCAATTCGGCCATTTCGGTCGTCAATTGCTGCCGAATCTGGGGCAGGTTCGCTTCTTCCACGACGTGGCCATTAGTCAGGATGGTGCCCTCGGTATCCACAAAAAAACCGCTGCCGGAACCCAAGGCCAAGGGTGTATCCAAGATGGGTTGCCCGATTTCAGCGGCCAAGCGCTCCCAGAGTCCCGGTACGGCGCTGCCATTCGAACTGAGGGAAAACTCGTGTTGCAGGAATACCACCGCGCCGGATACCCGGCTATAGAAGGTGGTTGGCCGCTCCTGGGCGGTAAGACCACAAATCGTCATAAGGCCGATGACCAGAACCAGTTGACATCTACGCATTGTTACCTCTCCAACCAAATACGGCAATCTCTTCCTGTATATCGTTTTACAAACAGCAGAAGCTAGTGCTGATCCTACAGTGCATGCTACTGAGTTGTCAATTGCACCACGTGTTGCCTCATAATAAAATCTAGTCCTACGAGGTGGTTGCCTCATAAGTCAAATTCTAGTCCAAGGATAAGCTTGGACTAGAGTTT
>MIAR01000034.1 GCA_001829185.1 Spirochaetes bacterium GWB1_60_80
GGAAACTCTAGTCCAAGCTTATCCTTGGACTAGAATTTGACTTATGAGGCAACCACCTCGTAGGACTAGATTTTATTATGAGGCAACACGGGCGCCCATTTAGATTTCAGTTGTTGGGTAAGAGCCCCAGGCCGCGGGCCGCATTTTCAGCGGTGCGTCTTTTCAGCAGGGCGATTGAGCGAGTGGAGCGGTAGGCACAATGGTCGCTCAGGATGAGTCGGGGAAGCCCCAACAGGGGATGATCTTTACCAGGCGGCTCATGGTCGAACACGTCCAGGGCTGCGCCGGCGACTATTCCGGCATCAAGGGCTCGCGACAGGGCCAGGCTGTCGACCATAGCTCCTCGGGCGGTGTTTACCAGCCAGAGTCCGCGTTTGACCATGGCGAAGGTCTGGTCGTTGAATAAAGACTGGGTTTCATTGCTCAGCCGGAGGTGGATGGAAATGATGTCGGCGCTGCGCAGAAGCGTAGGCTTATCAGTGGCGAGCAGCTCGATGTCCAGTAGCCGCGCCAGCTGACCAAGCGCTGCCTCCAGGCGGGCCTGGTCGGTATTGGGACTATATACTAGGACGCGCTCTGGTTTGAGTGCCAGTACCGCACGGCAGTAGGCCTGTCCGGAACTGCCAAAACCCAGGATGCCGATGGTTTTGCCGGCGACAGTATGCTGGTCCGTCTGGAGGTTCCAGTGCCCGCAGTGAACGGCCTGGTTGCGGCCAGGCAGGTCACGCAGCAATGCCAATAGTAAGGCCAGCGAGTGCTGGGCGACGTCCTCGCTGCAATAATCCGGCACGTTGTAGACGGCTATACCGCGCGCCTTCGCCGCCGCGACGTCGATGTTGTCCAGCCCGACGCCATAGCGGGCGATGACCCGGCACCTGGTCAGGCTGTTGATAGCCGCCGTGTCCAGCGGTGCCAGGTTTACTAGTAATGCATCGGCATCCTGGCAAGTAACGGCGACGTCTTCGCTGGTCTGGCATTTTTCCACCTGGAGCTCTACCCCCAGGGGCTCGAGGACGGCGCGCTCTTCGTTCTCGGCGCCGAAGCGGTCATCGGTTATTATTGCGGTGTAGGTGGGGCTCACTCTTCCCTGTCCAGAAGCTTGTCAAGGAAGCGGTGGCTATCTTTGAGGGCGGCGAATACGGCATGCGTGTCCTTGGCGTTGGCCGAGATGGCTTCCAGCGAGTGCAGGCCGTCGCCTAGGGCCAGGGTTTCTTCCTTGATGGCACCGGCTATCTGGCTGAGCAATTGGCCGGTCTGGTTGACGTTGTTGGCGTTCTCGGCGGAATTGGCGCTAACCTCGGCAAACGACTCCCTGAAGCGGGTAAACATCTGCACGAACTCAGTCATCCGGCCGGAGATGGCCTGTACCGCCTGGGCAAACTCGGCCAGGTTCCCGTCGATCTGCTTGGCGAAGTCACCGGTTTGGCCAGCCAGGGTGCGCACCTCGTTGGCGATGATCCTGAACCCCTTGCCAACCACGCCTGCCCTGGCTGCCTCGATGGAGGCATTGATGGCCAGGATATTGGTACGATCGGAAACGTCCTGAATGGCGCTGGTCATGCCAGCCACGTTTTTAGTTTTTTCCTGGAGGCCGTTGAACATGCCACCCAGTTCGCGGGCGATAACCACACCCTGCTGGACATCTTTCAGGCGTTGGGCTATGCCGTTGTTGATAGCTTCATTGTTACCCAGTATCTCGTTCATCATCCCGGTGATGCGCTCGCCATTGGCTGCGGTACTACCGCTGGTAGCCCGTATTTCCTCGAAGGCCGCAACGATAGACGACAAGCCGGCTTCGATACGCGCCATTGATTCATCCAGGATCTCGAGCGAGTGCTGGGTGACTGAGTTGAGCACGACGCTTTTATTATAGCCAACGGTGAAACGCTTGATGGCGCTGGCATAATTTACGTCGCGCTCAGTCAGCCGGTCTAATTGGGAGGCTCTGGGCGTTCCGGTCTGTGTGGTGTTCATGGGCCTACATCCGGTAGAGGCTATCGAGCTCGTCGATGCCGCAACTCAAGCCTGCTAGCCAGTCCAGGAACTGGCCGACCATAGCAGCTTGATAGATAGCCCCGTGTTGCGGCGCGATCATGGTGGGATTAAGGCGGCGGACATTGTCGACCCAGCGCCTGGCTACCGAATTACTGCAAATCAGGCGTTTATGGAAGGCCTCGATCAGCGGCTTGTGAGCTGCGAAATCCTCCACGAAGAGCGTTTCCTGGCCATCGGGAAATACGGCGATGCCAATATCGCCGGAGAACAGGATGCCTGCCCGCTTGTCGAACAGTGAGTAGGCCGCCGGGGAATGCATGTAGTGGCTGGGCACGAATACTAACTCGGAACCGGAAGCCAAGGACAGCGATTTACCGACTGATTCGATCGAGGTAATACGTGAGATGTCGACGATGCCAAAATGGGGAAGAAAACGGGTCCAGAGGCCGGAAATATACATTTTTGCCTTGGTTACCCCCAGCCAGAGGGCAATACCACTCGACACGTCCGGATCCTGGTGCGAGAAAAAAATGGTATCGATTTTGTCTATCGGAATATAACGGCTGATGGCGGCTACTACACGCGGGAAGAGATGCACTCCACCCGGGTCAAGCAGGATGCCGCGGCCCTTGTCGATGATTAGGTATTGCATCGTCTGGACGATGCCCTGCTTTTGCTGTGCGTCCGCGCCTAACCAGATAAACTGGTGATCGTCGTCCTGATAAAGTACCGTGCCGCCGATGTTGGTTTCCATAAGCTGAAATCCTCCACAAGGACAGTATAGACTACTTTCCGGGGGCTTGAAAGTGTTGCCGCTTGGTTTTCGAGGCGCTTCAGCGGTAATGGAATTTCGTGGTCTGGCGTGGTATATTATAGGTAAAGTCATGCATCCATAATTATTTAGAATTATTTCTCTGCTAGACGGGCTGGATACCAGGAGTCAACCGTGAAGCGTTTATTGTTGCCACTACTGTTGCTCCTCACTGTGCCAGTCTTCTCTCAGGACAACTCCCTGGAGTTGCTTGGAGCGCGAGACACGCGCACCTTGGCCTTGGGTGGTGTTTTCGAGGCTATGAGCGAAGGCTACCGCTGCTTTTTGGGTAATCCGGCAGCTTATTCCGTTAATTCAGAAGCGCTGACCATCCCGTTTGCCAGTTTACAGCTCTACAGCCCACTGGCGCAAAACGATTTTTTCCAGGTCCTCGACCTGGTGCAGCGGTTCCTGGGCGTCCGTCCGGCCGGAACGATGGATCCGCTTGATTTACCAACCTTGGCCGAGCCGTATGCCAGTCTGATTTCCGGTAATGGGCTTGGCGCCGGGCTATCATTCGGTTTTGGCTGGATAGGCGAGGGCTTGGCCTTCGGTTTGTCGGCCGAGGCCGACGGTTACCTGCAAGGCGTTGAGCCGCTGCTCGCGACTGGCCGGATCGATGTCCAGGTGGCAGCGGTGGTCGGATTTGTGGTGCCGATTCCGATAGCGGGGCTCGATCTTTCCTTTGGCGGCAATGTTCGGCCGTTCTGGCGCCTGGCTATGCCCTATACTGGCGCAGACTTATTCGGGCTGACCATGACGGCGACTACTCCAGACCCGCTGGCCAGCGCTGGCTTCGGGTTAGCGGCTGATCTTGGCCTGCGACTTGAGTTGTTCGATGATTTGGCTTTTGGCCTATCGGTGCGTGATATTACCACTGACCAACTCTATAAGTCGGCCAGTTTGGATGCCATTCTGGGCGGTTTCGGCACTGGCATAGCCGCTGGCGTTGATGTGGTGTACCACGTCTTGCCGGAATTGAACGTCGGCCTGAGCCTTCGGCCGATCCCGCAGTTTCTATGGACCTGGCTTGAGCTATTGGTGGTGGTGGAGGCCCAGGATGTGCTTGGCGTCCTGACCGCCGGTCAATCGGCGCTGGCTATGCTCCACGCCGGAGTCGAGCTCGGCGTACTCAACAATACCTTGACCGCGCAGTTTGGGTTCAGTGGCGGCGCCTGGTCGTTTGGATTGGGTCTGGACTTCCTGGCGCTGGAGGGTAATCTGGCCTTCTTCGCTGAACCAGTGAACAGCCTGCCGGGTAGCCTGATTCGCACCGGTTTCAGCCTTGATTTTGCCATCCGCTTCTGAGCAACCCGATACGGCCGGCTTGCCGTGTTGACGACGACTCGCTACAATGAAACCATCGGGAGGTGCGACATGACCAAGGTAATATCGCTCGGAGGTTCCATCGTGGCGCCGGAGGGGCCGGACGCGGGTTTCCTGCGCGGTTTCACGCTTGTGGTTCGGGCCTGGCTGGCGCAAAATCCGGCGAATCGCCTTATTCTGGTGGTGGGCGGCGGTGGGGCGGCCCGGACTTGGCAGAAGGCGTACCGCGAGACGGACGCAGCGGCCGATAGCGACGCGCTCGACTGGATTGGCATCATGGCCACGCGCCTCAATGCCCAGCTGGTTCGCAGCTTATTTCTGGAGCTCTGTCCGCAAGAGGTGGTAACCGACCCGACGGCCATTGGCCTGTTCAGTGGCCGCATCCTGGTTGCGGCCGGCTGGAAACCCGGTTTTTCGACCGATTTTGACGCCGTGCTGCTGGCTGAGCGCTTCATGGCCGACACCATCGTCAACCTCTCGAATATCGCCCAGGTCTATACAGCCGATCCCAAGCTCGATCCGGCTGCCCAGGCGCTGGATATAATATCGTGGGCTGATTTTAGAAGGATGGTGGGCGACGAATGGGCACCCGGCAAGAATACGCCCTTCGATCCGGTGGCCTCCAGGCGAGCGTCCGAGATCGGGCTCAAGGTGGTGTGCGCCGCTGGTCGCGATCTGGACAATTTTCAAGCCATTCTGGAAGGCCGGTCGTTCATCGGCACCGCCATCGGCTAACCGGCTGGTGTCGCCGATTATTCGTCCAGTCTATCCAACAGTGCCTGGTATCGGGTAACGTAATCCGGTTTCTCCAACGATGCTGCCAGCTCAACCAATTGCTCCAAGCATAACCTGACTATCGCTACATCGTTCAACTGCAAGCCAACCTGGAAGGCCCGCCGGAAGTAGTCGAAGGCCGCCAAGGCATTGCCCACCTTGCGGTTCAGCTTGGCCAAGGCGACCAGGTCCGCCTCGATTCCGACCGCGTTCTCGGCGCGCTTGTCGGCGGCGAGGGCCTGTTCGGCCCAGTCGATGGCCGTCGTCAGGTTTTCCCGAATGTTCTCGATGGCCGCCAGCATGTAGCAGTTGGCGGCGAATTCGCTCCAGCGATTGGCCTTTTGGTTGGCTTGCCGGGCTAATTCGAAGAAGGCTTGCGCCTCATCTAGCGCTTGGCGGGCCAGCGCCGCCACGCCGCGGTTATGGTTGATGATGGCCAGCAAGCGTGCGTCCTCCACGATCATACCGGCCGCCGCGTTGAAATTAGCCTCGGCTGCCGTCTGGTCGTCTTGGCGATAGTAGAGCTCACCTAAATTGTTCAGGCACAGCGCCACCAGGTCAGGGTTGTTCAGCATCTGGGCATCAAACCAGGCGTCGTTCATTTCCCGGGTGGCATCCTCGATAGCGCCAAGGGCCAGGTAGACGCGCCCGAGCGAACTGCGCGCGGCGATGGCGCCTTCGATATAATCGACGGCCAGATTAGTTACCAGGGCTTCGCTGTAATAATTGGCCGCCGCCGCATACTGGTTTTTAGCGAAAAAATCATCGGCCAGCCGCACATAGCCGGCGGCTTCGTTTTTTCGGTCATTGACCGCGGTCTGCCCGCGTGGTATTGACGAGCAAGCGAAGCTGACCCAGGCCAGCGCAACTCCGGCCAGAGCAAGGGTTATCCGCCGTGTCATCGTTGGTGTTTTCATCAGAAATTTCCTTCTCGCATGCTGTTGTACAGGCTTTCCTGAGTGGCTTGTTCGGTAATACCGCCGCGGATGAGCGGATTGTTGCGGATGCCTTCCAGTACATCCTGGGCTCGCTCGATGGCCACCTTGGTTTCGTTGAGCACGGAGGCGATCTGCGGCATCTCGCCATTTAGGCTGGTCACGATTTGCTGCAGGCTGCGTACGCTTTGCTCAACTTGGCCGATTATGCTCATGACCCGGTTGAACAGGGCGTTGTCGTCGTCCAGGAAGGTGGCTATCGAGCCTTCCGGGTCGAGCAGGCGGGGTATCAGGCCGGTCGGATCGCGCAGGGCGGCGGTGGTCTGCTCGAGATTGCCGGTGATGCCGTTGACGTTGCTGACGGATGTTTGGGCCTCGCTCAACAATGAGTCAACTTGATTCATCAGAGTGTCGATGCGCGCCCGCAGCATGGCAACGGTATCGTTAACGTTGCCGATGGTGGCGGGCAGGCGCGCGGTGGTGGCGCTGATGTCGCCGACAATGGTGCCGAGCGGGCCGGTGCTCTGGCCGGCCAGGGCGCGGTTGACCTCGGTGAGGGTGCGGTTGACCGTGACCAGCGTCCGGTTGACGTTCTCAAGCACCGGGTTGACGTTGGACAGCAGCCGGGTGATGGTATCGTCTTTTACCGGTATGGCGACCAGTTCCTGCTCGATGATGATCTGGCCCTCGATGGAGTCGGTGGTATACATGAAGGAGCCCTCAGCCAGCAGCTGGTCGCTTAGGCCAGGATGGAAGAGCAGCTGCGCGCCGAGTCCGATCGGCGAGACCGACAGTTCAAGCAGCGAGTTTTCTTTTACTTTTGGGTAGTACTCTTCATAGATGTAGAAATCGACGTCGACCATGTTGGCGTCGTTGAGCCGGATGGCATCGATCTTGCCAACCTGGAAGCCCTTCATGAAAATGGCGGTGCCGGCGGCTAAGTTGGTCGATGAGTTGAAAACGGTTTTGAAGTAGTAGTTTTTGGCGAACCAGCGCTGGTTAATGCCCAGCATGATGATGATGCCACCCAAGGCCACCAGCGCGATGACGATGAACAGGCCGACAATCTGATCCGCGAATTTGATCTTGAATTTCATAGTTCACTCCGCCCTGTATTTTCTTCTGAAGCATCCGTTGGTGCGCAAGCCCGCTGTCCTCTACTCTTAAGACGGGCCAGTGAACCGCTAAGCAGCATTTCGGCCTTTGCGAGGCATTCGTCGTAACAGCCAAAGGCTAGCAGTTTACCGTTTTTGATGACACCGAGGTAATCCGCGAACTTGTAGGCCAGGTCAGTATTGTTGGTGGTGATGACGATAGTGGCCTTCCGGGTTTTGAGGCTGCCCAAGACTTCGAACAGGTGTTCGGTGGCATCGTCGTCAAGATTACCGGTTGGATCATCCATAAAGATGATTGATGGCTCGTGGATGATCCCGCGGGCAATGGAGACCAGTTTTTGCTCGCCAATTGACAAATCGACCGGCCGGACGTTGACTTCTTCGTCGTAGCCAAGCCGACGCAGGCAGGAAGAAACCAACCCGTAAATTTCCTTCTTCTCCTTGCCCGGTTGGTTGATATAGAGTGGCATGGCCACGTTGTCCAGAATGGAGGTATCCTGCCAAAGCGCCGAATCTTGGAAGACAAAGCCGCTATCGGCCTGGTAGTCCTGTTCTTGGCGACTGGTGAAGTGGTATAGATCGCGCCCGGCGACCAGGACCTTGCCGTGGGTTGGTATAGTCAATCCGGCAGCGACCTTGAGGAGCGTGCTTTTGCCCGATCCGGCCGTCCCCATGATGACACTGCAGCTATCGGCCGGGAAGACGATGTTTACTTGGTCGAGTATCTGATAGGAACCGTTGATGACGGTGACGTCGATCAGCTCGACAGGGGGGGCTTCTGTTTCGGAGCGCTCAGCCGGCATATTGCACCAGGGTGACAAAGACGTCGGCCAGGATAATCAAGACGAAGCTCTGGCCGACCGCCTTGATGCCGGCGACCGGTATTTCGGTTGAGGCGCGGTTGACGGAAAAGCCTTGGTACGACGAAACCACCGAGACAATGACGCCGAAGATCAGCGCCTTGAGCATCCCGGACAGGATGTCTGAGACCCGCATGGCGCGCAGGAGCTCCACCAAGTATTCCTGGATCGGGATAGGCCGGATCAGCTGCACTACAATGAAGGAACCGAGTAAACCGAACAAGTTGAAGTAGACGGTAAGCACCAGCATGGAGACCACCATGCCGATGAAACGCGGCACTACTAGGTAGGAAATGGGGTTTAGGCCGACCGAAATGTAAGCCTCGATCTCATGGTTTACTACCATAGTGCCTAGTTGCGTGGCAATGGCCGTGCCAGAACGGGCGGTAATGACGAAGGCTGTCAGTAGCGGGCCGAGCTCGCGGGTGATGACGATGATTAATATGGAATACATCAGCTGGCTTTGGCCGAATTTGGGTAGCTGGCTGGAGCCGATAATGATCAGGGCGGCGCCGATCGCCACCGCCAAGATGCCGCAAACCGCCAGAGCCTCAAAACCGGTGAATAGGATCTGCATGGTTAGAACCTTGTAGCCGACCTGCTTGCGCCGGAAGAAACGCGATGTTTCCTTCAATACCTGGAAAAAGAAACCCAGGCCGTAAAATAGGGAGGTAATTTGATTGCGAACCGAACTGCCGATGGCACTAAACACGGTTGTACGCCCTTATTATCGTATTTGAACCGGCCTGATGCCGAGGAACCGTCAGTGGTCCCGGCAGCCTGCTAGGGCGAGTGGATCGCTGGACGCTGCTGCGCGACGAGGGTAGCGAGCAAATTCCGAACCTGCCAAGCCACCCTCATTATCGGCTTTTCCAGGTATGGAATCAAGCCTTGCCAACAACGAGAAAAATGTTGACTTTTTTGGATTTCGCGCGAGGCCTGCGCTATATTGGGAGGATGCGCTCCGTAGGAGGCAAATACCACTCGCGTCAGGAGTGATCGTGAAAAGTATACTGCTAATTGTAACGCTGGCCATGGTGCCAGCTCTTGTCGGATTGCAGGCCCAGACGACCTTCGATGAACCAAGTGCCGAGTCGGTGCTGCAGACCGCCCGCGACATGTTCAACCAATCCGCTGGCAATGCCGGCGGTACAGAAGATGGCACCGGCACGGGAATGAGTTTCCCGGATGGTTCCGGGGCAGCGACTCCCGAGGCTAGCCAGCCGCTATCCGAACTATCGGCCGCTGTGCCGCTAACCGGGCCGGCTCGGGCCGAGTATCCCTATACCCCCATGGTCATCGGTTTTGCGCCAATGCTGAATTTTCCTTTCGGTTTCTACAGTACCAGCCTGGCTTTAGCCCCGATTGGTTCATCGGTTGGTGACCTCAATGGCTTACAGGCGGCCGGTATTTTCAGCACGGTCGATGGCCGGATGCTCGGTGGGCAATTTTCGGGAATCTTCAATCTGGCTAGTGATGGCGTTGAAGGCCTCCAGGCGGCGGGCATTTTCAATGTAGCCGATTCGTCGGTGCATGGCGGCCAGGTGGCCGGCATCTTTAACAGCGCGACCGGCGCTGTTGAAGGCGCTCAGGTGGCTGGCATCTTCAACAGCGCCGCCAGCCATGTCAACGGCCTGCAAGTGGCCGGCATTTTTAATACCAATGACTCCTTCGATGGCGTGATGGTTGCCAGTATTATCAATGCGACCAGGCAAGGCCGGGGGGTCATGGTCGGGTTGGTTAATGTGGCTGACGAATTTGATGGCTTGGCGCTAGGCCTGGTTAATATTATTGGCAACGGTGTGCACGATATCGCCCTGGATTATCAGTTCGGTAGCCAGATGCTGTATACGACCCTGCGTTCCGGTACCGCGTTCCTGTATGCCTCGGTTTCGGCCGGCGAGACGGTTGCCCAGTTATTTACCGCCGATGACCTGACCCGTTCAGTTGGTATTAGCTTGGGACACCGCTTGAAGGTTCTGTTCATGACGATTGATGCCGAAGTCGGCTACGAATTGATGAATAATCTGGCTGGCGTAGATGATTTCCTGGCTTTTATGGCGTTTGGCAATAGTGAGGAGCTTGCGACCGGCGCGGTACAGGGTTTCGGCAGCGTCCGCTTCTCCTTCAATCTCGGTCGGCCACGCCACGCTGGGCTATCATTCGGTATCAAGGTCGATTTCGGCGATGCGGCTTGGCTGAATGTCCCATCCCATTTGCGGTATAGCTTTTTCGAGTCCTCCAGCGGCGGTAGCGAATTTTTCGGACGGGTGTTGCCATTCTGGCCGAAACTGTTTCTGGGACTCCGCTTCTGAGCTTGGCCCGGGTAATTTTGTAGGATGCTGAAAACTTGTTGGTTTTCAGCATCCTGCTTTGGATATTTGGTTGCCATAGTTGTATACTGGAGAGGGTTGGCTTGTTTTTCAAGGTAGCCCGGAGCAAGCAAGGAGTGAAGCGATGAAACGAGCGATTTGGTTAAGTATAGTATTGGCAATGGTAGTGGCCTTGGCTTTTTCCCAGTCCCAACCCCAGGCGCGCCGACCATTCGGCACGGTCGATTATGTTGAGGGCTCGGTGAGCATTACCCGGGCGAACCGCGTACTTGGAGAAACCAATTTCGGCGACGAAGTTTTTCCTGACGACATGATTAAGACCGAGAACGACGGGCTGGTAATCATCAAGCTGGATCGCACAACCGGCATGAACGGCGATTTGACGGTCCGTTCCGGTTCCAGTATCTATCTGCGTTTTGAGCCACATGCCACCTCGCCACGGTCTACCATCGAGGTGATCACCGGCCAAATCGGTTCCAAGGTTAGTCGACTGGCCGGCAGCCCGACCCTACAAGTACGCAACGAGAGTACGGTAATGGGGGTGCGCGGGACTGAATTCGGTTTCGTTACCGCCCCAACCGGCAGCGTCCTCGTTTATTGCACTGAGGGCAACGTTGCCTGTAGTTCCGATGACGTCAACTTGAATATTCCGGCCGGGCAGGGCGCCGAGCAGGTGCCAGGCCAACGTTTGCGCCTGTTACCGGTGGCCATTTCCAATGCCCGTGACTTCGAGAACCGCTGGTTTAGCGACCAGATTGAGGCTTTCCGGGCTAATGCGCCGCGCGCCTTGGCTGATTTTGCTCGACGTTACGAACAGCTGCATAGCGAATTTTATACAGCCTTCGAACCCTTCCAGTCCAGCGAAATCCTGGCCAGGTGGATGCAGGAAGACCGTTCTGGTGCCGCCCTTGGTAGCCCGAATAGCCCCGCTTTAATGCGCGACAAACGCGAAATGATCACCCACATTGCCCGGCTACGGCGCAACTTGTTCATTTTTGAGCGCATTTATTTGCGTATTGACCAGTTGGCCGACATCATCCTCGGTACCGCTATCGAAAACCAGGAAATCCGGCCGGGGCTCACCGCTGGGGCTTTCTTGCGGCGGGTGCGCAGCGATGCTCCGGCTTTGACGAGGCACGTTTCGTTGTACCGATACGCCGAGACGCTCTATGCTATCCGTAATGAAGGCCGTCTGCCGACCGATATGAGCGATGACGACTTCTTTGGTTCCAGCGATTTCTGAACCAGCCGGTTGGGGTTAATCCGGCCGGGATCGCTGCCAGTTGCGGGCGGTAAGTAATTATTGCGCGACACTCCATCATGGCCTATGCTGGTAGTATGCGCGCCGACATGCATCTGCACAGTCAGTATTCCGATGGATCCGAATGGCCGGCCTCCCTGGCCCGCCAGGCAGCGACGTTTCGGCTGGAGCTGGCCTGCCTGACGGATCACGACACCATGGGCGGCACGGCCGAATTCTTGCAGGCTGCCCGGGAAGCTGGGCTAACCAGTTTCCCGGGCGTCGAAATCGATTGCGTCGATAAGGCGATCAAGTATAAAAGCGAATTGCTAGTCTACTTCCCGGCTGGCAGCTATAACCATACCGCTGAACTGTTGATCGGATTGTTACAAGACCGGCGGGCTGCCTTGGAAACCATCTGCCAGCAGGCGGCTGTTTATTTTGGACAACCGGATATCAGCTACCGCCAACTGCTCATTCAACGATCTGGTAACGGCGCGCGAGAGCCAAGTGACCCCAGTCAGGTTCGCCTGGGTAAGAGCGACGTTTTCCGTCTATTGCTACGGCGGAACCTGGTTCCAGCCGGTACCGTCTATGCGGATTTCAAGAAGACCTGGTTCGACAGCGGCCCCCTCTCTCGCATCAAGATCAACAAGCCAACCGTCCGGGAATTGGCGAAAATCGTGCGACGGGATAGCGGTTTTCTGGTACTTCCCCATTTTGGCCATGAATTTGGCGATAACCCAGGCATTATCCGGAAGCAACAACACCGTTTGAAGGATTTGTTGGCCTATTTCCGATCCTGCGGGGTGAGTGGGGTAGAAATGTATTTGTACAAAGGCGACAATGCTAATATGATCAACGCATCAATCCTGAACCAGGCTGAACGCCTGGGCTACTTTGTGACCTGGGGCTCTGATTGCCACGGTGCGAACAAGGAGAAGCGGCGCTTGGGAAGGTTTTATGGCGATTTTACCGGTTTTCCGGTACAATAATGGTTAAGTGAGGGGATTTTATGGCGCATTGCATAGTAGCGGCGGCGGACGCCCTGCTGGACAAGGAATTCAAGGTTCACCAAAAGGGTTTTGTGCGCCTGGTCGACTATTTGGGCGGTGACGACCGCATTGTGCAAGCCGCTAGGGTATCCTACGGCGAAGGCACGAAAACCATCCGCGAGGATGCCGCCCTGATCGACTATTTGTTGCGCAACGAGCACACCTCGCCCTTTGAACAGGTAATCTTGACTTTTCATATCAAGATGCCGGTGTTTGTGGCCCGACAGTGGATTCGCCATCGCACCGCCCGCCTCAATGAGATATCTGGCCGCTACTCGGTAATGAAGGATGAGTTCTGGCTGCCTGAGCCAGATGTGGTATGCCGGCAGAGCCGCGATAACAAACAAGGACGGGAAACCGAGCCGGTCGAGCCGGCGGAGGCGCAGGCTGTGATCGACAGCTTGGCGGCCGGCCAGAAGGAAGCCTACACGGCTTACCGCACACTGGTGGATGGCGGCATCGCCCGCGAGTTGGCCAGGGTAAACCTGCCGCTGTCACTGTATACTGAATGGTACTGGCAGATGGATCTGCACAATCTGTTCCGTTTTATTATCTTGCGAACCGACGCCCACGCCCAGCGCGAGATTCGCGATTATGCCAATGTGATACTCGATATCGTTCGCGCCGTGGCGCCGCTGGCTTGTCTGAGCCTGGAGCGCCATTTCCTGGGAGGCTGCCGTTTATCGGCCGACGAATTGGCTGCTCTCCGGGCGATGCTGGCCGGTACGGCGCCGCAACTGGAAGGCAAGCAACTGCAGCACTTGCGCGCCAAGCTGGCTGGTTCCTGCTAATCAGCAGGATTTTCCGGAAGGCGTGATAGGAAGGCCGAGGGAGACGACAGTTGGTTAATCGCATCAAGCAGCGGCTGGATGACAATACTCCTTTCGAGCGCGGCGAAATCGCCGAGCTACTCGATGCCTACTATGACCAGCAGGCCTTGATCGAGATTGGTAAGAACCTGATTGTCGAGCGCGACAAGGACACCTTGCTGCGCCTTATTCTAGCTACCAGTCAGCGCATTACGGGAGCGGACGCCGGTACCATCATGCTCGTCGAACGCGAGGCTGGCCAGCTAGCCCTTAAATTCGCCTATGCTCACAATGACTCGCTGCAAGTGGACTACGAGCAGTTCTCCATGCCGCTGGACAGGACCTCGCTGGCCGGCTGGGTGGCGTTGGAAGGGAAACTGCTCAACATCCGCGATGTCTATAACCTGCCGCTGGACGTGCCGTTTCATTTTAATAAGGACTTCGACCAGCGGAATGGTTACCGCACGAAAAGCATGCTGGTGGTTCCCCTCAAGAATAATGACCAGAAAATAATCGGCGTACTGCAATTGATCAATTCCAAGGAAGATCCCGGCTGGCCGGATTCCATCGTGTCGGCCGAGGTTAAATTGCGCGCGCCGGAGGATTTTACCACTAAGGTGTATCCGTTTGATGACCGCTACGAATCCCTCATGGAGGCGGTTGCCAACCAAGCCTCCATCGCCCTTGAAAACGCCCGCATGCTCGAGCATATCCGGTACCAATTCGATGCCTTCGTGCGCGCCAGCGTCTTCGCCATTGAGTCCCGCGACCCTTCGACCCGCGGCCATTCCGAGCGGGTGGCGAAGCTGGCGGTGGCCTTGGCCAGGGCAGTCAATGCTTGCCCGACCGGTCCCTATGGCAACCTGACTTTTCGCGATATCGAGCTTAAGGAACTGGAGTATGCCGGCTTGCTGCACGACTTTGGCAAGGTGTACATCGACTCGAATATTTACCTCAAAGCTAAGAAACTATACCCGCGCGACTACGAGTATTTGATGCTGAGGCTTAGCTACCTGCGCCGGACCATCGAACTTGGCTACAAAGAGCTAGCCGAGCAGGCCAAGCACAAGAGCGCCCTCAAGAGCGAGCAATCCATTTTGCAGGCCACCGTGATGGAAGCCATGCAGCTGATCAACCTGCTCAACGAGCCTACTTCGACCGACATCGACATTGACAGGGAGATCGAGCGGCTCAAACAAACCAGCTTTCCGGATTTTATCACCGACGAGGAGGGCCGCATCATTGAACTCATCACCGAAAAGGAAGCCGAGAGCCTGCGCATCCGGCGCGGCAGCCTGACTGACGAAGAGCGTCAAACTATCCAGAACCATGTCGTGTATAGCTGGGAATTCCTGACTAAGATTCCCTGGCCCGACGAATTCCTGCGCATTCCCGATTACTGTAAGGACCACCACGAGATGCTGGACGGTTCCGGCTATCCGGATGGCAAAACTGGCGACCAAATCGCCGTCCAGTCGCGTATCTTGAGCATCTGCGATATCTATGACGCGCTTTCGGCCAGTGACCGACCGTACAAAAAAGCCTTGCCGCGCGCCGTCTGCATGGACATAGTCCAGCAAGAAGCGGACTCAGGCAAGCTCGATAAAGAACTGGTGCGTCTGTTTATGGCGGCGGAAGTGTACACCTGTTGCGAACAGAAAGCGAATTGATAGCATGAAAGCAATTGTGCAACGCGTCCGGCAAGCCAGCGTTAGCGTTAGTGGCGAAGTTCGCGGCGCTATCGAACATGGCTTGTTGATTTATCTGGGAGTCGGCCAGCACGATGATGAGCGCGACGTGGCTTGGCTGGCCGGGAAGATAGCTGGCTTGCGCATCTTCGAGGATACCGACGAAAAGATGAACCTGTCCGTGGGCGATATTGGCGGCGGCGTCCTGACGATTTCCCAGTTCACGCTATTTGCCGATGTCCGTAAAGGCAAGCGACCGTCTTGGGGCTTAGCCGCCGCGCCTGGCAAGGCGGAGGTCCTGTACGAGCAATTCAAGGCCGCCATCGCCAGCTTGGTATCGCCGGCGGCTTGTGGAGTCTTTGGCGCGTCGATGGCGGTGGCCTATGTCAACGATGGTCCGGTCACCCTCATCCTCGATACCGACGAGGTGTTGCCCAAACCAGGCCACGACTGCTGAGCCATGCCGTATTCGACGGGTTGAGCTGGTAAAGTCCAGCGCGATGAGTAAGCTCGGCCCGGCGAATTGCCACTCGGAAAAATCATTTATAACGTATCTGTCCAATTGCTTCACCTGAGGTTGCGGTGTATGTTGACAGCACTAGCAGGGTGTTGAAAAACGCGGATGCGGCTTTTCAACACTTCAAAAGCCGGTACAATTACGCAGCATAGCGCAAGCTATGCGAGGAATTGTT
>MIAR01000035.1 GCA_001829185.1 Spirochaetes bacterium GWB1_60_80
TGCCGTCGCGTTTCCTGGCCGAGATTCCCGGCAAGCTGCTGGACACCACCGGCGGCAAGCTGGACCTGAGCGTTTCGGCCGCCATGGGGAAGTGGCGCAAGGGCATGAAGGTCTACCACGACGACCACGGCAGCGGCTACATCGTCCAGGTCAGTAGCGCCGGCGAGGGCGGCGTCTGCGTCATGGTGCGCTTCGAAACCGGCCGCAGCCTGCAGTTCTTCCCCAAATACACCAGCAAACTCGAGGTACTCAAAAACGATGACTTCTGACGACCCCACCCCGCCGGCCGGCAAAGCCAAGTCCGACACCACCAAAACCGCCTCTACCAAATCCGACCGCAAGGGCGGGAAAGGCCAGCCTCCCGCCCCGCCAGCCGGCCAAGCCCGCAACAACAAAGCCGCCCGCACGGCCCGCGCCGCCAAGCAACTAAGCGCCACGGCTACCCTACCCCACGACGACTCGCCGGCTGGCCCTGCTGCCGCCGGTGCGCCGGGCGCGCGGCAACCGCCGCTACCTGGAGACCGACCGCCGCCTGCTGGATCTCTGGCTAGACGACGGCCGCATCATCCTGGGCGAGCGCGAGCGCAACAGCCGCCTCTACGCCCGCGACGCCGCCGAAAAAGGCCTAACTCGGGCTTACCCCGGCCTCTATAACCAGCGCCTGCGCAGCGCCCTGCAACGCACCTAGCCGCAGTTCACGGCCGTCCTTTTACCAGAACGAGGAACGAGCCCTCCAAGCCTACGCCAGTCTTAGCCTCAACCCCAGCCCGGCCGGCCTGGCCGTACTACACGACGACCTCCTGCCGGCCATGCTGCCTTACGCCGCCACCCGCGCCCTGGCCAGCTGTGAACACGAAGGCTACACCGAAGCCCACTGGGCTACCAGTGACGCGCGCCTGGGCCGCTGGTTCGAGCGGCGCGGCTCCTACCTGTTCGCCCGCCTAAGCGTCGGGAATAAAACCGTCAGCTACGACGACTTCTTCCGCGCCGCCCTAGCCGGCGACGCCCTGGTCAGCCCCGACCCACTCCACCCGGCCATCGTGCCGCCGATCTTCGACCCTGGTGAATTGAAGAAATTGGACCGGGCGCTCGAGGGATTATTCGGGCTTACCAAAGAAAAGGTTGATTGAAGGCCAGAACGCTTCACGGTTCACTCCTTCGCGAAAACTTCCACCGCGGCCTTGGCCCGTTTAATAGGCGCTAACGTCCCCGGTCCACCGATGCAACCATGGGGACAGGCCATACCCACCACCAATCGTGGTGGTGGGGTAATCTGCCGTTTTTCTATCTGGTTCAATATGTCCAGGCAGGCACGGAGGGTATCAGGACTGGCCAAATTAAACTCGATAGGCGTGGAACAATTGGCTTGGTACTGATCCAAAATCGCTTTAGCCACATTGCCCGCGATCGGGTAAGCGCGTCCGGCGGAAGAAGCTTCATCAAGCCTATCGTTGCTTGGCAGTTGGGCCGGATCAATGCCCTTGGCCAGAAACATGGCCGCCAATTCCTCAAAGGTCAGTACAAAATCCACAAACCCAGCCACTTGGGGGCGGAAACACTCGGTTTTTTTAGCAACACAAGGACCAATGAAGACGATCTTTGCCAGGGGATCGTACCCTTTAATTTTTTTAGCGGTCTCAACCATGGGCGTAAATGATTCGGAAATGTTGCCGGCCAGTTCCGGGTAGTGGGACCGGGCCGCCAAAACCCAGGACGGGCAACAGGAAGTACCAATAAAAGCCCGGTCATCGGCCCCGGGTTGTGCAGCCAACAACAGACTCAACTTTTTGCTCTCGTCGTGGATCGCTAGATCCGCGCCATAGGCAACCTCGGCCACTCCGGCAAAGCCGAGCTGTATTAGCGCCGTCTTCAGGCTTTCAGGTTTAACCAGCGGACCGAACTGACCAGCAAAGGAAGGCGCAAGCTCGGCGTGAACCCGGTTACCATCCTGGATTGAACGCAAAACCTGGGCGATCTCGGATTTTTCGCCGATAGCCCCAAACGGACAGGACACAACACACAAACCGCAGGAAACGCATTTTAGATAATCGATATCCGCAAAGCCTTCGACGTCGGATGAGATGGCCCCGACACCGCAGGCCGCCGCGCACGGTAAAGAATAGCGTTATAAGGGCAGACCGGCTCGCAGCGCCCACATTTGATGCACAATTCCTGATCGATAAATGACTTGCCCTTGACCATGGATACAGCACGCTTGGGACATACCGCCACGCAGGGATGGGCCATACAGCCCATACAGCAATCCGACACGATGTACGATTTTTCGGGGCAGCGCTCGCAACCAATCTTGATGATGTTGACCAAGGGCTCGGCGATCACCTTATGGGCCACCAGGGCCGGAGCCGCATCGTCGATGATCGGGGCATGAGCGCCGAATTCCTTGAGGTCGAGCCCCAAAGCCAGGCGCACCCGTTCCCTGACAATCGCCCGCTCCCGAAAAATGCTGTCCCGGTAGGTCGGAGTGTTTTTCTGGATAATGAGGTACGGAATGGTTTCCACGTACTCTGATCGCTGGTTTTGATTCACCATTTTAGCTACCTCGACCAGCACCTTGCGCCGAATATCCATAACCGGCGTAAAAATCCCCCGCATCTTTTCAAAAATATGTACCCTGGTCTCATGCATTTAACGCTGTCCTTCCCCGGCAGGCACCGTGACCATATCGTGCAACAGGTCAACCAGCTTTTCGGAGGTCATGGACGTATACCGTTTGCCTTCGATAATAATGACGGGTGCAAAATCGCCATTCTGGCAGCTATTCAGGCATTGCTCGTAGCTGACCGCAACCATAGCCCGCAACACGGGATCCGTTTCCATAGCCTGAATCAACTCTTGCCCGCCTCGCGCCGCACATTCCAAGCCGCAACAAATCCGCACCTGAATCATAAACCCCTCCACAATCTTGCATTAATTTGTACGATCAGGCGCATCCGCTCCGACAGGATTATACGGGGGGCGCCTTGCTTGTTTGCCTAAAATCCCCTGTCCGGTACCGCTTGATCCGCAAGGCGTTGCTCAACACCGAAACCGAACTCAAGGCCATGGCCAGTCCGGCCCAAATGGGGTTGAGCCAGCCCAGCGCGGCGATCGGAATGCCAATGATGTTGTAGGCAAAGGCGAAAAAGAGGTTTTGGCGGATGTTCCGCATTACTTTAACACTCAGATCTTTGGCCCGGGCGATGCCGATCAAGTCGCCTTTGACCAAGGTTATATCGGCGCTTTCCATGGCGACATCGGTACCGGTTCCCATGGCAATACCAACATCGGCCTGAGTCAAAGCGGGGGCGTCGTTGATGCCATCACCGGCCATGCCCACCACCGACCCTTGGGTTTGGCGAATTTTAACCTCGTTGAATTTGTCCTCCGGCAGGCATTCTGAGCGAAAGCTGTCGAGCCCCAGGATGGCGGCCACGGCGGCAGCGGTCCGTTGGTTGTCGCCGGTCAGCATAACGACTTTGACTCCATTTTGGTGCAAGCGCCTAACGGCCTCAGGTGTGGATTCCTTGATGGGATCAGTCACGCCGATATAGCCGATGTACTGGTGGTCGCGTAGCACAAACATGACCGTGTGGCCAGTGGTTTGCAGTTCCCGAACGGCGGACAGGTCGATGGTGGTACTAGCATCAGGGGATAACCTGCTCAAAAGCTTCTCGTTGCCGACCGCGATACGCTGTCCATCCACCAAGGCTGTCGCGCCCTGACCGGTGTGGGAAACAAATTCACGCGGTACCGTAAGGGACAGTCCCTGGCGGCGAGCGGCAGCCACAATAGCGGCAGCCAAGGGATGTTCGCTTTGTTGGTCTACCGAGGCGGCCAGCCGCAGTACTTCGTCATCGGTATAGTCTCCCTGCCCTTTATAAATAGCCACCGTCGGCTTGCCGAGTGTCAAGGTACCGGTTTTGTCGACCAAAAGGGTGTCGATCTGCTGCATTCGTTCAAGGGCTTTGGCATTCTTGATTAAAATGCCCGATTTGGCGCCTAAACCAGTGCCGACCATAATTGAGACTGGAGTGGCCAGCCCCAAAGCGCACGGACAAGCAATGATTAGCACGGCGATAGCGTTCACCAGCCCATGGTCCCATTTGGCGAAGCCTAGACCCCATACCAAAAAAGTCAACACGGCCAATACCACCACCGCCTGTACAAAAAAAGCCGCCACGATATCAGCCAGGCGCTGGATGGGCGCTTTGGAGCGCGAGGCTTCATTGACCATTTGGACAATCCGAGCCAACAGCGTATCGCCCCCGACTTTCTGAGCCACCATCACAAAACTGCCGTTCAGGTTAATGGTGCCACCTGTCACCGCGTCAGCCGGATTCTTTTCGACTGGAATTGGTTCGCCGGTAATCATCGCCTCATCGACTACGCCATTACCTTCAGCCAGCACGCCATCCACCGGGATTTTCTCACCCGGCTTGACCCGTAGCTGATCGCCAACCACGACCTCGGCCAGCGGAATGGCCATTTCCCGGCCGTTCCTAACAACCAGAGCGCTGGTAGGCACTAGCAGGTTGTTGAAAAAGCCGGTTGCTTTCTCAACAACCTTAACAATTCCTCGCATAGCTTGCGCTATGCTGCGTAATTGTACCGGCTTTTGAAGTGTTGAAAAGCCGCATCCGCGTTTTTCAACACCCTGCTAGATTGAGTAGCTCTTTAATGGCGCTATTAGTCTTTGCGTGGGCCAGCAGCTCCAACATTTGGCCTAGAATGACCAGGGTTATAATGATGACGGTCGCTTCGAAGTACACCGGCACCAAACCGTCAGCCCGTCTCAAGGCCAGTGGGAATATATCGGGCACAAAAGTAGCGACCAGGCTGTATGTCCAAGCCACACCTGTACCCAGGGCGATCAGTGTGAACATGTTAAGTTTCCAGGTTTTGACGCTCTGGTAGCCTTTGGCAAAAATAAAAGCCGCCGCGATCAGCACCACTGGCACCGACAGCCCCAGCTGGAAGAACAGATTGGTTTTTGCCGCCATAAGATTCACTATAATTTGGCCTAGGCCAGGCACCAGCTCGCCCATCGACAAAACCAACACCGGCGCGGCAAGCGCAGCAGCCAGGACAAACCGACGACGCATCTTCCGGAACGCCGCAGTCTCAGCATCCTGTTCGGGTACCAGTGGACCACCAAAGACGACTACCTGAACCAAATGCATGCCACAAACTGGACAATCGTTCGGCGCCGGGTAGGTTTTATCGCCTTCGCAATGCATCGGGCAGGCATACCCCCCGGCCGACATCTTGCCGGCAGGCGCCACCATTGGCAAGGCCAGATTCAGCTCCTGAAACGAGCACTGGCAATTGGCCACACAGGTCCCATCGCAGCCGGGCGCACCGCAGACACAGGCGTGGCCGCCAGCGGGGTGTTCGGGATCCTCCGTGTCTGCATCGGCATCACGATTAGAAGTGGGACCAGAATCGGCTTCCTTGACCGGAACGAGCTTCATGCCACAAACCAGGCATTTTCCTGGTTGGACATAGGTCTTGGGACCTTCGCAGCCCATTGGACATTGGTAACGCATCGGTGCCTCCTTGCTTGTTTTCCGACGTTCATGGAGCATCCAGATCGGTTTTGATCCGGTCGTATTCCTCTTTGGTGATCTCGCCTTTTGGCGTAGCGTTTTTTCAAGATCATTTCCGGCGTCTCTCCACTACCGCCGGATTGAAGGCCGCCAGTCAGACCGCCCTGCCGACTAAAGAACCGAACTGCCTTGCGATCAAAAAATAACGACCACAACGACAATTAGGCCAATAAGCATGCCGATCCACCCCCAACCGCCCGTCATCCCGTAGCCTGGATAATATCCACCCATCATAAAACATCCTCCCGATACCAGAGCCGCTGGCGTTACCCCCATCATGCCCCAGGGGTAGCCGACCAAATGGTCGAAATCGATCCGTTGGTGCATCTGCGCCAGGGATGCGGATCCATCGCTGCCCATCATAGCGTCCATTCGCTCATACAGATCATGGTCGCCAAGAGTCGCCTCCATGACCGAGTCGCCCAGTTCTTCAGGCCGGGCGGCGCTGACCTTGGAAACAGCAATCAGCTCTTCAGCCTTGATACCCTAATCGGCCTGGATATCGGCCATAACCGCTGGGATAGTCCGAGAGATGTCCATTACAGCGGCACCGGCCAAGCCGTCGACCACCAGAAAAACCGCTATGCCAAGCATTGTTTTCCGCATATCCCGACATCCTGTCATACAGCATAAGCCAGGTCGCCCTTTTTATCAAAGCAATAGAGCGACTTTAATAGCAACGTGGCCTGGCATGTCATTAAAGGTGGCTAACGCGATTCAACCGGTTAGGGACTGCCTGGAACGCGACATTCAGGGCTCGCCGGTTCTCAGCCAACTGATGATACATGAGTTGATAGTGCAAATCCTCAAGGAACCAGGCCGCTGCCCTGAGCAGCAGTCACATGCGGGAGTCCCGCGGCCTCCACGTTTCCGACAAAGCCAAACCCAGGCCGCTTATCCAGTTTGCCTATTCCGATTCGCGGAAGCAGCGATGTAGCCGAAGCCATACCATGCTAGGCGCGCGAATAGTTAAGTCATGTTATTTTAAATTGTCCTGCTTCGGTCTGGACGACTGAAACATCATGAGCATTCTTATAGGTGAGTTCGGACACGGCAACCATCGATTGATCGATATCATCGGTACCAGCAGCAATCTCGCCGATACCCCTGCGAACCTCTTCGGATATCCCCAGAAGGATGCGTATTTCTGAAAGGACGGAAGCACTGGCAATCTTCATCTCGGCGGAGGCCGTTCTGACTTCTGTCGTGACCGTGTTGATTTTCGCCAATGCATCAAGAATCTGCGTTGAGCCCGCATTCTGCTCCACCATAGCCCCTTTTACCTCTTCCTGGAGTCCATAGAGAATGTTTATTAACGAACGAACCTCGTTAAAGGTGCGTTCAGCAGTGCTCGAGGAGGCCACTATAGCCTTGATCGCGCCTTGTATCGATTTGAGGTTCTTGTCGATGCTCTTTGATTGGACGGCCGAACCTTCCGCTAGCTTGCGGATTTCATCCGCAACAACTGCGAAGCCTTTGCCGGCCGATGATTTCATCGTGTCGTCCTGGACGACCGCCAAGGCACACTCTGATCAATTTATAACCGTTGCCGGGAAGCTCTACGGTTTGCCGGCACCATTCATCGGCAAGACAGTCCAGGTCAAGCTTGTCGGTCGTTTCGTCGAAATATACCACCAGCACAAGCTCGTACGGTCTTTCACCATTCCGGATAAAGGCCGGGCGTACCTGCCTGCCGACTTCCCGGAGCATGGTGAGCCTTTCAAACCAGAGGCTTACGCCAACAGCCTCATCATGCGCGCCGGCCGTTTCGGTTCGCAATCCGCGCAGTACCTGCGGGCCATGCTTGCCACGGGCGGCAACCTTTCCTTGCGGCGGGCGCAAGGCTGTTTGAATGTTCTCGAGAAGTATTACGGTTCAAGCGGATATTCGCATGTCCTGGCTGGAGCCATGACCGCCGGCGTATCCATGCCGAAGCGCTTGGCGCAATTGTTTGAAGACGAAGCCAGACAAAATGTACTGCCTTTCACCGCCTCCGAGCGCGGGCAGGCCATGACGAGGAACGCGGAGTATTACGCGGGCCCGTAGTGGTCCGCTTGAGTTGCTTTTTCGGGAGGAACGACATGAAGGAACAGGATCTGGTTATTGACTTGAAGAAACTCAGGCTGCCAGGAATGGCCGACGCGCTTGACCGGCGGGTGCGCGAAGCCGAGGTAGCCAAGCTTGGTTATTTTGAATTCACAAGACTATTGGTCCAGGACGAGATGGCCAGCCGTGAATCGAACTCGCTCCAGAAGCGGTTGAAGGCGGCCGGCTTCACCATGCGGATGACCTTCGAGGCGTTCGACTTCGATTTCAACGGCGTGGTATTACCACCGCCGGCCTTGCGTGACCTGGCCAGCTGCCGCTTCATCGAGCAAGGCCGGAATCTGGTGCTGGCGGGCCCGCCGGGTATCGGCAAGTCGCACATCGCCCAAGCGCTGGGGCATGAGGCAGCCCGGCGCGGTATGGATGTGGCTTTCTTCAAAACCCACAAACTGCTGGAGCGTTTGGCTCCCGAACGCCTGAGTACGCGACGCGGCCAGATTCTGCTCCGACGCTGCCTGTCCGCCGGCTTGCTCATCCTGGATGACTTCGCCTTCCGGGCCTACAGCCAGCTGGAAACCGAGCTCCTGTACACTTTGGCAGACGAACGGCTCAACTCAAGCTCAATCGTGGTGACATCCAATCGTCCGCCAGAGGACTGGTTCTCCGTCTTTCCGGACCCGGTAGTTGGCGGGGCGGTCATGGACCGGCTGGTTTCAAGTGCGGCGAAGCTCATCGTCACCTCCGGTCGTTCCTACCGACGAGACGGCCCTTCGCGCTATATGGCACCGCTGGAGGCAGCCACGGCTTGACGCCGGAAGCAAGTCAATTTACACTGAAACTCCCTGGCCCAATATCGTGACCCTGGCTGGCGGAATAAGATGACCCTGGACAGTCACAAGGAATCATGGTATTTTTCGATTAAATTATCAAGTATCCTGTTCAGATTTTCGTCATCCGATAACATGAGTTGCTGATATTCTTCAGTCGCGATTCGACAGAAGGCTTCCACCAATTCAGGATCGAAATGAATACCGCTATCACTACGGATAATGCGTAAGGATTCTTCAAGGCTAAAAGCATCTTTATAAGGTCGTTTGGAAATAAGCGCATCGAATACATCGGCTATCGCGAATATCCGGGCAGGTAAGGGTATCGCCTGCCCGGATAGTCCTGCGGGATAGCCGCTTCCGTCATACTTTTCATGGTGATGTCGGATTATCGATGCAGCCGATTCCAATCCATGATAATGCTTCACGATATCGATCCCATGCGATACATGACTCTGCATTATTTTAGTTTCTTCTAATGTCAATCTGCCGGGTTTTAAGAGTATGCTATCCTGAATCGCTATCTTTCCTACATCATGGAGAAATGACCCGTTGATGAGCCCTGCCACAAGGTCCTTACGGAGCCCTACTTCTTCAGCCAAACGCGTTGAAAGTATCGTAACGCGATAATTATGGCTGTTCGTATCGCTGTCCCTTTTTGCCACGGCGCTGCCGAGAGACTTCAGTAATCCAATATTCGCTCGCGACAAGTCCTGCGACACGCGTAAAACCTTACGGTTCAGCAAGATGATCACAGGATACACGGATAGAGCTGTGATGAAAATTATAATAATCACTTGGCTAAGTGATATAAAAATACGATCCTTGATAGAATTGATGGTTCCCTCGTCGACTTTATAGACAGCCTCGAAATAACCAACCATACTAGCCGAATCTTCCTTGAGCGGGACAAAAACCAGCAGGAAAACTTGACCATATTTACCAAGAAATCTCCTAAACTGCGCGTCTGGTCCAAAAAGCAATACTGGTTTTGATTCCTCGGAGTCGTAGACCGCCGGTTCCTCAGCAGTATTCTTCACAGAAAGGATTAAGCGTTTTTCGGCGTTGTATAAATTTATGATGATAAAGTGCCCATCGCTAATATGTGAAGCAAGCTCCGATCTAATCTGATCGAGGTGATCCTGGCTTGGATCGGACAAATATAGACCATGAAGCATGCGGAGCTCTGTTGTTTCTTCCTCAGTCAAATCGAGCAGAATACTGTCTATCTCCTCTAACTCCCGCAGGAGAACAATTCCTCCGATAACCGAGGACAGAATAACCCATACGATAAAAAGCCTTAGGATCAAAGCCTTGTATATTAAAACCATTCTCCATTCTCCAAAAGGGACGTCTGCCAGACGCCTCCAAATAGATACGTACCACCAAAATTGTCATTCCTCATGACCTTTACTGTCAATAGTGGACAGTCAGTTTATAGCGGTTTTTCTTCCACTGCAAAATCCGTCGGCATACGCCATTGTCGCGATAAAACTCAATGCATCGTTGATTCCGACATCCGCCCGAAGCGGTTCGTCCCCGCAGGCGTGAAGTGACCTGGTGGCGGCCGCCGCCCCCCGCCAACCGTATCAAGATCGCCCTAGCAGGGTGTTGAAAAACGCGGATGCGGCTTTTCAACACTTCAAAAGCCGGTACAATTACGCAGCATAGCGCAAGCTATGCGAGGAATTGTTAAGGTTGTTGAGAAAGCAACCGGCTTTTTCAACAACCTGCTAGACCGCATAATGCAAAACCGGCCAGGCGGCCTGGAGTTCATGGTTCCTGCCAACCTGGAAAACGGCCAGGGCTACCACCGGGAACTGGTCAGCCAGGCCAGCCGCGGCCAGTACCTGACCGAGCAGCCGCCCGTCTACACTAGCCCCACCCGCCTGGACGCGGCCTGAGTTGGGTGATTATTCCTGAATAACAAATGAAAAGACTCGCCGTTGGAAGACGGCGAGTCTTTTCTGTTACGGACCACTGCTGGAAGGCGTCGGGTTTTTCACTCGCCTGTTAGAATTTTCCACCATGAGCTAAACCATTATTCAGCTTGGCTCTTTTTCATAATATTTAACCCGCAACAGATCCTTGAAGTGCCTGTCCTGAGTCCAGAGCGTGCAATCATATTTCAGGCTCGTCGCATAGATCAGGCTATCGGCCATGGCCAGCTTATAATCCTTGCCTACCTTTGCGGCCGTAATCGCCAAATCGGCATCAATCTCCACCACTTTCCCGAGTTTCATATGGGCAATGGCCATAATCGCCTTGTCCTCATCCACTTCGACAAGTAATTTTTTAAACACCTCATACAAGACAATGGCCGGAACCACCAAATTTTCCAGATCCCCGATAATCGACGCAATTTCTTTCCCGACTTTGCTTCCGGCAAAAAATTCCAGCCAGCACGATGAATCGATAATATTCATATTCTATCGGATTTTTCACGGTTCACAGTGGTGTTTATGCCCTTAAATATACCTATTAGGTTTGTTATCGGCTGAATGGGAACCAATTCAAGACGATTCCCATAGCAAATCAATTCCAAGGTTGCACCAACCTTCAACCCGATCGTCTCCCTGATTTCTTTCGGAATGACCACTTGATATTTGCTTGAAACCACGACCGTGTTCATCGATAACCACCTTGACTTACTATATCGCTATCGATCAGGGCTGTCAACAATTCCGTAATCTGCCACTCGTTACGCTCGTTATCCGGCTGTCGTATTGTCTTGACACCGAAGATCAGCAAGACAAAGCCAGAGAAGAGAACAATCAGAGCGGTTACTAGCAGGTTGTTGAAAAAGCCGGTTGCTTTCTCAACAACCTTAACAATTCCTCGCATAGCTTGCGCTATGCTGCGTAATTGTACCGGCTTTTGAAGTGTTGAAAAGCCGCATCCGCGTTTTTCAACACCCTGCTAGATTTATGGTGCCGGTCCCATCGAGAAAATCGGTAAACAGAAAGTAAAAACCGATAAACGCAGCAACTGAGCTAAAAATATATACCACTGCCAGCGCACGTCTGAGTCGCGCCCATTTATTACTCAAAACACCCTCACCAGCGCAGCACCTGAAAGCCGTATGACGCCAGATCCTCGCCCATTTCCAGGGCGTAGGCTTGGCTCATGAAAATGTAATCCGGTATGCCCAGCACCTGCTGGATGGCGCCCAGCCTATCCTCGGCCAACGGATACTCATCGTAGGGAAGTTTCAGGATGGCCGCCAATTCGCCGCCGGAGACGCCAAAGGCTTGGGCCAAGGCCGGCAGGCCGCTGATGGCAGGCACCGGCTCGGCGCCCTCCCAATAGCCCGGCCAGGAATCGTAGGCAAAAGCCCGAACGCCGTTCACATACAGCAGTATGACCAGAATATCACTGTCATGCACCATGGTGAAAAGCACCGGGCAAGCCAGGGCGGCGGACAATTGCCCGCCAAAGTAGTCGGCAAACCCCAGGTCCTGGGTATCGGCCACCTGGTCGCAGATCAGGTAGAAGCGCGGCGTGGCCGGGTCGAAGATGCCGCTGATGCCGGTGCGGTCGACGCCGTCCAGGAATACTTCCACCGCCTGCGGGGGCGCGTCGATGACCAGGAAGTTGGCGATAAAGGCGCCGGCATGCAGCCGGGTCGATATCAGGCAGAACAGGCACAGCAGGCCAAGGCTCAACTTGCGCATGGCCCCCCTCACCCCGGCTCATTCGTATCAAACACCGTATCCCCCAGCTTGTAGTCGTCAGCCTTGACTGCGCGACGGATGGCAGCAATATCCTGCAGCTTGCGCTGCAGCTCGGCGAAGTTCCAGCTATCGCCGGTCAGCGATTCGGCCTGCTCGTAGGCGGCCAGGGCTTCGGTGGTCTTGACCAGCGCCTTGCTGTCGGCCTTGCCGACGGTAGCCGGCAGGTTGCCGATCTGGTGCGGGTTGAAGGCCGTCGGGTTTTCTAACACGCGCGCATAGAGGGTACGGCGCAGGTTCTGTTGGCTTATGGCCCGGTTCTCGGCCTTGACCCGTCCGGCGCGCACCAGGGGCACCAGCCAGAATAGCAGCGAGAAGACGATAGGCACCACGCCCAGGGCGATGCCGATAAGGGCGCGCGGATCGGGCGTGAGGTAGCTGAACAGCAAGTAGACGATGCTGTAAAAGAATTCGGCCACCTGAGTACCCTTGCCGTAGGAGCTGACGATATCCAGGTTCTGCCAGGCGTACAGAAAAAAACCGCCGAACAGCAGGTTGACGCCGTTGATGAGGGCATAGCCGGCGTTGGCTTTGCGGCTATTGGCGCTAAAGGGACGCGGCTGTTGCATGGCCGAAAGCCCAACGGCCCCGGTCTCGGCGCGGGCGCGCTCTAGCAGCTTGGGGAAGTGATAATAAATTGTTCCATTAGCGGTGACTTCCGGGCTGCCCTCGAATTCATATAGGTAGCGCGAGATGGCCAGGTCGGCCTGGTCGGCGGAGAGGCCGGTCAGGGCCATGAACTCCTCGAGCAGCACCATGCCCTTGCCTTGCTGGGCCAGGGCGACGAACAGCCGGCGCTCGACCTGGTCGTGGCCGGCGTTGGGGTCTATCTCGCCAAAAATGAAGGAAAAAATGCGCCGGTGCATCGGCCGCTTCTCGCCGCCCGCGGCGCCGGCCTTGGCGCCGCGCTGCAGTCGCAGTTCCATCTCGCGCTGGCGTTGTTGCGGCGATTTGAACAGCTCGCTGTAGAACCAGATGCGCATGAAGGCGCGCACCAGGCCCATGGTCAGGCCGAACATGCCGGAACTGCCGCGGCTGCGGCTGCTGGAGCCCTTGGAGCCGGCCACCGACAGGGCGATGGAGGCGACGATGGCGAAGACCACCAGGGCCAGGAAAAGCACGAAGTAGCCGACCAGCATCACCATGATCCAGATCTTGAACAGGAAGGCCGCCACTTTGCCGGCTACCTTGAAGAAGCCGCCGAAGAAACGTTTGAGGGATGGTCCCAGGCCGCGGTAACGGCTGGCGTAACCCTGCGGGAAGGAATAGACTATTGTACCGGACTCGGTGACTTTCAGCCGGCCGCGGTATTCGTCGGCCAGGGCCGGCAGTTCCGTCTCCACCTGGTGCTTGGGCAGGCCGGTGAAGGACACCAGGTCGGCCGCGGCCGCCTCGCCGCCATGCTTGCGGAAGGCATTGAGCAGCGTGGCGCGTACCTTGTCCTTGTTATAATCGTATACCTTGGTTTCCGTCTTCATTTCTTTGTCTCCTCTTTCGGAAGCATGTCAGCAAACAGCGCGGTATATTCGTGGGCGGCCTTATCCCAGGAAAACTCCTGGTGCATGGCCCGCTGACGCATGGCCTGGAAGTGGTCTGGGCGGTTGTACCACAGCCAGATTGCCCAGCCGGTGGTGTCGTAGATGGCGTGCGGCGACAGGTGCTCAAACATGAAGCCGGTGCCTTCGCCGCTCTTTTCGTCGTAGTTGGACACGGTATCGGCCAGGCCGCCGGTGCGCCGCACGATGGGCAGGGTGCCGTAGCGCAGGCTGTACATCTGGTTTAGGCCGCAGGGTTCGTAGCGGCTGGGCATCATGAAGAAGTCGGCCCCGGCTTCCACTAGGTGGGCGATGGCTTCGGAGTAGCCGATGCGCGCCCGGAAGTTGGGCAGCCGCCCGGCCAGCGAGCGCAGTTCGTTCTCGCACCAGGTCTCGCCGGAACCCTGGATCGCGAACTGCACGGCCATGTCGTGGCAGATGTGCCAGGCCGAGCCGTACAGCGGGCCAAACAGCTCGGAAACGCCCTTCTGGTCAGTCAGGCGCGACACCATGCCAATAAGGGGCACTTTGTCGTCCACCGGCAGGCCGAAGGCTTCCTGGGCGGCGCGCTTGCAGGCCGCCTTGCCGGCCAGGTCGGTGCTACTGTAATGGGCCGGCAGGTGCGGGTCGACGGCCGGATCCCATTCATGCAGGTCGACGCCGTTGAGAATGCCCACCAGATCGGAGCTGCGGCTGCGCAAGAGGCCGTCCAACATGCAGCCCTGCTCGTGGGCCTGTATCTCGCGGGCGTAGGTCGGCGAGACGGTAGTCAGCCGGTGGGCGCAGGTGATGCCGGCCTTGAGCAGGTTGAGGGAACCGTAAAACTCGAAGCCGGCGCCGTGCCAGGCCTCCCAGGGCAGGGCAAAGCTTTCGAAGGCCGACTTGCCATAGACGCCCTGGTAGCCGAGGTTGTGAATGGTCAGCACCGCCTTGGTGTTGGCGAATTCGCCAGCGAAATCACCGGTGAATTCACCACCCGATTCGGTAAAGCGCAGGTAGACCGGCGCCAGGGCCGACGGCCAGTCGTGGGCTTGCAGGATATCCGGGAACCAGGCCAGTTTGCGGCAAAGTTGAAAAACGGCCCGGTTGAAGAAGGCGAAACGCTGCGGGTTGTCGGCGAAGTCCGGCTCAGCCTTGTTGCCGTAGATGCCGTCGCGGCCGAAAAAGCCTTCGTGGTCGATAAAATAGACGGGAACCTGGGAATTGGGCAGGGTGGCCTGAAAAACGGCCGACCAGTGCTCCTGCCCGCCTAGGGGAACGCCGAGCGGCCCTTCCAGCTGGATTAAACCATCGCGGGCAATCGAGTAGTAACGTGGTAGAACGATGCGCACGTCATGGCCGGCCCGCTGCAAGGCGCGGGACAGGGCCGAAACGGCGTCGGCCAACCCACCGGACTTGGCGAAGGGGGTCGCCTCGCTGGAAACCATCAATATTTTCAAGCCATACTCCTCACGGTCACTGATAGCAGCCTGGCTGGCCGCCGGCCGAAGCGGTCGCCCTTTGTCAGTATACACAATATACCGGCCGGCCGCAAACCGCGCCGCCGCCCCACGCTGCTAGGGTTGTTGACGGCGGACCTGCAGGTCGGAAACGATCGACTGGCTCTGCAGGAGCTCGAAGCGGCTGCGGGCCGCCTTGGCGAAGGTCTCCTGGGCGCAATAGGGGCTGACGCCGGCCGGCACGGGCAATCGCCGCCAGGCCCCACGGCTGTCCAGCTCGCGCGCCTGGGTGTTGTCCATAAAAAAGGCCATCAGGATGTCGTAGACGCGGTCGCGCTGCTCGGCGGCCAGCACTGGCACCATCAGCTCGATGCGGCGAACCAGGTTACGCGGCATCCAGTCGGCGCTGGCCAGGTACAGCTCGTCGGCGCCGCCGTTGCGGAAGTAGTAGATGCGGGCGTGCTCCAGGTAGCGGCCGATGATGGACACCACCCGGATGTTTTCCGACTGGCCGGGCACCCCGGGCACTAGCTGGCAGACGCCGCGCACGTTCAAAAGGACGCGCACGCCAGCCGTTGAAGCCTTGTACAAGGCCTCGATGACCTCCCGGTCGCACAGGGCATTCAGCTTGGCGGCGATCATGCCCGGCGCGTCCGGGGTGGAGCGGCCGGCCTCGCGCTCGATCATGGTCAGCAGGCTATGCTTGAGTTCAAAAGGCGCCATGGTGACCGTTTTGAGGTCTACGGCCTGAGACAACCCGGAAACGATATTGAAGAAGGCGCCGATGTCGGCGCACAACAGCGGGTTAGCCGTCAGCAGGCCGATGTCGCCGTAAAGCCGGGCGGTTTTTTCGTTGTAGTTGCCGGTGGAGACGTGGCAGTAGCGATGGATGAGGCCGTCCTCCTCGCGCCGCACCACCAGGGCGGCCTTGGCGTGCACCTTGAGGTGGGCCGCGCCGTACACCACAATGGCGCCGGCTTGTTCCAGGCGGGTCGCCCAGGCGATATTGCGCTCCTCGTCGAAGCGGGCCTTGAGCTCCACCACCACGGTAACCTGCTTGCCGGCCCGGGCGGCGCGGGTCAGGGCCTTGACCACCGGCGAGTCGCCGGCCGTGCGGTACAGGGTGGTCTTGATGGCCAGGACGGCCGGGTCGCGCGCCGCCGAATCGAAGAAATCGTTGACCGGGCCAAACGATTCGTAGGGCAGGTGCACCAGGATATCGCGTTTGCGCAGCTCCATCCAGATGCTGTTCTCCTCGCTGGAGGCGAACAGGCGCACCGGGTCCCTACCTGAGAAGCGCAGCTGCTCGAAGCCTTTCATGGACACCAGCTCCATAAAGCTGCGCAAGTCGATCGGCCCGGGCAGGCGGTAGACGTCGGCCTCGGCCAGCTCCAGGGCGTAGGCCAGGATGTGAACCAGCCGGTCCGACTCGCCGGAAATGGTCATGCGCACCGGGCTGGCGTTGTGCCGGGTAGCCAACACTTCCTGCATGGCCTCCACGAAGTCGTCGTCGCGTAGCTCGTCGACGCTGATGTCGGCGTCGCGCGCCACCTTGAACAGGCAGCGCTCGCGCACCCGCCAACCGGTGAACAGGAGGTGGCCGAAGGTCAGTATAACGTCGTCGAGCAGGGCCAGGCTGAGTCGCTTGCTCTCGTTACGCGGGATGGAAACGAAGCGCCCCAGATTGGGCGGCATCTGGACGACGGCCAGCCGCTCGCCGGGCTGAAAACCGTCTGGCCGGGGCTTTTGCAGCGAGCGGACGTCCGATTCCAGCGGATACATCAGGAAGGCGCCGTGGATGCGCAGGTTGCCGGTGCTGGGGAAGTCGACGTCGTCCTCGTTGGAGACGGCCAGCGGCGTCAGCAGCGGCGCTATCTGGCTAATGAAGTAGCCCTCCAGATGGTGCAGCATGCGGCTGTCCCACTCGGCCGGCCGGACGACGTGGAGCCCGGCGGCGGCTAAGGCCGGCAGGATGTCACCAGAAAAGCATTCGTACTGCAGCGCGGTCAGCTGGTGGGCGCGCGTCGACACCAAGGCGCAGATCTGATCGGGCAAGAGGCCGCCTGGATCGTCGCCCTGGTTGTCCAAGCGAACTTGCTCCTTGAGGGCGGCCACCCGCACCATGAAGAACTCGTCGAAATTGGCGGACACGATGGCCAGGTACTTGAGGCGCTCCAACAAAGGGTTGCGGATGTCGAGCGCTTCCTCGAGGACGCGGCCGTTGAATTCCAGCCAAGACAACTCGCGGTTAAAGTAGCGGCGGCTTTCGGTAAAGGCATCGGCGAGAGTGGTAGCGGGCATGTGCGAACTCCGTGTAACTGTGGTACGGCCGCCACCGGCGTCTGTGGGGCGTTTCATAACACGACGACTTTCTGGCCGAAGACATCCTCGAACATATCGCCCTTGGACTGTAACGACAGCCGTTCCAGCGATAAATCGTATTCGGCGTCGGTCTGGAGCAACAGGTTTTCCTCGCGGACTTCGACATCGACTAGTTTGAGGCGCTGGGTGTGGCTCTTGTCCAAGGCGTCGGCTACGCGCAGGATGGCCGCCAACTTGAGTACCAACACCCGGTCCTCGCGCGTCAGGCTGGCGTAGTTGACGTTGGCCAGCACCGGTCCGCTCTTGCGGTGGTAGCGGGCGACGCTGGAGATGATAGTCAGTTCCTCGCGCTGCAGGCCGAAGACCTCGCTGTTCTTGATAATGTACTCCGAATGCTTGTGGTGGCTGTTGGAGCGGATAAAGTTGCCCACGTCGTGCAACAGGGCGGCTACCTCCAAAAGCAGACGCTCTCGAGTGGCCAGGCCGTGCATGTCGCCCAGGTGGTCGAACAGGAACAGCGCCGTCTCGGCCACCCAGCTGGCGTGCTTTTCGTCGAAATGGTAGCGGCGGCCCAGGTTGAGGGCCGAAGCCAGCACTTGGTTGCGCAGCTCGGCCGCGATTTCGGTACTGGAGCCGGTGGCCAGGGCCAGCAGGATGCCTTCGCGGATGGAAACGTCCGGGACGATCAGCTCCTCGGCCGCGGTGCGCTCCAGGAACAGGCTGGTGATAATCAGGCCAGGCACCACCGCCTCGGCGTCGGCGTAGGGCAGGCGGTAGTGGGCGGCCAGCTCGTCCAGCGTCATGGCCTGCAGGCGGTCGACCAGGGTGACGAAATCACCCTGGGGCAGAACCCGATACTGCTCTCGGCCGTGGACGCCAATCAGGCTGGCGGCGAAGCGGGCGTCCTTGCCGATGACGATGAAATTGCGCACCTTGGACAGCGGCAGTTCCTTCTCGATGCTGGCGCAAACGGTGCGCACATTGTCTACCAGGACGCGCATCAGCCAGGCCGACGAGCCGGAGGCGGCCTTGAGCTGCTCCTCCATGCGCACCGTGCCCAGGTGCAGCGAGTGGGCGGCCACGATCTTGCCGCGCCGCAGCAGCATCATCTCGGTAGTGCCGCCGCCGACTTCCATCATCAGGGTGTTGGCGCGCGCGAAATAGCGGGCATCCTCGCCCAGGGCGTGCTGCACGGCCAGGTAGAGGTAATGGCTCTCCTCGATGTCTTCGACTATGTTGACCCGGAAGCCGGTGCGCATGGCCACCCGGTCGACGAAGGCGTCGCGGTTGGTAGCTTCGCGCAGGGCGCTGGTGGCGATCAGGTGGACTTCTTCCGGCGGCAGGCCGTAGCCCTTGAGAATTTCCTTGAAGCCGCGCAGGATAGCAATGCACTGGTGGATGGCCTCGCGGCTGATAAGACCGGTGGTGAAGGCGTCGCGGCCAAGCATGGCCTGCTTACCGGCCGACTCCAAAATCTCGTACGATCCGTCGACGAAGACGTTGGCTATCAGGAGCCTGATGCCGGTGGAGCCGATCTCGATGATGCCAACAGTGCCCGCGGACATGACTTCCCCCGTCAAAACAGCATAATCCACAACGGGAGGCGTGACAAGACACCCCATCTTCCATTATAAATAGACTACTATGAAGCCGTCGCACACCTCCGTCCCCCTAACGTCACCCGCAACTGTCCGCCCCACCCGATCCCGCCCTCACAGGGGGGCGACCCTGGTGAGTGGGCTGTGTCTCTTGGCCTGCCTGATAGCCTTAAGCGCCTGCCGCCGCCTAGCCGGCTGGGGCGTGGTGCTGTGGCCGAGCGCGGAATCCGGCCTGACGGTTGGCGCCGTCATCCCCGTGCACTTCAAGTCTAACATCAGCCGCACCTGGATCATCGATATTCCGGGCTCGAGCGACAAGCAGGAAGTGGAGCTCTGGCGCCTAAGCGTCCATGCCAGCAAGGGCAAGGCTGAGCAGTACGCCGAGGATTTCCAGACTTTTGCCCGGCTTTACGGCCTGAGCCGCCGCGACGGCCTGGTGCTACGCGACGCACCGGAGAACCTTGGCAAGCAGGTCTACCGCTTGCGGCTCGACGAAACCATCAAGCTGCTCAAACAGGTAGCCGGCGCCGCCGTCGAAACCGGCGGGCAGGCTTTGGAAGGCGACTGGTATCTGGCGCTGGCCGAGGACGGCACCACCGGCTACGTTTTTTCCAACCAGTTGGCCATCTGGGCCGACGGGCTGGACGCGCAACCGCCGCTGACGGCCAATGCGCCGGCCATGGACGTACGCATGATGGACATCTTCGACGCTACCTGGCGACCAGACTACTTTGCGGCCATGCAGGCTTCCGGCCGCATCGACCTCAACCGTTACCAGCTGCGCTTCGGCATCTTCGCCGACCCCATTAACCGCCAGATCCGCATCGAGCTGCCCTGGTTCTCCAACGCCTACAAATATACCGCCATCGACCAGCAAGCCGACGGTTCCTTCGTCCTGCGGCCATCTGGGGCCATCTTCCATTTTACCCAAAGCGGCGACCTAGTCTTCACGCCGCCGGAAGCCGACATCAGCGACAGCGTCCGCCAGAGCTTCCAGAACTCGACCGCTCCCCTGCCCTCGACCATAACCATTATTGCCGCGCCAGCCGTACCGGCGGCCGCCACCGGTGGCGACGGTGTCGCACTAGGCGACGTCATCGCCGCTAGCCAGCCGCCGGCCACTACCCCGGCCACCGCTCCGGCGGTCGCTCAGCCGTCCGCAGCCGCCCCGACCGAGGCGGCCACGGCTACGGCGGCGGCGGTAGAAGAAGAGCCGGTCGCCGTAAGTTTCCTGTTCAAGCGTCAGACCGGCGAACCGCGTCAGGTGATTGCCGCCGAGGAACGCCGCCGGCTCAACCTGCTAGCCACCATGGTGGCCGGGGGCGAATACTTCGAGAGCATGACCGGCGGCGTGCTGGTCATCACCCCTACCGGCCGCTTCACTTGGATGGGCTACGAAACCTTGGTACCGGCCGTAATCCCGGCCAATCGCGGCGACCGTGGCCAGATCAGCATGGACCTTTACCTGCACCCCCAGCTGCAAACCGAATGGCAAGGCGCCTTCACCCTGCGCTTCGACAATTTCCTGCGCGAGCCACTCCAGTTCGCCTACAAGATCGACCAGCAGAGCCTGACCATCGTGCCCCTGCCAGCCGGCAGCGTCCGCATCTCCACCGTCCTGCAGATTGACCCGGCCCTGGGCATCTTCTTCATGCGGTACTGACGGTGGCCTTCGTCCAGTTTACCGGCGTCTCGCTGGCCTTCGGCGACCGCGACATCCTGCTCGACGCCAGCCTCTACCTGGCCTCGGGCAGCAAGGCCGCTTTGGCCGGGCCTAACGGCAGCGGCAAGACCACCCTGCTACGCATCATCTCAGGCGACCTGGCGGCCGATTCCGGCGACCGGGCCGTCCAGAAGGACTGCCGGGTGGCCTGGCTGGCCCAGTCCGGCGCCGCCTACAAAGGCTGCAGCGTCTTTGCCGAGGCCGAGAAGGCCTACGCCGCCATCGAAGCCCTGATCGAGGCCCGCGACGCCATCGGCCGCCAGCTGGAGACTAGCTCGGCCGACGACCGCCGCACCACACTCTGGCTGGAGCGTTACCAGCACCTCGACGAAAGTATCAACGACTCCGGCTGGTATCGCCGCGCCGACCGCATCCGCGAGGTGCTGCAGGGCCTGGGCTTTGCCGTTGATAGCCTAGACCGCCCGATCGGCGAACTATCCGGCGGCTGGCAGATGCGCGTCAGCCTGGCCAAGGTGCTGTTGTCCAACCCGGACATCATGCTGCTGGACGAGCCGACCAACTACCTGGACCTGGAGGCGCGCGACTGGCTGGAAGCCTTCCTGCAGGCCTTCCGCGGCGGCTTCGTCATCGTGTCGCACGACCGCTCCTTCCTGGACGCCTGCGTCAGCGAAGTCTACGAACTCTTGCACGGCAAACTGACGCGTTACGCCGGCAACTATTCGGCCTACGAGGTGCGGCGCAGCCAGGAACTGGCCACCCTGTTCAATGAATGGGAAGCCCAGCAGGAGGAAATCGCCAAGCTGGAGGATTTCATCCGGCGCTTCCGCTACAAGCCGACCAAGGCCGCCCAGGTGCAGAGCCGCGTCAAACAGCTGGAGAAGATCGACCCCATCGTCATCCCCGAAGGCATGAAGAAGATGCACTTCAGCTTTCCGCCGCCGCCGCACGCCGGCAAAATTGCCCTGACCCTGGACGGCGTCGCCAAGGCCTACGGCGACAAACGCGTCGTCGACCAACTCAGCCTGACCATCGATGCCGGCGAGAAGATCGCCTTCGTCGGCCGCAACGGCGCCGGCAAATCCACCCTGATGCGCATTATCGCCGGCGTGGACAAGGACTTCTCCGGCGGGCTGCGCTACGGTATCGGCATCAGCACCGCCTGGTTTTCGCAAGACGTGGCCGACAACCTGGACGAGAGCCGCACCGTCATCGAGGAGGTGGAGTCGACCTGCCCCAACCACCTGATACCGGGCCTGCGCAACCTCTTGGGCGCCTTCCTGTTCCGTGGCGACGATGTCGAGAAACGCGTCAAGGTGTTGTCCGGCGGCGAGCGTTCGCGCGTCGCCCTGCTCAAGATGCTGCTGCACCCGGCCAACCTGCTGGTACTGGACGAGCCGACCAACCACCTGGACCTCAATTCCAAGGACGTGCTGCTGGAAGCCCTGCAACGCTTCGAGGGCACGGTGCTGTTCGTATCGCACGACCGCTTCTTCATCGACGAGCTGGCCACCCGAGTGCTGGAGCTGAGCTGCGGCACCTCGCCGCGCCTGTTTCACGGCAACTACCGCTACTATCTGCAGAAGAAGGCCTCTGAGGGCGACCCGGCGGCCATGGCGCAGCTGGCCTTGCAGCCGGCCGACAAAAACGCCCTGCCCACTCCGTCAAATGGCTCGTCGGCCGGCCTGGCCGCGCGTCCAGCCAACACTGGCGCCGTTGGCACTAGCGCCAACAGTATTTCTGGCGCCACCGGTAATGCCGGCGCCGCCAGTAGTCCTGGCGCCGCCAGTAGTCCTGGCGCCGCCTCGGACGACGCCCTGGCCGACGGCCGCGACGGCAAGGCCCAGCGCGAGCTGGACAAGAAGCGCAAGACCGAATACCGGCGCCTGCTACGCCGCGAGGAAGATTTGATCGGCCAGAGTGACCGGCTGGATGCTGATATCGCCAGCCTGCGCGAGGACATGGCCCAACCGGCCAACTACTCGGACGGCCAGCGCATGAAGCAACTGCAGCAGCGGCTGGAGCAGCTGGAGCAGTCGGCCGCTACCGTGGCCGCCGAGTGGGAAAAAGTGGCCGCCGAGCTGGAACAGTACGCCGACCTGGCCACGTCGGCTTGAGTCCGGGTGGGCCGTTACCGGCTCAGACTCAAGGCAGGTTGCGCCAATCCAGATCCGAGGCCAGGATAGCCGTGTTCATCTGCTGCAGCCAAGCGCTGCGGATGGCGTACAAGGCGTACATGTCGACGACAACCGACACGGCGGTGCAGCCCAGCGAGATATAGATGCCCACTTCGCCGATCAGCGGTGCCAGGATGGCGCCGGCCGCGAAGACGGTGGTGACGATGGCCGCCGTCCGGGAATTGTTCAAGTAGCTTGAAGCATCAAAGCCCAGGCCACGTTCCAGCCAGAGTCGGTTGGTTTTTTCCATGAAGCCCTGCGACACCCAAGCCCCGCTGGCCGAAAAGAGCGGCGCAATCTGCATGAATACCAGCGCCACATCCAGACTGATGCTGGTGGCCGCTCCGCCACCAATAACCAGCCCGAAGCCGGTGGCTTCCAATACCAAGCCGGCCATGGCCCCAAAATCGTTGAAGGGCTGTAGCGGCTGCTCAGCCGGCTGAGCGACCGATTGGGCGGTCAGCGCCCCGGCTACCACCAGAAGCAGGCTCAGAATCAGGACACAACGTTTCAACATGCCATCCTCCTCAAAAAATTGGCCGCTCCAGGCGGCCGGCTGGCGGCACCAGCTCTTTGCCGCAGACAATAGCCCGCCTGAGGCCAGCAACACATTGTACCAAGGTACAATCTGCGTTACTATATGGCCCTCATGACACTTTTTCGCCATCGATTGGGCAACGGACTGCTGCTCGCCCTGGTCTGCCTGACGGCCGGCCTGGCCTACAACAACCTCAGCCGCTGGCACAGCCGGCAGCCGGTGCGCAGCCAACCGGCTGGCCAGGCCATCGCCACCCGCGCCAGCCTGGACAGCGGCTGGTCCTACCGTTACGGTGACGACACCACGGGGGCCTGGCAACCGGCGGTCAAGCCGTGGGGCGAACAACCCGGCCGCGACGGACAGGACAGCCTCTGGCTGCGCACCCGCCTGCCGGCGGTCTACCTGGACGACGCCAGCCTGCTACTACACCGCCCGATACTCGATGTCGACGTTTACCTGGACGACCGGCTGGTCTACAGTTCGGGCGGCGCCGAGCGAGGTTACGCCGTCGTCGGCACCAGCCTGCACCTGATACCTATTCAGGGCGGCTCCGAGCTGCTCATCCGCGTTCATTCCAGCCTGCCCTTCCTAGGACTGCCCGACCCGGTGATCGTCGACAGCGACCGCGGACACCTGCGCCGGCTGCTGGTAGCCGAGCTCGACGAAGGCATCATGCTGGGGCTCTTTTTGTTCATCGCGGTTGGTAGTCTGCTGCTGGCTGGACTGAGCCACCTCCGGCGGCTGGCCCTGGGTCTGGCGGCCTGCGCCGCCTTGTCCCTGGGCTACGTCCTGTCCCAGACCAACCTCAAAGACTTCTTCCTGCCCTCTGCCCTGCCCTGGCTAGCTATCTGGCTGGCGGCGCTGTTCCTGTTGCCAGCCGCCTTCGTCAACCTGCTGACCGCCATCCAACCGTTACGCTGGCTGCAGCGCCTGCGCTTCTGGCTGGCCGTGGCCGGCCTGGTCGGCCTGGCCGTGCTGGCACTCTATCTGGTCATCCTGCGCACTCCGGCCGCCGGGGCGGTCTTCAAGCTGCTCTTCGTCTACCGATTGGCCTACCAGTTGGTCATCCTGCTGACCGGCCTGGCCTGCATCATAGCCGCCCTGCTGCATTACGCGCGCTCCGGCCAGGCCACCGGCTGGCTGCTCGGCGCCGGACTGTCCGCCTTCTTCGGCGTCTGCGTCGGCCAGATCCAGGTGGCTTTCGGCAGCGGCGCGGCCGGCGCGGCCGGCAATATCCACGTCGGTCTGGCGGCTTTCCTGCTGTCCGGGCTGGGCGTCCTGCTGCTCAAGCTGGAAGGCCAACGCCGCACCCTGGCGCTTTCCCACCAGGCGATGGATACCTACAAGGCCGCCCTGCAGCGGACCATCGCCAAACCCCTGGTCATCGTGGCCGCCAACGGCAGTACTTTCTACAGCAACGAGGCTTTCCGGCGCCAGTTCGGCGCCAACGCCAGCCTGCAGCCGGGCTGGCCGGCCCTCAATTCGGCGCCGGCTACGGCCGCTGGCCCTGTGGCCGAACCGCGTACCGTCAGCCTGGAAATTGCGGCCGGTCGCGCCCGGCACCGCCGCCAGGCCATCCTGATCCCCCTCCAGGACGGCCCAAGCGCCGGGCAGACCGCCGTTCTGATCCACGACGAGGGCCAAACCGACGGCCTCAGCCTGGGCGCCAACCTAACGGCGCGCGAAGGCGAACTAGTGGCGTTGACCATGACCGGCCTATCCAACCAGGCTCTCGCCGAGCGCCTGAGCATCAGCCTGCGCACCGTCAAAGCCCACTTGAGCTCGATTTTCGACAAACTGGGCATCGGCTCACGGCGCGAACTGATGGCCAAGCTGCTGACCAGCCAGGCCGTCGACCAGGCCAGCATCGCGCAAAGCGCCATCAGCAATCCGATACTGGCCAAGCCCCCGGCTACGGCGGCTACGGCGGCTACGGCGGCTACGGCGGCTACGGCGGCTACGGCGGCTACGGCGGCTGCCGCTCCGGGTCGGCGGCTGCTGGGCAAGCCAGACTAGCCAGCTAAGCGCAAGGAGCCTGTCGAACTTTGGAACGCGAAGAATGATTATCAAGAAAAATGGGGAAACAAATCTGAAGAATCCAGAAACTCGGAAGATTTTTCACGCTTTTTGGCCGAGCTCAGCGCCCCACGGCGTAAAATCGGTTCGTCAATCGGGCCATACAGGCAGTATGACCCTCAATCCTCACCAATTTTCCACTCGTGGCTCGCTTTCGCTGGGCCAAAATCCAAAGCCCGACAGACTCCTAGAACGAAACGGTGGCACCGCCACAGAAAAAAGCGGATGCCCGAGCAGGACATCCGCTTTTCGTTAGCCGATAAAGATCAGCGCGCTGTTAGATCAATGGCCGCCGAGCGCTACGCCCCCAAAAAGGGTGACTTGGAAGGGAGCCACCGCGCTCAGAGTCTGAAAACCGGTGACGGGAATGTCGATGGACGACAGGCGGTAGCCCACCTTGGCTCCCACCAGGAAGCCGCTAAGATCGATTGCGAGCCCCAGATTAAAGGTCGGATAAATTCCCAGGGCCTGGATGCCTAGCTCGGTATAGTTGACGGCGCCAAGGTTGACTGATCCGGCACAGCCGACTCCCATTTCAGCGAAGGGATCGAGAAATGCACCCCCGCCAAACAGGTGGAAAGTCAGCAGCAAATCGCCTTGCCAGCCAAGGTTCGCGGTAAAGTCCGGAAGTATGGCTGCATCGGTTGAGTCATAGGAAACCATATAATTTCCCGCCAGGCCGAGATGATCGAAGATCACTTCCCAAAATAATCCGGCCATATAGGAACCCGGAGAGCTGAAACTATTGGTGACCGCCGCAAAATCGGGTCGATAATCGAAATCCTTGGCGACTTCGAGCCCCAGCCGAACTTGTCCATCCGCGAACGCCGCTGCCGCCATTACAAACGCTACGCAAAAGAATACGAGTACCCTTTTCATTTCTTTCCTCCTGTGGATCAGGGCTTAAGCCCCAAGAACCAAGCGCCTTTTCAGGCCACAGCAAACAATGTATCACGAGGAAATCTAAAACCATGGCGTTTTGCCATTTTTCGGTAGTTATCGCAAAAGTTCCTCAACCGGGCAAAGCCCGCCGGTGGCCAGGCTGGCCGGCCGCTGGCGCTTGAGCTGAAATGCACACCGACAAGATGGAGACGATTACGACGCTATCTGATAAGAGGCGGGCCAGTCCGTAGGGCATCCCGACGATTCCGGCGCTGCTGAGCTTGACATCGCCGCGGGCATGACCGAAAATTTCCGGAACAATCAGCCGGACGCCAAATCCGGCAAGGAGGCATCATGGCCGCAACGAAGGCTATCGCCGAACTGGTCGGCAAGAAGGTCACCATTTCCATCCGGGACGACAACTACTACCTGTTTGAGGTCCTAGGGCTCGACGCGGCCAACGGCTTCATCAAGCTCAACAACACCGAGAACGAGGACGGCCCCATCTGGTACCCGTTCAGCATCATCAACTGGATCCGCGAGAGCTGATTCCGGGTTGACCAAGCAACAAGGCCGGCGGCGGGCGACTACCATCAGGCCGCGCCGGAAGCCGGTCGCCAGCTCATAAAAACGAGGCTTCTTCCACGATGATACGCAGGCTGGCCGGCGCGGCCGTACCGCTGGCGGCGTTTAGAATAAAGCCGCAGACTCCTTGCCGGCCTGGTTCCAGAAGCGGCGCCTGCTGGATGAAGCCCCAGACATAATCCTGATCCACCACCTGGCCGACCACATCCAGCCACTCGCAGCGGAACTTCAGCTTGTCGATCGGCCGGGTGCCGCCGTTGCGATACGCTAGGTCGACATACAGATAGGCGCTACCCGAGGTCGAAGGTCCGGACACCCGCCGCAAAGACAGCTCCAGGCCCTGGCCAAAGGCGCCGCCCGACTCGTCGACCCAGGCCACCGGCATCGTGCTGTTAGCCACCGGCGGGCTACTGACCGCCAGGGCTTCAGCGTAGACTGGCTCCACCACCACCCGGGCGATATCCGGCGGGAGGCCCTTCTCGTACACCAACAATGACAAGGCGACCCGGTCACCGGGGTAATGTACCGGCTGGTGCGACTCCACTACCGCCTCCCGCTTGGTGAACAGCAAGCGGCCGTCGGCAGCGTAGAAATGGATCGCGCAGGCCAGTTGCTTGAAGGCCGTGCCGCCGGAGACGGCCGCCGCCGCCAGCTCGTACGACCAAGCTGGCTCGGCCAGGTCAAAGAACTGCAGGTTGGAGCGGATGGCCGACCAGGTCAACTGCCAATCGCCAGGGTGCGTCTCCACCGGGATGTCGCGCCGACCGTCGGTATCCGAAGCTGGCAGGCGGACTGGTTGGTCGGCGGGCTGATCGGTCGGCGCGGCTGGGGCGGTGCTGTCCGGCGACGGTTGGTCGGCCGGGCTGTCCAGGCCAGGGTCGGCTAAGCGACCAGCCTGGCGCTGGGTCAGCCCCAGAATCAGCCAGACAAGCAAAGCCGTCAGGGCCAGAATCACCAACAGCAGCATCAGACGCTGCCTTGCCGGCCGGCCAAAGCCGCCGCCAAACGGGCCGCCTTCCCGGCCGGCCGGCAAGGCCTCGGCCGGCGGACCGGCCCGGCGCAGCTTGTCCACGGTGGCCAAAGCGCGGTAAGGGGCCGCGTCGCCCGGTTGCAGCTGGATGGCTCGGCGCAGGGCGTGCTCGGCCGCGCCCAGGCAATCCGAACTGGTCTGCGGCTGGGCCGAGCCGGTAGCGCCGCCCAGCCGGCGGGTGCCGCCGGCCTGGTACAGGCCCAGCCAGGCCGCCGCCAGTTCCAAAAGTGGCGCACCGTCCCAGGGTGACAAGTCGGCCGCTTCCTGCCAGGCGGCGATGGCGTCGTGCCACAGTTGCTGCCTGGCATAGCCTTGGCCCATGGCAGCCACGGCCGCGCGACGGGCCTCGATAACGGCCAGGGCCGCCTCGTCCAGACCGGCGCCGCGCACCACTTCTTCCAGGCCGGCGCGGTCGATTGTACCGGCCGCGTCGATACGGGCAGCGGCTTCTATATAGCGGGCAATAATCGTCTCGTCATCCATGGCTTGAAGTATGGCGCATGGCTGGGCTTTTGTCAGCCATTTTTAGCTGCGGCCATACACAAGGTGTTAGTCGATGCTGCCTAGGAAGACCGGCGCCATCAGGCTTTCCACTGGAGCGTGCCAGTCGGTCAGCACCAGGCCGTGGTTTGCCGTACCCAACTGGGCACGCTCCACCAGGCCCAGGCGGTAGCCGACGGCTTCGCCGGCATCGCCGTGCAGGACGGGCGGGATTTGATCGTCCCGCCCGGCAACGATGACGTAGGTGGAGCGCAAGTCACGGTTAAAGCGCGGGCCGCAATAGATGGCGGTATGGGGCAGGACGGTATCGAGGGTGGCCAGGTAGGCGCCGATGAAGCCGCCACTGTTAAAGATGTCGATGCAGTTGGCCAGCAACAGGCCGTCTGGCTTGAGCAGGCTGGCCAGTTTGGCGCTGAATTCGCGGGTGGTCAGGTGGTAGGGCACCGAAAAGGAACTGAAGGCGTCGAGATAGATGACGTCGAACAAGCCACGGCCGGCGGTAGTCGCGGTGGCGCGGCGGGCGGCGCTGTTGACCCAGGCGCGGGCGTCGGCCACCGCCACTTCCAGGCCGCTATCAAGCGGCACCTCGAAATAGCGGTAGGCCAAGTCCACCACCAGCGGGTCGATCTCGACCACCACGTTGCGCTGCGGCCGGTAGTGCCGCTGCAGCCAGGCCGGGAAGGTCATGGCGCCGCCGCCCAGGGTCAGGGCGCTGAAATCCGACGTGCCGCTGCGCGCCAGATTGTCCAAGGTGAGGGCCTTGAACAGCCGCTCGTACTCATACAGTAACTCGTCTGGCCGGCTGGAAACATGGCGGTTATGCGTCAGGCCGTCCATGATCAGCTTGCGCTCCAGCGGCTGCCCGGCCTCGTCCAACAAGTCGACCACCTGGATGTGCGAGTATTGCGAATAGCGCGAAAAAAGCACTCGGCGACCGGCCACGCCGATCAGGCCATCCGGATCCAGCGTCTGGAACAAGACGAACAAGAGGCCGATGCCGGCCAGGACCAGCAGGCTGACGCGCCGCCCGCTCGGGAACAGCAGCGCCATGCCGGCCAGCGTCAGGGCGACGATCAGGATAATCAGGCGGATATCGAGCAGCGGGATGAGCACGAAGCCGGCCAGGAAGGTGCCGATGATGCTGCCAATGGTACTGAGGGCGTACAGGCTGCCGACGGTGCGCCCGACCTTGGCCTGTTTCTCCAGGGCGTATTTGGCCATCACCGGAGAAAAGGTGCCCAGCGCGGCGCAGGGAATGAAGAACAGGCCGAAGATAACCAGGATGGACTGCAGCACCATGACGCCGGTCAGCAAGCTGGCGGCGTCGGCCAGCAGCGACTGCAGCAGGCTGTCCAGCACCAGAATCAGAAAGACCAGCAGCGCCGAGAGCCGCAGCAGCCAGCCGATCAGCACTTCTGGCCGATAGCGGTCAGCCAGCCGGCCGCCCAGGAAATTACCCAGTGATATACCGCCTAAGCAGATACCGATGACGCCGGTCCAGGTGTACAGCGAAGTGCCGAAAAACTTGGACACCAGGCGGCTGGCCACCAACTCCAGTATCATCATGGCCATGCTGCCCAGGAAAACCACCAGCTGGGGGACGATCGAAACGCGCGGCTTGTTCATGCCGGCCACTGTAGCCTGTTTGCGGCGGCCGGTCAAGTTTTAGCCGGGTCTATGGTCAACCGGCCAGACCGGCTTCGCAAAGCGGATCAGCTGAGCGTATACTGGCACCAACCGGCGCTGGCTTGATTGGCCGCCGCCGAGCGCCGCCAGCAAGGAAGGATTTATGGACAATGCCGGACTGGAAACTCTCTGGGACCGCTATCGCGGGCGCCTCCTGGCCTTCATCAAGCGGCAGGTAGCCAACCCGGACGATGCCGAAGACCTGTTGCAGGAGGTCTTTATCCGCATCCACCGCGGCCTTTGCTGCCTGAGCGGCTGGACGGACATGGAGCGCTGGATCTATCGGGTAACCCGTAATCTGATTATCGACCAGCGCCGTTCTAGCCGCAGACTGGAGCCGCTGGCCGATGATCATCCTTCCCTGACCGAAGCGATGCCGCCGGAACCCGACCCGGCAGTCAAGCTGGCCTTCTCGCTGCGCGAAACCATCGACCAATTGGCGGAGCCATACCGCGAGGCCCTCGTCTTCACCGAGTGCGAAGGCCATACCCAGGCCGAATACGCCAGCCACGCCGGACTGTCCCTGACCGGCGCCAAATCGCGGGTGCAACGCGGCCGACAAAAACTCAAAGCGCTCTTGCTGGAGTGCTGCCACTTCGAACTGGACCGACTGGGCGGCATCATCGATTACCACGAGCGCTGCTGCGCCTGCCAATCCAAAAACGGCCTGCCTGGCACGGCTTGCTGACTTTTTTTGCGTCCTTTTCCGAAGGCCTCCGTTTGTATAGGTGCATCTATGCACAGGAGGACCACTATGGACTATTTGATCACCCTTTTTCAGAAAGTCTTCGGCCAGACCCTGGTATCGTTGGCCCACAACTGGCCGTTTCTGGCAGCCAGCATTCTGATCGCCGCCGGCCTGAAAACCTTTGTAGCCACCGCTAAGGTTTCCGCCTTCATCCGCCGCTTCCGCGGCGCCGGCGTATTCGTGGCGACCGCCGCGGCCGTAGGAACGCCCTTCTGTTCTTGCGGCACCACGGCGGTGGTCCTGGGCATGATGGCCAGCACCATGCCGTGGGCGCCGATGGTGGCCTTTATGGTCGCCTCGCCACTGAGTTCGCCCGAGGGCTTGCTCTACGGCGCCGGCTTGTTCGGTTGGCCCTTCGCCATTGCCTACTTCATGGCGTCCATCCTGCTGGGACTGGCGGCCGGGGGCGTGGCCTCATATCTTGAACGACGCGGTTTCTTTGTCGGCCAGGCTCGGCTGGCCATGCCCAAGGCGGCAGCCACCAAACGGCCGGCCTTTCAGCCGCTAACCAGGCCGCAGGCAACTATGCCGCCAGCCTTGGCCCGCAGCCTTGAGGTACCGACGACTTGCGCCTGCCGTGCCGAAAATGCGACGCTGGCGCTGCCGCTTAACCCGCTCAGCCCAAGCGATCAGGCTGACCAGGCGCGCCTGCAGCTGTTTCCCGCCCGAATCGGCCAGCTTTGGCGCGAAGCCTGGACGGTGGCCCGCCGCTTGTTGCCCCTGTTTATCAGTTTTGCCTTCATAGGCTACCTGATCAATAGCCTGGTGCCCGCGGCCTGGATCTCTACCCTGTTCGGCAGTGGACGGGCCTACGGCGTCCCGCTGGCGGCCACCATCGGCCTGCCGCTCTACTTCAGTTCAGAGGCGTCGATGCCCTTGATCAAAGGCTTCATTGAACTGGGCATGAGCCCGGGTGCCGTTATGGCCTTCCTGATTGCCGGCTCGGGCACGTCCATCGGCGCCATCGTCGGCGCCTTGACCATCGCCCGCTGGCGGGTTGTTGGCCTGGTTGTCCTGGTGCTCTGGCTGGGAGCCATCCTGGCAGGCTACGCCTTGAATGCCTTGATCGCCTCGGGCCTGCTGCCAGGCTTTGTGCTGGGCTGAGGACAAAGCGCCCCGGACAAGGCTGCACCGCCGCCGTCAGGCAGCGGTGTCTCGCTTTGGCGCCACCAGGTCGGCCGGCTTGCCTCGGCCCCTGGCCTGGTCGCCACGAAGCAAGCGCCAAGCGGCTTGCTTCGTGGCGCGTTTACAGCAAACTGGCGGCCAAATCGGCCAGCTCGCTGCGCTCCGTCTTCTGCAGCGAGACATGGCCATAGATGGCCTGGCCCTTGAAACGGTCCACCAGGAAGGACAAGCCGTTGGAATTGGCGTCCAGGTACATGTTGTCGATTTGATAGGGGTCGCCGGTCAGCACTACCTTGGTGCCCTGGCCGGCCCGCGAGACGATGGTCTTGATTTCGTGCGGCGTCAGGTTCTGGGCCTCGTCGATAATGATAAACTGGCCGGGCAGCGAGCGGCCGCGGATGAAGGACAGCGCCTCGATCTCGATCAGCTTGTCTTTAAGCAGTTGGTCGGCACTTTTTACCTTCTCGCGCTTGTGTACCGACAGGATGTAGTCCAGGTTGTCGAACAGCGGCTGCATCCAGTTGGCCATCTTGGCCGATTTCTCGCCCGGCATGAAGCCGATATCCTTGCCCATCGACACCACCGGCCGCGACACCAGCATGCGGGTGTAGACTTTCTCCTCGAACAGCTTGCGCATGCCGGCCGCCAGGGCCAAGAGGGTCTTGCCGGTACCGGCCTTGCCCATCAGCGTCACCAGTTTGAGGTTGTCGTCCAGCAGCAGCTCCAGGGCCACCCGTTGGTAGGCGTTGAAAGGCGTGATGCCGGAGACCGATCCCAGCTCGTCGCGCAACAGGCGGACTACGCCCTCCTCCGGGATATAGCGCGCCACCCGCTCGACCTCGCCGGGTCGCCCGCGGAAAATAATGAACTGGTTGGGCTTAAGCGGTTCTTTCCAGGGCAGCTCGCCGGTAGCCACCAGCGCGGCCATTTGGCCACCCGAGCCGTCGACTTCCAACACGCCAGTGTACAGTGAGGCGATGTCGACCTTCTGCTTGTCGTAATCGACCGCCTTTATGCCCAGGGCCGTGGCCTTGACGCGGGCGTTGATGTCCTTAGACACGAAAAAGACCAAGCGGCCGTCGTTCTTGAGCTTGAGGGCGCACAGGATGATGCGGTTGTCGTTGATGGCAATGTCCAGGCCGCGCGGAGTGGTGTCCGGCTGCTCCAGGGAAACGCGCAGAATGGAACCATTCTCCAGCTTGACGCCTTCATGCAAGTTGCCTTTCTTGGCGTAGGTATCCAGGTAGCGAATGGCCTCGCGGGCACTGCGACCGCGCTGCTCGTGCTCGGTCTTGAGCCGATCCAGCTCCTCCAGTACCTGCAGCGGAATGACTATTTCGTTGTCTTTGAAGGACATGAGCGCTTCCGGGTAATGGATCAGCACATTGGTGTCGATGACAAAAATTTTCAGTTGCTCGCTGTTGTCGCTCATCAGGCTCTCCTTAGCGCGAAGGGATGTGAATCAGGTCGACCAGGCAGAACGGCCGCCGGATCCCTATAATCCAGTATAGGCCAGCGCCCGGCCTTTGGCAAATCCACGGACTTAGCCGCCCCTGAGACAGTAGCCAGCGGGAGGGAGTCAGCTTGCGCTTGTACCGGAGGTGGGTTAGACTATTGGGATACGACGTATAATCGAAGAATCTGATCCACGGAGGTTCCCCATGAAAAAGCTTGTTCCGCTACTGGCCTGCCTCGTCGCCCTGGTCGCTTCATGCAGCTTATTTTTTGGCGAAAAACGCACGGTCTCCATCACGGTCCAGCATCTAGAGACCGCATTGGAATCCAATGACGGCGTCGGCGAAGATTGGTTGGCGCCAGCCTACCTGGTCAACGGCCAAGCCCTGGCCAGCGGCCAAAGCGCCACGGTCGAGTGCACCACCTGGGACAATCTGATAGTCAACGCCCAGCACGAAGAAAGCGACGACGCCTACCCGGACGTTGGCAGCAAGGAATATAAAGAGGCCGTGTATTCGCTCATCAAACGCCAAGGTCTATCCGGAGGCCTGACCCTCTATACTACGGTCTACGAAAGACGGGGTACCACCATCGGACCGGACGCGGCCACGGCCATCTGGAAGGACAGCTTTATGGTGACCATTACATACCAGGACTGAAGACCGTCGGTCTCAGTTCAGCTCGGCCGTTTGTCGGCCGGTCAGCTTGGCCTTGCCTTTTGTGCCGGTGGGCTGCAGGAAACCGAAGATGCTGCCAAACAGGCCGCCGATGATGTGAGCGAACTCGGAAATGTCGTTGGCCTGCAGAGCGTGGATCACTTCCTTGCCCAGGAACAGCACCACCACCAGAATGAAGGTAATCGGAATCTCGCCTTTGGCAAAATTGGTAAAGGATGACAGCAGGATCATCATGAAGACGATGCCGCTGGCGCCCAGGAGGCCGGAGGGAAAGAGGATCAGGTTCAGGACGGCGGTGGCCACAGCCGTGATCAGCATCATGAAAATGAGGTTGCGGGCGCCGTACAGGCTTTCCAGGATAGGCCCCAAGAGCAGGATGAAGGTCAGGTTGGACAAGAGGTGGCCGATGTCGGCGTGCCCGAAAATGTGCGAAAACAGCCGCAGGTAGGACAGTGGATTGGCGAAGCTGAAGCCACCCTGGCCGGCGGCCACGAACAGACCGTCCCGCAGGCCGGGGATGATGGTGCCCAAAAGCAAAACGACGCCGCAAATCAGTGAAAAGGTCAGCGTCACCGGGGCATTATACTTCAGTTTCATGCGTGCTCCTTGGCTAAAGCCTGATACCGATTATAGCACAGGCCGGGTCGGCGTGCTACGCCATTTTCGTAGCGCGCTTGCCTTTGAATTATAGAGAAAGTATCTTATATTTCGTCAGGTCAACCAGGCGCGAACTGGCTCGGCGAGCTGAAAATAAGGAGACAAAAATGGCCACTATCACCCTCAAAGGTAAACCGATTCATAGTTGTGGCGAATTGCCGCGGGTGGGGGACAAGTTGCCCGCTTTCAAGCTGACCAAAGGCGACCTGTCGGACGTCGATCCGGCCGATTTTCCTGGCAAGGTGCTGATCCTGAACATCGTGCCCAGTCTGGACACCGGCGTCTGCGCCGCCAGCGCCAGGGCTTTCAATACCCGCATCAAGCAGCTAGGTGGCGCCCTGGTGTTGACTATCAGCCGCGACCTGCCCTTTGCCCAGAAACGTTTCTGCGAGGCCGAAGGCATCGACGCCGTCATTCCGCTGTCGCAGCTGCGCGACGCCAAATTCGGTCGCGACTACGGCATCGAGCTGGTGGACGGGCCGCTGACCAGCCTTTTGGGCCGAGCCGTCATCGTGGCCGACGCTAGCGGCCGCATCGTCTATACCCAACTGGTGCCGGAAATCGGCCAGGAACCGGACTACGAGTCCGCCCTGGCCGCCGCCAAGGCCGCTGCCGCTGCCGCTGGCTACTAAAACCCAGCTGCCAGCGCAGGCAAGCGCCCGGCCGCCGTCATGGCCACCGGGCGCTACTTTTTTATAATGCCATGTCTGGCTAAGCCGGCCGTGGCGCCGCCAGACATGGCGGCGCCAGCTCTAGCTGGCGCCTACTCGTCGGACCGCAAGATGACGATCTGTCCCTCGCCTTCCAGCTGCTTAATGACCTCGACCACCCGGAAGCCGGCGGCGTCGGCGTCGCTCAGGCGCACCCGGCCCATAGCCTTGAGGGCGGCCAGCAGGCGCTCGGCGATGGCGGCCGGGAAGCGCGCCAGAATCAGGTCGCGGCTTTTCTCGGCCACGCCCTTCAGGGCCAGCAGGATATCCTGCTCCGAGGCGCGCGCCAGCACGGCGGCGATCGACTCGTCGTCCAGCAGGCAGATATCCTCGAAGACAAACATGTTGCGCTTGATGGACTCGGCCAAGGCTGGGTCGCTAGTATCCAGGCTGAGAATAACCTGGCTCTCCACGGCCCGCGGCACCTGGCTGAGGATGTCGACCACCTTGGCCACGCCGCCCAGCTTGGCTGGCCCGCGCTCACTGTGACGCAGCCGGCCGGCCAGCCAGGCGTCTAGTAGCGACAGCACCACTGGTGGCACCCAGTCGAGGTTGGCCAAGCGGCGCACCACCTCGGTCTGGATCCCGGCTGGCAACAAGCTGAGGCTGTCGGCGGCCTGGGCGCTGTCCATGAAGGCCAGCAACAAGGCCTGCAGTTGGCAGCGCTCGCCGGACAGCAGCAGGGCCAGATCACTGCCGGCCACGCCGGCCAAAGCGGCGAAGGATCGGCGCGCCCCGGCTGGGGCCTCATCCAGGTCGGCCTGGCCGTAGAGCACGCGGTCGGACAATTCGTCCTGGCGGGCCTGCAAGCCGGCCAGCTCGCCAGACAAACCCTGCAAGGCGCTGCCCAGGCTATTCTGGATCGCCGCCAGGCCGGACTTGAGGTCCTGCGCCAGAGCGGTCAGCGGGTCGCTTATAACTTCATCACCAGCGTCGGCCGGGTCGCGCGCCTCGGGCACGAAGTTGGCCGACCAAGCCTCATCCGAGCGCTGCAAGCCATCCAGCGCGGCCACCGCCTCGCCGCCGCAGCGCAGCACGGCCAGACCGCGGTCCAGGGCCGGCAGCGGCAGCTCGCTGCCAGGCCGCAAGGCGCGCAGGGCGGCCACGCTCAGCTCGCCGGCCGGACACAACAGCTGGCTGTCCAGCGGCACCTGCCGGGCCAAATCCCGGCTGGGCCGGCGCTGGTCGCCAGCGGGAACCTCGTACCACCAGGCCGGGGTCAGGCGCTTGGCCAGCGGCTCCAGGAATAAAAATGGATACACCAGATTCAGCCGGCCAGGCTGGCCCGCCAAACTTAGTTCCAGTCCAACCACCAAAACCATCTCGTGCGGCGGCAGAATCTGGCACAGTCGCGGGTCGCTCTCCACCCCAACCAGGCGGCCGGCGCCGCTGCCCAGACCCTGCCAGGCCTGCCTGAGCTCGTCGAGCAGCCAGGGGGCGGCGGCGCGCAAAGCCTGGCCCTCGGCCTCGCTCCAGGACGCGGCGGCCAGGCCAGGCGCTTGGTTATCAAGCGGATCGGCCGCCACCAGCTGAGCCACTGGCGCGCCAAACAGGCGTTCCAACAACCGGCCGGCGCTCTGCGAGTCGAGCTGCAGCAGCAGGTTGGACTTGATCGGGTCCAATGCGGCCAGATAGAAGCCCTGCCGGCCAGTCAGGCTGGCGATGTAGTCGCCGTAGGTTTGCTGCTCCAATCCGCAGACGCGGACGTCGGCCGGGCAGCGCAATTCGCTGACCAGACGGGCCGCCAGTGCGCTGGCATAGGCTTGATGCATCATTTCCAGGGTACGCAGTCGCTCCTTGCTCAGCTTGTCCGGATAGCGGAAATCAAAGGGTTTGGCTAGTCGATCGGCCGCGCGGCCGCCGGCTGCCAGGAAAGCTACAGGCTGGCCCATCAGGTCCTCCCCGCGGCCGGCCCAGCCCGGCCCCGTAATTCGGTGATGCGGATGCCGTAATACTCGTCAATGATTACCACTTCGCCGGTGGCGATACATTCATCACCCACCCGGAACTGCACCGGTTGGCCGGCCAGGGAATCAAGCTCCACGATGCTGCCCTGGCCGATGCCGGCCAACTGGGCCAGCGTCAGCTCGCGCTCGCCCAAAACCACCTGTACCCGGACCCGGGCGTCGTCAATGCTGCCAGTTTTCATAGTGCCTCCCCGCTTGCTTCCATCATTCGGTCGACCACGAAGGCCGAGCCGCCGGGCCGCTGTTCCAGGTGGCCTTCAGCCACCAGTACGCCGCCGGCTTCCAGCCAAAGCCGGTCGCCCGTCGGCGCCGCCCACTGCAGGCGGCCGCTGCGGCGCGCCCTGGCGACGGCTGCGGCACTCAGTTGACTGTTCGCCAGCACCACGTTCACCGCCAACGCCAGATCGGCCACCTGCACCGTGGCCGACTTAGCCGCGTTATCTTTTGTCATCCTGTCCTCCTCACGCCGGGAGCCGCTATTGGCCGCTCCCGGCGCATGAGACAAGCATAAACCCGCTTACGGGCTGCGGTCTTGCACTATCCTGCGTATTTAAAAACCTAAAAGCGACACTATCCTGCGTTTTGGCGCCAGGCGCGCGGCGTGCAGCCCATCAGGCGCAGGAAGTAGCGGTTGAAGAAGGAAAGGTTATTGTAACCGACGGCGCTGGCGATCTCGATGATGGAAAGCTGCGACGACTTGAGCAGCAGGCAGGCTCGCCGCACCCGCTGGCGGTTGAGGTACTCGAACAGCGGGTAGCCGGCCAGAGCCTTGAAGCGGCGCGAGAAGTCGCCTGAGTTGATGGCGCACTTGTCCACGAAAAATTCGATGCTGAAGGCCTGATCAAAGTGGCGGTCGAGGTAGTGGCGGGCGTCGGCGATGCTCCAGACCCCGGCCGGCTCTTGCCAGGTGACGGCTGTGGCGGCCGTGGATGTAGCCTGGCTACCGGCCGCTGTGTCGCCCGGCGCCAGCCGCTCCAGCAGGCTAACTAGGATTTCGCGTTCCGCCGCCGGCTGGCCACCCGGCCCCAGCGGCCCCCGCGCCGCCTGGCGCAGGCGCTCGCCCAAGGCGGCCAGGCGCTCCGCCTCGCTGCCGGCCAGGTTCAAGTACCAGCTGGCTGCGGCATCGTCAAGGGTAAGCTGGTAGCGTCTGCCACCGTAATCGAGACTGAAACTGTGGGCCATGCGCGCTCCTGAGTACCTGATACAAGCCTGTTAGCAGTGTAGCCGCGCCGACCGGCTTGTCAAGCGTCGCCTCGCTGCTCAAGCGCCAGTCAGCCGCTTGCAGAGTGGCCGCCCCTGAATCATACTGTCTTCATGGCGCGGCGCCCAGCTGGCCGCCCAGCGAAAGGATGACATCATGGTAATCGCGGTCTTGTTATTCCTGGGCGGACTGGCCCTGCTGCTGGCCGGCAGCGAACTAGTTACCCGCCAGATCGGCCCCATCGCCCACCGCCTGCGCATCAACGAACTAGTGGTAACCGTACTGGGCGTCAGCGTCCTATCTAGCCTGCCGGAGTTGATGATCTCCAGCGTCGCCGCCCTCCAAGGCCAAAGCGACGTCAGCCTGGGCAACATCGTCGGCTCCAACTTCGTCACCCTGACCTTCGTGACGGCCGTCTGCGCCCTCATCCGCCCTATCGAGACCACGCTGCAAATCAAGGATCGCGAGTCCAGCTGGATGATCCTGTCCACCACCCTGGTGCTGGTGCTCGGCCACGACGGCCGCCTCGGACGGGTGGACGGCATCCTGCTTATCCTGTGCTACCTGCCGTACATCGTGTCCGTCATCCGCGGCGCCCTCAAAGACCAGGCCGCCACCCAAACCACCCAAACCCTGCATCAAGCCGCCCCCGCCGGCAGGACCATCCCCTTCGCGCTACGCATCCTGCTAATGCTGGCCGGCCTAGCCGCTATCGTCTTCGGCGCCGACTGGGCCGTCTCCGGCGGCCAAACCATGGGCCAAGCCGCCGGCATCCCGCCGCTGGCCCTCGGCGTGGTGCTATTCGCCCTGGGCACCAGCCTGCCGGAACTGTCCATCGCCGTCAACGCCACCCTCAAAGGCAAAAGCGAAGTCAGCATCGGCGAAGTCTACGCCTCCAATACCTTTACCATGATGGTGGTGCTCGGCATCTGCGCCATCCTACGACCCCTGGAAGTCAGCCAGTCCATCACCCATTTCGCGCTACCCTTCCTGGTGTTGGCCAGCGTCATCATCCAAGGCCTCATCACCACCGGCATGAGGCTCAGCCGCCGCGAAGCCCTGGTCTTGCTGGTCCTCTACGGCTTCTTCGTCTACGCCAACTTCAACGACGTCCTAAGCTGGACCTTCAAGCTGCCCTGAGGTTCACGGTAGCCGGTTTTGGGCGTGCCGGCGCGGCGTACGCGCCGCGCCGTCGGGTCGGCCGCTGCAAATCCTCGCCAGTAAAGCTGGCTGCGGGTTTTCCGCTCTGCCCCTCACGCCAGTCGACGGTCAACAAAAAGTAACACCCCGCGGCCTCAAGCAAGCGGCGGGGTGTTGGTAGGACGGTGGGGCCGTTATCGGCTAGTCCACCAGGCTCAGCCAGCCGAAAGTGGTCTGGCCGCCGTCTTCCTGTCGGCTGCCGCCGCGCACCAGGCTGCCGTCCGGCCGAACCGCCGCCACGGCGCAGCTGGCGCCGATATCGGCCACGGTCGCGTCGCCCAGGCTCAGGACGCCGCCGGAAGCAAAGCTGACGTCCAGGCTTAAGTCCGGCCCCAGCGCCAAGAGGCGCGGCCCGGCCGTCTTCGAGGTGTCTTGGTAGGCGATGAACAGGCGGCCATCCGGGTGCAGGCTGGCCTGGAGGACTGGCGCGTCATTGTAACCGGCTAAGGTAGCCGTGCTCAGGCTGCCCACCAGATCGGCCAGTTGGCCACCGGCCAGGAAAAGCGGATTGGCGGCAGTGCCGCGGCCAGCCACCAGGCGCCAGCGCCCGTCGGCGTTGACGGTCAGACGGCTAGCCTGGTAGTCGGCCCGCGGCGCCAGCGTTACGGCCGCCGCCTCCGTCAGCGCCCAGGTACCGGCTAACTCGCTGATGGTCATGCGCGCCAGTCCCAGGTTGACGTCGTCGATATAAGCCCAGAGAACCGAGCCATCCGAGGCGGCCACCAAGCCGTAGGCCGGCTTCGCGCTGGCATCGGCGCCACGCTCTTCCCAATCCGCAACAGCGCCGGTCGGATTAATCAAGTACAGGCCGCCAGATTGCGTTCCACCTTCAACGAGACCGGCAGCCAGCACGATATCCTGCTCGCCCCAGGCCAGGCACTGTAAGGCCATGACCCGCCGAGGTGCGGCAGGCGGTAACGACCAATTGGCCACAGTCCAATTAACCATGTCGCTGCCGGTGGCATCCACCCGGATGACGAGCGGCGACGGGTCAACGCTAATCATCGTCCAGCCGCCCAGCAAGAGGTCGCCGTTGGGCGCCTCGGCAGCCGTCTGGAACCACCGCGTATCGCCACCAGTGCTGAGCTGATACAGGCCGGGTTGGGAGGTGTTGCCAAAGCCCGCCACCGGCGCGCCGGCAGCGTCCAGCTTAAAGGCAACGGCATCGCTGCCCATGGCGCCAACCGCCAACAGGGACCCGTCACGCAAGGCTAGCACATCAGTTATGTAGACCGCCTCCTGACCCAGGCTGACTGGATCGCCCAGCCGGCCGGCGTAGGTGGTACCCAGCGTCGGGTCGATGGTCACCAGCCGCAGATCGGCCAGCGTGCCAGCGCCCTGGGTGCCGGTCAGGTGCAGGCCGGTGGCGGAAAGCGTCAGAGCTTTAACTTGCTGGATGTCCGGGATCAAACGGTACTGGCTGAGGCCGCCATCTTTGTTGAAGCCGACGTCGGCTATAGCCAGGCCGCTAGTTAGATCATCATTGATCTTGGAGCACCAGCCTTGGCTGAGGCCTCCGTCGGTGCCGGCCAGGTAGACCACGCCCGAACCCACCACCAAACCGCTGGCCGGGCCGGTGCCGGCAGTCAGCGGCAGATAATTGGTACCTGAGGCCGTCTGACCACTCAAAGTGTATTTGTTCAGGTTCTGGTTGGTATTTTCTTGGTAGCAAGCATAGATGGCGTCGGCGCTGACGGCGATGGGGCCGGGGCTGGCCAGAGGGTCATAGCAAACCTGCAAACTGTTGCTGAAGGTGCCTGCATACCAAGTGATAGAACCGAAGTTTGTGCTCATCAGCAGACCATCGGCGCCAAAGCGGCTGATGCGCATGGTGCCCATGCTGCCTTCCCAGGAGGCTAAAAACAACGTGTCACTCGGCCCCAGCGCCACTCCGGTGGCTACCGTGCTCGTACTCGGCGTGGCCCGCAAGCGGCCGCTGCGCTCACCAAGCTGGAATCCAGAACTCCCGTCGCCGTCAGCCGCGCCGCGCAGACCATTGGAAGGGTATTATTTTCGGTATACGCCACCAGGATGCGCCCAACGCTATCCACCTGGCAGAAAACCGGGGCATCCACCTGGGCTATGGTATCGCGCCAGAAATCGTTGGCACCAAAAGCCGTGTCTAGCCGGCCGTCTAGCTGTAGTCTGGCTACCTGGCTGTGGTAGGCCGTGCCATCGTACGATAGGCCGGCCACGATTAAGTAGTTGCTGCCGGCCGTGGCCTGCAACGCGCAGCTGTTCAGGCTGTACGTTTCGCCTGCCGCCTGCGGCAGGAACAGCCAGCCTTTGCCGGCAAAACTGGTGTCCAGGCGGCCGTTAGCCAGGTTGAAACAGGCCACAAAGGGATACGGCGTGCCGCCAATCAGGCTGTTGCCTACGGCATAAAGCCGGTCGCCTAGGACCACGCTGGCCGTCAGGCTGTCCTGGCTGTCGCTGCACGGCAAGCCGTTTAGACGGGTCAGGCCGCCGTCGCCAAAACTGGCGCGCGGCACGCCAACCGAGCTACGCGCCAGGCGCGGCCGAATGTTGGCCGAACCCGGGATGGCCAGGAAACCGCCCTGGCCGGCTTCGACGTCAAAGCTGGCCAAAGGCGCGCCGGAATGACCGACTAGCAGGGTGTTGAAAAACGCGGATGCGGCTTTTCAACACTTCAAAAGCCGGTACAATTACGCAGCATAGCGCAAGCTATGCGAGGAATTGTTAAGGTTGTTGAGAAAGCAACCGGCTTTTTCAACAACCTGCTAGGGGAGAGCCGTTTGGATCCCAGGCCAGAGCGCTCAAGTTAGTGCCCTCGGCCACTAGTGTGTAGCGGCCAGCGGCCGAAGCTTGGAATCCAAGTATGGCTGGCCGATCGCTGCCAACCGTAAGTACAGCGCCATATCCAGGGGTCAGTTGGATGGCGCCGGTGGGCAACAGGCTCAGGCTGAGTGGGTTGTCGCCAGCGGTCAGGGTCAGGCTGCGGCTGGCGCTGGCGTAATCGCCTAGCAGGGTGTTGAAAAACGCGAATGCGGCTTTTCAACACTTCAAATGCCGGTACAATTACGCAGCATAGCGCAAGCTATGCGAGGAATTGTTAAGGTCATCGCTGGCGGTAACCGTGACGATGTACTGGCCGACAGTCAGGTCGGCCAAGGTGCAACTGAATCTGGTGGCGCTCACCGGCACCGCCTGGGCAGTCTGCAGGACCGCGCCGTTGGCGCCCAGGCTGACCGTCACGGCCGTGGTGTCCGGCAATAGCAGGCGGGCGCCGGCCACGGCCAGATCGTCAAGCCGGGTTGGCCAGACCGGCAGTTCAATCTCCAGGCGCAGCGCGGCTGGCGCGACGTTTTGCGGCCAGGCACAGGCCCCGAGCCAACCGGCCAACGCCGCAATAGCCACCAGAACCAAATAACGTCGGCCTGACTTTCGACCAGATAGCGCACTTTGCAACATAAACTGCCTCCCCTTAAAACCAAATACAACGGGTATACCAATGGCCAACCCAATATCTACAATATAACACGGTTCAGCCCTGCCGTCAGGCAGGGAAGAAGCGCCCCCCTTGGGGAATGTCGGCCAAATCGGCTATGCTGGCCGCCATGAACCAGCCAAACCAATCAAACCAGCCAGCCGCGGCCGTCCTAATCAGCCGCGCCTTCAACCACACCCGCCGCGGTCTACTCCTCTTCCTACTGTTAACCCTCGGCGCCACCGCCTGCGCCACGCCCACCCCGACCAGCCCCCTGCCGGCCGTCGCCGACAGCCTAACCGCCGCCACCCTGGAGCACATCCTGGCGCTGGAAACCATCGGCCCGCGGGTGGCCGGCAGCGCGGCCGAGCGCCAGGCCGCCGATTACATCGCCGCCACTTTCGCTCAAGCCGGTTACGAAGCCACCCGCCAGGATTTCAGTTTCAGCAACCACGGCCAGTCCGGCAGCTCAGCCAACATCAGCGCCGTCAGGGCAGGTACCACCGGTAAACAAATCATCATCGGCGCCCACTACGACTCGGTCAACGTCGGCCGCGGCGTCGACGACAACGCCTCCGGCGTCGGCCTGATGCTGGCTCTGGCCGCCCAGCTGCGTGAGCTGCCTACCAAGCACACGCTTGTCTTCATCGCCTTCGGCGCCGAGGAAGTCGGCCTGCGCGGTTCCAGCGCCTATGCCCTGGCGATGAGCGAAGCCGCGGTGGCCGCTACCCTGGTCATGATAAACCTGGACAGCCTGGCGGTCGGCGACTATGCCTACCTCTACGGCGACGCCGGCCCGGACGGCCGGCTGCGCGACTGGCTGCTGGCCCGCGCCGCTACCGAAAACCTGGACCTGCGTACCCAGGACGGCTCCGGCGACTATCCAGTTGGCACCACCATCCCCGGCTGCTCCGACTTTGCCCCCTTTGCCCGGCGCGGCATCCAGCACGCCTACTTCGAAGCCACCAACTGGACCCTGGGCGAACGTGACGGCTATACCCAGGTGCCCCTCAATTACGGCGTAGCCGGCGAGATATGGCACACCCGCCACGACACCTCAGCCTACATCGAGGCCACCTTCCCCGGCCGCATGACCCAACGGTTGGCGCTCTTCGGCCGGCTATTGCTGCTGGCGGCGACGGAATTTGGCTAACGGGTTTGCCAAGACGGCCGAGCATCAAATCTGCAAAAAACTGGATTCCCGGCCGTAAACTGCTTATACTTGCTTAGGCAGGAAGGCGGATCCGCCCGAGCGGCGTTCCCAGCCCCTGCCGGCAGGAGACCATCATGAAAAAAACAGGCACCGCCAGCCAAGCTTCAGCTGGCAAAGTCCCCGCGGCGGCCGCCGGCCCGCAGGCCAACGTCCTAACCGTCCGCCTGACCAGCCTGCCGGACATCAGCAGCCTGTCCGACGTCGAGGAACATGGCTACCTTTTTTACGGCCGCTTCGCCGTCACCCGCGACGGCAAGTTCTGGTTCGCCGATGCCCTTTCAACCCACCCCGTCAACACCGAAATCGGCTGGTACTGGGCGCTGGCGACCAACGGCGAGCTCCTGGTCTCGGCCCGCGGCGTGGCGCTGGAGGGCGAAAGCCTTTTTCACGGCCATAAAGCCAGCCTGGCCCGGTTGATCCACGAACTGGCGCAACACGATTACATCAAGGAACCGACCGGCATCCGGATGATCACCTGAGACCCGCACCGCAACCAATCGGCTGCCCTGGGCTCAGGCTAACGCCCGGGTACGGTCGAGCCAGCGGAAAACGCGCCGCGCCCGCAGGGTATTCCAGCGGCCGGCCTTCCCGTTCGGCTCCAGCGTGAGGAAAGTTTTGCCTGCTTGGGCGGCGGCCTTCCAGCGGCCATCGGCCGAACGCTTGGCCGCTAGGCAATCCAACGCGTCGTCCATGCGCTGGTCAAACGGCAGCCGGCAAGCCCGGAAAAAATCCAGGCAGCGCAGGATGTCGTATTTCCAGCGTACCGGAAAAGCGAACTTGAAAAACTGGTCGCTGATTATTTCGCCGGAAGTCATCGACTTGAACAATTCGTGGCGCAGGATAAACTCGACGCCGTCGGCCAGGGCCTGGCGCAGTTCGGCCGCCCGGTAGGCGCGCCCCGCCGCCAGGTAGCCGGCCAGGCCCTCGGCCACGCTGATGGTGGTGTGCAGCGAACTGCGCCGGGCCTCGCGGTAGTATTCGCAATTCCAGCCGCCGTCCGCCATCCGCACCTGCAGCAGGTAATCGACCAGGCTGTCCACCCGCCCGTCCTCGACCCCGAAATAGGCCGCCAGGTTCAGGACCACGCCATTGACGCAGACGTCGCTGTAGGCCACCGTGCGGGCGTAGTTGACGCCGCCGTCGACCCCCTGGGGGCTGTTCAGCAGCAGGCCGACCGATGCGCGGCAGGCTGCATTGTCGCCGCTCAGGCCGGTCTGCAGTAGTTCGAACAAAACGTAGTGGGTGCAAGTCCACTTAGGGTTGTAGCAGCCGTTGCCCCAGTGTCCGTCCGGCCGCCGCCGCTCTAGGAGCCGGCCCGCCCAGGGGCCGGCCGGTATACGTTTCCGCAGCGCCTCCAGTCGTTTAGCCGGCAGGTCCAACAAGTCGCGGCTCACCTGATAGACCAGCGCCGGCTCGTCGCCCTCCAGCAGCCAATCTGTTATATTCGTATCACGAATAATCATGGCCGCTCACGGCTGCCAGCGCATGCGCTGCTTGCCGCCGTCTAGCTTGCCGACCGGCAGGAAGCCGGCCTTCAGGAACAGCGACGCGGTGCCGGTCCAGGCGAAAGCCGCCGTCAGCTTCTGGCCAGCCTTGGACTTGACCGGGTAAGCTTCGATAATCGCCGCCCGGTATTGGTCGCGCAGCACTCCCAGCGCAAAAGCCAGCAAGGCCGCGGCCACGCCCTGAGCGCGAAATTTGGGATGTATATAGAAACAAGGCAACGACCAGACCTGATCGGCATCGTCGCAGGCCAGGCTCGGCGCCCGGTCCAGCCGCAAAAAATCGCGCCGTCGGTCAAAAGAGCACCAGCCAACCGGTTGTCCCCCACTGTAGGCCAGAGCGCCGTGCGCCTGGCCAGCCAGCACCAGCGCCTTGAAACGCTGCCGGTTGGTTTCGCCTTTCAGCCGCTCCCAGCGCTCGCCCTTGGCCGTCCGCCACGACATGCACCAGCAGCCACCACAGGCGCCGCGCTCGCCAAACAAGCGCTCCAGATCGTCCCAGCGCTCCGGGACCAGCTCCCGGCAATCCACCTCAGCCATGATGCCTCCCCATTAAACCCTTCAGCGGCGACCAGCCGTGTCCAGCCAGCCAGCCAGCCTTAGCAGCTTTTGAAGTGTTGAAAAGCCGCATCCGCGTTTTTCAACACCCTGTTAGCGCTTAAACTCCAACGCCACGCGGGTACCAACCCCAGGCTCCAGATAAATGTTTCCATTGAGCTGCTCGGCCAGCGCCTTGACCAGCATCAGCCCAAAGCCGGTCGAACGCTGAAAGTCCACCCCGGGCGGCAAGCCTGGCCCGTCGTCGGCCACCGTGACGCGGACCAGGCCACCGTCCAGCCGGGCCGTGACCGCTATCTGCCCGCCGGAGCGCCCGCTAAAGGCGTACTTCATGGCGTTGGTCAGCAACTCGTTGACGATGAGCCCCACCGGCTGCAGGCGTTTGGCATCCAAGCGGATATCGTCGACCGCCTTCTCCACGCTCAAGTTAGCGCTGCGCGGAAAGTTGGCCAGGACATCGTCGACCAGCGCCGGCAAGTAGTCGCGCAATGACAGCTCGGAAAAGTCGGCTGACCGGTAAAGCTTGTCGTACAGCAGCCCCATGCTTTGCAGGCGCTCGCCGGCTTCGGTCAGCGCCGCCACGGCCGTGGCGTCGTCCAGGCTGTCGGCTTGCAGCGACAGCAGGCTGACCATGGTATTCATGTTATTCTTGATGCGGTGATGGACTTCCTTAAGCACCAGCTGCAGCTCGCGGTTGCGGTCCAGGTTCTCGGCGTTGAGCCGCTGGCTAAACATAAGGACAAAGCCGAAGGTCCACAGGAGGCTGGCTATCATCGGTACGATGAAGGAAATCACCCGGACGGGAACCAGCTTGATGTCGGCGTAGGAGATGAGCGGCGGCAGCACAAACGTCGCCGCCGTCAGCGTCGCCTGAAACAGGCTGTAGGCCAGGAATACGGTCGCGGTAAAGATCGCCGAGCCGGCGTACGAGCGCTGCCGACCAGCCAAAATACTCAGGGCTATCAGGCCGGCCACCAAGGCCGTCGCCACTGACACCACCAGGCTGCGCCCCATGAGGCTACTGTCGATAAAAATAAAATAATAATAAACTGCCAGGAAGGCAGCATAACCCAGCGCCACCAGCCGGCCGTGCGCCGGTTTGCCCAGGAACCGGACGGTGCCGCCGTACAGCAGCATCTGGCCGAGTACCACCAGCGGGTTGGCAAACATGGCCAGCCGGCGGATAGGGCCGACCGTGATGGCCAGCATCAGAATAAAACCCACCGCCTGCAGGGCCGTGCCCACCAGCCACCAGCCGGCACCCCGGTAACTGACATTTACCCGGAATTGCGCGAACACGGCTACGGTCAGAGTGGCAAACATCAGACCGGTCATAAACGCAATCGTCGCCGTATCGAGCAGCATCGCCCCCCCTTTGCTAGTCTTGATTCCGCCCGCGCGCCCGGTCACTTGGCCGCCTAGCAGCGCTTGCACTGCTTCCATACTACGCTTGCCATAGCAACTTTGCAAGCGCGCTTTACAAGCGCACTAGCAGGTTGTTGAAAAAGCCGGTTGCTTTCTCAACAACCTTAACAATTCCTCGCATAGCTTGCGCTATGCTGCGTAATTGTACCGGCTTTTGAAGTGTTGAAAAGCCGCATCCGCGTTTTTCAACACCCTGCTAGGCTCGCCCGGGAGCCAGCCACCGTTGCGGAATTCGCCCCCAAATGCTACACTGAAACCACGCTGCCAGCCGCGGCAGTTCATGAACGCCTGCAAGGAGCCAAGACTATGACCACCACCGCGCCCCAAGCCTGCCGCTACGGCAGCCACCGGGTACTGGACGCCAAGCGCATCCTGCCCCAGCCGGCCCAGAAGCTCGACAATACCATGACCATCTACGACAACGAAGTGCTGATCGACGTCAGCACCCTCAATATCGACTCGGCCAGCTACACCCAGATCAAGAAAGCCTGCGACGGCGACGCCGAGAAGATGAAGGCCATGATCCTGGGCATCGTGGCCGAGCGCGGCAAAATGCAGAACCCGGTCACCGGCTCCGGCGGCATGCTCATCGGCACGGTGCGGGCCATCGGCAAGCACTACCCCAACCAGAAACTCAAAGTCGGCGACCGCATCGCCACCCTGGTGTCGCTGTCGCTTACCCCGCTCAAGATCGAGCGCATCGTCAAGCTGGACCCGGCCTCCGACCAAGTGGACGTGGTGGCCCAGGCCATCCTGTTCGAGAGCGGCATCTTCGCCATCGTCCCCACCGACTTACCTGAGAAACTGGCCCTGGCCGTCCTGGACGTAGCCGGCGCCCCGGCCCAGGTGGACCGCCTGGTGCGCGAAGGCGACACCGTCTGCATCATCGGCGGCGGCGGCAAGTCCGGCATCCTGTGCTGCTACCAGGCCATGAAAAACGTCGGCCCCTACGGCAAGGTCATCGTCGTCGAGTACTCCCAGGAAAACGCCCAGCGCATCGTCGACATGAAGCTGGCCACCGACGTCATCGTGGCCGACGCCACCGACGCCATCGACGTCTACCACAAAGTCATCGCCATCACCGGCGAGCGCGGCTGTGACGTCACCATCAACAACGTCAACGTGCCCAACACCGAAATGACCAGCATCCTGATCACCAAGGGACAAGGGCTGATCTACTTCTTCTCGATGGCCACCTCGTTTACCAAGGCCGCCCTGGGCGCCGAAGGCGTCGGCAAGGACATCGAGCTGATCGTCGGCAACGGCTACGCCAAGGGCCACTCCGACCTGTCGCTGAATATCCTGCGCGAAAGCCCGGCCATCCGCGCCCTGTTCGAAAAGCTGTACGTTTAGGAAGCAAGGGGGCGCCAGGCCACCGCCGTTCAAGCGGCGGCTGCCAGACGCGCCCCCTGGCGCGCACAAGGTTGCGCGCCTCCCCGAGGAAGAAGCAGCCAGCTGGGCGGCTGGCCTGGCAGCTGTGGCCAGTCAAGACAACCTGCTCACTAGTTCAGGCGGGATTTTATATACCAGGGGCGGCTGGCGCAGTATTTTAATAAATACTTAACTGTATTGAACTTGCTCAATGGCGTCGCGCTATTGCTGTTCATTAAAGCTCTTGCTAAAACATCAGAATGGTATATTATAGAAGAAATAGCTAATTTCAGTGAAAAGTGTTAGGCTGAACGGTAGAAATGAGTGTTAGGTTGGTGCCTTCGGCGCGAAAAAAAAATTACCAGTATTCAATGCAAACTGACCGTTATGTATCCAGGCTTCAGTTTTTCACTAAATTCCTATAGGATGTGTGCATGACCAGCGAAAGCCAGATAGAACAAGCCTTTCTCAACAAACTTCAAGAGCTCAAATACACCTATCGCCAAGATATTCGTGACCTTGCGGCGCTGAAGCTAAACTTTCGGGAAAAGTTTGAGGCTCTTAACCATGTCAAACTGCTCGATTCCGAGTTTGCCAGGCTGATGGATGAGATTATTAGCGCTGACGTTTTTGCCGCCGCCAGGATTTTGCGCGAACGGAACACCTTCGAGCGGGAAGATGGTACGCCACTCCATTATACTCTGGTGAACATCAAGGACTGGTGCAAGAACTCCTTCGAGGTGGTGAATCAACTCCGGATCAACACAGAAAACAGCCACCAGCGCTACGACGTCATGCTTTTGATCAATGGTGTGCCTATAGCGCAGATTGAACTGAAAACTTTGGCCATCAGTCCCCGTCGGGCTATGCAACAAATCGTGGACTACAAGAATGAACCGGGAAACGGTTATGCGCGGACACTGTTGTGTTTTGTGCAATTGTTCATTATCAGCAACCGGAGCGATACCTGGTATTTTGCCAATAACAACGCCAGCCACTTCAGTTTTGACGCCGACGAACGGTTCTTGCCTTTGTATCAGTTTGCCGACGAAGCCAATAAAAAAATCACTCACCTGGACGACTTCGCCGAACAGTTTTTGGCCAAATGTACGCTGGGCGCCATGGTCAGCCGGTACATGGTGCTGGTGGCCAGCGAGCAAAAGCTCCTGATGATGCGTCCTTACCAGATTTATGCGGTGCGGGCCATTGTGGACTGCATCCACCAGAACCGGGGAAACGGCTACATTTGGCACACCACGGGCAGCGGCAAAACCTTAACATCTTTCAAAGCCTCGACCCTGCTCAAGGACAATCCCGACGTGGAAAAATGCCTCTTTGTGGTGGACCGTAAGGACTTGGACCGCCAAACCCGCGAGGAGTTCAACAAGTTCCAAGAAGGCTGTGTGGAAGAGAATACCAACACTGAAGCCATGGTCCGTAGGCTTTTGTCCGACGACTACGCCGACAAGGTCATTGTCACGACCATTCAGAAGCTTGGCTTGGCCTTGGATGGCAGCAACAAGCGCAATTATAAGGAACGCCTGGAACCCCTGCGCAACAAGCGCATGGTGTTCATTTTTGACGAATGCCATCGGTCGCAGTTTGGCGAAAATCATCAGGCTATCAAAGAATTTTTCCCCAATTCCCAATTGTTTGGTTTTACCGGTACGCCCATTTTTGAGAAAAACGCCACGTATCAGCAAATCGAAGGTCAAGAAGCCACACTGATAACCACCGACGATGTATTCCAGAAACAGCTGCATGCCTACACCATTACTCACGCCATCGAAGACCGCAATGTACTCCGCTTTCATATTGATTACTTCAAGGCCGAAGGCAAAGCCACGCCAAAACCAGGGGAGAGTCTGACCCAGGAAGCCATAGTCAAAGCCATTTTGGACAAGCACGATGCCGCTACCGCGGGCAGGCGATTCAACGCTGTCTTGGCCACGGCCTCTATTAACCACGCCATCGAATACCACCGACTATTCCAGAAAATCCAAGCCCAACGGCTGGCCGAAGACAGTTCGTTCCGGCCCTTGAATATCGCCTGTGTCTTTTCACCCCCGGCGGAGGGCAACAAGGATGTCCAGCAAATTCAGGAAGACCTTCCCCAGGAACGGGCGGACAATCAGCATGCACCGGACGAGAAGAAGGCCGCCCTCAAGGCCATCATAACCGACTACAATACCAGCTACAAAACCAACCACGATATCAACAACTTCGATTTGTACTATCAGGACATCCAGAAGCGCATCAAAGACCAGCAGTACCCGAACCAGGACTATGGGCATGGCCAGAAGATCGACCTCGTGATTGTAGTGGATATGCTCCTGACCGGTTTTGACTCCAAGTACCTCAATACGCTGTATGTGGATAAAAATCTAAAGTACCACGGTCTGATTCAGGCCTTTTCCCGCACCAATCGCATTCTGAACGACACCAAACCCTACGGCACTATTCTGGATTTTCGCCAGCAACAGGAAGCGGTCAACGAGGCGATTGCCCTTTTTTCCGGTGAAAAGACCGACCGGGCCAAGGAAATCTGGCTGGTCGATCCCGCGCCGGTGGTGATTGGCAAACTGGAAGGGGCGGTGGCGGCTTTGGACAAGTTCATGACTTCCCAGGGTCTGGCTTGTGCACCCGAAGAAGTGGCCAACTTAAAAGGCGATGATGCTAGAGGCCAGTTCATCAACCTCTTCAAAGAAGTTCAGCGGCTTAAAACCCAGTTGGACCAATACACCGACATCGGTCCCGAAGACAGTCAGAAGATTGAAGCGGTATTGCCCGCCGACCAGCTCTGGGGTTTCCGTGGTGTGTACTTGGAAACCGCTCAAAGGCTCAAAGCCAAGCAGAGCAAATGGGGAGATGACAACGACCAAACCCAGCAACTGGATTTTGAGTTTGTGCTCTTCGCTTCGGCCATGATCGACTACGACTACATTATGGGTTTGATCTCCTCCTACACCCAAGCTACGCCGGGCAAGCAAACGATGACCCGAGACGAACTGATTGGCCTGATCGCCGCCGATGCCAAGTTTGTGGATGAGCGCGAGGACATTGCCGCCTATATCAGTACGCTTAAATCTGGCCAAGGTTTGAACGAAAAAGAGATCAAGCAGGGCTACCAGGACTTCAAGTCCGAAAAAAATGCCCAGCGCATCACCGAACTGTCGGCCAAGCACGGACTTGAACCTGCGTCCCTGCAAGGGTTTATTGATGGAATCATCCAGCGGATGATCTTCGATGGCGAAACCCTGAGCGACCTGCTCGCTCCCCTGGAAATGGGTTGGAAGGCTCGGACCCAAAAGGAGCTGGACTTGATGGAAGACCTGACACCGCTCTTGCACAAACTGGCCCAAGGCAAAGAAATCTCAGGATTGGCGGCGTATGAGCGGTAAATCATGGAATATAATGTCAATATGCGTGACATTTATGCAAATACAAGCTATATTACCTGTATTAGAGGGTAAATAGATGCTTGTTGAGTTCAATTTTGATAACTATCGTTCTATCAAGGATCCGCTCCAATTCAGCATGGTTTCCGGCACAGGCAATAGTTTGAACTGTTTTACCGCTAAGGGCCTGTCTCTTTTGACCAGTGCTGTTATCTATGGGGCCAATGCCAGCGGTAAAAGCAATTTTCTTAGGGCTTTCGACTACATGAAGGCCCTGGTGCTCAATCAGCCAAAAATCATCCAATCCACCGACATCATCCCCTATGATCCCTACCGTTTATCCACGGAAACAATGGATGCATCCAGCTCTTTCGAAATGGTCTTCATCGTTGGCGATGTAAAATACCGTTACGGCTTTGAGATTGACGCTTCCACGGTGTATGCCGAATGGCTTTTTGCCGACGAGAAGGGCAAAGAAGCTAAATTGTTCTTCCGGGACTTAGGCGAGGCCGAGTTATACGTCAATCCGGACAGATTCAAGGAAGGAAAAGGCGTTAAGGTCCTGACCAACAGCCTCTTCTTATGGCGCTGTGATCAAGAAGGCGGTCCCGTTTCCCGAAAAATCCTGGCTTGGTTTCAAAACCTCAATCTATTAAACGGAATGCATGCCTCAGCCTATTTGGGCTACTCCATTCAACAACTGAAACAGCAAAGTTTCCGCGACCAGATCATGAAGTTGATACAGGCAGCCGACTTAGGCATTAGCAATCTGCAGGTGGAAGAGAAAGACTTGCAGAGCGCCGATATCGATTCCATGCCCTTACCGGTAGAAGTGCGGGAACAATTACGCCAGGCAGAGTCTCCCTTAAAAAAGATTGGCTTGCGGTCCAGCCATCAACGTCTTGGTTCTGACAATAAGGTTACCGGAGAAACAGAATTTGATTTTGCCAGAGATGAGTCTGAAGGCACAAAGAAGTATTTCTGCCTGTCGGCTCCGATTATTGATACACTGCTCCATGGCAAGGTTTTGGTGATTGATGAGCTGGATGCCAGCCTGCATCCTATGCTGACTCGGGCCTTGGTGCATCTTTTCAATGATCCGGTACAAAACCCAAGGCATGCGCAATTGATTTTCGCTACCCACGACACCAATCTGCTTGATCAAAACCTGTTTCATAAATCCCAGATCTGGTTTGTTGAAAAGGAAACGGCAGGCGCTACTCATGTGACGTCCTTGACAGAATATAAAAACGTTCGCTCCACTGATAATATCGAGAAGCACTACATCCAGGGGAGATACGGGGCCATCCCCTTTTTAGGCAATTTTGCTTTGGAGAAGCATTAATGGCCCGGCGCTTAAAAGATGATCGAGAGGATCGTAGTCGCCTCCAGAGCCACAAGGCGCGAAAAGAAAGGCTGCGCAACCAACGCTCACTCCTCATCATTGCCTGTGAGGGAGAGAATACTGAACGGTTGTATTTTGAGTCATGGTTTGCCCGACTAAAGGAATCTCAACAGCTCTCCTCCCGTTCCTGCGTTATCGCATCTCATAGCCATACAAACCCAAGCGGTGTCTTAGCAGACCTTCTAGCCTTCCAAGATGGTGGATTGACTTTTAAGGATTTCGAACAGCGTTGGATTATCATTGACCGGGACGCTGAACGAACAAACGGCGGTGGCCATACGCTAGCAGACTTCAATACTGCCTTGCAGCAAGCCGAGCACAAAAAACCCAAGGTCTTGGTAGCATGGTCGAATCCCTGTTTCGAACTCTGGTACCTTTTACATTTCCGCTACCAGAACACCGGGACTGACCGCGACCTGATTAAAGGCCAACTTACAAGCGCCCTTGGCATTAAGTACAATAAAAGTGATCCGAACCTGTTCACTCTAACCATCGCCAAACTTCCAGACGCCCTGAGAAACGCCAAGCGCTTACATAATGATTTTCTGGAGCAAGGCTTATCAGCTGATAAATCCAATCCTTGCACCACGGTCTACCAGTTAGTGGAATTGCTGGAAGGTATGACACACACCGGCGCGGAAACAAAGGAACAAATATGAGTGTTCCAAAATTACGCTTTCCGGAATTCCGGGATGCGGGGGAGTGGGAGGAGAGTACTGTTGGGGACAAATCCATAAAAGTCGGCAGCGGCGTAACACCGAATGGTGGTGACAAAAACTATAGGGTTGAAGGGCGTCCATTCGTTCGAAGTCAAAATGTGGGCTGGGGTATCTTACTTTTAGAGGACATTGCGTACATTGATGAAGAAACACACTCAACCTTTTCCGGTACAGAGATAATGAAAAATGATGTGCTCCTAAACATTACCGGTGCTTCAATTGGCCGTAGTGCCATTGCGAATCACGCAATAGAAGGTGGGAATGTTAATCAGCACGTTTGCATTATTCGTACAAGAGATTCTGAATTAGATCCTAAATTCTTGAACCAATACTTGCTGTCAGAGTATGGACAAAAACAAATTGATAGTTTTCAAGCCGGTGGGAATAGACAGGGATTGAATTTTACACAAATTCGGTCCTTTAGGTTCTGGCTCCCCTCCCTCCCCGAACAACAAAAAATCGCTGATTGTCTGTCTTCACTCGACGAGCTGATTGCTGCCCACAAACAAAAGTTAACCGCCCTAGGGCTCCACAAAAAAGGCCTGATGCAACAGCTTTTTCCAGCTGAAGGCGAAACCGTGCCGTGCTTGCGCTTTCCGGAGTTCCGGGATGCGGGGGAGTGGGAGGAGAAGCGATTTGGTGATATTTGTAAGTTTGTCCGCGGTCCTTTTGGAGGCGCATTAACAAAAAACATTTTTGTTAAAAACGGGTATGCGGTTTATGAACAGTCGCACGCAATATATGCGGATTTCAGTTCTTTCCGGTACTTCATAACGGCTGAAAAATTCAAGGAACTGAGAAGGTTCTCTGTTGAACAGAATGACATAATAATGAGTTGTTCAGGGACTATGGGGCGGTTTGCAGTAATTCCTGAGAAATGCAAAGAAGGCTTAATAAATCAGGCACTCTTAAAACTGACGGTCAAATCAAATGTCATTGTTTCTTTTGTCAAGTATATTCTTGAATTGCCTTTGAATCAGGAAAAGCTACTTTCACAATCTGCCGGTGGTGCAATAAAGAACGTTGTTGGTGTTGATATTATGAAAGAAATCCCATTCCAAATACCCTCCCTCCCCGAACAACAAAAAATCGCTGATTGCCTGTCTTCCCTTGACGAGCTGATTGCCGCACAGGTTCAGAAAATCGAGACACTCAAGATGCATAAAAAGGGGCTGATGCAGCAGTTGTTCCCGGCCGCCACCGAGGGTGGAAAATGAAAATAGACGAAATTGCCAAACAGCTAAAGGACCTAAGTCAAAACATTGTTCTCATTTATGCATTTAACGGCACAGGTAAGACGAGATTATCAGTAGCCTATAAGGACATAACCAAAGACCCTGAAAGCGGGCATCATGCAGGCGTTTATTACAACGCTTATAGTGAAGACCTATTTGTTTGGGATAATGATGAAGATCATGATGGTGCGAATATTGAGTTACAAATCGTGAGCAGCAGTCTAAACAAGTTTCATAGTTTCTTGTACGAAAATATTGAAATCATTATGGACAAGCTGGCAATGTATGCACCTACTTACACCTTCAAGTTTAATCCCCACGAAAATCCCGAGGACGGTATTAAATCCATTTCTTTTTTCCTGAATAATGATGATGAAGAGCCTATTAAAATTTCCAGAGGTGAAGAACGCATCTTTGTCTGGTGCTTTTTTTTAGCGCTTCTAGAGGTTGATGGATGGTCGAATGAGCAAGATGCCCATGTTTTTATCGACGACCCTGTATCCAGCCTGGATGAGCACAATATCTATATTACTGCTGATTCAATTTTTCAGCAAATTGAGCAGCACTATCTCAAGAAACGATTGATAATTACCACGCATCACGTAGGATTGTTTTCGATTCTGGCGGACCGGTTAATGAAAGGTAGTAAAAGTTCTCGGTATAAGAATCTGACCAAACTCTTCACTCTTGACAAGAATGCAGACGACCATTTACTCAGGGATCTTGGTGACAGTGTTTTCCTATTTCACCTCCACCTATTACAGGTGCTGGATGAGGCAATCCGTTCGGGTCTATATGCACATCATGTAGTAATGCTTAGACAGATACTTGAAAACATTTCCTCCTTTCTAGGGAAAGGAAATATTAACTATGTGCTCAGCCAAATTGGTGTTAATGACCCAGAAAATGTAGCGAATACTATTAACTCGCTTTCTCATAAGGATGCATACTACTATCAAAGCAACTTGATGGCACCTGCTGTGGAAACTGTTCTAAAAGATGTGTTCGGAAAACTACTCGAAAAGTACAAATTTTCTTTCAACAGAGGATAACTATGACTGACAGAGGCCAGAAAGAACTAGGCAATACTCTTTGGCAAATTGCCGACGACCTGCGCGGCTCGATGAATGCTGACGATTTTCGCGATTACATGCTCTCGTTCTTGTTCTTACGCTATCTTTCGGACAACTACGAAACTGCGGTTAAAAAAGAGCTGGGCAAGGACTATCCAGTAGTAGCCGTGGGCGGTAGCCTTTCGCCTCTGTCCTTGTGGTACAAGAACAACGCCGACGACATTGCCCAATTTGAATTGCAGATGCGGCGCAAGGTCCATTATGTCGTCAAACCAGATTTTCTATGGAGCAGTATTTCGGAGTTGGCTCGTACCCAGCACAACGATTTACTTCATCGCTTGGAAGATGGCTTTCGGTACATCGAAAACGAATCCTTTGAAAGCACCTTTGGAGGCTTGTTCTCAGAAATCAATCTGTCATCGGAGAAACTCGGCAAGAACTACACCGAACGCAATACTAAGCTCTGTACCATCATCACCAAAATCGCCGAAGGAATTGCCAAGTTTTCTACATCCAGCGATATCTTGGGCGATGCCTACGAATACTTGATTGGGCAGTTTGCCGCCGGATCGGGCAAGAAGGCCGGTGAATTTTATACTCCCCAGCAGATTTCCACCATCCTGTCTGAGATTGTTACTCTGGATAGCCAAGATCCCAGCACTGGCAAGAAGAAGCATTTTTCCAAAATCCTTGACTTTGCTTGTGGTTCTGGCTCCCTCCTCCTCAACGTCCGTGGCCAGATTGGCGCACATGGTATCGGCAAAATTTATGGGCAGGAAAAGAACATCACTACCTACAACTTGGCGCGGATGAACATGCTTCTACATGGCGTAAAAGATTCGGAATTCGAGATTCACCATGGCGATTCTCTCTTAAACGATTGGGGTATCCTAAACGAGCAAAACCCCGCCAAAAAGCAAAAGTTCGACGCCGTAGTAGCCAATCCGCCTTTTAGTTACCGATGGGAACCCACCGGCGCCTTGGGCGAAGACTTCCGCTTCAAGAACTATGGCTTGGCTCCCAAGTCGGCCGCCGACTTTGCCTTTCTCTTGCACGGATTTCACTTTCTATCCGATGAAGGGACAATGGCGATTATTTTACCCCACGGCGTCCTCTTCCGTGGAGGTGCCGAAGAACGTATTCGCCGGAAATTGCTGGAGGACGGCAATATCGACACCGTGATCGGACTTCCGGCAAACCTCTTCTTCTCGACCGGGATTCCTGTGTGCATTCTGGTGCTCAAGAAATGCAAAAAGCCCGACGATGTGTTTTTCATCAATGCCAGCGAGCACTTTGAAAAGGGTAAGCGGCAGAATCAGTTAACACCGGAGCACATCGAAAAGATCGTCTCTACCTACCAATTCCGAAGGGAGGAAGAGCGGTACTCACGCCGAGTTTCAATGGGCGAGATCAAGACCAACGACTTTAACCTCAACATTACCCGCTACATCAGCACGGCGATCCAGGAAGAAGAGATTGATCTTGCGGCAGTGAACAACAATTTGTTGGAGATTGAAAAAAGCATTCTTGAGGCGTCGAAAAAACACAATAAGTTTCTGAAGGAACTGGGAAAACCGGGTCTTCCTTATGGTGGCAAATAAGAATAATTGACTAAGGAAGAGACATCCAACAAACAGTTCAACCTGACAATTCCTTTAGTCATGAAAATTGCAGTCGCTTCGCTCGGCACAAACCACGCCAATCCCTTCGGGCCGGAATTGCAGGTTAACTGAATGTTAGGCGAACCCTTCGGGCTCAATAGTTTTTTTACAACTTGAGGTCAAGCATCGGATGCCATGCCAAGTCATGCTGCGCTCACTCCGTGGCGATGGCCCTGCTACACTGCGGCATTCAGTCAATTCTGCCCAAGTTGGGGCACGGGAGACGACATGGAGTCTTTTAGAGCTCTCCAATAAACCATGCCTAACACCGACCAGGAAATAAGCAATTCGCTCCAGCATTACCGGACACTCGGGTTGTCCCCGCAAGCCTCCGCGGAACAGATCAAGTCCCGGTACCGCGAGTTGGCGTTGCGCCACCATCCCGACATGAACGCTGGCTCTCCCGAATCACAAGCCATCTTTATCACCATCAAGAACGCCTGGGAAATTCTCGGAAACCGGGAAAAGAAGAAAAAGTATGACGCCTATCTTGCCGCCCGCGCCGCGCCGCCAGCCAGTACCGCCGCCGGCTCCAAGGAATCCAATGCCGCCCCCAAGCGCACCCAGCCCACTCAAGCCTCCGCTGGTCCCCGGAAACAAGCCCAGCCCTTACCGGGGGACATGGCCCGCCGGGCCCGCCAAACCATGGGAACGCTGCTGTGGGACATCGACGATTTGGCCCGGCAACGTTCTTACGGCTACCTGAACCACACTGACTATTGCAAGCTCATGTTTCAAATTCTGTGCTGTCTCTACCGGTGGATTCTGCGGCCAGCCGGCTTCACTGAAACAGTCCTGGAAAGACTCGGCTTGGAACGGCTTGGCGCCGCCGCCCTGGCGGACATGATCTACCGCTACGATGCCAGCCGCTTGCAGTTCCCGCTGCGCAGCATTTCCGATTTCTGGTACCTGCTCAGGAAACCATTGGAACGCTATCTCCAACGCCTAGATACTCTCCCGTGGGGGGCAACAATTCCTGGAGCTACCCTGAGCTTCATCGACGCCTGGATCGAAGCCCAAAATTGCATAACCCATTATCTTGGCTACATCCGTCGGCTGGAAAACGTCTACCAAACCGTACTGGAACCCTATGTTTCCGCTTTACCCGGTTTCGAATTATAAATTAATCAAGCCTTGCCGGACAAGCGATTTGGACTGCCCCGCCACCGCTACGGGCAGGGATTCGCCAGAAGTCTGGCGCCTTTTCAACCCGGTAAAGACGACACCGCCCGCCTGACCATCGGCAACGGCTACGCCAAAGGCCACTCCGACCTGTCGCTCAACATCCTGCGCGAAAGCCCGGCCATCCGCGCCTTGTTCGAGAAGCTGTACGTTTAATTAACAAGGGGGCGCCAGGCCACCGCCAACAGCGGCGGCTGGCCAGACGCGCCCCCTGGCGCGCACATGGTTGCGCGCCTCCCCGGGGAAGGGGATACTGTCCAGGGATACTGGTCAGCAAGCCGCCCGGGCCAGATACTTGCCCAGGTGCGGGTCGCTTTTAGTGGTGTGGTTGAGCAGCCAGTCCACCACCAGAATGCGTACCCGGAAGGCGATGTAGGCGCCGTGAGTGCCGGGGTCGGCCAACTCCTCAACCAGGCAGGAAAAAACGGCCGTGAAGCGCTCGTGCTGCGCCTTGTGGTCACGGTAGAATGGATAGTCGCAGGCCTCCATCAGCCGTTCCTCGGTCTTGAAATGGACATCGACGTACTTGGCCAGGAAGTCGATGACGGAATCCAGCTTGCCGTAATCGTCAGCGTCGATCATGCGCATCAGCAGCGCCACCGACTCGAAAAGCTTCCTGTGGTGGGCGTCGATAACGGCGTGGCCGACGGAAAACTCCGGCCCCCATTGCGGGTAGGCCATCATCTCCACGGCGCGCTCCAGAACGCCGGTGCTGCGGTAAGCCTGGCAGCGGCGCAGGTACTCGCCCACCACGGCGTCGCCGGGGCAGGCCGCCGCGCAACGTTCGAAAGCCGCCTGGGCATCGGTTATCTTTCCATAATGATAGTAAGCCACCGCCCGGTCGAAATCGGCCTGCGCCGCGGCCTTCTGTTTGCCCAGCGGCTCGGAGTCGCCGCCGAAATACTCATAGACCGACAGCGGAATCTGCTTGCCGCGCACCAGGATACGGTCAATGAAGCGTAGCCGAAAATCGTCCGGCCGGGTCAGGCGGTTGTAGCTATGTTCGCTTAGCAGCACGTCCGCCCCGTAGGCCTTGGTAGTCGCTTCTATCCGCGAGGCGATGTTTACCGCGTCGCCGACCACGGTCAGCTCCAAGCGCTCCGGACTGCCGATGGCGGCCAGGGCGGCGATGCCAGTATTGATGCCAATGCCGGCCCGCAGCGGCGCTTGGCCAGCCGCCACACGCTGGCGGTTAAGGTCAGCCATGGCCGTCAACAGTTGGCCGGCACAATGCAACGCCGCGTCGGGCCCGCCGGGGAAGACGGCCATGACCGCGTCGCCGATATACTTGTCCACGAAGCCGCCCTGGGCCGCTATCAGTGGCTCCAGGCAGCCGAACCACTGGTTGAGCACCCGGACAATGCCGTCCAACTCCATCGCCTCGGCCAGCGTGGTGAAGCGCCGCAGGTCGACGAACATGACGGTGACCACCGCCTCGACGCTGTCGCCGGCCGCGACCTCCTCGCAATCGGCCTTGCCGAGCAGAGCCAACGCCGCGGCCGGGACGAAGCGCGCGCAGCGGCCGCCGGCTTTCAGGCCGCTCACGAGGTAGCCTGGGCGGCACTAGTACTAGCTTCGATGCGCGACAGGCAGCCGACAATCCGTTCCGAGAGTACCTCCAGCTCGCCGAGGGCCGCGCCATCGGACTGGCCAACGTTGGCTATCAGCTTGGCGGCCGTCAGGTGCAAGGCGTCGTGGTCGTGTTCCAGGGCGTCCGTATCGACCAGGCCGCGGACCTGCTCCAGGCCGCCATCGCGATACAGCCAGGTGCCCAACAGGCAGCGGTGGGAATCGGATACCACGGCGGCGTCCAGCTTAAGCGCGCCCTGGCGGTGCAACAAGACCTTGGCCACCCATTCCTTATGGTGCAGCTTGGCCGCCGCCACGTCCAGCAGGCCGTAGCGGTAAGCCGTAGCGCCGGCGCCGGCGCCGGCGGAGAGCGGCGCCAGGCAGCCAATGATGGCGTCGCAGCGCTTGAAGCTGCCGGAATTAAGCGACGAGGCCTTCAACAGGCCGACGTTGAGGGCCACCACATTGGCGTCCAAATCGGCCAGAGAGCGTCCGCTGGCCGCGGCGTTAGCCTCGGAGCCGTGGATGCCGGACTGGAGGCTGGAGGTGGCGGCGGCGATATCGCTTGAACTCTGCTTGATTTCAATCGTCACCGCGCGCGTCTGCTCGATGGCCGAGACGATCTCCGAGGCGCTGCCCGACAGTTCGGCAATACCCTCGGCCATGCCGGCGAAGGAGCTGACCGATTCTTCCACGATGGCGGCGATGTCGCCCAGGGAGCGGGCATTGCGCGTTCCGGCTTGTTGGGCGGCCGTAATCGAGTCCTGGATCGAGCTCAAGATGCGCTCGATTTCGGCCGCCTTCTCGGAGGTGGTGGCCGCCAATTTGCGGATCTCGCTGGCCACCACCGAGAAGCCCCGGCCGTACTGGCCGGCGTGGGCCGCCTCGATAGCGGCGTTCATGGCCAGCAAGTTGGTACTAGTGGCAATGTCGTTGATGGCGTGCACCATATCGGTCACCATTATAGAGCGTTGGGCGAATTCCTCAATGACACTGGCCACCTGGCGGGCGGTCTCGACGCCTTCGCGGGCTCTGGCCGAAAGCCGCTGGTTGGCCGCAGTTCGGCCCTCCACGGCGCCGGCGATGGCGGCGGCCGAAGCGGACATCTGCTCGATGGCCGCCGCCGCCTGGGAGACCACGGCCGATTGCCGAACGGCCAGGTCGGCCAGGCTACTGGCGCTAGCCGTCAGCTGCTCCACGGCGCTGGCCGCCGAGGCCAGCTCGCCAGCTAAATTGACGCCGGCGCCGGACAGGCGACTTGATTCTTTACGAATGCTCATAACCGAGCCCAGGACGTTGACCAGCTCGCCGGAAAGGGCCTGCGAGTCGCCGCGCACCTCGTTAGCCAGGCGGCGGGATTCCTGGACGGCCGAGGCGGCGACCGACGAGGCCGCGATATTCCCGCCAGCAATGGCCGCCGTCTGCGCGGCCAGCCGGTGGCGTAGGCGCCGTAGCCGAAACTCCGAAACCGCCAGCGAGGCCAGCAGTGCGCCGCCCAAGCCGAAATATGCCAGAATCATGAATGCCCCTCACGCCGGATTTGAAATTCAAATATAGCGGCAATGAATCCGAAAAACAACTGAAAACTACCGCTATTTTGGAGATACCGCCTTTGGGGGTATGGCACAGCCCTCCTGCCAGCGCCGCGGCGGACTGTCAGCGCAGCGGCGAACTGTCAGCGCGGCACCGTCTTGTCGGTCAAGACAAGAACCAACGAAACGGCGTAAGCGCCAAGCGCCAGGCAGAAGGTTGCCAGCATGCTGTACTGGATGGTGGGGTTCATCGAACCTTGCGGATAGATAAGCTGCATCGCCACCCGGCAAGCCCACAGCAGACAAGTGGCAGCTAAAACCACCGCCATCGAAAAGCGCGCCGGCGGACCAAAGGCCAAGAACAGGTTCATCAAGCCGAACAGCACCAAGGAAAGCGAGAAGAAGACATTGATGGCCCGGACGGCGATGATCAGCTCGGTCGCGGTCGGGTCCATGAACGAATACCACTTCCAGATGGCCGGCACCCAGAAATGCCAGATACCAAAGCCAATCGAGGCTAGGCTACCAAAGCTCACCAAGATCCGCACCGCCACATTCCGCATCGACGCCTCCCGGCCTGGCCGCACCTAGGAGCCTGTCGGACTTAGGAGCGCCAAAAAAATTTTCTAGGTAAAATTAGCATGCCATTCTAGTGAACCCAGAATTTCGACCTGCTTTTCACGCTTTTTGGCCGATCTCAGCGCCCCGCGGCGTAAAATCGGCTCGTCAATCGGGCCATACAGAAAGTATGGCCCTCAATCCTCACCAATTTTCCACTCGCGGCTCGCTTTCGCTGGGCCAAAATCCTAAGTCCGACAGGCTCCTTGCCAGGAAAATCTATTGCCGGCTCACCGGCCAGCCAGGCATAATACAACCGTCTGGCCGGGCTGGCAAGCCAAATCGAGGTGATCCGGCCCATTATCAGAACGCCACCGCCAGTGAAATCCCGATTTCTGGCACGAAGAAGTCGAACCAGCTAGTCGGTCCGGTACTGAGCCGGCCGCCGTACTCGCTGGCTTCATCCCCCGTAAACCACAGAGCCTCCAGGCCGAACGTGAATGATTGCACGGGCGACCAGCTGGCCTGTCCCAGCCAGGCAGTGGAAAAGTCGACTAGGTTGACCAGAACGCCGACGCTGGCTTTGAAACGGTCATCGACGGCTTTTTCCAGCATACCGAAGGCATAAGCCCGCGCCAGCGTCATACAGTCGCCAGTAACTGGCAGTAACCTATTGTAGACAGCGCTTTCCGATGCGCCGCCGCCCAAATAGGCCGCCTCGACCCGGAGTTCCAACTCTACCACCGGGATAGTCACAGCCAAGCCAGCGCAGGCGTCGATGTCCAGTTCCGGCTCTATGGCCGTATAGACTCCGGCCGCTTGGTTAAAGATCCGCCAGGCCGTTTCGCCGTACAGGGTAAAGGGCCCCAGGAAGCCGGTCGCGTCTAAACCTAGCCGCCATTCGGCGCCGGCTGCCGCATGCAGCAGTGAGCGACTCAGTGATAAAGAAATATCAACCGCATCGAGCCGGGCAACCGCGCGCAACCCGAGCGGAAAGTCGGCTGGATCGAGCTCCGCCAATAGCGGCACGGCGCCACGTAGTCGGGGCTCAGCCAACGCGTAGGCTTCCACGGCTATACCCGGCAGCACCGCTGCGGCCAGGGACAGGCCGACTCGCCCTTCAGCTTCGGCCTCGTCAATCCCAGGAAAGACCGGAGCCAGGGCGCGAGCCGTCGGATTAAAGACGTAGCCGGCTCCCCACGGCAAATGGATGATGCCGAAGCGGCCGTCGAAGGCTCCGAGGGAAAAAGCGACATAGGCCTGGTGGAGCGCGATAGCGCGGTGCAGATCGATTCCCAGGGGCAGGAGTGGCAGGGGTGACGGCAAGGCCAGCCCGGCGGCCAGGGCGCGGGCGGCCAGCGACGACGCGCCGAATTCAAAGCGTAATGAGGCTTCGGCCCGGAAGCTCGTTGCGCCGGTCGAATCATACTCGATTCCCAGCCTGGTAACCGACACGCTACCCGGCTGGGGCGTGTCTTCCAGGGTTACGGAAGCTTCCAGCCGGGATACGCCGAAAACGTCCCAGCCATTAGCCTGGGCGGTTGCCGTTGTCGTCGTCGCCAGCGCCAGTGCCAAGGTGATAATCGCCGTATAGATGGTGTGTGATGATTTCATGCCATGCTCCTATTTGTCAAAACGCGCTGGATCGAAGAGCCGGTCTTCCAGCGTAACGCCATACTGAGCCTCAAGCAGCCGCACCACGGTGCGTGAGCCGGTGTTCAGATTGCGCATTTCCAGGCGCGCGGCACGCGACTCGCCATTAAAGTCGCGGTATTCGAAAAAGGACAGTTCCTTGTACCAGCCACCTTCGCTTGATGAATAAAAGGTAATTCTGATTGGTCGTCCGTCTGCTTTGGCAACGTTTATGCGCACAACCTCGTAGGCGGCGGCGCTGGAACGGGCGCGGCCCTCGATCGTCCAACTGCTGTCATCCTCGGCGATCAGCGTAAATTCATAGCCATCCGCCCAGGCACCGGCGCCGAGGTCTTCATAAGAGAAATCGCCGCCGACGCCTTGGACCGAACCGGAGCGGGAGTCCCCGGCGATCTTGCGAACCCGCCCGGTGGATGGAAAGTAGACCCAGCTATCCGCGCCTTTGGTCAGAATGCGTAAGCCGCGAATGGTTCGGGGTTCCTCAAAACTGGTCAAAGATGCGCCATCCTCCCGCTCCCAGCTCAGGACGACGAAACCGCGCGCGGCGCCGCCGCCGGCGGGATATACGGTCATCTCGAAGCGCGACTGCGCGGCTCCTTGCGGTTCGAGTGCGTCTATCCGGCGGGCGATGGCCATGCCGGCCTCGTCGGCCAGAAGCGGAACGCAGAACGCGGAGAAAGCCATTGCCAGCAGAATGCCTCGTAATGTGGCCTGTTTCATAGTGATGCCTCCTTAGTTGTTTGAGAGTTCGCCTCGGCCGGGACAACCTCGTCAGTTATATTTTTTTCTGCTACCGTGGCCTTCCGGCGGCTAACGCGCGCACTGAGTGATAGCAGCGCGGGCAGTACGGTAAAACTGGGCAGAACGCAGCAGGCGATGCCCAACGCCAGAATGGTTCCCAGATCCATGATCGCCTTAAAACTGGCGACCAGGGCCAGCGAACCGAAACCCAAGAAGGTGGTGAGAGCGGAAAGGCAGACCGCCTTCGTGGAATCCTGGTAGACCAGGCGGAGCCTGGCTTCGGTGGCCAAGCCAACGGTAGCCTGCCAGCGGCTGATGAAATGGACACCGTAGTCGATACCCATGCCTATCACCAAAGGCAGTGCCAGAATGCTGACAATATTGAATTTGCCGATCAACGGGTAGATGCCGAACATCAGGAGCACGCCAATGCCCAGATTGAGCACGGCCACCAGCGTCAGCTGCGGCGAGCGAAAACCAAGCCAGGTCATCAACAGCACGAACAGCGCGACGATGAGGCCCGACTTTTTAGCCTCAGCCAGGGTCACCCTGGACAATTCAATGCCAAGCTGGAGACTGCCCGTCAGGCGCGGGTCGATTTCGCCCAGTTCCTGGACGTACTGGCGGACGGTGGCATCATCGTATAGCCCGTTGGTCGGCGTCACTTTGACCAAATAGCCGGTACCATCATCGCTACGGGTTTCGGTCAGGATGTCGGGTGGCAGATCATCGGCGCCAATGTGTCGGTCGATGGCCGACATGGCGGCAACTCGGGCGCACAGCGCACTGGCGAAGGCGTCGTCCAGGGCTTTGAGGCGAGCCAGTCCGTCGGCGCTGGCGGCGGCTTTTTCCAGCGCCGCGATCAGCGTAGCGAACACTTCTCTACCCGGCTTGCCCCTTTCAGCCCCACGGATTACCCCGATCATGGCGTCGCGTTTCAGTATTGGCAGGCAGTCCTCGCCGAGTGAGGCGGCCGCTAAATCGGCCAGCTCGATGACATTCCACTCCAGACGGCGGAATTCGTTAACCAGGTCGACCGCTCGCGCCGTGTCCCAGTTGTGGCTTTCCGGCCGGCGCTCGGCTTGGCCGATGCGGGCTATCAGTGCCAGGCGAGCGTCCTGTTCGGCCACTTCGGGTATGAAGTCGGCGATCGATTCGGCGCTGCGTACGAAGGCGCTACCATAGGCCTTGTCCGTCAGCCGCCGGGCTTCTTCGATGCTGTCGACCATCGCCAGGCTAGTGAAGGTGGACATGCGGAAACGTTCGTTGATGGCCGCCTCGCTGCGCTGGGTCTCGGTATCGCGCGGGCCGATCGCCCGAAAATCATACTCAAAGCGGTTGCGCGGTATCATGGGAAGAATCAAGGCGCACAGGCAAACGGCGACGGACAGGGTGGCCGCACGGTGCCGGCCAAAAAAAGTCCCCGCCCGGGCGGCGGCGTTGAAGGTCAGGACGGCGCGATTGCGCGTCTGGTCGGAACGGGCTTGGCCCGGAAAGAGGCAAAGCAAGGCGGGCAGCACTGTGAAGGTTGTCAGCAGACAAGTCAGAATACCCGTTCCGGCAATCAAACCGAACTGTTGGAAGGCCGGAGAGCGCGACAGGACAAGAGAATAAAAAGCGCCGGCAGTAGTCAGAGCGCCAATTAATACCGGGACGAAGATTTTGGCAAAGCAGTCAGCCATGGCCTCCGTTTGGCTGCGGCCTTCCATTCTAGCCTCGTCGTAGCGCGTCGCCAGGTGAAGGCCAAAATCGATGCCCAGGCCGACCAGCAGGGCGCCGAAGGAACTGGTAATCATATTGAGCTTGCCGACAGCCAGGGCGGCAAAGCCGATGTCCAGGATTATACCGACCGCCAGGGCCAGCAGCGTGAACAGGATGGCGCGCAGGCGCCGGAACGAAAAGGCTAACAAAATGAAAATCGCGCCAAAAGCCAGCAGGCTGGGAATGAAGGCATCGGCGCCCAGCGCTTGTTCCTCGTCGGCTTCACCGGCCACGTCACCGGTCAGGCTGACGCGCAGCCCCGGATGTCGGCCGGCGACAGCGGCGCTGACCGTTCTTGTCCGTTCGGTCATATCGCTGAGTTTTCGCCTGTCACCCAGATCGAAGGTGGGACTCACTGTCATCAGAAGCGTCGTGCCCTGCGCATCAACCAGGTAACGGTCACCGAACACTAGATCGTCGACCAGCGCGGCCGCTACCGGCGCGGCATCCAGCGCGTTGTCATCCAGAGCCGCGTACAGGTCGCGGGCGAACAGCTCGAAGCCCGTCATCGTTCGAACCAGCTCGTCCTCGCCACTGCCGCGCTCCACTTCTTCCGAACCGTCGGCCAGCTTGTCCTCAAGCGTGTCATTGAGCGAGCGCAGGAATGGCAGCAGGTTGGGCTCAGCCAAGAGGCGAAGCTGGTCTTCCAGCGCTTCCGTATCGGCCAGCAGCAGCCCCCAGCTCTCCAAGAAATCCCTATCCATCGATACGCGGATATTGCGAACCAGCGGGTTCAATCTAGCATCGTCACGCACCAGCTCGGCCAGTTCCTCAGCCGCCGCGATTAAGGTGGATCGATCGGGATGCTCCAGCATGACCACCAGACTCGAGGTGGTGGTAAATTTATCAGTTATTCCCAGGTAATGCTGCCCGGCCAGGTTGTCGGCCGGCAGCATATCGGCGATGGCGGTTTCAAAGCGCAGACTGCGCGCCCCCACCAGGGCAAGCCCGACTAGTAGCAGGCTCGCTACCAGTATGTAGATTGACCGCTTGGCAACCGCACGTCCCAGTGTTCTAGCCACGTGTTCCAGTTTCATGGTGTCCTCCAATTGACTTCGACAAAAAACTAACTAGTTAGTTAAGTTCACCTCGTAAAATAGATTGCGCTGCCTCCTTTATTCGCCATCGTTGCTATTTGCAAAGACTGACGGCTCTTTGACAGCCGCTAACGTATTGGCGCTAGCTGGCACAGGCCACACTCAGTCGCTTAGCTTGGTGCTGGATCGTCTAAAGCCAAGGCTTTTAGGCAATAGATTTGATAGCTGTCACCTTTGTTATTCATGGAAATCAAGTCCCTTTTGCGCCGTACAGACGGAAACTATACGTGACATGCGTACCGATAAACGCATCCATGAACATGTCGCGCAATTCTGGTTCGGTCATGCTGAAGTGCTTCATCCAGTGGTTGTGGTAGACCACGTAATTCAGCAAGGGCATGATGCCGGTAAAGAATTCCATGACTTCCGATTGGGCGGCCTGCTCCATTGAAAGATTGGTTGCCACGCCAGAGGCAAACATCCGCGTCATGGTCTCCTTGATCAGGCCGAATACCAACGACCGATCCGGAGCCGCCTTGAGCGATTCCATAAGCAGCACCCGAATCACTTGTTCGTGTTCTTCAAGTGCATCCAGGTACTGGCCCAGTATGGCTTTCAGTTCCGGTAGATTGGATAAATCGGCCTTGGCGAATTGTTCCGCGGCCATGAACGCGAAGAGATGTTCCAGCGTCTCATGACAGAGTACTTCCAGTATTTCATCCTTACTCTTGAAGTAATAATAGATGAGCGCCTTGTTCACCTGGGCCGCTTTGGCGATTTCGTCCACCCGGGCGCCGTCGAAACCTTTTTCGGCGAAAATACGGGCCGCTGCTTCGAGGATGCGCTGTTTGCTTTCAAGATCACTCATTTCATCTTCCCGTTAACTAACCAGATAGTTAATAACATACGACACGAACCACCGCCTGTCAAGTAAATAAAACAGTAAATCTGTCAAAAAAAGTCGCCCCTAGCCCCCGAAGCGCAATTCATGCGAAAAACAGCCGGCTGGGTTCAGATAGGCATTACACTGCTGTCTGACCAGGCCGGCCCGCCGAATCGCACGGCCGCCAGCAACCCACTGTTCCGTAACCTGTCAGTCCTCCCAGTCACGCAGGCCGGCCAGATCGTAGACCAGGAGTCCGCCGCGTTCGGTTTCCACCAAGCCGGCTGCCTCCAGCCGCTTCAGGCAACGGTTGACCGTCTCGCGGGTCAGACCTAGCGCCTCGGCCAACTCAGCCTGGCTGCGCTCCAGCCGCCGCGTGCCGCCAGCGGCCGCCTCCAGGCCAGCGGCCGGCGCCACCCCAGCCATACCGCAACAGGCGGCCGCGATGGCCCGGGCGACACGCTCGGCGGCGCTGGCCGTGGCCAGCTGGCTGTACACGTTGTACTGACCCTCGGCCAACAGCCGACAGGCCAGTTCGCGGAACCAGCCTTCGCGGCGCAGGGCCGCCAGGTTGAAGCTGCCCACCCGGCGCAGGCGGCAGGCTTCCACGGCCAGGGCGTCGGTCAGGCAGATCCGGCCCAACCAGGCCTCCGGCAGGCAGAGCCAGCCACCTGGCGTCACATCGTCCAGTGGCTGCGACGACGAGCCGTGCCAGCGCAAGGGTCGAATACGGCCGGCCAGCAGCAACCAGACCGCGTCAGCCGCGTCGCCCTGGTAATAGAGGGCTCGGCCGGCGCGCAGCGTGGCTTCCACCGAATAGCGTTCCAAGCCTTCGAGCTCGCTCCGGCCCAGCGTCGGCAGCAGCTGAGCCAGGCTACCTTGGCTGGCCAGGCTACCTTGGCTGGCCAAGCTCCCTTGGCTAGCCAGGCTCACCTGGCCGCCCCCAACGTCAGCGGCCATGGCGTTCCAATGCTTTCCAAGCCGGGTACAGGCTCTGCGCGGCGTAAACCAGGTTCAGCCGACCACCGGGGCAGGCGCAGCCCACCAGCAACACCATGCCGTGCTCCAGAATGCCGGCCGCTGATCCGACCAGCTGGCCGCCTTCCAGGCACAGCAACGGCGGCGCTGCCTCCAGTTGCGGCTTGGTAAAGTTCATATCACAAACCGTCTTCCAGCCGGAACGCAGCGCCACCGCCAGGTCCGAACCGTAATCGGCCAAGGAACTGGCCGCCCCTGTCATAGACATCAGCAAGAGCCGTCGGTCGGCCAGAGCCGCGCTGACGCGGGCGTACTCGGCCACCCGCCGCGCCGTCTGGCTATCCAGCGGCAGTTGCGGAACAGCCGGCTGGATGAGGGCTACGGCCGCGCCGGCCGCCGCCGGCTCGCGCCGGTACTCGCGCTCCCGTCCGCCCAGACTGCACGACAGCAACCGCGCCTCGGCCGATACCGAATCGAGAAACTCGCGGTAGGTCATCTGGTCCACTTCCACCACTTCCAGGCCGCCGGCCGCCGGCACCAACTGATTAAAGGTATCCATGACCCGGCCATGGATGTCCTGGATGGCCCTGATCTGGCGGCGGGTAAAGCAGTCAGGCCGGCGCCAGTCGTACATTTTCACCAGACGATTCGGCTCCTTGGCCGAGCGCAGCACGGCGCCGCTAGCCCGCCGCTCGCCGTCCCAAGTCCGTGGCGCTGGGCACTCGTCCACCAGCAGACCGAAGCGTTCGCCCACCACCACCGCCGGTCCGCGGGCGGCCACCCGGCCGGCCACGCGCAGGCTGAGGCGAGGCGCGTCGGCCAGAGACTCGCCAGCCGGATACGGCCGGTCCAGCGACACGACGCTGCCGGCGCCGGCCTCGCGCAATTCGGCCAGACTGTAGGCGCAGCCCTCAAAGACGATCTCGAAGGGCAGCAGCTCCAGCAGGGCGCCACCGCGATCCGGCTCGGGGTCCAGCGGCGTTTCACGCTCCAAACCCTCAAGGCGCACGGCGCTGCAAGCCTGACCGGAATCGTTGCCCAGCACCACTAGGCTAGCCCGCCCCAGGAAGCGGCCATCTAGGGTCAGCTCGCCGTCCTGACCGGCGTTCAGGGTGTCACCCACCACCACCCGGCCGGATTCCAGGCCGGCCAGCTCCCAGGCCGACAGCCAACCGCGCGTCACTACCAGATCCAACTGTCCGCGTTGAGAGAAAATGCTTTCCATAATATCCTCCTCGAGGCAGCGTCCGCCGCTCCTCGCCATCGAAGCTACACCCAAACTATAGCGCTGCAAGTGAGCTTGGAGCGTGAGCCATAGTCACAGAAGGCTGGAACCACCACCGTCGGTAGCGGGAACGTCCCTGGCCCCGCTCAATTCAGGCTTTATCCAGCTGGATTATCGCTCCGAAAGGTATTATCCTTGTTCCGATGGCCGACGGCAAGAGCGCTTGGCTGTCGAGTGGAGAAGCTGATGCCCGATTTACAAATTTCCGCCAGTCATCGCGCCTGGCTGCTGGCTATCGTGTTGGCCGTTTTGGCTGGCCGCCCGACGCCCCTGGCGGCGGTGACGCGAAGCGTCCGGGTCGGAGTTTTCCCGGCCGCGCCTTTAGTGCTCAACACCCCGGACCAGCCGACTGGATTCTTCATTGAATTGTTGGAGACTATTGCGCTGAAGGAAGGCTGGACTCTGGAATACGTCCAAGGCACCTGGCAGGAGCATCTCGCAGCCCTCCGCACCGGCACTATCGATCTTCTACCAGCCGTCGGCCATACCCCCGAGCGCCTGGCCTTCTATGAGTTCAATTCCGACCCGGTCTTCATCGACAGCGGCGTGGTATTCAGGCAACCCAGCTTCCCGGTCCACACGGTCTTTGACCTGGCCGGCAAAACCATCGCCGCCGTTCGGGGCAGCATATTCACCGCCGGCTTCGAAGCCTACATCGCGTCCTTCGGCATCCAGTGCGCCATGGTGTATACCGAGGACAACCCGGCCGTCATGCGCCTAATCGAGTCCGGCGCGGCGGAAGCCGGCATCACCATTTACTCATTGGGCAGCCAGCTGGAGCGGGACTACGCTGTCGAGATGACGGCCATCAGCTTCTCGCCGCTAGCCCTACACTACGCCATCGGCCAGGTTCGGAACCGCGATCTGTTGGTAGCCATCAACGCCGCCCTGACTGAAATGCTCCCCGACAACGGCTCCGTTTATGCCCGACTATATGAAAAATGGATACTACCGCAACCCTCCCAGGAAATCCCGGCCTGGCTGTACGCCGCCTTGGCCGTCGCCGGCCTGCTGGTGGCTAGCTTCATCGGCCTCAGCCTACTGCTGCGCCGGCAAGTAGAGCTCCAGACCAAACATCTGACGACCGAGATAGCGGCTCACAAGGAAACTAACCAAAAGATCGCACTGGCCCTGGAGGAGCGCGGACTCTTGATGCGCGAACTTTACCACCGCACCAAAAACAATCTGCAGCTCATCCACAGCCTGTTTCTGCTCCAAGCCAACGAGTACCCGGATAATGCGACGGTTAACGACATGGTCGCCAAGATCGACTCGCGCATCCAGGCCATCTCCTTGGCGCAGCAACTACTGTTCGAATTCCAGAATCTGTCGCAAATCTCGATCAAATCCTACATCGCCAACCTGTCCGGCAGCATTTTGGAAGGCTTTGGCAGCGACGGTACAGTCCAACGAAACCTGGAGGTGGCGGACCTGCTCCTGCCTATCGAGCGGATCGGCACCATCGGGCTGATTCTCAACGAACTGATGACCAACTCGCTCAAGCACGCCTTCCCGGACCGCCGGGGCGGCAGTTTCACCATCCGCTTTACCGCAACGGCTCCGGACAGCTACCGGCTGGAGTATCTGGATGACGGCATCGGCTTCCAGCCAGGCAACTGCACCCCACCGAGTAAGACGCTCGGCCTGTTGCTGGTGGACAACCTGATTGACCAACTCGGCGGAACCGTGCGCTGCGACTCGACCGGCGGCGTCCATTACAGGATTGACTTCCCGGTCAGAAGCGGCGCCGACGGAAACAGAGCGGACGGTTCAGGCGGCGTAGCCATCGCCAGGCCGTAAGGCCGACGACGCCAGCGCGGCCGCCTCACCGTTCAGCGCAGACGGCCAAAGAAATACTTCCAGGAAATGAAACTCAACGACCATAAGGTTTGGCCGCTGGTCAGGTCAAAGTACAGGGTTACCGGTAAAAAGCTTAAATACAAGGTGCCCGGGAATTCGGAGTCCGTCCAGGCAGCCACCGGCACCAACGTCAGCCCCAGGAACTGGGCGCCGGACAGATACGGGAAATCAGTCAGCCAGGACAGGCCGAAGGCCAAGAAGGAAGCGTCGTCGTCGATCCACGGGTTGACCAGCAGGCTGGCCGCCAGCAGCTGGTCCTGGAAGGCGTTGGTCAGGATATTGGTGGCCACGGCGGCGGTCAGGAGGAGGCGCGGGCTGACGAACAAGTCCAGCGAAACCCGCAGATAAGTGCCGCCGGTGACGCTCTGCGCGCTGGAATAGCCGATATCCCACAGCGAGAAGCCACCAGTCAGGCTGGGCCAATACCAAGCCGGGCGCGGCGGTGGCTGTTGCTGTTGCTGATCATTTTGATTGCCTTGATTGGACGCCGTCTGATCAATTTCCTGCCCAGGAACCACTTGCGCTGCCAGCGGCAGGAGGCTGGTTATCAAGACAAATGTCACTAAAATATTACGCATCGCAGCCTCCTTGGCATAAAACCCTTGTCGCCCAGAACTTGCTCGATTTCAGTACAGGCTCGGGCGCAATAGCCGTCGATCTCGGAACGGTTGAGGTAGACGTATTCCCGCCCAGCCAAATCCTTAGATTGCGTATAAAAGTCGCTGATATACTTTATTTGCCGCGTAAAGGCGCCGGCCGGGTAGTAGTCGAGCAGATCGTTGCCGAACTCGCCAACCTGTTGGAAGATCCGGAAAGGCCGGAAATTCCGCTGGCCTTGCAGGAAAGCGAAATCGAGGTCGTACCAGTCCTTCTTCATCACCCAGATGAAACGCGGGTCGCTTGCCATCTCGGCCTGGAAAAGCCTGGTTTTGGGCTGGTGCACTAGGGCACCCCACCAGACGTCGGACAACAAGTGAATATAATATCCCAGATAGAATGACCAGGCGCGCTGACTGACCGAAGGTGCGGCTTCCGCCGCATCGCCCACCGACGCGGCTCCCGTCAGCCAGGCGACACGAAAGCCCTCGTGGTCGATGTCGTTGCCGAGGGCCGGGTTACGCCAATGGGTAACGTCGCCAGAGGGCGTAAAGACCGACCAGTCGGCGTTGGGCACGCCGCAATCCGGGCCGATGTTGCCCACCACGAAGGCCGGCGCGTCCAGCCCTGGCAGGCGATCCAGAAAGTAATCGGCGATGCGGAAATGACTCATCCAAGTTGCCATCTACGATGCTCCTTTGGTGCAGCCGACAGGTGGGCGCCGACGCTCAGTCAGCTAAATGTCTTTTCAAAGCCGCCACCATCCAGGACCAGCCGATGCGCTCCTGCTCCAGCCGGATGGCCCGGCCAGGTTGCAGGCTGGCTAGATCGGCCCGCACGGCAGCCTCGTCCGGCGTCAGGTGCGTCAGGCTGGCGGCGGCGGGGCTGGGTTCAGCCGTCCAGAGGGCGCGGTGGGCCAGGAGGGTGGCCCGGTCCATCAATAGCGAGCGGGCGGCAGGAAAGAGGCCCCGGAATTGGTTCAGGATGGCCAGGCCGTGGCTGTCCAGGTCGCCCCAGTACCAGAGCTGGAGCCGCTCCAGCCAGCGGGCGGTCGCCAGGTGGGCAAAGCCGTAGCCGCTGCCCAGGATGGCCAGGGTGCCGGCCAGCGGCGGCAGGGCCAGCCAGGTTATCTCGTTTTCCAGCACCAGCACCTGGCGCAGCCCCTGCGGCAGCAACAGCCCGCCCAGCTGGTCGGCAAATTCCTCGGATCGCAGGCTCAGCTCGGAGGGCGCCCAGGCGCCGCCCAGGTCTGGCGCCAGGGCCGGGTCCAGGAAACGCAGCCGCACCAGGGCTGGCTTGTCCAGCAGGCCAAAGCGCCGGTTGAAAGCTTCGGCCCCACCTGGCGCGGCTTCAACCACCGTAGCCGGCACCGCCAGAACCAACAGGCTGGCCAGGAGGCCGCGCTGCCGTTCCACGAACTTGCCATGGACGCCTGGCGCGTCGATCTGACGCGCATAGCAGCCCGGCCGCGGATGGGCGGCGAACCAGTCCAGGCAGGCCAGGATAGTCGGCCACTCCTCAGCCCACTCCAGCAGCTGGTGCGGGTGACCGACGCACCAAGCATCCAGCGTCGGCCAACGCTCGACCAAGGCGGCACGCAGCGCGAGCAGCCGACGGCCCTGGGCCGCCTTGCCAAGCAGCTCCAAGGCCGCCGCCGCGTCCGGCAAAACGGCTGCCACCGGCAGGCGGTTGCGGCCCAGTTCGCGGTGCGCCACCTCGCGCCACTCCAGGTCCCAACCGGACGCTGCCGCCTGCAAGTCGGCCACCCAGGCCTGAATCTCCAAGAGGTGGCGCGCCCAGTCCCTGCTGGCCGGCCCCTTGAGGGCGATGCGCAGCGGAAACAGTTCTGGCTCGCCGCCCAGGGCGGCCGACCCCAAACGGCCCGTCTCCCAGAGCCGGCGCGCCTTGGCCTTGATGGCGGACGGACCCGTCCAGGCGTCTGGGTAGCGATTCACGCCTGCGCCTGGCGAAAGGCCTCGCGCTCGGCCTGGTATTGGGCGATGCTCAGGTTGCGCAGGCAGGAGGCTGACCCGTCCGGGTTGTAGACGAAGCCCACCGAGCGCACGTAGGGCTCGATGACGTGAATTTTCTGTAGCGGCGTGATGACCAACAACTGCAACCGCAGCTGCCGGAACAGTTCGAGGCCAAAGCGGGTCGACTCGTCGGAGCCGCGGCCGAAGGCCTCGTCGATCATCACGAAGCGGAAAGAGCGCGAGCGGGCGCTGCCCCACTCCAGGCCGAACTGGTAGGCCAGGCTGGCGGCCAGCACGGTGTAGGCCAGTTTCTCTTTCTGGCCTCCGGACTTGCCGGCGGCATCGGTGTAGTGTTCGTGCTCGCTACCGCCTTCCCTCCAGCGCTCCGAGGCCGAGAAGACAAAGTACTGGCGGACGTCGCTGATCTTGCGCGTCCAGCGGCGGTCCAGCTCGGCAAAGCCCTCGCGGCCGCGGAAACGCTCGATCAGGGCCCTGACCTGCAGGAATTTGGCCTCGGCGTACTGCTCGTCGGCCTGACCGGTGAAGCTGCCTTCGGTGCAGCTACGCAGGTCGGCCTGGAAATCGCGCAGCTCGCCGTCGTTGTTCGGCTCGGCCTCCAGCACGATGTAACGGCCGGGGTTGTAGTCGATGCGCACCAGCGACTGATTGATGCGTTCGATGCGTTCGCGGATGTCCTCGCGCTCGCGGTTGAGTTGTGAATGAAAGTTTGCAACCTCGCGGATGGCGTTCTCGTTGAGCGCCGTCTTGAAGCTGGCCTCGAAACGCGGCAAGTCGTCGGCCACCAGACGTTGCAGCCAGAGCGCCCAGTGGGACATTGCCTCGACGCTGGCGTCCAGCTCGCGCGTTTCCAGGCGCCAGGTGTTGCGCACGTCCTCCATCACCTTGACGATGCGGTCGCGCAGCCGGCCCAGCTTCCTGTCCTCGGCGTCAATGGCAGCCTGCAGGAAAAGCCGTAGCTCATGCTCGCGGTTCTCGGCGCTTTCCAGGCTCAGGCCGCGCTCCAGCTGGCGCTCAGCGGCCAGGGCGTCCAGCGCCGGGAAGGCCGCCTGATGCACGGCCGCTTCAGGGCCAGCCAGGCGGCTGTCCAGGCTGTCGGCCAGGCTCTGGATCTCGCCGCGCTTGTGGCCATTCACGGCCAGGGCCTGACCCAGTTCGGCCAGTGTCGTCTCGCTGGCTTGCAGGCGGCCTTCCACCTCGCCCAGGCGGGCTTGTAGGGTTTTTAGGATATTAGCGCCAGAGGCCAGCTTGCGCTGCTCGGCCTCCAGGTCGGCGATACGCAAACTGACGCCCTGCCAGTCCAGCTCACTCCAGTCGATCCAACCTAAGAGGGCGCCGCAGTGCCCGCGCCGGGCTTGTAGTCCCTTCTGGATATCCTGGCAGCGGCTAATGCGCGCGCCGGCCTCACCCAGCTGTTTCTCCAATGCCTTGGCCTGGCGTTCCAGGGCTTTGATCTTGCCCAGGTTGCTCCAACCCAACACATAGCGGCTGGTATCGTCAATGCGGTGGCGGTCGTCCTTCTCGTGGCGCTCGCCGGAACCCTTTATCTGGCCAGAGGGGCGCAGCGCCTGGCGCTCGCGGTGAAACTGCTCCAGGCTGTCGGTGCAGGCGTAGTCAAAGCGGCGAGTCAGCTCCTGTTCCAGCCAACCCGTCCAGGGCGTGTCGGTCTTAATGTCCAGCTTGCGCACCAACGACTCGTCGCGCAAACGGCCGTCGCCGCTTTCGCCCGCGCTCAGGGCGCCGCTTCCGACGCTACTGCTTCCGGCGCCACCGATCACGGTGCCACCGGAAGCAGTGCGCACTCGGAAGTAAACCAGGCGACCGGCCAAGTCGTGTCCGTCTACCCAGGCGCAGACCGCCTGGTAATGGCGGTCGTCCACTAAGAGCGACAAGGCAAAGTTGTGCAGCACCCGCTCGATGGCGCCTTCCCAGGCGGCGGCGGCCTGGCCGACGCGCAACAGCTCGCCGGCGAAGGGCAGCTGATCGCTGGACAAGCCCAGATCATGGCACAGCCGTTCGCGGATATCCACCTGGCGGGCCGGGATGTTACTCTGGCGCGAGCGCAGGCTGGCCAGTTCGGCTTGCAGCTCACCATGCTTGTCGCGCAGGCCGCGGAAGGCCACGTCGGCCTCGGTGCGCTCGTTCTGGGCCGCCGCATCGGCCGCATCCACTTCAAGCAGCAGGGCGGCCGCCCACTCGCGATTGGCGGCAAAGCCTTCCAGCTGCTCCGGCTGGGGCAGTTCCAGGGCGGCGGCTTCCTGCCTATAGCGCTCGCGCCGCTCTTGGCGCCTGGCCTTCTCGCGCCTGGCCTGGTCCAGTTCCTGGGCCAGCCGCTCCAAGCGCTCGCCGCCATTGGTGGCGATGGCGGTTTTAAGCTCGTCCCGGTCGGCCTTCAGGGTCAGCCGCGACTCACGCTCGCCGGACTGCTTGGCCTCCAGGCGGGCGGACTCCTGGGCCAGCCGCTCCAGGCGCGCTCCGGCCAACGACAGCTTGCGGACGGCGAACCAGCTGCCCAAAGCCTCGCGCCGGTCGCGCAGGCCGTCGCGCAAGCGGCTGGACTCGTCCCAGGCGACGCCGTCGGCCACCAGCGGCGTCAGGGCGGCGATTTGGGCCTTGGCCTTGAGCACCGTCTCGTGCGCCCGGTTCAGGTCGTCGAAATGTTCTATTAACGCCTTGATGCGGCTCTCGGCATCGAAGGGCTCGATCATGTGCTCCCGCACGAAGTCCGTCAAATTCCCGACCGACTTCAGCGATACCGTTTGATTAAAGAGGTCCAGGGCCTGCTCGTTCTCGATGCCGAAAACCCGTCGGAAGGTAGCGCCGTAGCCGGGGAAGCTGTCGAACAATTCTACCCCGTCAACCTGGCGCAGCCGCTTGCGCAAGTTGGCCATATCGTCGCCGAAGCCTGTAAAATCGGCCGCAATGCTCAAGGGTCGACCAGAGATGACGTAGAAGCGGGCCGGCTGGCCGCTGGCTTCCTTGTTCCAGAATACCTGGGCCAGGCTCAGGTTGACGTCGTAGCCGGCGTTGCGGAAACTGCCCAGGATGACTGAGTAGTGGGTCTGGTCGCGCAGGGCCACCGCCTTGCTGGCCAGGCCGGCCTCGCCGCGCTCGCTCTTGAAATGGCCGAGCACGTAGGAACGCAGGCTACGCTCCCGGTTGTCGGCGCCGGCCGCCTTGTTGTAGGCCAGCTTCTGCGGCGGCACCAGCAAGGTGGTGAGGGCATCCACCAAGGTGGACTTGCCGGAGCCAATATCGCCAGTCAACAGGGTGTTCTCGCCGCCCAGCTCCAGGTTCCAGACCTGGCGGTCGAAGGTGCCCCAGTTATATAGTTCCAGCCGCTGCAGGCGGAAGCCGGCCGGCTGGTCGTCGCTAATGAAGTCCAGCAACTGATCGCTCATGCTTCGTCCTTCCGGACGCTGTCTTCCCGGGCGCCGGCTTCCCGGCCAGCGCCATCCCGACCATCGCCCAGGCGGTAGGCCTCCAGCCGCTGGTTAAATTCGCTTAACCACTGGGCGTCCACAAAAGTCCGGACGATGCGCCGGATCTCCCAGCGCTGATCGTCGCTTTTCAGGCGGCGCACGAAACCTGACTCCTCGAGGCGGCCCAGCGACTGGCCCACCTGGTCGCTCAAGCGCGCCTCGTTGGCACTCTGTGGCCGGAAGACGCGCACCAGCTCCACGATCTCGTCCCGGGACAGCACCAGCTTGCCAGCATCGCCGCCGGAGTCGGACTCCACCAGCTTACGGCAGAGCAAGGCCAATAGCAGGCTACTTAAATAAGGCAACTGGCGGCGGGCCATCAAACGCGGGAGAGGCGCTTCGCCCTCGGCCGCTTCAACGCTGCGCAGCCAGGCATAGCCCTCGGCTTCGTCCAGGATCAGCTCCAGGCCGAGCACCGCCACGTAGTCCTGGATGGCGGCCTGCAGGTTCAGCACCGTCTGCCAAACAGCCTCGTCCTGCTCGCGGTAGACGACGCCCTTGAGCAGATTAATGACCGGCACCGACAGCTCGGCAACCTCAGCGCGACTCATGCTGCACCTCCCGGGAAAAAATAACTTGCGGAATCCGCGCCTGGCGGCGAACGCCGTCCCTGGCGGCCCAGTCCACTACCACCGTGGCCGACTCGTCAATCAAGGCCGCCCGGTCGCTACTAGCCAGCTGCAGGTAGCCCAGCAGTTCGGCCAGTCCGTGCTCCAGCGGATAGGCCGCCAGCACCGCCGCCAGTTCAATCTGGTCGCGGTCGCGCAGGCAGGCGCGCACCCGCTGGCGCAGCAGTAGCGGGTCAACCAGCACCAAATCGTAGAGGGCCGAGCTGTCGATGGCCAGTTCCTCGGCCACAGCCGGCGAATCGGCCAGGGCGTAGCGCTCCGGCGGGCTGTACAGCGGCCGTTCCAGGGGCAGGTTGACGCTGGCCGCCGGCAGATCCATCGTCATCGTTAGCCCGTCCGGCGGACCATCGGCGCGCAGGGCCAGGGCGTTGGCCTCGATGCGGCCGATCAGCTCGATGATGCGGCGGTTCTCCAGCCAGGCCCGGTCGTCCAGAAAGCGGCGCAGCTCGCGCGACAACAAGGCCACGCTGCGCTGGGCGTGCTCGCCGGCCTCCAGCCAGTCGTGGTGGACGCGCCGGATGGACCGGTCCGGCCGGATAGCGGCAATGGCCGGCACTTCAAGGCTGCGCCGCAAGAGCGACTCCAGCTCGGTCTGCCGGCCCGCTGACATTAGAAAATCCCAGAAGGCGCGGAAACTGCGCCCCTGGTCGGACTCGTTGATACTGTCGCGCTCCTCGAAAATGGCGCTCAAGAGGCCGGAGCGCGAACCATCCCAGGCGGCGATGCGCTCGCGGGTACTACGGTCCAAGGCGCGGAAGTTTTGTTCCACCTCGCGGAAATCGGCCAGAAGCTCGCGGGCCGTGCCCACCATGTGCTCGAAGCGCTCGCGCAGTGCCGTGTCGTCCAAAAGATCGAGCTCGCCGCGCTTTACCCGGCGGATGCGTTCCTCCAGGGCAGCCTTCTGGCGCTGCAGCTCCTTCAAGTGCTCGGCCGGATCCTCCTGGCTGCCATCGACGATCTCCTTGAGCAGATCGAACACCAGACGCAGCCGCGACTCGGTACCGACGAAAGCCCGCTCGCCCAAACCCTGAATCCAGCCCACCACCTTCTCCACCGCCGGCGCTAGGTCGTAGCTAGCCTCGTCGGCATCGCGGGCGTAGAATTTGCGCAGCCAACCCTTGCGGTCATCGGCCCATTCGTCCAAGTAATCCTGGGCCTCGCGCGGAAAAGACTCCGCCCCACGCGCTTGGCGCAGGGCGTACAATTCGTCGTCCAAGCCGGCCGCCAATTGGGAAGCCGTGACGCTGCGCCGGTTGGTGGTGATAAAGGCTCGGTGTAAAAAGGCGATAATCAGCGCCGCGTGGTCGGCCAGCATCAAGCGCCAGGCCGGATGATTCTTGCGCAGGGCTTCCAGAGTCTCGTACGTCATTTCCATGCTGGCCTATTGTAGGGCCAAAGCGGCCGGCGCTCAAGAGGCAAACGGCGATCTATCGCCAGCCGGGTAAAAAAATGGGCCGCTTCCCCGAGAGACGGCCCTATTCAAGTACATGGGGCGTTAGTGCACGCCATCGTCGCAGGCTTCGTCGGCGTATTCTTGCCGGTAGGACTCGGCGACATGCGGACCGTCGCAGGGCGGCAGCTGACGCATGGTCGAACCGCAGCATTCCGGCGGCAGTAGCCCCGCGTCCTGCGAAACTTCGTAGTCGCAGTCCAGGCAACTCCAGTTTATCAGTGCCATACCATCCTCCCTTAACAGGGTGTTGAGAAAGCAACCAGCTTTTCAACAATCTGTTAATCTCTACTTATATAGTAATGATTAAAGGAGGACGGGGCAAACCGGGCGCGAATTGACAAGTCAGAATGGCTCGACTACTATCAACGCGATTCGGCGACACAGCCGGACCGGGAGTCATCATGTCCGATACACCAAACAAACCCAAAACCAGCGCACGCAGCGTATTACGCTTCCTGTTCGGCAGCTATACGGCTCCCGGCTTTGTCCTGGTCATCATCGCCTACTTTGGGCCAGGAGCTGGCGGCCAAGCTATACGCGGTGCCGCCCGTGCCGTGGCCGGCCTCTGCAAGCGCCGGCCCTGGGTGCCGATCTTGTCGGCGCTGTCGCTGATCCTGGTTCTAGCGACGATTGGTGGTTATCGTTTTTGGCTATCCCGGCAACCCCAACCGATCGAAGTTAGCTATGAGGTAGCACAGCCGTCAAACGATTGGCTGACCCGAACCGCCCGACCCTTAAACATAGACTTCCGAGGCTCGGTCGCGCCGCTGGAAATGGTCGGCAAGTCCCCGACCATCGGCATCACGATTACACCACCCATCGCCGGCCAGTGGTTATGGGAAAGCGAGGATCGCCTCCAGTTCAAGGCGGACGGTCTTTGGCCAATCGGCATCGAATTCAATGTCACCATGGACGCGGCGCTTTTCCCCGACCATATCAAGGTAGAGCGGCGCTTCAACTTCAGCACTCCGGACTTCGCGCTGAACCTGGGCTCACCGGAATTTTATATCGACCCGGAAGACAGTACTATCAAGCGCGTCACCATGCGCGTTACGGCCAATTGCCCGATCGACCTCGACAGCCTGCGCGCGCGCGTCAAATTGCTGCCCAACCTGACCGCGCGCTCCGGCAGCCTAGAAAACCGGCAATACAGCGTCACCGTCTCCGGCAGCGACGAATCGCCGCTACGGGCCGACCTGGTCTCGGAACCGCTGGGCGTGCCGGCGGTTGACGTCGGGCTGGTCTTCACCATCCAGCGCGGCGTGGTATCGACGGCCGGCGGCAACCCAACCACCAGCAACCAAACGACAGAAATAACGGTGCCGGGACTCAATAGCTTTGTCCGGGTATCCAGCCTGCGCCACCAGCTGGTACGCCGGCCGGACCAGGAATTCGACCAAGTACTCATCCTGCAGACCCGCGGCGAGGTCGAGGGCGAGGAGTTGCTAAAGAACCTGGAGGTTTGGGAATTGCCGGTTGACCGGCCGGCCCTGCCTGGACTGCAAGCCCAAGCCAACCACCGCTGGCAGACCGACGAAATGCTGCCCGAGGTGCTGGCCCTGAGCCGCCGCGTCGAAATGGAACTCATCCCCGGCGAAAAGCGCTACAACGCGCAGACCACCTTTCGCTTCCAGGCCAGGGAAGGCGCGCAGCTCTGCTTCCGCCTGGCCGAAGGCGCAAAATTTTACGGTGGCTATTACCTAGCCGAGCCTTATGTGGATATTATCCGGGTCGATACCTTCCCGCGCGAAGTGCGCATCATGTCCGAAGGCTCACTGCTCTCGCTCTCAGGCGACCGCCAGCTTTCGCTGTTCAGCCGCGGCGTCGGCAATGTTGACATGGTCATCAGCCGCATCCGGCCCGACGATATCAATCACTTGGTATCGCAATCCAACGGCGACCTGGCCAACTTCAACTTCAGCAACTATGCCTTCTCGGCTAACAATCTGGCGGTGCGCTACGACGAGCGCATCCTGCTGCAGATCGACGACCCGCGCGCCATCAAGCTGTTCTCCTTCGATTTTGACCGTTACCTGGAGACCATTCCCGACCAGAACCTGCGCCACGGCCTGTTCATTTTTTCCATTGTCGGCGACTCGAATACCCAGACTGACCGGCGCTTCATCATGATCAGCGACCTGGGTTTCCTGGTCAAGACCAACCTGGACGGCACCCGGGCGGTGTTCGTGCAGTCACTGGCCGACGGCCAGCCAGTACCGGGGGCCACGGTTTCGGTGATCGGCCTGAACGGCAACGTCCTGGTCAGCGGCCAAACCGGCGCCGACGGCCTGGTGAATCTGCCCAGCCTGGCCGACTTTGACCGAGACCAGAAGCCGACGGCCTACATTGTCCGCCGCGGCGAGGATCTGTCCTTCATGCCCTTCGAGTCCAATGGCCGCCTGCTGGACTATTCGTCGTTCGATACCGGCGGAGTCCACGGCGCCACCGACCCGCGCCGCGTCACGGCCTTCATCTTCTCCGACCGCGGCCTGTACCGGCCGGGCGACAGCGCCCATTTTGGCTTGGCGCTCAAAGCCGGCGACTGGACCATCGACCTCGACGGCACGCCGCTGGAGTGCGTCGTAACCGACCCACGCGGCGCCGAGGTTTTTACCAAGCGTTTCCGCATGGCCCCAGGCAGTTTTGACGAAATCGAGTTTACCACCCAGGCCTGGTCGCCGACTGGCACCTATACCTTCAACCTTTATCTGATCCGCGAACGCGAATACGAGCAGCGCGTCCACCTTGGCACCCAAACCATCAAGGTGGAAGAATTCCTGCCGGACACGCTGGCCGTCGAGTCGGCCTTTGAGCCGATACCGGCCGAAGGCTGGATCTCGCCGCAACGACTTTCGGCCTTGGTGCGGGTGCGCAACCTGTTCGGCACGCCGGCCGTGGGCAACGAAGTGAAGGCCCAGGTCAGCCTGGCGCCCGGCTACCAGCGCTTCCGCACCTACCGCGATTACAGCTTCCTGGACCCCTACGTCAAAGACGGCAGTTTCGAGGAATTCCTGGGCACAGCAACCACCGACGACCAAGGTAGCTGCCGCTTCGACATCGACCTGGTTAAATTTGAAGGCGCCACCTACCAGCTGCGTTTCTATGCCGAAGCCTTTGAAAAGGGCAGCGGCCGCAACGTGTCTACCGAAAGGACGGTTTTCGTCAGCCCCTTGGCCTGGCTGGTCGGCCACAAGGCGGATGGACCGCTCGGCTATATCGAGCGCGGCGCGCATCGCCAGCTTACCTTTATCGCCATCGATCCGAGCCTGCAGCGCACCGAGGTCGGCGACCTAACCTTCAGCCTGACGGAACGGCGTTACGTTTCGGTCCTTGTGCGCCAGTCGAACGGCTTGTACAAATATCAGTCGGTACTGCGCGACTACCCGCTGTCCAGCGAACAGCGCAGCATCGATGCCGGCGGACTGGAATACGCCCTGCCCACCGACCGGGCTGGCGAGTTCGAGCTGGTGGTCAGCGGACCCGACGGCCTGGTCTACAACCGGGTGACCTTCTCGGTGGCCGGCGACACCAACATCGAGCGCAGCCTAAACCAGGCGGCTGAGCTGCAGCTGACGGCCGACCGGACCGACGTCCAGCCGGGCGGCACCATCCGCCTGATGATCAAGGCGCCGTACGCCGGCGCCGGACTTATCACCGTGGAGCGCGACAAGGTCTACTCCCACCAATGGTTCAGGAGCGACGGACAGACCAGCGTCCAAACCGTCGCCATTCCGGCCGACCTGGAAGCCAATGGTTACATAACGGTAACATTCATCCGCGACCGCGCCTCCGCCGAGATATTCATGCCACCGATGTGCTACGGTACCATCGGCTTCTCGGTCAGCAAGGACAGCCGGACCAACGCCGTGACGCTGGTGGTGCCGGCCGAGGCCAAACCGGGCACCGACCTGCCTATTAGCTATTCCAGCCGGCTGCCGGGCCGGATCGTGGTGTACGCCGTGGACGAAGGCATCCTGCAATTGGCCGGCTACCGGACGCCCGATCCCATCGCCTGGTTCTTCCGCAAACGCGCCTTGGAAGTGCGCACCGCCCAGATCCTCGACCTGGTGCTGCCCGAATTCTCGGTGGCCAGCTCCCTAGCCGCCACCGGCGGCGGCGGCGACTACGACGAGCTGCTAGCCAATAACCTGAATCCCTTCAAGAGGCGCCAGCACCAGCCAGTGGTATTCTGGTCGGGTATCCTGGAAACCGGACCGGACCAGCGCACCGTCACCTACCGCGTACCCGACCACTTCAACGGCAGCCTGCGCGTCATGGCCGTCTGCGTCTCGGACCGGACCGTCGGCGCCACCGAGGAACGCCTGCTGATACGCAATAATTTCATAATCTCACCCAACCTGCCCATGGCGGCCACCCCGGGTGACGAATTCGACGTCAGCGTGACGATCACCAACAATCTGCACGGCTCTGGGCCGGATGCCTCCATCCGCCTGGACATCGCGCCTAGCCCGCACTTGGCCGTGGTGGGCGAAAACTTCCGCGACCTGCGCATCCCCGAAGGCCGCGACCAGACAGCCACCATCCGCGTCAAGGCGACCGGGCCGGTCGGAGCGGCCGAGCTGCGCTTCGCGGTCACCGCCAGCGGCGAGCGGGTGGAGCTGGCCGCCTACCTGAGCGTGCGGCCGGCCGTGCCATACCGCGTGTCCATCGCCGGCGGGGTGGTGCGCAACACCACTCGGGAAACGGCCGTGCCGCGACGGCTCTATGAAGAGTTCGCCGTCCGCGACGTATCTTACGCCTGGCTACCCATCGGCCTGGCCAAGGGGCTACGCTTTTATCTAGAATCCTTCCCCTACGGCTGCTCCGAGCAATTGGTCAGCGCCACCTGGCCCTTCCTGTACCCGTCCTTCCAGGCCGATTTCCACTTCACTGAAGACGAAGCCGCCGCCGCCGTGGCCCGGATCGTCGGCATCCTGCAGGCGCGGCTGCGGCCGGATGGCCAGATCGGCATCTGGACGGCCTTGTCGGAACCCAACCCCTACATCACGGTCTACTGCGCCCATTTCCTAACCGACGCCGCCGCCAAGGGCCACTTTGTACCCAGCCAATTGCGGGACCGGCTCAAGCAGGCGCTCTACGAAATAGCCCGCGAAGGCGGCAACAATCCCTGGAACCTGGAGGTGCGCGCCTACGCCACCTACGTGCTGACCCTCAACGCCGAGATCACCACCAGCCTGGTGGAAGCGCTCAAACGGGATATCAGGCAGCACCGCGTGGAGGCGGAAACCTCGCTGGCCGGCCTGTATCTGGCCGGCACCCACGCCCTGCTGCGCCAGAATATCGAGGCGTCCACCCTTTTCAGCCGCATCCGGCGGGTCATGAACCGTGAAGACCACTGGTATTACATCGATTCCCTGGCCTACCAGTCGATCTACCTCAACATGGTGGCCCGCCACTTCCCGCAGCGCCTGCGCGACATCCAGGACGAATTGCTACTGGCCATGGCCGGCCAACTGGAAGCGCAGGCCTACACCACGCATTCCGCCAATCTGGCCCTCCTGGCTATCGACGCCTACCTCGGCACCATCGCCGACGGCGAACGCGGCACCGTCAGCGTGACCGAGATTCTGGCCGACAACACCCGGCGGCCGCTGACCGCCAGCGAAGGCCGTCTGTCCAGCGCCACTTACTCCGCCCAGGCCGTCCGCCTGGCCATTGAGAACCGTAACAACCTGAACTTGTTCTACCAAGTAACGCAGGCCGGCTTCGACCAGGCCCCGCCGACGGCCGAAATTAAGAATGGCATCGAGGTCTACCGCGAGTTCCTCGGCGAAAACGGCCAGCCGATCAGTTCAGCGCGCCTGGGCGATACCGTACTGATTAAACTGGCGTTTCGTAGCCTGGACAACCGGACCTTCCGCGACGTGGCGCTGGTGGACCTCTTGCCAGCCGGCCTGGAAGCCGACATCGCCTCCATCCGGGCCAGCGGCAACGATTCGGCCTGGCGGCCGGATTACATCGATATCCGCGAAGACCGCCTGGTCATCTTCGGTACCGTGACCAACACCCTAGGCAGCTTCACGTACCGGACGCGAGCCATCAATACCGGCCGCTTCGTGGTGCCGCCGCTCTTCGCCGAGGCGATGTACGACAAGTCGGCTTGGGCGCTCCGGCCGCAGGCCAACTTTGAAATAAGCCCGCCGTGACCAAACGCCGACGCTGGCTGCTGGCGGGAGGGCTGCTCCTGCCGCCGCTGGCTTTGATCGCGGCTCTCGCCTGGCAGGTCCTTTCCCAGCCGCTGGTGGAGCCGGCGGCCAGCTCGGTGGCCTGGCTGGATCGCTCCGGCCGGCTGATGCACATCTTCCAGAACGTCGAGCAGCGCTACCGCTTGGTCCTGCCCCTGGCCGACTTCCCGCCCCGCCTGGTGGAGGCGGTACTGCTACAGGAAGATCGCTTCTTTTACGGCCACGGCGGCGTAAACCTGGCGGCGCTATGGCGGGCCTTCGACGAAACTTTCATCAAGCGCCACCGGCGCGTCGGCGCGTCGACCATCACCATGCAGGTGGCCCGCTTGAGTTACCGGCTGCGCACCCGGACCATTCCCGGCAAGCTCTGGCAGATCGGCCTGGCCATCGCCATGGAAGCGTTCTATACCAAGCAGGAAATTCTGGAAGCCTACCTCAACCTGGCGCCGCTCGGCGGCAACATCGAAGGCTACGGCACCGCCGCCTGGTATTACTTCGGCCGGCCGGCGCGCGACCTGACGCTAAGCGAGCTGTTGCTGCTGGCGGTGGTGCCGCAAAATCCGGTGGCCCGTGCCCCGCTGGACCGGTCAGTCCCCTCGGATAGCCTGGCCGCCCGCCAAGCACTGTACACAGCCTGGTTGGAACAGCATCCCGAAGACGCCCCCTACGCCAGCGCCATGGAACTGGCCCCCGCCATCCTGGGCCGCTTCCCCTATCGGGCGCTGCACTTCAACGAGTACTTGCGGCTCAACCCCGAGCAGGCGCCGCGTCGGGCCGGCGCGCCGGAAGGCGGCGCCCGCACCAGTCTGGACCTCGGCCTGCAGACCCTTTGCGAAGAGCGACTGGCCGCCTACATCACCAGCAACCGCGGCTGGGGCCTCAACAATGCCGCCGTGCTGCTGGTCGACCATACCAGCCTGGAAGTACTGGCGACCATCGGCTCGGCCGATTACTACGACAGCGCCATCCAGGGCATGGTCAACGGCGCGGCCGCCCGCCGCTCGCCGGGGTCGACCCTCAAGCCCTTCATCTACGCCTTGGCCATCGACCAAGGACTGATCCATCCCGAGACTATGCTGCGCGACAGCCCCCTGACCTTCAGCGAATACACGCCGGACAACTACCATGGCGAATTCAAGGGTCCCGTCAAGGCCTGGCGGGCGTTAACGGACAGCCGCAACATTCCGGCCATCTACCTGGCCGAACGACTGAACGAACCCGACCTATACGGCTTGCTGGAAGGCGCCGGTGTTCCCAAGCTCAAAGGACGCGACCACTACGGCCTATCTTTGGTTCTGGGCAGTGCTGAATTGTCCATGATGAAACTGGCCGAGCTGTACGCCGGCCTGGCCAATCAGGGAACGCTGCGGCCGCTGCGCTTCGTCCCGGCCGACACGGAAACCGGCCCGGCGCCAGCTCCGGTCAGCCGGCCCCAACTGTGCTCGCCGGCCGCCGCCTGGGTTACCCTGCGCATGTTGGAGCGCAATCCCGCGCCCGATGCCACGCGTCCCTCGGAAAGTCGCGCCGTGCCAGTCGCCTACAAAACCGGCACCTCCATCGGCTTCAAGGACGGCTGGGCCGTCTCGGTTTTCGACCGCTATGTACTATGCGTCTGGGTGGGTAATTTCTCGGGAGAAGGCAACAGCGCTTTCGTCGGGCGGCTGATGGCCGCGCCCTTGATGTTCGGCATCATCGACGCCCTGCTGCAGCGCCTGCCAGCGGGACAAGCGCTGCCGACGCCCAGGCCGCCGGAAGGAGTCAGCCGGGTAGCTGTCTGCGCCGTCAGCGGCAGCCTACCAGGCCCCCACTGCCAACGCCTGATCGAAACCTGGTTCCTGCCGGGCGTATCGCCGATCGCCACCTGCGTCATCCACCGCCAGGTCCATATCGACACCCGCACCGGCTATCGCAGCGCCAGCGCCAGCGGCCCGCATATCCGCAGCGAAGTCCGCGAATTCTGGCCCAGCGACTTGCTCAGCCTCTTCGAGCGCGCCGGCCTGCCGCGCCTGCCGCCGCCGCCCTGGCCGCCGGACGAGGACGGCCAAACCGGCCAACCCGACGGCTTTCCGCCGACTATCCTGTCACCGTTGGCCAATACCACCTACATCATCCCGCCGACGACAGCGCGTTACCGGCAACTGGTGCTAGTAGCCTCGGCCGATGCCGACGCCGGCGAGCTGTTCTGGTTTGCCAATAGCGAGTTCCTGGGGCGGGCGGCGCCTTCGGCCAGCCTCCTGTGGGAACCCGAGCCGGGCGCGTACGATCTGACCGTGGCGGATGCCCGCGGCCGCTCGGCCAGTTGTCGCCTCAGCGTCAGCGCCACGCCGCCGCCGGCCGAGCCGTAAACGACTAGGTGACCAAACCCACCCGCCTCCCCCGCTTTGACAATTGTGGTAAATTTGGAAGTGTTGAAAAGCCGCATTCGCGTTTTTCAACACCCTATTAACAGCCACCCCCCATTCCGGGTAGGATTCGCCACTCGATTCCTGCGCTCCCGGAGGCCTAGATGATTACCCTGTCCAAGGTGAAGCTGGGCTACGGCGGCCGCGTCCTGTTCCAGGATGGCGACCTGCTGGTCCGGCCCGGTGACCGCATCGGTCTGGTCGGTCCCAATGGCGCCGGCAAGACCAGCGTTTTTCGGCTGATGGCCAGCCTAGAGCAAGCCGACTCCGGCGAGGTCATCGTTACCCCCGGCACGGTCATCGGCTACTTCTCTCAGGACGTCGGCGAAATGTCCGGCCGCAGCGTCATGGACGAAGCGCTGGCCGGCGCCGGCCTGGTCCACGAGCTGAGCAAGGAACTGGCCGCTATCGAGCAGCGCATGGCCGACCAGTCGCTACCGCCACTCTCCGGGCCAGAACTGGACCGCTATGGCCACCTCCAGACCGAGTTCCTGCACCTGGACGGCTATGGCCTGGAGACGCGAGCCGAGGCCATCCTGACCGGCCTGGGCTTCGCCGAGCGGCGCTGGCGGGAGCCGGTCGAGAACTTTTCCGGCGGCTGGAAGATGCGCATCGCCCTGGCCCGCATCCTGTTGCTCTCTCCGCACGTCCTCTTGATCGACGAGCCAACCAACCACCTCGACCTGGAGACCATCGTCTGGCTGGAGTCCTGGTTGTACGCTTTTGATGGCGCCATCGTCATGACCAGCCACGACCGCGAGTTCATGACCCGGCTGTGCTCGCGCACCGTCGAGGTGGCCCAAGGTGCGATTACCAGCTATGCCGGCGACTACGACTTCTACCTGCGCGAGCGCGAACTGCGCCGCGAGCAGCTGATCGCCGCCCACAAGCGCCAACAAGCCTCGCTGGCCAAGGATGAAGAATTTATCGCCCGCTTCGCCGCCCGCGCCTCGCACGCCGCCCAGGTGCAGTCGCGCATCAAGTCCATCGGCAAGATCGACCGCATCGAGCTGCCGCGCGAGGCCAAGACCGTCAAGTTCGAATTCCCCCCGGCCAGGCGCTCCGGCGACGTGGCCATCGAGCTCAAGGACCTAGCTAAGTCCTGGCCGCAGGACGATGGCAGCCTGCTGCCGGTCTTTTCCGGCGTCAGCGCCATCGTGGCCCGTGGCGACAAAATCGCCGTGGCCGGCGTCAACGGCGCCGGCAAGTCCAGCTTGCTTAAAGTGCTGGCCGGCCAGACCGCCGCCAGTAGCGGTAGCTGCCAACTGGGCGCCGGCGTCCAGGTCGGCTACTTCAGTCAGTACTCAGGCGACAGCCTGAAGCGCGAGCTGACCATCTTCCAGGAACTGCAGTCGCGCCTACCCGGCGAGTCGGTCGGCTCCATCAAGAACCTCTTAGGCGCCTTCCTATTTTCCGGCGACGACAGCGACAAGCGCATCGCCGTGCTGTCCGGCGGCGAGCGCACGCGCGTCATGCTGGCTTGCCTGCTGGCCTCGCAGGCCAACCTGCTGATCCTGGACGAGCCTACCAACCACCTGGACATCGCCAGTCGCGAAGTGCTGCTGGAAGCCTTGCAGGCCTTCGACGGCACCGTCTTGATCGTCAGCCACGACCGCTACTTTCTCAAGCACCTGGTCAAGCGCGTTTTCGCCGTCGACGGTGGCGCGCTGAAAGTCTTCGAGGGTGACTACGAGTACTACCTGGAAAAAAGCGGCCGCTGACCAGATTGGCGGGCGGGCCGCATGACCGTCGGTAGCCGCCGCGTCGCCCTACTCAGCCCGATCCAAGGCCAGGCGGAACACCGACTGCAGCTGCCCGTAGCGCTCCAGCCGATCTATTTCCGCCATTCCCAGGCGTTCCAGCATGCGCACCGAGCGGGTGTTGCGCGACTGTGTCTCGGCATACAATTCCGTCAAACCGAGGCCGTCGCGCGCCAATGCGACCATAGCCAGGGCGGCGGCGGCGGCGATACCACGGCCCCACCAAGCCGGCAGCAACTGGTAGGACAACTCCTTCTGACCGGCGGCCTGGTAGTCATCGATGGAAATCAGGCCAAGCGCCTGGCTTGCGCCAGCCGCATCGGCCAGGCTGATGACACGGTACAAGGTGCCGGGAGCCGGTTGTAACATGGCCGCGAAGGCACAGCGGACGCGGGCCTCCGTCGCCGGCCCGCCCAGGCAAGCCCGCACAGCCGGATCCTGCCAGAGGCTTTGCACCAGCTGATAGTCGGCCGCTTGTACCGGGCGCAAGCTGACATGCGGCAGGCTAGCAGGATAAGTGGCCATGACTACTTGGCCGTGGCGGGCGGCAGCGGAGCTACTGGCGCGTTGCCGCCTGGCGCCGCCTTCCGTCGCGCCGCCACCAGTCCGGTGCCGGACAGCACCAGCGCCGCGCCGACTAGCGCCGCCCACGACAGCTTGGCGTCGAAGAACAGGAATTCCCACAGAAAGGCAAAAGCCGGAATCAGCAGCGTCACCGACAGGGCGGCCGTGACGCCGGCGCTGGCTATAAGCCGGAAGTAGATCAGGTAGGCCAAGGCGCTGCACAGCAAGGCAAAGCCGACAGCCAGTAGCCAGGCCTGGGCCGGCACCGGCCCGGGCGGGGGCAACAGCAGGGCGAAGGGCAGCAGGCTTAGGCCGGCGAAGAGCAAGCTGACCGCGGTCATGGCACGCGGCGCCACGCCGGAGGCCCAGCGTTTGATGTAGGAACCCGAGAAGCCGTAACAAGCCGTGGCCAGAATGCAAGCGCCCACCGCCAGCGGGTCGGGCACGGCCGAGAGGCCAGCGCCGCGCAAGGCGATCAGCGCCACCCCGGCGATGCCCAAGGACAGGCCCAACGCCTTGCGCAGCGTGAAGCGGTCAGCCAGCAGCAGGGCGGCGAATACCGCGCCCCATAGCGGCGTCAGCGCGTTGACGATGGCCGGCACGGCGGCCGGCAGGCGCAGCGCCGCGAAAGAATAGAGAGCAAAGGGAATAGCCGAGTTGACCACGCCGACAATCAGGTAGTGGCGCCAGTTCCGACGCCAGTCCAGCCTGGTCCGCAGCAGCCAAAAAACCGCCACCAAGAATACGCCGGCCACCAGAGTCCGCGTCGTGGCGGTGACCACCGGCCCCAGAATGGGCGCTAGCGCGCGCATGAAGATAAACGAAGCGCCCCAGATGGCCGCCAGCAGTACCAGCAGAACAGCGTCCTTGAATGACATGGTAACCTCCACCGCCCTACTATAACCCAGATCGGCCAATTCGGGCCACCGAAATCCGGACAAGCAATCAGGGCAGGCTGGCGTTGGCGCGCAGCAGCCGCTCGAAGGCCTCCGGCGCCAACGGTCGACTATAATGGAAGCCCTGTATCCGGCTTACACCCAGCTCGCGCAAGATGCGCACCTGGCCAGGCGTCTCGACGCCCTCCACCACCACCGTCTTGCCGTAACTCTGGATCATGGCAATCATGCCGGCCAAGAACAGCCGGTCGCAGACCTCGTCCTCGACGTGGTCCACGAACACCTTGTCGATCTTGACGATGCGGGCCGGCAACCGCTTGAGGTAAGCCAGCGACGAGAAGCCAGCGCCGAAATCATCGATTAGCACCTCCACCCCCAGCTCGGCCAGGCGGCGGATCTTGGCGACGGCCTCCTCCATATCCTCCATGGTGCGGGTCTCGGTAATCTCCAGCTTGACCCGCTGTGGCGCCACCGCATGTGAGGCCAACACCGAGGCGATGAACTCCACCAGGCCGGGGTCGGAGAATTCGCGGCTGGAAAAATTGATGGAAATATAACGGTCGCCCAGGAAGCCGTCCCAGGCGCGCAGGTAGCGGCAGACCCGGAACAGGTTCCAGCGGCCGATCATGCCGGTGTCGCCCGATTCCTCGGCCAGCGGGATGAATTCGGTCGGCGACACCAGGCCCAGCTCGCGGTGCTGCCAGCGGATGAGGGCCTCGGCGCCGACAATGCCGCCTGTGGCCACGTCGATGATCGGCTGGAAGACTTGGGAGAACTGCTCTTCGACCAGGGCGCGCCGGACATCGGCCTTGAGCTTGTTCTTGCGCACCGCCCGGTGGTAGAGGTCCCGGTTGAACACCACAATGGGCAGGTCGCGCTCACTGGCCTCGGTAGCGGCCGACATCGCGCTGGTCACTAGCTCCTCGGCCGTCTGGCCATCGAAGGGAAAGACCGCCGCGCCGACGTTGCAGCCGATGTAGATGGCCTCGTCCTTAAAGTTGTAGGGGAAGGTGGTCTTCTCGCGGATGTTCTCGGCCACCAAAGTGATGTCGGTCTCGCGCTTCATGGTGGTCAGCAGTACCACCAGCTGCTTGCCCTCGAAACGGAAAACGTAGTCGGACATGCGTAAAGCTTCCTTCACCTTGATGGCGGTGGACTCCAGCAAGAGGTCGCCGACATGGGCGCCGAAGCGGGTATTAATCTGACCCATATTGCGCAGATTGATAAACAGCAGCGCCCGCACCTTGTCGGACTCGGAGCGGCGAGCCTTCTCCAGCTCCAGTTCCAGCACCATGTTGAACGACTTGCGATTAAAAAGCCCAGTGGTGCGATCCTTGAACTCGTAGTCAAGAATTTTTGACTCCAGTTCCTTGATGGCGGTAATGTCGTGCGAGTAGACCATGGCATGGGTGATGGCGTCGCCCGTCTTATAGGGGTAGTAGGAAACGTGAATGTAGCGGAATTCGCTGCCGAACTCGAAGCGGTCGATATCGTGCGACTCCTGGCCGGCGAAGCATTCGTCCAGGTGGGCCTTGATGCGGCCCTGAAATTTTTCTTCGCCCCACAGCTCGGACACCGTCTTGCCGAGAATTTCCTGGCGGCGACTGCCCATCTCGCGGCAGTAGGGCTCGTTGACGTAACTATAGATGTAGTCGCGATCCACCAAGGTTATGAAATCGTGGCTGGCGTCCAGGATCATCTCGTAGCGGGTTCTCACCATGAACCTCCGCCCGAAACAATAGTACGAGCCTCTGGCGGCGTCAAGAGCCGGCCAGGACCTTCGGCAGCTCATCCGGCCCGCGCCGCCGGTACAACCGGCCCCGGACGGTTAGAAAGCTGGCCACCAGCGCCAGCGCCACCCCATACAGGATGACATAATGGATATTCATCGGCGGGAAGTTGGCGATCGTGGCCGAGGTGACGTCGGATTGCAGGGTCACCGCCAGAAAATTCATCATCAGGTGGAAGAAAATGCCGCTCAGGAACAGACTACCCCGGTTCTTGAGATAAAACCAGGTCATGATGATCGAAGCGGCGATTTCTTCGGCGATAAACAGCGGAAACCAGGCCAGGCCAATAGCGTACTGCGACGAGCCGACGCGCAGGAACTCGACCAGATGCCAGCCGCCGAAAAACGCGCCAATCAGCAGCGAGCAGACCAACGGCGAAAAGCGGCGCAGCAGGCGCGGCAAGGCAAAGCCGCGCAGGCCGAAAAATTCCTCGGCGATGGGTCCGCCCATCAGGATGAGCGCCAGGAAAACCGGCAGGAGCTGCGGCTCGGTCCGGATCAAGGCCAGCGACGGCAGGTCGCCGAACAGCAGCCAGGCCGAACCGAGCGCGAACAGGTTGCAGCCGGCCAGGATGCCGATCACCAACAAGTACTGCGTCGGCGGCTGCCGGACGTGTATCGCCGACTTGAGCTGGGCAAGCACCCCGTCTCGCCCGTCGGCGATATAAGTCAGTGCGAAGCCGGACAGCATCATGCCCCAGATGAACCAGGTTGGCGAGCCGGTCATAGCCCAACGACCGTAACCCAGCAATAGGCTCAGCCCAAAAAATAAAACGACGGCGTGCTTGGCAATGAAAGCTTTAATCACGTGTTGCCTCTTTTGTCCGTTCCCGACCAGAGCCGGAGTCAGCGCCAGACCCAGGCCAACTCCGGCGTTCGCGCCAGACCCGTCTTGGCCTCCAACGCCGTGATGAAATCCTCCGCCCCGGCCATCGACTTGGGCAAGATCAGCGAAACATCCTGCTTCAGCTTGATAAAATAGTGGCCCGGTAGTTCGTTGATGGCAGCGATGGCCTCCAGCTTGACCGCCGACTGGCCGGACACGTCGTCAAAATGCAGGCTGTCGTCCGTCAGTTTAAGGTGGCCGGCCACGCCAACCCGGTTCTGGTAATTCTCGGCAATGTGTTTCTGATAGTGCTTACGGTACTTGCGCCGCGAATAAGCCGGGTAGAACAAGAACCATAGCCCGCCGGCAGCTACCACCGCGCCACCAAGCGCATAATTCCGGCCCAACAGAAAGACCACGGCGATAAGCAGGTACAGTACCGGGATGACCAGACGCGACTTGAAACGCGCTTGGCGTACCGTCGGGCTCTTGGACGCCGTGTACAGTTGAAAAACCAGAAAGTCGTCGTTGCCCAGAGTAAGGTCAACCGTGGTAACGTCCATACTCAGCTCCTGCAGAAAGGGGAATTAGCGACTGTGCCGCGACCAATAGGGTCAGCCGCAGTGCCTGAGTATAAACCGGGCGGCGGCTTTCGGCAAGCAAAGTCGACCGCGCACCGGGTCGCCCTGAGCTTAAAAAAAAGGGGAACGACGCCCGGTCGTTCCCCATAAATGCTCATTCCGTGCCCACTCACGCCATCCGGCGGAGGACACCCGAATCAAACCAGGCGGCGGAAGCAGAAAAAAGCAAACTTCCGCATCAGCACTCGAGAAGCCGCCGCGTTCACCAGCCAGCTGCTAACCTTCCTTCAGCGATCGAAAAAAGCCGCAACGCAGGCGCCGGTAACGGACGGCGCGAATATGATCGGATCAATCATCGCGTTATCCTCCTCGCGCTTTTAATAATACGACAGTCCGGAAGGGAAAGCAAGAGGGAACAATAAGAAATCGGGACACCGAATAAGTGATAACGACGAGCCCCGCCCTCCTCCCCAACTCTACAGATATGCCCCCAGCAGCCGCTGCAATTGGCCAGCCAGGCAAAAAGGCAGATTCAGCAGGCGATAACCTTTACCTGCTGGCGTTTTGCCGGCCTCAAGAGACCGCTTGCCGCCATAAAACCGGACAGCCAAATCCTCCCTGAATTCTTGCAGGAACTGATGCAAGGATTTCAAACTGCCGGCAGTACCGGCTTTGACTTCAATCGGAATAATCCACCCTTCATATTGGAAAACCATGTCAACTTCGGCGTGACTGGACTTGGATTTTTGGGTCCATATAGGTACCGCCTGGTTATGTCCATTGTCTGGGGCTATCAGTTCCTGCTGACAATATGTTCAGCCACAAAGCCCTTGCAAATGGCGGTCAAATTGTCGTATTTGAAAAACTCAGGTTGGATTTTTACACTGTAATTAATGATGCCCGTATCAAGAAACTGGAGTCTTGGAGAGCGCTTCAAGTCGACCAGCAAAGGAACGGTGGTCGTGGTTACCGGATAGACCAAATACACCAGTATGGCCTTTTCGATCGTGCATAAAGTTTCGCCCACCTCGCGCGATTTGTAGTTGGAATTGCCGAAACCTTGAAACTTGATACGTTTACCAGTCTCAAAGAGAATGGTATTCAGGCAGTGCCTGATAACTTGACGCATAGTATGATTGCGGGCGTACTTGTCAGCATCATTAGTATAAAAATAAGCGTCGTCCCCATGGTGAAGGAATGGTTTTTATTAAGCGCCAGCGCTTGAACGGTTTCGCTGAGGCTGCACTCTTCCTTGAAAATGCTTTTATCTTCAAACAGTTCAAGATTGAGATAGACATAATGATCAAATTCCCGGGCAAACATATTGACCAGGATCGTTTTTCCAACCTGTCGAGCGCCGCGCAGTATAAGGGGTTTCCGGTTGGCTTTAGCTTTCCAGGCGAGCAAGGCTATATGAATCGACCGCCAGTACAATGGTACCTCCTGAGCACCATAGCAATATGACTCTCATTTGTAACAAAGTAAAAGCTGTTTGTGACAATAAACCCGTTGAGAGCACTCAGTGGACGAATCAAGGTGCGCTGGCGCATACCTTCGCAGTCATCACCTCTTTTTTATTTCCTGGTGTCGTCCGGATTGTAGGCCTTTTCTTACATTCCAGCCGCTACGATCCAGCAATAAAATCAGAACCCTTCCGACTGCTCAGCGTTCTCGAGCGGATTAATATTGCATCCGTGTTCCAGATGGTTTGAATCAGCGCCAGAGGCTGAAGGGGAAGCTATGCATGAAGATGAAAGCCGAATACTCACAACCGATGCCGGAGCACCGGTAGCGGACAACCAGAACATTATCACCGCCGGCAAGCGAAGTCCGGCCCTCCTACAAGACGTCTGGCTCTTGAAAAAACTGGCTCACTTCCACCGCGAGGTTATCCCAGAGCGGCGCATGCACGCCAAAGGATCCGGCGCCTACGGTCGCTTTACCGTAACCCATAATATTACAGAATTCAGCAAGGCCGATATCTTCTCCAAGCTCGGCAAGCAGACAGAAGTCTTCGCGCGCTTCTCCATCGTCGCCGGAGAGCGCGGAGCGGCCGATGCCGAGCGCGACAGCCGCGGTATCGCGCTGAAATTCTACACCGGCCAGGGCAATTGGGATCTGGTAGGTAACAATACGCCGGTATTTTTTATTCGCGATCCCTTGAAATTCCCTGACTTGAACCACGCCATCAGGCGGGATTCCCGCAGCAACCTGCGCAGCCGCTCCTGCACGACGACGAAGTGCATCAGTCGGTCAAGGTGGGGTTCAAGAACCTGGCGCTGTCTAGGCTCAACATCAGCCGCGCTCATCATCAGCCCGGCGGACTTGGGGAGGCAGACGAGGCTAGCAGGTTGTTGAAAAAGCCGGTTGCTTTCTCAACAACCTTAACAATTCCTCGCATAGCTTGCGCTATGCTGCGTAATTGTACCGGCTTTTGAAGTGTTGAAAAGCCGCATCCGCGTTTTTCAACACCCTGCTAGAGTACATCTGCCCGGCCGGTCCCCTCCCCGCCACTCAGGGCCGTAGCAGATTGCGCAACGCCAGCAGCTGGAAGGCGCCACCCCGGCCGTTGATGACAATGTCGGCGTCGCCGTCGCCGTCCAGGTCGCCCACGAACAGGTCGCCCTCGGTGGTGGCGTCGGACGAGCCGGTGCCGCGCACCGTGTTGCTGCCCAGGCCATGGCGGGCCTTGTCCAGTTCCACGAAGCTATAGCGACCAGCGGTGTTCAGGTAGACGTAGAGCGCCCGGTCATTGGCATTGCCGATCATGACCAGATCCAGGTCGCCGTCGCCGTCCAGGTCACCGACGCCGATGTCGCCGCTCATCATGGGCACGAGGCGGTCGACGCTGTTGGGCACGTTGTCGTACACCTGGCCGGCATCCTCGCGGAAGCGGCCGTCGCCCTGCCCCAGGTAGATGCGGGTCAGGCGGCCGCCGGCCGGGTCGCCGGTACGGCCGGTATTGCCCATCACCACCAGGTCAAGTTTGCCATCGCGGTTCAGGTCGACGCAGCGGGCCGCGCCGTCGATCAGCGGCGGCAGCCCGGCATCGGCCAGCGGCCGGAAGCTGCCGTCGCCATTGCCCAGGCAGACCTCGGCCACGGGCAGGCCGTTACGCTGCGTCTCGGGGATGCCGGCGTTGGCTTGTGCGCCAGCGTTGGCCTGGCCGAAGACAGCCAGGTCCATCCAACCGTCGCCGTTGAAGTCGCCCGAGGCCGCGAAGCCGCGGCTGAGCTTAGGTAGACCCGGCCAACTGCGCTCCGGAGATGTGGCCGGATTGGCCGGCACGCCCGCCGCCGGGTAGCCACTTCCAGGCCTGGCGCTAAAGCGGCCGCTGCCCTGGTTGAGGAACACTCCAGAGGTTTCCCAGTCGCGCTGGATCATCTGGCCGGCGGCGTCGGTGCCGGACTCCATGCCCTTGGTGCCGGCGAAGACGATGTCCGGCCGGCTGTCGCCATTCAGGTCCACCAGCTCCAGGATGCCGGCCGACCAGCCCTGGGCGTTGTACAGGCCTAATACTTCAGCGTCGCTCTGGACATCGGCGCCGCTGCCGGAACGCCCCCAGGCGCCGACCGGGTCGGCCGAGTCCTCGGACAAAAGCTGGCGGCCCAGGTCTTCGGACAGGCTGAAGACGCCCACCCCGTTGTTGAGGAAAACCTGGAACAGCGCGGTCTGCATGGCCACGCCGGTGCGGCCGTAGACCACCAGGTCTATATCGCGGTCGCCATCCAGGTCGGCGGCGCGCAGCACGGCCCCGCGGTCCAGGCTGGGCAAGCCATGGCCGCTGCGCACGGCGGCGCCAAACCCGCCCGAAGCCGTCTGGAAATGGATCAAGCTGACGAAGCCAGTATTCTGCAACCCGCTGACGATGATATCCAGCCGGCCGTCACCATTGAAATCGGCCACCGCCAGGTCGCCGCCGGCCGTACCGGAGTGGCCCGGGTACGGTGTATCCAGCACACGCCGGAAGGAGACAGCTGCCGTCTGCGCAAAGCCCAGGCCGGCCGCCAGGAACAAGGCCAGCAGGGGGAAATAGGTTCGGTTCATCGGATACCTCCATCAGCCGTTCAAGCGGCTTCAGGTTTCAGTATCAGGCATCGTTAGCGGCTTGTCAAAAGAGGGCAGTTTACCTCAAGTCGCCGCCAGTCCGCCAAACGGGAAACCTTGCTGACCACTAGCAGGTTGTTGAAAAAGCCGGTTGCTTTCTCAACAACCTTAACAAATCCTCGCATAGCTTGCGCTATGCTGCGTAATTGTACCGGCATTTGAAGTGTTGAAAAGCCGCATTCGCGTTTTTCAACACCCTGCTAGCAGCCCGGACACCGATATACGTCCAACCAAGCCCTTGCTATACTGCTACGCGTATCCAGCCCAGTACCAGGAAGCCACGACAAACAGAAGGAAATGAGCGATGAATACCATAAAGCGGATTTTCTTTGATTCAGGCATGGTCCTGGTGTATCCCAGCTCGGGCCATTGGTTCGTGTCCGAACAGCTGCGCCGTTTCTGCGCCGAAAACGCCATCGACCTGCAACTATATCGGGCCGAATACGAACAGGCCCACGACTACCTCAACGCCAACCACCAGATTACCAGCGTCGATGAGGAGTATCGGCAGTTCCTGGAATTCTACCGGCTCTTCCTGGGCAAGATCGACCATGACGGCATTGCCGACCTGATCCAGCGCTGCGCACACGAAAAAGTTTATAGTACCGACGCAACCAGCCTGTATGGCGATACGGCAGCAGCGCTGCAACAGCTGATCGAAAATTATCAACTTGGCATTATATCCGATGCTTGGCCGTCAATCATCCCAACATATGAACAAAAAAACCTGCGCCACTATTTCCAGCCTTTCATCGTCTCCTCGATATACGGCTGCACCAAGGGCCAGGGACGCCTGTTCCAAATCGCGCTCGATCAGATCGACGAACAGCCTGAGGAATGCCTCTTCGTCGACGATTCACTCGGCAACTGCCAGGTAGCCAAACAGTATGGCCTGAATCCCATTATCCTGAACCGCGGCTATCAGAACCCCAAAAATCGCCAGCTCTTCCCGATGTTCGAAAACCTGACGGAACTGATTGAGGCTTTGCCCGTCATACAAGGCGCCGCCAGGCGGTGATGGCTCCCTGGTGGCGGAGTGGTCTGGTCAGAATCTTATCTATTAAAATCCTGTCTGGAGGGCTGAAGTTGGCCAGAGCCGTGTCGATCTCGCCAAGCTTCCACTGAGCCAAGTGCCATAAAAAAGCCACAAGGGCGAAACTGTTTTGTTTCAGGGAACTCCGCGCGACCTTCTGACCGCGGAGGATTCCCAACCGCCCGGTATCTATCGTAGTCTTGACGGGACCGATCAGAACACAATTTTTGACCTGAATTCGGAGGGAGTCATACCTGTGACTTTCTTGAACACGACGTTGAAAGTGGGTTTGGAAGCGAACCCGGCGTCAAGCGCGAGGCTCAGGATTTTCTGCCCGATTTGGCCGGGATCGGCCATCTTTGCCTGGACTTCACGTATCCGGCATTCCCCGATCAAGTCGTAAAAATTCCTCCCCGGGACTCGGTTGATGACCCAGGAGAGGGTGTTTCTTGGAACGTCAATATGGTTCGCCAAATCCGAAAGACTCAATTCGGGGTCAAGGTAGAGTTTTTCCTCCGAAAGAGCCCTGTCCAGAAGCATTCGAATCCGTTCCGCTTCCCTTTCGGTGACCACTGGCCTTTCTTTTGTCAGGGATGGATTGACGATAGCCTCAGGCGGCGTCTTTTGGAGAAGTCCACGAAAACTCAGAGCGATTACGAATATGGTCAGCGCCGGAACAATGAGATTTCTCACCGGGGAAAAGGGCGTCATGTGAAGTTTCAGGGCAAGGACAATGCCGAAAAATAAATACAGGCAAAGAAAGGCGACCAGGAGCCATCTAAGCCAATTGGGATCGACTCCGTCGAGATTGGAAACCTCCTCCCTTAGTTTTCGGGCATACCGGTGGATCTTTCTTGAGACCGGAACCAGATAGATCATCATTTGGACCAGGAGGGTGCCCCATGATAGTACGGCCATTTCCGGCATAAGGGAGAGTGTCGCCAGGACGATGAAAGGAATTCCATGGATGAAAGCCTCCCGCTTTGTCGGGAATGTGCCGCAAAGCATCGTCCTGATATAGGCCGCGAACAAAGGGGCCATCAGGAATTCGAGGGGTTCTACCAAGTCATCCGACTGAATTATCAGGGGATGGCTCAGATTGAGGAGACAACAAACCAGAAACAGGGAGAGTGTCAGATTCCGCTCCCGGTTCTTTCCCGTGCGGGTCAATAGCAGGCCAACCGCGAAAGCCACGACGCCGAAACCTGTGCCTGCGCACCAGAACAGCCATTGTCGTTCCATGCGTTACTTTCCCTTTCCCGGCTTAAGGATGCCGTCAAGCAGCCAGGTCATCGTTTTTTGAAGTTGCGTCTCGAAATCAAGCCGAAAAATACCGAGCCCGGGAGTTTCAAGCGCCACCTCGATCGATGGTGAGCGCTCGGTGAGGTGGCCAACGCCAATGGCCATGCCGTAAAACGCCAGTATGGTTTCCTTCCCTTTTCCGGCTAGCGGTGCCCATGAAGATTCCAGAAGCTCAGAACCCGATTCAAGGGCCGCCAGTGATTTTCGTTTGAAGGCGATAAGCCTTTCGAGACTCAGGTTTTTCTCGAGCAGGATGTGGACGATGGAAAATAGACGAACCAACAAGGATCTTTGCGCGAGACTCCTGGCAAGGACGGCGGAAAGTCCCGTTGTGCTTTCCACGGGATTGTTTCTCAGTTCGGTTCTGAGATAAACAATCCATAATTCAAGCTCCCGCTCGAGTACCTCGAGAACGAGCGCCTCCTTGGTCGGGAAATACTTGTACAGGGTTCCCTTGACGAGACCAAGGGCGGAAGCGACATCGGTCAATGTCACGTCGTCAAAATCCCTTTCTGAGAGGAGTCCCGCAGCGCTCTCGATAATGTCGAGGCGACGTTTGGTTTTCTGATCATCGCCGATGGCCCGTTTCATGGATTAACGATAGCATAATTGACCATGGGTCATCAAGCTTGACAGAGTTTTAAAACAAGAGTATCCTTTTATAAATGACCTAGAGTCAATTAGGAGGAGATTACTCATGAACAACTCGCTTTATTCGGGACGCACCGCGCTTGTCACAGGAGCTTCGAGCGGTTTGGGATCGGACTTTGCGCGCCAGCTTGCCAGGCAAGGAGCAAATCTAATCATCACCGCCCGCAGGGCAGCCGCGCTTGAGGCGCTCGCAAGGGAAATCATCGCCGAAACCCCGGGAATAAATGTCGATGTCATAGTGTTGGATTTGGGGCAAAGTGATTCTGTGGAGAGGCTCGCTGCCGAAATCGCCACAAGGGGGCTCGTCGTGGACATCCTGATCAACAACGCGGGATACGGGTCTTATGGACCCTTCGACCAAATTCCCTGGGAGAAGGAAAACACCATGCTCCAGCTTGATATCGTGACCTTGGTAAGAACCACGAAAGTTTTTGCGGAAGGGATGAAAAAAAGGGGGTGGGGCCGCATTCTCCAGGTGGCGAGCATAGCGGCCTTTCAGGCCACTCCGCTGTATGCGTCGTATGGCGCCGGGAAGGCTTTCGTGCTTAATTACGGGATAGCCGTGAACCGCGAGTTGCGTGGAACGGGCGTGACCTGCACAGTACTGTCCCCCGGCGTCACCGCCACCGAATTCCTCAAGGTGGCGGACCAGAGACCGACCTCCTTCCAAAGGTCAACCATGATGACGAGCCCAGCGGTCGCGAAAATCGGACTTGCGGCCCTTGCCAAGGGCCGCAAGTCCGTCGTCCCCGGATTCGGGAACACGGTAGCCGCCGTCATGACCCGGTTTATCGGGAGGGGTGTGGCGGCCGCTGTGGCCGAGGCTGCTATGCGTTAGTCGACTTTATTCATAGGCCAAGGCTTCTCGGGTGGACAGGCCAATGGCGCCGCCCGCGGGAATCCTGCTCGCGAGAAACCCGAATACCGCCGTGGCGGCGATTGTGATCCAGAATCCCGCGGGACTAAACGCATAACGCAAGACCACGCCTTCCCCGAACATGATCGCCCCGAACAGAACCGACGCGGCCAGGCTTAACGGCCAGGACAGGATCAATCCAAGGATGAGTCCCGCTCCGCTCGTGGCCATCCCCTCCATCAGGAAAATCTTGATGATTTTCCGAGGAGTCGCCCCAATCGCCCTGAGGACGCCAATTTCCCGGGTCCTCTCCATGACCGTAATCGAGGTCGCGGAGGCCATTCCCAGGGCGCTAACGCTGAGAACAAGAAAGGCCAAAAGCAGCAGGGCGATCAGGATAATATTGAGGTGATCGGCGATTATCTTGACCCGCTCCGCCTGGGACATGACATCGAGGACGCTCAGGCTCGATGCCTTGACCGCCCGTTCAATCTCCTTTTTGAGGGCCATTACCCCCTGGTATTCGCCGTCCCGCGCGGTTATCATCAGGGTATTGACAAGGTGGGCGGGATTTGCCCATCGGTCGTAGAATGCGTCGTTTATATAAATTTTGGGGCGATCGATTTCTTCCGCAATACCCACCAGCTTCATTTGGCGGCTAACGCCCGCTATCCCGACGGACAGCGTCTGGCCTATTATGGGTTGGTGGAATAATTCGACCGCGGCCTGGTTCAAGACGACCTCGGGGTCGCTGGCGGATTCAAACCAATGGCCCTGGGCCATCTTCATCGCCATGACCCTTGAATCAAGCGGAAGCGCCACAATTCCGATTCCGTCGTCGGTACCCGCCAGGCTTGTCTGGAGTTCGCCCCGTCCACCCGTCCAGGCTTCGATACGTTCGATGCCGGAAATGCTCTCGAAAGGTTCAAGGAATTCGCTTTCTGGAACGGGTTTCGTCAAAACCACCTGGATGTCGTAACGCATGGAATCACCGGTCGACGTGAGGAAATTCGAGAGGCTCTGGCGAAGGTTGAAGCCTGAGCTGAAAATCGCGACGCCAAGGGCGGTAGCGAGCGCAGTGACGACGACCCTTCCCGTAACCCTCGTCCTGTGCCGAAATGGGGTTTCACCGAGCGCCTCGCGGACGCTGACGCGTCCTGCCTTGATCAAAGTCGGGAAGGCGAAAAGGAAGGGCAAAACCAGCGCCGATACGATAAGAAGCGCAAAGACTTCTGCCGGGAGGCTCGTGGTAAGGATATTGAAATTGAGGATTCCCGCGCAAAAATAGGAGAAAGCATAACCGGTGGAGATCGCCAATGGTATTGCTATTAGACCCGAGATCAGGGCATAAAACAGAAGGTATACCGAAAAAATTCCGGCGATTCGGGCTCGCGTCCCCCCTATGGCCTTGAGGATTCCGATTTGCCTGATTTGTTTGGCCACCAATGCGGCCACTACCTGACCGACAAGGATCGAACTCAAAAGAAAAGCCAGTAGTCCGATTATCCCTATTATGGCGAGTAACATGTCGAGTTGCCACTGGTGGGGATGTTCCAGAAACGGACGCACCTCGACCGTGGAATTCGCGATCCCCCCGGAACCTGAATCAGCCATTAGTTTGGCGACCGCCGCTTCAACCTCCGACCTGGAATTGACGTCCCGAAAGCGCACGATCAGGCGTTTTCCCGATTCAGCGCCGCTCAGTGTCGAAAATGTCTCCATGTCTGTATAGGCGTAAATAAAATGATCTTGTGTCGCCGGGGGCAAGGCCGGATCGAAAACGATCCCCTCTACCGGGACCTCGATATTCCGAGCGCCATTTCGGACTGAGGCGACTGAGGAAATTGTGAGCGCAGAAATGAGAAGCCCATCGCGTTCAATGAGAATCGACCCCCGGGAGGGTTTGTGCGCGCCGGATTCGGAAACGATTTTGGCCAGAGCCATGTTTTCAAAATCGCCTACTCCGAAGAGCCAGAGGGGAATCCAGCTGTCGGGATACACCTCGACCCTGAGCATCTTGAGATCGCGGAATTCAGCGGATTCGATTTCCCCGCGCGCCTTCAGAGTGTCAAGGATGGAATCATCCTTTTCCTTCAGTGTAAAGATCGCGTGGACGGGTGAAGTTCCAAGGAAATTCCCCTTGAGGTCCCGGCTCAGCACGCTCCATGAAACGGCAACGGAACCGAGACCCCAAAGGCCAAGCGCCAGGGCGAATATAACAAGTAGCGATTTCCCCTTTCCCTCCGTTACGTCCTTCCATGCCTTGAGAATTTGGTATTTCATGGGCGGCTCCATTCGTCGCCGACGATCATGCCATCCTTGAGGCTTACCACCCGACTGTATTCCTTGCCCAAATTACGTTCATGTGTCACGACGACTACGGTCTTCCCGGCATCGACGAGACCTCGAAAGATACCGAGGACGATTTCCGCGTTTGCGCTGTCAAGATTTCCCGTGGGTTCGTCGGCCACGATCAGTGGCGGGTCGTTCGCCAATGCCCGGGCGATCGCCGCCCTCTGTTGTTCCCCTCCGGAAAGTTCGGACGGGAGCTTTCGGGCGTGATCGAAGATTCCTGTCTGTTCAAGCAGGGATAGTGCCCTTTCGCGGCGTTCTTTTTTAGGTATGACTCCAACGAATTCCATGGGAAGCAAGATGTTCTGGAGAATCGTTATCGTTGGGATAAGCTGGAAAAACTGGAAGACGATTCCGGCCATCCTGCCTCTCCAAAGCGCGAGCGGGCCTTCCTTCATGGTATGAACTGTTGTGCCGTCGACGATGACCTCTCCTTCGCTCGGGTGGTCGATCCCCGTGATCATGTTGAGCAGCGACGATTTTCCGCTGCCTGATTTTCCGACGATCGCAAGATGTTCTCCCGATCCGATACTCAGATTGATTTTCCTGAGTGCTTCGCACCGTGTTCCGTTGCTTCCGTAAGTCAATGAGACTTCGTTCAGCCTGACAAGTTCCGCTTGCTTCATTCTGGTTCGCTCCTTTGATTCGCGTTCTTTGCCAAATGTAGGATTATTCGCGAAAGGAGTCGTCTGATTGGGACGGTCGAGACCCGAATGTCGCTGGATTGTCGGTGGTGAGGGAATCCACCGGCGATTCAAGAATCTGAGCCTCGCTGAACGACAGGCCATGAGGGAGGGGAGGAGCCGCGTTCAACCAGGAATAGGTCACAGGAACCTTTCGACTCCGCCTTACCCTTATAAAAAAAAGAATGAGGGCGTCCGAAGACGACCTCATTCTTTTTTCGGGCAAGGCGGAGTCGAACCGCCGACCCCTAGTCCCCCAGACTAGTACGCTAACCATCTGCGCTATTGCCCGATTGGGGCTTGGCTGTACTGCCAGGCGCCGGGGGTGACGATAGCACGGGTGAGTGGAGAGTGTCAAGAAAAGCTGGCGCACCGACGCGGTGAGGCAAAACTTTACGGGATGACGTAGCCGAGCTGGTTCATGGTAGTACGGCGGCTCAGGACTTCGCGGCGGTTGGGGGCGATGGCGAAGGCTTGGCGCAGGTAGAAGGCAGCGCGCTGATAGTCGCGGGTGTCGGCATAGTAGTCGTACATACCCACCAAGGCGTCGACGTTCATGCTGTCCTCCACCAGGGCGGTGCGCAGGGAGTTAAGGATAGCTTCGGGGTTGGTCTGCAGACGTGAGTTGAGCCAGTGTAATGAGGCGTTGTAGGCGGCGCTGCCGCGGGTGGTCAAGAGGGGGGTCAGAATGGTGGCGGCCAAGGCTTTTTGGCCGGAATCAACCAGCATGGTCAAGTAGGCGATGCGGGCCGGCTCGGCGTTGGGGCTGGCCTCGCGCCATTCAGCCGCGATGACCAGAGCCAGCTCGAAGTGTTCGGCATTGCGGTAGGCCCGGTAAACCAGTTCGTACTCGTTGGGACGCAGCCCCATCAGGCGCAGGCTGTCGGCCCGACCGGCGGCGGTGACGAAATCGCCGTTGCGCAGGTCGGCGGCCAGGAGTATCAGCAGAGCTTCGCGCGAAGCCGGTTCCAACTGCAGCACGGCGGCGGCCAGGAGCTGGGCCTCAGCCTGTTCCTGCGAGTTGCTGCCGGTGTTGAGCAGGTTGGCGGTGTAGATCATCAGCGACACATCGCTGGGATAGCGTTCTAGGGCTCGACGCAGGTATACTAGGGCATTGCGGCGGTCGCGGTTGTGCTCCAGGGCCACCCGGGCGCGCAATAGCAGGTAGAGGCGATCCAGGGCGTTGACGCTAGCGTAGGCGTCGAGCAGGGGCAGGGCCTGGCGATATTCCTTGCCCTCGACGAGCAGGTGGGCGCGCATCAGCACGAAAGCCGAGTTGGTCGGCTCCTCCAGCAGGACGCTGGTAATCACCGGCAGAGCCTCGCTGTAACGAGCCGCGGCGTACAGAGCACCAGCGTAGGCCCGGCGGTACAGGATGGTGCGCTTGACCAGTTGGTCGACGGTTTCCAGCAGCTGGATGGCCTCGGGCGCCTGGCTGGCCTTGACCAAGAGGGCGGCCAGGGCCAGTTGCGACTGATAATTGTCCGGCGCCAGGGTTAGCGACTGCCGGTAGGCGACCATGGCGCTAGCGTTTTCGCCGGTTCGCTCCAGGGCCAGGCCGCGCACCAAGCTGGCTAAGGAGGAGGCGACGCCGAAACGGGCGAAGCGCTCCAGAGCCGCCATGGCCTGATCGGCGGCTTCCGAGGTGCGGAAACGAAACATCAACAGGGCCGGCAACAATTCCTCGAGCGCCGAGGCATTGGCCGGCAGGATCACCGGCCGGCCGTTGCGGGCTTCGATAAAAAGCTTGACCAGCGGGTCGGTTTGAGGCACATCGCGGATCGGTTCAAACGAGCCCATCAATTCCGGGTAGGCCAGCCGGGCCATCTCGTAGGCCAGCCAACGGTAAACCAAAACGCGGTCGGCCGGCAGGGCGCTGGCCGTTCCAAGCAGTTCCACGGCGGCCACCAGGCTGAGCGGACCGCCCATCACCAGTTGGGTTTCAACGGCCTCGCGCTCGGCGACGGCCGGATCCACCACCGGGGTGCCGGACAGGCTGGTGCCACTGGCGGCCGGGTCGGTGGTAACGCAGGCGGCCAGGCTCCAGACAAGGCAAAGCAGGCAGCCGAGCCGCCTGGTCGCCCCGAGAATTTCGTGCCTGGAAGAAACGCCGCGCCTGTCCACCGTACCACCCGCCCGTCTGACCTGATCAATCCGCCGCCGGCTAATCAATCCTCGATACTCATCTCATCATGATCCAATTCGTTCTGATGCTTGTGTTTAAAATGCGACTTATTCACAATATATATCATATAGAGGAATATTCCAGCCGCCATGATGAACGCCGGCCACCAGACGGCCAGAAACGAGCGGAAAGAGACTGAATTCTGCCCAAACGAGAAAATGGAAAACAAGGTGCCCAGGATCAGGAAGGCCGTTCCCGGCACGAAGTACACCGGATGGAGCCGTTTGTAACGTAAATAACCAGCCGGAAGGACGGATAGACCCGAAGCCAACACGAATAGCGGCCAGACCTTGCGCACGGGCAGCGGCACCAGGATGATGAGCTGCAGGATAATGGCGCAGAGCAGGATGAGCAACGAAACGAACAGGAATTTCTTGCGCAGGTTTTTGAGGATGATCAGATACAGGCTGCAGACCGCCAGAAAAGCCGGAATCAGCGGCCAAAGGTTGCGCAGGCGCGGCGCCAGGCCGGTAGTCATGAAGAGAAAGGCAATGCCAATGACCACGCAAGCCGAGGCAAGCATGAAAATAAATTCGGTAAGTACTTTTGAATGTTTTGTCGTCATAATCTAATAGTACGCATTTAAGCCCGATTTGCCAAGACTTGCAAGGGCTTAAAACCACATGGTATAGTGGCACTCATGAATTCGAGACCGTTTGGACCCTTGTTGGCGCTGGCACTGCTGACTCTACTCACCGGGTCGCTGCTGGCCTGCGGCCAACAGAGCGATTACTACCTGCACGACGGCCTGGAAAACAAGGATACCGTAGCCGAACTGCTCGCCCTGTATGACGACGCCAGCGACGCAGAGCGTTTCGCCATTATTCGTGAGGTGGCTGACGTCTACCTGGCCGACCAGGACTACGACCGGGCCATCTGCTTCCTTACCGACATGATCGAGCGCGACGACGACTTCGTGTACAACACCTACTTCATGCTGCAGATTGCCTGGATCTACAGTCAGAAGGAAGATTTTCCCATCGCCAGCCTCTATCTGGACCGCATTCTCAAAAACCATGCCGACCTGCAGGTTAACGGCCAGTCGATCCACTACTCCAGCTTGCGTCAATTAATCCAGTTGGTTACCCAACCGGCCCGCCGCATCGAGTACCGGCAGGAACTCATCGAGCGCTTCCCGGAACTGATAAACTTGGGCACGGAGCAATTCCTGCTAGGCAAGGACTATGAGAGCATCGGCGAGTGGGACGCGGCCATGGACTGTTACCGCCAGTTCAGCTTCAACTTCTCGGAGGACGTCCCGGGCTACCCGGTGGCCATCCAGTATGCCCGCAACCTGATTGCCCTAAGTACCACCCGCAAAGACTGGACCTATGAAACCCTCGAGGAGCTGCTGGACATCATTCGGCAAGCCTTGGCCACCCGCAACACCTATCTGCTAGGCCAACTGCGATCCAAGGTTGGCTTCTTTGCCATGGACTGGCACCAGGATAAAAACGACGGCAACAGTCAGGTACTATTCGACTTCGCGGCCTTCATCGACGGCGACCGCGTATACTATGAAAGTACACTCGACCCAGCCTCCAGCGCCCAGGAAGCCTTCTTGCGCACCTGGGGCTGGACCGAGCGCATCGCCGTCTGGTACCTCTACTTCCGTAAGATCGACTTTCCAGCCGACCCGGAATTCCACGGACGCTGGGAATGGGCCGGCATTTACTTCGGCGAGAAGCTGCAATGACCACCCGGCCACGCCGGATGGCAGTCACCCTGCAACCCCGCCTGAGGCTGCCTTTGAGGCTGGCCCTGACCTTCCTGGCGGCCGGCGCCTGGCCGCTGAGCGCGCAAACTGCGCCAGGAATACCGGCGAGCCCGGAAATAACAGCGGCACCGGCCCCCACGGCGGTGGATCCGGCGGCAGCGGCCAGTCAAGCGCTGGTTGAGGCCGCAGCACCGCTGATAGCCTCAACTAGCCTGACTGCGGCCCACGAGACGCCACCGCCGGAACCGCTGGCGCTACCGCTCCGGCCGCTGCGTCACTCGTTCCCCGACCAGGCCAACACCACGCCGCCCAGCCAGACGCTGCCCGGCACGCCTGATTTCCGGCATCACGCCTGGCCGGAACGGCTCAGCCTGCCGCCGCCGCTGGCCGACGCCCATTACGACCGCTTCGTGACCCTGTACTGCACCGACGGCGGGCGCGCCTGGCTGGAGTCGGTGCTGCTCCGTTCGCGGCCCTACAGCGCCTACATCCTGGACCGTATCCGCTATTACGGTCTGCCAGAGGAACTGTTCTTCATTCCCTTTATTGAGTCGGAGTTTCAGCCCCGGGCCGTCTCGCGCTCCGGCGCCATGGGCCTGTGGCAATTCATGCGCAACAGCATCAGCGGCTTTGGCATGCGCATCGACGAATGGCGTGACGACCGGCGCGACTTCATGAAGTCGACCGACGGCGCCTTGCGCAAGCTGCGCGGCAACTACCGCCATTTCGGCGACTGGCTGTTGGCCATCGCCGCCTACAATTGCGGCGTCGGCGCCCTGGAGCGGGCTATTGTCCGGGCCGGCGGCGAGCGCGACTTCTGGCGCCTGAAGGCCGCCGGGGTGCTGCCGGCCGAGACGGCCGTCTACATTCCCAAGTTCCTGGCCGTAGCCGGCACCGCCCTGCACGGCGGCCGCCATGGCCTGGAGCCGGACTGGTCGCCCGGCACTGTCTGGACTCAGCTGCCTCTGGACGGCCCAGTGGACCTCGAGCTCTTGGCCGAGGCCATTGGCCTGCCGGCGGAACTGCTCAAAACCGGCAACCCGGAACTGACCTTTGGCGTCACGCCGCCGGAGGGCGACTACGCGCTCAAGCTGCCGCTAGAATACGCCGCCCAGGCCCGCCTGGCTTTGGCCTCGGCTAGTAACCTAGTACGCGTCTACGTTTACTACGTCAAATCGGGCGACACGTTGTCGGCTATCGCCCGCCATTACGGCGTTTCGCTGACCATGATCGGCCGACTCAATCCCGGCCTGCGGCCAGACCTGATCCGCATCGGCCAGCGCCTGGTCATCCCGGCCCTGAACGACCGCACGCCCTACCCCGGCGCGCCGGTGGCTAGCGGCCAGGTCTTCGGCGGCACCTACCTGGTGCAGACCGGCGACAGCCTGTGGAGCATTGCCCAACGCTTTACTATAGCCGTCGAACGCCTGGCCAGCCAAAACCAGCTGACGCTGAACTCAATCTTGCGCGAAGGTATGCAGCTAGACGTGCCGATAATGAACCAATGACCAGATCCGCCCGCGCCATCGCCACCTGCCTTCTCGCCGCCTGCCTGACCGCCTCGCCGGCCATAGCCCAAGATCAACTCTACAGCGCCGATATCCAGATCGACTGGGAAAACGGCAAAATCGTAGCCGCCATCAAGCTGAATATCCAGGCGGCCGGCTTGCGCCTGCCGGCCGGCCGCAGTCAGGCCGAAAACGCCATCGAGGCCAGACGGGTGCAGCTGGTGCGGCCGGCCATCCTGGAAATCGGCTTTGACTCCTGGCGCACCATCGAGGCCTGCATCGTCGATCAGACCATCAGCCCAGAGGACGTCGAACGCTTTCTGCAAGGCGGCCGGAAACGCGCCGCCTGGCTGAGCCCGGATTTCCGCCAGCTGGTCATCACCTACGAATACAACCTCAACGATCTGACCGCCCTGTTCATCCGCCACAGCACGCCGATGGGAATCGACCGGGCCCAGGTGTTCACGCCGACCAGGGACTACAGCGGCCTCCTCATCTATGTGCAAGGCGAGTTCCCGGTGCGCGGCGAGCATGAGACCGGCCGCCTGGTACCCAGCCTCTTTCCGCGTATCTACGACGAAAACATGGTCCTGCTGATGGAGCGCAACTACATCCAGCCGGCCGCCCTGCAGCGCTGGGGCAGCGTCGGCTGGGTCAGCCACCTGGACAGCCCGCTGGTCGAGCAGCGCGTCGGCCAGGATCCGCTGCGCATTATGGCTTACGGTATCTTCGGCACCCGACGCAGCGACATCATCCTGTCGGCGGCCGACGCCCTCAAGATACTGGGCAGCGACCACAACCGCGGCCTGATCCAGGAAGGCCGCATCCTCCTGGTCTACGACCAGCCGGACTGAGGCTACCGCCCGTTGCCGGCAGCACCGACAGAAAAGCCCCCGACGGCCTGATCATCAGGCAGCGGGGGCTTTTCTGTCACGCAGGCTACGCCTGACGAAGCATCAGGCGGGCAAACACCTTGGCGTCACCGATGATGTTGGCGATCTTGGTATACTCGTTGGGGGCGTGCATCGTCTCGTCCTGGGTACTCCAGACCACGCAATCAAAGCCGGCGTTGCGCAGGTAGGCGCCAACCGTGCCGCCGCCAATGCCGATCGGCCGGGCGTCGATGCCGCAGGTCGCCTTGATGGCGGAGCGCAACAGGCCAACCACCGGCGTGTCCAGCGGGGTGGGCGGGCTCTCGTTCTCCATAACCACTTCCAGGTTCACCGTGACGCCGTACTTGGCTTCCACCAGCCGGGCGCGCTTGCCCGCTTCGGCCACCACCAGCTTAACCTTGTACTGCGGCAAGACACGCATGTCAAGGTAGAAGATGTCTTCGGCCGGGACGGTGTTGATGTTCGGGACGTTGGCTTCTTTTTTGGTAGGGGTAATGGTGCTACGGTCTGGCGAAAAGAGCGGCGAGCGATCGGTGAAGACCTCGGTCTCCATGTCGTGCAGGCGTACCGCCAGGTCGCAGTTGGCCAGAAAGGGATTGGCGCCGTCGTCCGGCACCGAAGCATGGCACTGCTTGCCGGTGGTGCGCACCTTCAGCCAACAGATGTTCTTCTCGGCGGTGTTGATCTCGGAGCCGTCTGGCTTGCCGCCGTCCGGGATGATGATCAGGTCATCCTTGGCAAACAACGTGGCGTTGGCCAGCAAGTACTGGATGCCGTAAACCGAGCCGAATTCCTCGTCGGCCACGAACAGCAATTTGACGTCGTGCTCCGGCACCAGTTTGGCATCAAGCAAGGCCAGAGCGGCCATCACGCTGGATACCAGTCCCTGCTGGTTGTCCTCAACGCCGCGGCCGTAGATCTTGCCGCCCTTAATGACGGCCTGGAAGGGATCGGTCTGCCATTGGCCGCGGTCGCCCTCGGGCACCACGTCGGTATGGGCCATGATCCACAGGCGCGCTCCCGGCTCCCGGCCCTTGATGGTGGCCACCAGGTTAGGCCGTTTACCGGCGCTAACCCGGGCGTCAGGCGCGTCAAAATGCTCAATATTGGTCAGGCCTTTGGCACGCAGCCAGCGCTCCAGAACCTCGGCCTTTTTCCATTCGCCGTCGCCGCCCGATTCCGGCGCCAGGGCGGGTATAGCCGTCAGACTGGTTTCCAGGTCGATAATGGCCGACTCGGCGGCATCGAGAAACTTGAAGACTGCATCAGTGGAACTCATCGTGGTACTCCTTATTACTCGTCGTCGGCCAGCCGGACGGACCGGCGACAGGGCGACGGCAGACGAACTCAAGTACGGGCTGGCTTGCCCTGGTAGACCCGCCAGCTGCTCCGCACCAGGCTGTCGAGGTCGGAGTGAACCGGCTGCCAGCCGAGCAACTGTTTGGCCAGGCTTGACCCGGCTACCAGTTTAGCCGGATCGCCGGGGCGGCGGGCCACCACCCGCGCCGGAACGGCTTGCCCGGTCAGGCGGCGGGCCGCGGCCAGGATTTCCTTGACCGACAGGCCGGACTCGGAGCCGAGGTTGAAGGCCTGGCTGGGCAGGCCGCCGGCCAGCTTTTCCAGGGCCAGGACGTGGGCTCGAGCCAGGTCGCTGACGTGGACGTAGTCGCGCAGGCAAGTGCCGTCTGGCGTGTCGTAGTCGTCACCGTAGATCTGCAGCTCGGGCCGCAGACCGGCGGCCACTTCCATGATGATGGGCAGCAGGTTGGCCGGATTGCGCTCCAGGCCGCGCACCCGCCCGGCCGGGTCGTAGCCGGCGGCGTTGAAATAGCGCAAGGCGACGGACCTGAGACCGCGCAGCTGGTCGTACCAGCCCAGGAGGCCCTCGATCTGCAACTTGGTAAAGCCGTAGAAGTTGGTCGGCTGCTTGGGGTGCTGCTCGTCGATAGGCAGGTAGGCCGGCTCGCCGTAGACGGCGGCGCTGCTGGAAAATACTAGGTACTTGAGCCCGGCGGCCGTCATGGCGTTGAGCACATTAATGGTGCCGGCGATGTTGTTGGTGGCGTATTTCTCGGGTACAAGCATCGACTCGCCGGCAGCCTTGAAGGCGGCCAGATGCACTGCGGCGTCAAAGCCGGGCGCCAGGGCGGCGGCCAGGTCGGAGGGGCGCATGATGTCGCCTTCGATGAAATCGGCGCCCGGAAACAGATTGTCGCGGGTGCCGGAAGACAGATTGTCGAAAACGGTAACGCTGTGGCCGGCGGCCATCATCTCCAGGCAGACATGGCTGCCGATGTAGCCGGCGCCGCCCAGTATCAAGACTTTCATGCGCGCTCCTTTGAGTTATGAAAAAGAAACCTGAATAGCCAGGAATTGCTGGATATTGCCGACAAAGAGGGCGACCAGCGCGGGGTCGAACTGGCTGCCGGCATTGTCTTTGATATAGTTCACGGCCTCGGACACGGCCCAGGCGCCGCGGTAAACGCGGTTGCTGGTCAGGGCGTCAAACACGTCGGCGATGGCCGTGATGCGGGCGTATAGGTGGATGGCCTCGCCCTGAAGGCCGGCCGGATAGCCGCCGCCGTCCCAGCGTTCGTGGTGCTGCTTGGCAATGATGGTGGCCGCCTGGAAAAGCTCGCGCCGCGAGAACTGGAGCAGGCCGGCGCCAATGGCGGCATGGGTCTTCATAGCCTGGAACTCCGCTTCGTCCAGGCGGGAAGCCTTGTTGAGGATGACGTCGGGGATGGCCACCTTGCCAATGTCGTGCACGGCGCTGGCCACCTCCACCCGGCGGACTTCGTCGTCCGGCAGGCCGGCCAGGTCAGACAGCAGGCGGACGTACTCCGACACTCGTTTGACGTGGCGGCCGGTCTCCATGGAGCGCTGCTCGACGATGTCGCCCAGCGTGAAGATCATCTCGCGGTGGTTTTCCTCGATCTCGCGATTCAGGTAGATATTGTCGAAGGCCACCGAAACGTTAACGCAGTAGATGTTGATCAGCTCGATGTCGATGGTCGACAGGTCGGGACAATCTTCCAGGTAGATCAGGTTCTGAGCGCCGGTCTTGGTCTCGATGTAGCCGATGTAGGAGTGTTGGTCATGGCTGGAAACTCGGTTGGAATGGGCCAGCTCGACCCGTCGCAGCAGATCTGGCGCCAGGAACTCGTCCAGCCGGCGGTCAATGCCGGTCTCGAAGCGGCCGGTACCGGCTAGGATAACGAAACCGTCGCCGACGCTAGTAGCGGTGAAGCCGCCTATGCCCAGGTACATGGCACCGCGGTCCACGCTCAAGAGCCCCGTCAGCTGTTCAAGCACGCCGGAGGCGAATTTCTTGAGCGATTGCAACTCGAAGATGCGCGCCGACGACTCGATGATCTTGTGCAGGCCATGGCGGCTCTTCTCGATGGTGATGATATCCTTGTACGAGCGGATAGCCGCGATCATGGTGGTATATAGCTTCTGGGCGGTCAGCTCGGTCTTTTCTTTATAATCGTTGATGTCGTACTCGAGGATGACCCGGGTGGCCGGCGCCTGGCCAGGTTGTCCAGTGCGCAGAATGATGCGCACGGCGTGGTTGTCGATTTCCTCGCGGATAAACTGCACGAGGCGCAAACCGGCGTCGTCGGTCTCCATCACCACGTCCAGCAGGATGACGGCGATGTCGTGCGCCCGTTCCAAGCAGTCTTTGGCTTGTTTAGAGGAGTAGGCCGATATGAATTCCAGCTTGCGGCCGGCGAAGGCAAAACCGGCCAGCACCAACTTGGTGATGTGGTGGACTTCCTCTTCATCGTCGACGATCAGGATTTTCCAGACGTCGCCGCCGGCCGGAATTGCCTCGGCCTTTTCTTCCGCGAAAACCAATCGATCGTCGGCAGGAATCATCCATCAACCTCGTTCGTCTCGTCGTTTTGCTGGGGCAGGACCAGCCTGAAATGCACCCCATCGCCCAGTGTACTGTCGCAGGTAATGGTTCCGCCTAATTTTGAAACGATGTTGTAAACGATATACAAACCCAGACCGGTACCGCCTTGCTCGCGCTTGGTGGTAAAGAACGGTTGGAAGATCCTGTTCAGGTTCTCTGTCGGGATGCCGATGCCATCGTCGCGGTACTCTAGCACAATATCCTTGTTTTGTATACGCGCCTTCAGTTCGATGGCACCGGCCCGCTGGTCCGGATAAGCGTGGTTCAGGCTGTTGACCAGCAGGTTGGAGACGATCTGCGACAGCATGCCAGGATAGCCGTACCACGCCAAATCGACCGGAATATCCACCGAAATCAGGTGCGGGCTACTTTTGAGGCGGGGACGCAGGCTGAAGAGCACCTCACCGACATACTCGCACAGCTTGACCAGGCGCCGGTCCTCGTTACTTTGGTCGGCCGTGACCTTCTTGAAGCTGGAGACGAAGTTGCTGGCCCGCTGCAGGTTAAGCAGCAGGATGGCCACCGTCTCATCGGATTCGTTGAAGAAGTTCTCGATGGCCGACCGGGTTAACTGGCCGCTTTCCAGATTCTGCCGCACCTGCTTGAGGAGTTCCTGCAGGTGCGAGGCGGCCGTGACGCCGATGCCGACCGGCGTATTGATCTCGTGGGCCACGCCGGTGGTAAGCCCCCCCAGGAAGGCCAGCTTCTCGGCGTCGATCAGGCGGCTGGTACGGTCGGATACCAGGCTTTCCAGATCGCTGGAGTAGGCCTGGAAGACCGCAGCCATCTCGTTCAGGTTGCGGGCCAACTGCCCGATCTCGTCCTGGCGCTTAATTTCGTTACCCACCCGGACGCCGAAATCCTTGGCGCCGATGCGGTGCACGGCTGTATTGAGGTGGCTGATGGCGTCGATTAGGCTCATTTTGACGTAGAAAACCAGCACCAACAGGCTGACTACCGAAACCAGCAAGCCGCGCAGCGAGAACAGGAACAGGTCGCGATTAATCTTGCGGATTACCGGGTCCAGGAGCAGGCCAATCTCCAGCACGCCCAAGGCGATGTCCTTGTGCTCCAATTGGGCGTAGAGCACCCGATCCGAGGTCTCCGGGCGCACCCAACCATCCGTGACGGCCACCGGGTAACCGGACTCGTCGGCCAAGCGGTCAAAACCGGCAAACAGGCTGCCGTCATGGTTCCAGACCGCGATGTAGGCCACCCGGCTGTCTTGCATGGCTACCGCCAGCATCACCTCCACCTGTGAATTGGAAAAGTTCCAGACAGCCTCCTCCAGCGACAGAACGAGCTGGTCGCGCAGGTTGAGGGCATCGCGCTGGGCCGTGGCCTCGGCCGTCCGCCGGTCCAGCCCGAAAATAATCAAGCCGCTGACCAGCGTCAGGACGCTCAGGATCAGCAGGGCGGCGGTAAAAATGCGGAAACTGAGACTGCCTACCAGGCGCACCGGCGCCTCCTCTGGCAATAATAGTAGGCTCAAGTCGCACGTAATGCAACCGCAAGCTCAGCTAAAAGCAACCTGCCGACCAGGCGGGCTGCCGGTTTGGCCAGCTGGGCGGCCACCGGGAAAATCACCCGGGTATAAAAAAACCGCCCCCGAAAAGGGGCGGCTGACGCCTGCCACCGGTCAGAATTGAACTGACGACACGTGGATTTTCAGTCCACTGCTCTACCAACTGAGCTACAGCGGCTCAACAGGAAACATTTATACCGAAATCCGCCTTTTTGGTCAAGAGCCGATAGTGCGGCCGCTTCACTTTTCTAAAAAATCGCACAGCCCAAGCGGTCGGCGAGAGGTCTGATCACTAGCAGGTTGTTGAAAAAGCCGGTTGCTTTCTCAACAACCTTAACAATTCCTCGCATAGCTTGCGCTATGCTGCGTAATTGTACCGGCTTTTGAAGTGTTGAAAAGCCGCATCCGCGTTTTTCAACACCCTGCTAGGTCGCAGGCTCACCCTGTACAAAACCGGCCGGGCTGGTATACTGCAATCCATGGACACGCTGATCATCCAAGTGCCTTTCACGCAACTGAACACGGCCTACCCGGCCATCTGGTACCTGGACGCCTTCCTGCGCCGCGAAGGCTTACGCTGCCAGGCGCGCGATACCGCCATCGCCTGCTTCCGGGCCATCTTCTCGTCGACCGGCTTACCCCGGATCTTCGAACGCGCCCGCCAGTTCGTTCCCCAGCTCAAAGGCGACCAGGTGACGGCCCGGCGCCTGGCCGCCTACTTCAGCCAAGAGGCCGCTTACTGCCGCCTGATCGACGGCCTGTGCGCCTACCTGGCCGGCGAGGACCCGGCCTTCGCCTACCGCCTGGCGGTAGGCGCCGACCTGCCGCTGGGCATGCGCGCCGAGGCCGTACTGGAGCCGGCTGGCGGCATCAGCGTCGAGGAGGCGCCGGCCCTGGCCACCGCCATCCTCAACGACTTGGCCGACTTCGTGCGCTATACCGTGGACCCGAATTTCGAGACCGTGCGCTACGCCAACAGCCTGCCGGCCAGCGTCCAGCACTTTGCCGACCTGGTGGCCGTGGCCGAAGGCAGCTGGCTCTTGGCCGAATTCTACCGGCCCATCCTGGCGACCATCTTTGACGCCGCCGCGGCCAACGGCGGCGCATCCGCAACCGATGGCGCACCAGTCGACCAGCCGCTGCTGATCGGCTTAAGCGTGCCCTTCCCCGGCTGCCTGGCCGGCGCCGTAGTGGCTGCCCAGGCCGCCCGCGCCCATTTTGGCGACCGGGCTACCATCCTATTGGGCGGCGCCTACGTGTCCACCGAGCTGCGCGAATGCCTAGACCCGGCACTGTTCAACCTATTCGATTATGTCTGCTATGATGCCGGCTACGCCGACCTGGCCATTCTGGCGCGGCAGACCGCCCCGGTGCCCGGCCTGGCCCCGCCCGGGCTGAGCCAGACTCGCTGGCTAGACCGCGCCACCGGCCGCATCGCCGGGGCGGCCGACGCGCCGCCGCCAGCCGCCGTGCTACCGCCGGAGGCCGCGTCACCAGCAGCTTCAAACGCAGCCCGCGCTGGCGCGGCCGACGTCGAGCACGCGGCCATCGCCCTAGTCCACCCCGACTACCACGGCGCCGATTTCCGCCAGTACCTGCGCATCGTCGATTCACCCAACCCGATGCACCGCCTGTGGAACGACACGCCCTGGCTCAAGTACCGCCTGGCGCACGGCTGCTACTGGCAACGCTGCGCCTTCTGCGACACCCAGCTGCATTACATCCGCCATTACCAGCCGGTCAAACTGGACAGCCTGCTGGCGGCCATGGACGAGGCCGCCGCGCGCCATCGCCTGTACGGCATCCATTTCGTCGACGAGGCCATGCCACCGGCCCTAGTACGCGACTTCGCGGCCCGCAACCGTCAGCGAACCCGTCCCTTTACCTTCTGGGGCAATGCCCGCTTCGACAAGAGCTGGACCGAAAGCCTTTGCGCCGAGGCGGCGGCCGGCGGCCTGATCGCCGTTTCCGGCGGCATCGAGATCGCCACCACCGCCGGCCTGGAGGTGATTGACAAGGGCTTCAGCCTAGTTCAGCTAGTGCGCAGCCTGGCAAACTTCAAGGCGGCCGGCATCCTGGTGCACGCCTATCTGATCTATGGCTTCCCCGGGCAGGACCACCAGGATATCGCCGACTCGGCCGAGATGGTGCGCCAGCTGCTGGCCGAAGGCCTGATCGACTCGGCCTTCTGGCACCGCTTCGTGTTGACCAGGCACTCCCGCCTTTACGCCGATTGGCAGCGGGGGCTTGTACCCAGCCTCGAGCCGCTGCCGCCGCCGGGCAGCTTCGCCATCAACGACCTGCGCTTCCAAGGCGAAGCGCAGTACGAAGTCTGGACTCAAGTGCTCGACAGCGCCCTGGCCGCCTGGGCCGACCGCGGCGAAACCACCCTGCCCCTGCCCCAGTTCTACGGCGCCGCGGCCAGCCGTCTGCCTCGTCCCCGGCTGAACGCCCGCCAGCTGCTGCGCCAAGCCGGAGTCAGCCAGGGCTGAACGGCGCTGGAACCAGACGTCGGGAAACGACCAACCGGCGCACGGCCGAGGAACCCGAAGCCCGGCGGAGGCCGCCTACAGGGCTTGGCCCAGGAAATCGTAGCCGATCAGCTTGTGGATCAAGCCGGCCTGCTCCAGCGCAAAGGCCAGCAAGGCTTCCTCGCGGGCTGAGAGCGGGCGTTGGTCCGGCCTGCCCAGGCTGCGCTCCAGGCGCATTGCTAGGACGGCCTCGAAGGCCTCCAGGACACTGCTACCGGTTTCCGGCTTCAAGCGGCCGCTTTCCATCAGTTCGTCGAGGCGCTCAAAGGTGCCGGTGGCACGGCAGCCGGCCTGGAGGGCATACAGCCGGACGCAGCCGCCAAGGATGGCGCCCAGATCCTTGAGACAGGCGCCGTGCGCCGACCGCGGCTGGTTGCTGGGCAGTTTTTTCTGGCGCTCGGCGGCGGCCAAGTGAGTCAGGAAGGCTGGGTTGCGGCCGATAGCGGCTTGGACTACCGCCCGGAGTTCATCCGTTAGCCGGGACGAGCCGGCCGCGCAGCGGAAGTCCAACAGGATGCTGAGGTCCAGCAGCCGCGCTGGCTCGGGTTCGCCGATGCCATGCTCCAGCCGCGCCTGCCACTCGGCGAATGGTCCGTTCCAGAGCGGATTCAGCGCCATTACGCCGCCGGGGCAGCGCGGTTGGCCGACCGCCTCCAAGCCGGCGCACAGCCGCGTCGCCAGGGCCACAAACCAGGACCGCTCCGCCGCCGGGTCGCCGCCGGCCGGCCGCCAGACCAGGGCGTTGTCCTGGTCGGAACCGGGCAGATACTCCTGGCGGCCCAGGCTACCCAGGGCCAGGAAGGCCCATTCGGCCGGGGCCTCGCCCAGGTCCTGGCTAATCAGCCGCGCCAGGCCCTGGATAATGGCGTCTTGAATCTCGGCGTGGAGGCGGAGCACGATGCGCGGTCGCAGGCCTAGCTCGGCCAGCTGTCCCAATCTGTCGGCGGCCCGGCTGGCCAGCTCGGCCAGAGCCGCCGTGGACTGGGCGGTGGCCGCCGCCGCGTGCAACGCCGGAAAGGCGTCGGCTTGGGCCAGAGCCAGGTCGGCGGCGCGGACGAGGCGCTGCGGCGGACAGCCCGGGTTGGCCAGCAGCGCGCGATCCACGCCTCGGCCCCGCATGGCCACCAAGGCCGCAGCCGCACTGACGCCGGCGTCCAGGCAGAGCAACGGCGCGGTCATGATCGCGCCCACCGCGCTTTCCGGATCGCCGCCTACGGCCACCAGCCGGCCGGCGATATCGTCCGCCGTTACCAGGCCCAGGCTCCGGCCGGCCGAGTCGGTAACCAGCAGAGCGCCGGAGCGCCGCCCTTCCATCCGAGCCGCCGCCAGCCGTACCGGGTCGCCTGATAGACAACGCGGCAACTCGACGGCTAGCGGCAACGCCGGCCGGGCCAGCCAAGCCGTTTCGGCCACCAACCGGGCGGCTAAGCGCTGGTATCGCCGCTCCTCGCGATCCGCCCCAGACTCGTCGTCCGGGCTAAAACGGAGTTCCTTGACCGAAAGCACCGCCCCCGGACGGATGCCAATGTTAATCCGGGTGCCGGAAACCGCCACCTCCACCCGCTCGCCGGAACGCTTGGTCAACCAGCATTCGATGCTCAGGCTCGGCTGATCGGGGCCCTCCGACGGCCGGGAGGCTACCAAATCGGTGAAGCGTTCCGCCTGGTCGCGCGGTTCAAGCAGCTCAGTGGCGCGCAGCAACTGCACTTCCTTTTCAGCATAGCCAGTCATGCGCAGGAAGGTCTCGTTGGCGAAGGTACAGGCCCCACCGGAAACAATGACCGTTCCGTCGGTGGCGGCGTCGGCCAAGGCTCGATAACGCTCGCGCGATTCGCGCAGGGTCAGTTCAGCGGCCAACTTGGCCTGCTCCACCTTCATGGTCTGCCTGGCCATCTGCACCACCAGCAGGGTTAACACCGCGCTGATGACCAAAGACAGCAACACCAGGCGCGATGACAGGGCCGCGATCTCGGCTAAAACATCTTCCAGATAGATGCCAGTACCGATCACCCAGTTCCACGGCGCGAAGCGCTTAACGAAGGACAATTTGGGCACAATGCGACTCTGGTCATCCTTCCATTGCCATAGGTACTCGACGTAGCCATCGTCCTTGTCCCGCACGGCGTTGACAAATTCCACGAAAATGGCCAGGCCGGCCTCATCCCGGAAGCCGGTCAGATCCTTGCCCTCCAGGTCAGTCCGATAGGGATGCATAACCATGCGGGGGAGCATATCGGTTATCCAAAAATAATCCTTGTTCTCGCTGCCGTAGCGCAGGTCGCGCAACCGGGCGACGGCCTCGGTCCGAGCCCGCTCCGCCGGCATGACGCCGGCCACCGCCTGCCGCTCGTACTCGACCAGGATGCTGATGGCCGAGTCGGTCAACTCTTTTATGGCTTCCTTTTTCTGACCCAGCATCATCGCCTCGACGCGCGGTATAATTAGGCCAAATAGGGAAACGATGAACAAGACCACTGCCGTAACGGCCGGCACCAGAATGCGGGCGATGTTCCGGCCTGGCAGCGGCAGTGGCCGGTCGGTGGGTCGGTCAGCCGGCGGACTGGAAACTGGGCTAGTGCCTGGCGCTTCCGGTGTAGCCAAGGCATCCGGGGCTTCCAGGGACGCTGAAGCCAGTGGCGTGCCGCGGGAACGCCGGAGTAGGCTATCTCGGAAGGCCACCCAGCGCCTGGCGGGCATGAGCATGACCTCCGCTTGCCCAGGCGCGCCGAAGTGGTGAAAATCACCGCCAGCGCTGACCGCCAAGCCATGCCGGTCGGCCAGCGCCAGCAGCCGTGCCGTCTCTACCTCGCCGTAAGCGCCGTAAAAAGCCTCAATGCCATCCAGCCCGAGCGGCGCTAATTCCGCCAGCAAGCGATCCAGCGGCTCCTCCTCCTGGCCCAGTGTCAGGGGATGGGCTAGAAAGGCAGCCCCGCCAGCCTGATGAATCGCCGCGATGGCCTGTCCGACGGGTGGTATGCCGTTACTGCGTGGACCGCTCCGCCCTTCGCCAGCCGGATCGCGCGTTGGCGCAAGTGGCAGTAAGGCTAGCAACCCGGCGTCGGCCATATCCATGCCGTAGGCCAACAAGTGGGCCGTGCCCAAGCTGGTGGCCGCAGTCAGCTCCAGACCGTCGATGCAGCCGACGCCCAGGCGCTGCAAGGCTTCCCGGAAGGCGGCGCAACCCCGTACGGTATCGTGATCGGTCAGGGCTGCGTAGGCCACGCCGCTCTCGGCCAGGCGGCGGGCAAGAATCTCGGGCGGAAGCTCGCCATCGCTCAGGGTGGAATGTACATGGAAATTAACCCTTATTGTTTGCTCGCCCATATTTCCGCCCATCCCGGCCAATGCCATGGCCGGCATTCTCAGTGTAGCAGGCCGCCGGCCAAAAGACAACCGAAACAACGCGGTCGACAGCGGCGCCGTTCACCACGGCGCCGCCGGCTGACGCGCGCCAAAAAAAAGGCGCCCCGCAGGGGGCGCCACTACCGATACCGCGAGTTGCGGCGTCGGGCGAGAAAACGGGTCTCAGGCCTTCTGTAGCAAGGCAGCCTTCTCTCCGGGCTCCGGCAGCTGATCGGCCTTGGTCAGCAGCGACACCACCACTATTGTGATGAAGCTAAGCGGGATGGAGACGATGCCGGGATTCTTGAGCGGGAACGGCGCGCTGGCCGGATCCAGGCCAAACAGCTCGAACATGGTGGGCGAAAGCAGGATCAGGCCGATCGAACTCAGGATGCCCACCAGGATAGAGGCAGATATGCCTTTTGAGGTGGTGCGTTTCCAGAATAGCATCATGACGATGGACGGTAGATTGGCGGAGGCCGCCACCGCGAAGGCTAAGCCGACCAGGAAGGACACGTTCTGGCCCTTGAACAGGATGCCCAGCACGATGGCCAAGGCGCCTACCACGAAGGCCGCCACCTTGCCGGCCCGCACCTTGTGCTTATCGTCCTTGATGATCCCGCCGAAACGGTCCATCAGGTCGTGGGCCACGGCGCCGGAGGCGGCGATAATCAGTCCGGAAACCGTACCCAGTACCGTCGCGAAGGCGATAGCCGAGATCATCGAGAACAGGAAGGTGCCGAAGGAACGCGCCAACAGCGGCGCGGACATGTTGTTGTCCGCCAGGTTAACCACGCCGTTGGTCATGGCGCCCAGACCCATGAACAGGGTCAGGATGTAGAAGGCGCCGATGGCCGCGATGGCCACGATGGTGGACTTGCGGGCGGCCTTGGGGCTGGGCACGGTGTAGTAGCGGATCAGGATGTGCGGCAGGGCGGCTGTGCCCAGGAACAGCGCGATCATCAAGGAAATGAAGTCGATGCGCTCCAGCGGCGTGCCTTCTACCTTAAAACTGAGGCCAGGCCGCATAATGCGGTTGCCGCTGACCGGACGGTCATAGTAGACGGAGACCTTGTCGTCGCCATCCTTCAACTTCACTTCCTTCCACAGCCGAATGGTGCTGTCCGGCGAACCAATCAAGGCCAGGAAGCGGAAGGGGCTAATCGGGCCGGTATCGGCCGCCTCCCCGGTCTGGCCGTCGATCCGTTCCATATTGCCCACCAAAGCTAGGCGGTTATCGGCGGATTCGGCCCGGCCGTTCACCAAACGCTCGCCGCTGGCCAAGGTCACCACGGACTGTGTCTCGCGCAGGCTAAGGCTGCCGTCCACCGTTTCCACCTGCCACCAGGTGACCAGGCCGGACTTTTCCAGCCGGGCCAGCTCGACACCCTTGACAGTAGTGACGGACTGGACGCGATAACTGGCGTCAGCCGGCACGATGGTATCGCCAGAGCGGCTGGCCGGAATGGAAACATAGTCGTGGAAGGGGACTTGGCCACCCTGGTCGGGCGTGGTAGACAAGCCGCGCACGCACAACCCAACCACCAGGATGGTCGAGAAAACGATCAGCAAGGCGCCTTTGATGAACTGTACGTAGGTGGTGGAAGTCATGCCGGCGGTGGCCACGATGGTGATGACGATGATGCCCACCATGATGACGCCCACGTAATGCGGCAAACCGAGCAGCGGGGTGACCAGCACGCCGGCGCCTACCATCTGCGGAATCAGGTAAAACAGGGAGACTACCAGGGTACTGATGGCGGCCATCAGCTTAATGCCCTTGCTGTTGAATTTAGAATCGATGGCGTCGGTGAAGGTGTATTTGCCCAGGCGCTTCAGGGGTTCGGCCACGATAAAGAGGGCCACGATCCAGCCGGCCAGGTAGCCGATGGAGTACAAAAAGCCATCATAGCCGGCCGTGGCGATCATGCCGCAGATACCTAAAAAAGAGGCAGCCGACAGATAGTCGCCAGCAAAGGCGATGCCGTTAACGCCCCAATGGATGGAGCCGCCGGCGGCGTAGTAACCGGAGGCGCTTTTTGCCTTGCGGGCAAAGTAGAAGGACATGGCCAGCACCAGGCTGACGATTAGTATGAACAGGACGACGGGCAATGCCTGGACCATATCAAGCCCCCTTGCTTTCGGCCAGCGAACGTTCGCGCCGACTGCAGATGCTGCTGTAAATCAGCGCCAGAATCAGCGCGAACAGGATCAGGCCAAAGCCGTAAATGACCGCCAGATTCAGCCCGCCCAGCACGATAGTTTCCATGATTTGCGGCTTGATCACATTGATGGCTATAAAAGCGGCGTAAACCAGGGCATAGACGCAGAACAGGCGAACGCCGAGTTTTCTCTTGAATGGAAAAGCAGGATCCTTGCCGGCTTGGACGGCGGGTTCGTGCAGCATATAACCTCCAACGACTGGCTGGTGACTCCTTGGCAAGTCAAGCGCCTTAACCAGTCGTCAAACGTGTGATTCAAACCGGCCAGCCCGGCCAGCGAGGTCGGGACGGCCCGTTCTCCCGGCAACGCCGGGCGCTAGCAGACTGTTGAAAAAGCCGAACGCGGCTTTTTCAACATACCAAAACTTCAGCAATTACGCAGAAAACCGCAAGGTTTTCGAGAAATTGCATTGCATGTTGTTGAAAAGCGTCGAGTTTTTCAACAACATGCAAGATACTGACCCTGAAACGAGGAAATGTCAAGTTTGATTATTGAAACGACTCAAGACTGGTGGCCGAGCTATGCCCAGCGCTCGTAAAAAAAGACCGTCCGCTAATAAGCGAACGGTTCTAGATGGGCGATATTGGATTCGAACCAACGACCCCCTGCGTGTCGAGCAGGTGCTCTAGCCAACTGAGCTAACCGCCCCAATCCATCCCGACCACACCGCCGGAAGTTCGTTTTTTATACCAAACGCCGGCGATAATGTCAAGGGGTGACACTTTGACTTTTCCCGAATAGCCTACCGAGCGAGCTTCCTGAGGACATCGCGGGCCCGCAGCCAATCATGAGCGCGCTGCCGAAACTGAAAAATTAGACGGTCACCTTGACGCTGGAACAAGGTGCCAAAAGGTTGGGAGTAGGTTTCAATATCGACCAGCAGGCTGGCAGCAGCATCGCCGCTGACCGGGTAAGGATGGTAGTTGGGCCGGGCGATCATCAATGGCACCACTTCCAGGCGCAGCGGCTGCGCCTTAGCCAGCCTTAGGACAACGGCCATGCTGCGACGAGTCGGTTCGGGCGGCTGGTCAAAAATGAAATTGCCCATACCGTAGAAAATCGGCCGATCGCGATAGACCTCTATTCCTTGAAGCACGTGGGCATGGTGCCCGATAACCGCGTCAGCCCCGGCCTCCACCAGCGAATGCGCCAGGCTACGCAGGCGATCCGGTGGGTAATGGATATATTCCGCGCCCCAGTGCAGCGACACAAAGACATAGTCGACGCCGGTAGCCTTTGCCCGGGCAATGTCGGCTCGTACCGCCGCTGGCCTCAAGATGGCAATGCCGGCGCTATCCCCCCAGGCTTCGAAGGATGCGCCAGCATGCTCCCCGTAAGCCAGCACCGCTATCCGGATGCCTTGGCTTTCAAGGATGGCCGGGGTGCGGGCTGCCGCCGCGTTAGCGCCGGCGCCACAGGTAGCTATACCATGGTCGCTCAAGCGCCGAATGGTATCGACCATGGCTTCCCGTCCATAATCGGTCGTATGATTGTTAGCCAGGCTGACCGCATCAAAGCCGGCGGCTTTGAGCCCCTCCAAGGTCCGCGGCTCTGCCCGAAAGGTGATTTCAGCCGGCTTGAACGAAAAAGCCGGAGCGCCGAGGTCGGAAACGGGACATTCCAGGTTGGCAAGACTGAGGTCAGCCGCCTGCACCAGTGGCTGGATGGCCGCGAAGGGCTGCATCACGCCCAGCCGCCGAATCTGCTGGCCGATGGAACGAGCCAACATGATATCACCGACAATCAGAAAGTCGATGGTCGCTGGTTCCGGGACTGGCTGCGGCGCTGCAGGCAGTTCCCCCAAGGCTAATTCGCCTGCCGAGGGATCCACTGGCTGTTCATCGGCCAGCGACAGATCGCTGCTGAGGTGGTCCTGCATCACCATCATCGCCAAACCCACCAGCAGACCAGTCAACGCCACTGAACCTAAGACCAGCCAACTTGCTCTCCAGTGGCGACCTGACCCCAAAGACCGTAGCTTGTCCAGTATTTTCCGTATCATGCTCTACTATTCCCTTGAACCAGCGATAATCACCGGATTGTACTATTGTATGGCACCGTCCGACCCAGAATCATACGCCGCATAGCAACCTCTCCTGTAAACAATAAAAAAGCAGACCAGCACCCAGGCAAGCCTCAACCCGCCCGGACACTAATCCGCCTTCATTAGTACAACGGCCGACTCCGACCGCTTGTCAGCTTATTTGGACAGGACGTGCTGGATGCGCTCCAGAACCTTTTTTCGGTCCAGCGGCTTAACGATGTAGTTCTTGGCGCCGGACAACAGTGATTGTTTGACCAAGTCCTGTTTACCCAGGGCGCTAATCATGATCACCCGGGCGTTCTTGTCAAAGTCGATGATTTTCTGCAGCGCGGTCAGTCCGTCCATGTTGGGCATGGTGATATCCATAGTCACCAGGTCAACGTTGGGGAACAGTTCCTTGTAGCGCTCCAAACCCTGCAGGCCATCGGCGGCCTGGCCGACGACATCGTAGCCTTCGGAGGTCAGAATCTGGGTAATCTGCTTGGCGACGAACATCGAGTCGTCCACCACCAGTACCCGGAAGGGCGTGCCGTCTGGTTTCTGGCCCTCCGGCTTGCGTTCATTGATGGACGGGAAATCTTCCTTGGTTTTCATGATAGCCTCCGTTACGCCCGCTCGCGGATAGCCACGTTGATTTCCACCTTGCCGTGGCCGGTTTCCATCGGGACAATCAAGGCTTCCACATCCTGATTGCTGACTTCCATATTGTCGCCTGTAAAAATGGCCGGCGGTGTTAGATCGAACTGAAAGCCGAGTTCGTGCAGCTTGGTCACCGCCTGCGCGGTAATCATGTTGGCCAACTCGGTGATGGTGGCTTTGACCAGGTCGTCCATGACGGTCAAATCCTCGCCATTCATGGCCGAGGCGATGGACAGTGCCGAAGCCTTGTCCATGTCAAACAGCACTCGGCCTTCCACGCCACCGGCTAGACCGACAATAGCGGCCACGCCCATGACCGGCATGGAGGTCGACTTGAGATAGAGCTCGCCGCGACGGACGTCGCCACCCAAGACCTCTTTCATGACGTTGAAGGCCGCTTCCACAAAAGGATTGATATATTCTACTCTCATTTCTGACTCCTGTTTGGCATAATCATGCGCCTGAAAACTCAGGCACCCTTGATATACATGGATATGCCGTCGACCGGCACCGCTTTCCAGCCCGCCGTCGGCAATTTTTCATTCACGCCGAGCAAGAGCACGCTCTTGTTCTTCGATTTTTCATTGAAATCGGCCAACAGGCGCTTCTGGTCTATGGCCGACATGAAGGACACGGTATCGCGGCACAGGATCAGGTCGGCCGGCGGTACGGGGTTGGTATTTAGGACGTCATGGAACTCGAAGAAAATAGTATCGCGCACCGCTTGCAGGAAGGTCCAGCCATTGCGTCCCTTGATCATGAATTCCTTGTACAGGTCCGGCACGTCGTCTACCATGAACACCATGTTCGGCGCCATCGAGATGGACAAGAGATCCGAGTCATTGGCCCAGATCTTGACGCGGGCTTCCGGATAGCGTTGCTTGAGCAGGCAGGCTAGCGAGTAGGTCTCGTACCCCTTGCCGCAGCCCGGATTCCAGACATTGAGGTTCTTGCCGCTGACGTCGGGCAACGCGGCCAGCAGCTGCTTCATGTATTGCTCAGTCCAGAGTTGGCTGGTACACGGCGAGAAGAAGGTTTCCAGGAACTGGTCGGCCTCGCCCTGCTCCTTGAGCTGCAGGTCCATGGCCTTACGTACCTGTTTCCATTCCTCGTAACGCTGGTCGAACCAAGCCTCGTTAAGGGGCGTGACAGCGAAGCGTTTGAAGGCAAACAGCGTTTCCTTGATGAAGGCCGAGGTCAGGTCGCCGCTGGTTTCCTGCTGTTCCTGGTAGCTCAATTCGATCTTGGCCAGTTCTTCGGGGGCCTGGTCGTCGACGATGGCCGGCTTGCGCAGCCCGCCGTCGACGATGGTCTTTACTTCCGCGCTCTTTTTAGGCGCGAACAATTTCTCGACGTTCAGGATAATGTACAGTTTACCGGCGTTCTCGATAATGCCCTTGATGTACTTGACGTTAATGTCGCCGAAGATAGGATGCGGCGGCTGGATGGAGGCGCTGGAGATGCCGACCACCTTGTCGATATTGTCGACGATGACGCCGAAGACATGTTCGTCGACCCGCAGGATAAGTAGGCTCTCCAGGGCGTCGTCGCCCTTGCGCTCCGAGGGCAGGTGGAACATGGTGCGCAGGTCGATGACCGAAATGATGTCGCCGCGCAGGTTGTAGACCCCGCGCACGAAGGGGGCGGCGTTTGGCACATAGGTAAACTTGCCGGCGCGCGCAATCTCCTTGACATTCATGATGTCAATGCCGTATTCCTTGCCGGCCAGCGAAAAGGTGACCATTTTGTAATCAATTTTGTCAACACGCTCTTTTTTGTCTTCCGCGTGCTGCGGTGCAATCCTATTCGTAGCCGGTTCGGCGCTTTGTCCGTTCATATTTCCTGTACTCCCGTTCGGTCTGCCTCGATAGAACTGGCCGGGCCATTAGCCCGGTCGGCCGGTGCGCGCTGTCAGCGGATGGTCATCTCCAGGCGCTGCCGCTCCTCAAGTTCCTTCTTCTGTCCCAGTTCCAGTAGCTGGCTGACATCGATAATCAGGCAGACGGAGCCGTCGCCCAAGATCGACGCGCCGGCGATGCCCGGCGAATTGGTGAATTGATCGTGCAGCGGCTTGATGACCACGTCTTCCTCGCCGATCAACGAGTCGACCATCAGGCCGACGCGCTTCTCGTTGGTACCGACGATTACCACAAAGCAGTAATCGTTCTGTTCGTTGGTCTGAATCCGGAATAGGCGATTAAGGCGCAGGAGCGACACGACATCGTTGCGCACGTTGAAAACCTCGTAGTTGTCGATCATCTTGATCTCGGACGGCCGGATGCGGTGGCTTTCGATGACCGAGGTAATCGGAATGGAATAGATTTCGCGACCGACCCGTACCAGCAGTCCCTGGATGATGGCCAGGGTCAGCGGCAGCTTGATGGTAAAACGGGTGCCCTTACCGCGCTGACTGGAAACGGTGACGGTACCGTTCAGCTTCTCGATCTGGCGCTTGACCACGTCCAGCCCGACGCCACGGCCGGAAATATTGGTAACGCTGGCGGCGGTGGAGAAGCCGGGCTCAAAGATCAGGTTGAAGGATTCCAGCTCGGTCAGGGCCTTGTTGGGATGAATCAGACCGCGTTCGACGGCCTTCTTGCGCACCGCGTCCACGTCGATGCCCTTGCCGTCGTCCGAAATATCAATCAGGATCATGTTGCCTTCATTAGAAGCTTTCAGCACCACGGTGCCTTCTTCGGGTTTGCCCAACGCCCGGCGCTCCTCGGCTTTCTCGATACCATGGTCCAGCGCGTTGCGCACGGCGTGCATCAACGGGTCTAGCAAGTCCTCAATGACCGACTTGTCCAGCTCGGTCTCTTCGCCTTCGATGACCAGATTGACCTTCTTGCTGAGGTTCTTGGACAAGTCGCGCACCAGGCGCGGAAAGCGTCCGAAAATCTGGCTGATGGGCACCATGCGGATGCGCATGACGCCTTCCTGGAGTTCGCTGGTGATGCGGCCCAGGTTCTGGGCGGTGGAGCGGAACTTGGCGACATTGGTCTTGATATCGGTTTCCAAGCCGTCGAAAACCGAATACAGGCCGCCGTATTTTTCGAAAACTTCTTTTTTGACGTCTTTTATGTTGCGGCCAGTCTCGATGGACTGCAAATATTCCGGCAGGCTGTCAAATAAGTCCTTGAGCTCGTCGCGGAAGCGATTCTGCGACGACTGGAAGGAGCTTTGCAGTTCGGCGAACTGCGAGCTGATCTGGTTAAAGGTAGCCTTGTTGATGACCGTTTCGGAAACCAAGTTGAGCAGATTGTCGATGCGGCGCGAATCGACGCGCAGGATGGAACCGGAACTCTGCGACTGGCGGCGCGTTTCGCCGGGTTTTTCTTCAGCGGCAAAGGCTTGTTCCACGGCCGCGGCATCCTCGGCCAGGACATGGGTATCGCCGTTACCGGCCGACTCGTCGTCAGCGGCGAGCTCGCTTCCTGAACGGACCGCCGAAAAGGTGTCCGGCTTGGTCGGTCTGGCAGCGGGCGCCACGCCACTTTCCTTTGTCGGCCCGGAAGCCGTTAGCAGGGGGTTGGCCACGCCCGTAGCCGCCTTAGGGGTGCTGGTCGCCGCCGCCGCGGCCGAACCAGCCGGCGCCTTGACCGCAGTCTGACCAGGCACCTGGCCGTCCAACCCCAGCTCCCGGATGGTCAAGTTTTTGACCACATCGGGAATGTAGGCCACCCGATACAGTTCCTCGGCGGTCTTCTTGCTGGCTACGAAATAATCGACTTGGGGATGGAACACGTCTTCGTACAGTTTTTCAAAATCGGGAATGGTCTTGAGGATACTGCCGACATCGCGAATGGAGGCAAAGGCGTGGATGGCACTGACCGTATTCATGACATTGTTCTCGTCGAACTCGAGGCTCAGTATGAACACCTTGCGATCCTGGCCGGCCGCTTCCTTCATTTCCAGAATTTCGTATTCGGTTAATCCAGCGTCTCCAGCCGTCACCGATGCGGCGGCCGACGCCGGCTTGACGGCAACCGGCTTGACGACGGCCTTGGCCTGTTTGAGATCCGGCTTACCGGGAATGAAACCGGCCAGCTTCGTCTTCTGGGCACTGATATCTTTGGTATAAGGATTACCGTCGGCCCGCGAATCCAGCATAGCCTTGATGATGTCGATGCCAGCCAGCAAGGCGTCTATGACCTCGGCGTCAACCTTTACCTGATCGGACCGGATGGCGTCCAGCAGGTCTTCCATGACGTGGGTAAAACCGGCCAGCTCGTTCATCTCCACCGTGCCGGCGCCACCCTTGAGGGTATGGGCAGCGCGGAATATCTCGTCCACCGCATCGCGGTTTCCGGGATCGTTCTCGAGCACGAGAATGTTCTGCTCCAGCGCGTCCACCTGGCTCCTGGCTTCCGCGAAGAAGTCCTTCAGGAGTTCCTGGTTGTTGGGATCTAGGTAATCACTCATTGTACTTCCTAGTTTTATACGGATTGCCTGAATAGTCAAGGCAATTACCAAATTTTTAGGCCACGGCACCGCCTGGTGGGCACTCAACAAAATATCGGATGCTACCGATGATTAAAAGAGCATTCTGTGATAAATTCAAGTCGGGGGTACTATGCACCGTTCAATCATCAGGAAACTGGCCATTAGCGCTCTCCTCGCGCTGGCCAGCATGGTATCGGTCGGGGCGGCAGACCTACAAGTGCCGGAATTCGGCCTTACGGTCAGCGGGCAAATCGACGATACTGACCATTTCATCCTATCCTCGCGAGCGGCTTTCGACCTGCTTATCAAAGGCGGCGAAAGTTTTTCGGCCTTCCTGGATTTCGGATTCCACAACAACGATCTGGAAAGTTACCTTTATACCATTAATGCCGGCGTTTCTATCCCGGCCGCCCCTACCGTCGCCGATCTGTCGGCGGCCATTACCCAACTGGAAAGCCTCTTGGGCCTGGAATTTCGCGGCACCGGCCTCACTGTCCAGTCACTGTTCGGCAGCCCGCTGGAACTAAGCCTCTTCCTCGGGCATTTCGACGTTTTTGCCTCGGGCGACGATTTCACGCGCCTGTTTAACGCCAAATCCTTCGCTACCCGCATCCGTGGACCACTCTACTATCCGGATGGCATCGGTGACAACGGCAACATCTGGTACGACGGCCTGCACGAAGTCTTCGGCACCGGCTTGCGCCTTTCCTTTAAAGACCTACCGGTAACGCCTTACCTTTACGTCTACCAGGACGCCTGGCTGGGCGAAGGCTATTACTCGGTCGATGCCCGCCTGCTCTTCAATAGCGACCTCCTGAAACTCGAAGCCTACCTCGGGGCCAGCATGCCGGTAGGCAGCGCCGGCGCCTACCGCGGTGGCATCCTGTTTTATGTCGACACGGCGGCCATCGGCAGCTTCTACGCCCAAATCGGCGTGCCCTGGTGGCGCCCGGACGAAACCTTCTCGCTCGGCAACCTGTACTTCATGTTCGAGCCGCGCCTGCAGTACGGCTTCGCCAATCTGATTATTACCTTGTTTTTCCATCCGGCCTGGTACCTGCAGCAAACGACCGGCATGGGCGGCGTCATGGACCTGCGCATTAACCTGATGATAGGCGATATCGACGACCACCCCGTGCAAGGCGGCCTGGACAGCCGGGCGACCTACAACCCCAACCTGGCCACCGGCAACATCCAGTTCGAGCTGACGCCGTATATCCAGACCATTTCCAACGGCGTGCGCTGGGAAATCCGCCTCTCCAGCCAACTACTGCCCTTGCCGCTGGCCTGGTACCGGATGTTCGCGCCGGCCATCAAAGTCACCACCACCTTCTGACCAGGTGGCGCGTCGGGGCGGCAAGCGTCGCTTCGGCCCTGGAAACCCGCTTACGGCTCAGGCAGCCAACCGAAAAGCGCGCGGCTGGTCAGCTGGCTAGCGGAAAGTTTACCGAAAACCTTGCGGTTTTCGGCCGCATCGTATAAGTTGGGGTAAGTAGCGACAACCGTTTCCGGCTTTTCAACAGCCGGTTTGAATACTCCACCGGGAGGCTCTATGCGTAAACTAGCTGGTTTGGTCCTCGTACTGACGCTGGGTGGCCTGGCCGCCTATGCCGGCGATATCCAAACCATAGCCCATTTCGGCAACAGCGCCTTTAGCTGGTCAGCCACCGACCCCATCGCGGCACCCGCCACCTTCCCGATCAACAACTGGAATTACGGCGCCACGGTTAGTTACCTGGACGGCGTCAACGACAGCTTCACCTTCGAGGCCAGCTATACCACTGACCCCATCCTGCGCCACCTCTTGTCCGGCATCGTCTCCTTCCAGACCGGCTTCCTGACCATCGAAGGCGGTCCCTTGTTGGGTATCCTCAATTCGGCCACCGTACCCGTCAAAGGCGGCATGACCGTCGGCCTAAGCCTTAAAATACCCGGCATCTTCTTTGCCGAGTTCCTGAGCCAAGCCTCCATGGGCGCCGGGCTGTACAATGCCGGCGACTATATCCAGGAGGCCGGGCGCCTGGCGGCCGGCTTTTACGTGCTCAACGCCATCTGCACCGCCTCCATTTACACCCGTAAATTCTACTTAGCTACCGGCGTTGACCAATTGCTGGTGGACAGCCTGATTCAATACAATCTCAATCTTGATATTTTTAAAAAAGGCGTCACTTACCGGCTGATGATCGATCTCGGCTACGACGATCTGTCGCGCACCTACGCCGACGGCACCATCGACCGCCTGGGCAACGTCGTTATCGGCGCGCAGGTGCACATATCCGTTACCCGTTGGCTGCTGATCCACCTGGGCGGCCGGATAGCCGTCATGAGCTTCGGCCAGGATGCCTTGGTTGCGCGCGGCCCAGCCAGCAACCAGTTCCTGTTTCAGTCCTTCGCCGGCGTCACCATCCGGACCGGCGCCATCGAAGCAGCCCCCACGGCGACCCTAGACCCCGCGGCCACGCCGACCGCCGAGGCGGAGCCGGCCGTATTCACCATACCGCCCGCTGCCACCGAGCCAACCCCGGTTCCGTCGGCCGCCACCGAAGCAGGCACCGAAAGCGGCTCGGGAGAATAGCCCAAACTACCTGAGCTGTGGTTATTTCTTCTTCGCGGCCTCGATCTCCTGGCGCCGCTTCGCGGCCTCAATCGCTAGGCGTCGCTCTTCGGCCATCTTCTTGATGCTACCCTGGAACCCAGGATAACGCCCGGCCACTGCCTCGAAAGTGGCCTTGTCGAGCACGTACAGGTCGCAGTACTCGTTGGCGCGGACGGTGGCCGTGCGGGTGGTGCTGAGCAGCAGCGCCATCTCGCCAAAGAAGGAACCGGCCGCCAGCGTGTTATATTTGGTGGCCTCGTCGGCCGACAACACGTCCACCGAGCCCTGGCTGATGAAATACATCTCGTCGCCGTACTCGCCGGCCCGCATCACATAGTCGCCGGGCGTGAACACCGCCGGCTGGAGCTTGACGATGATGTCGCGAATCAGGTTCGGGTCAGCCGCGGCGAAGATCGGCACCTTGGCGATGATGTCCTGGTTAAGGCTGAGCGCCACCGTCTCCTTAAGCGCGCTGGGTAGGTCTTCCAGGATGGCCAGTTCGTTGTAGCCGCGCCGGGTTTCCCACAGGTAGGCGTAATAATCGTCGATTTTCCGCTTAACCTCAAGCGGAATGGACTTGAACTTGAAGAAGGCGTTGACCTTCTCCAGCTTCTCCTTGTACTGCGTCTTGGCCACATCGATGTTGGCGATCAAGCCGGCGATGTTACCAATCACCAGGCCGTACATGGCCGCGCCAAAGAACTCGATTAGGATAACGAACAGCGTTTGGGTGGTGCCATCGGGCGTGATATCGCCATAACCTATGGTTGTGATGGTGGTGGTGGCCCAATACAAGGCGCGCACGTAGCGGTCAAAAGGCGCGAGCCCGTCCGGGTTGCCGGAAATAATGATCCAGGCGCAGGATATCAGGTGGTCGGCAATTAGAATCCAGAAAACCACCAGAACCAAGCGCAGGATGGCCGGATTCACCTTCTCTTCGGCCATGGAATACAGCAGGCGGTTGGCCTTTACCAGCTTGATGAGGGGGATGAGGGCGAGCAGCGTAAAATATGAACTAGGCGGAACCAGCCCGGCTAGCACCACGAAATACCAGGGGAAGGCCGCTATCAGGTCGGGCAGGAACCCCTGGCGCAGATAATGCCGGGACACGGCCAGACGCCCAGCCACCACCTTGCCGACCAGTCGGTAACTGGTATTGAACTCCAGGCCGATGTCAGCCAGGTACGCGGCCGACAAGACCAGGCTGAAGGCCAGGGCCACGGCCGGCGGCATGATATGGTAGACTAGGGAAAGCGGAATCAGAAGCACCGAGCTGACGCTCAGGAGGCAGATTACCAGATTCCAAATTTGGCGAATTTTCGAATCGACTGCTAGCATGATAGTAGAGTATCGGCAGTTCTGGGTTGAATGATGACTTTCACCGGCCTGATTGCCCGCACCGGCTTCAGCATAAGCCGGACTTCAACCCCCTGTTGGGTTGCAAACGATTCCGCCGGCCAAACGGGCCGGCGGATGACGTGTAACCAGGGATGTATCATGGTCAACAAGGAACAATATCAGAACGCGATCGGCCTCAGGGCGCGGTAGTGAACACCTCGGCAGTCGCAGTATCATTCGCGAACAAGCCGCCCATCAGATAAATCTGACCATTGAGCGATTCAGCACGCATGCCTAGGCGAGCCGCGCCTGGAAGGGCCGCCAGCTGTTGTGTCCAATTAACACCATCGCGGCTGATCCAGACATCGTTCATGACCGTTGAGCCGATGTTTCCACCATCTCCGCCGGCCTTACGGCCACCAATCAGGAAGAGGTAGTCCAGGTCACCCAACCGGACATTAACCAGGGCAAAGTCACGCCGCGCACCCATATCGGCCGGGACATCACCGAGCTTGACGAAACCGACGCCATTCGTGCTCTGGTAGATGCCGGTGTCAAACTTGCCATCCTGCCTTTCGCCACCGATGACAACGACACTATCATAAAACCGGACCGCTTGGTGGCCCATTCGCCCCACCAGGCCATCCAGCGGTCCGGCGACCGCGGTTGTGCCAGGGCTAATCGCGGCGCTGTTGTAGCTGAACGCCGAAAATTCCTCGCCCATACCATCCGAACTTCTCTTGCCAGAGATCAAGTAATAGCGGTCATTGAGCCTAACCGCGGCACTGGTCATTAAATAGGGAATGATACCGACTGGCTGATAGATAAACATCTGACTAGCCAAGTCATACTGGGTAATGGTATTAAGCAGCATATTGGTATTGCTGCGGCCGCCGAACATCGTCGGCTTGCCATCCACCAAAACCATGGAAACATAGCGGCCGCGGGAAATCTGGTTCATAGAATCATCTGCTAAGCCTATGGCCTCGAAGTTTGTGCCGTCAAAGACGATAAGATCATTGAAAGAAGCCATCATGTCATCGGTACCGCCTCCGTAGACATAGATCTTTCCATTAATAGTGGTACTGGCAAAGAAAGCCCGGCCTACCGGCATCGGCATACCGGTAGGCAAGGGCATGGATACCAGCAGTTTACGCCAGACCTTACCTAAGTCAGGCATGGCAACACCGGATTCCGGGTCCAGCGGATTGTCGCGCTCGGCGTCCATGATGGCATCAAGCAGCGGCATGTCCTCGCAGCCGGCCAGCGGCAGCAGCAGCAAACAGGTCAGTCCGATTAGGACGGTTAACTGTAAAAGGCGTTTCATGGTTGTACTCCTTCCGTTCACAGGTCGATACTGACCAGCAGCATGCCAGGGGCTATTAGCAGGCGGGGTAGGGAAGCGTTTTGCGGCCGCGGGGCAGTTGCTGGCAGGAATGCCAGCACCACGCCGCCTGCGGCCAAAACGCCACCGGCTATATAGGAAATCAGCCGAATATTGAGCCAGAGATCTAGTTCAGCCCGTAAATCCTCAAAAGTCGCCCATGAATCCGTAAAAAGCGCGCCGGGACCAGCCGCATCATAGGCCGCTTTGGCAAGTAGCCCCTCATCGTAGGCCGTCCCGGCCAGGTCATTGGCTACGAAGTAGGCGAAGGCCACGCTGCCAAGGCCGGCAGCGATGCTGGCATAGCCGGCGATGTTGAGCGCGGTAGGTCCGCCCCGCGGCAGTGCGGCCGGTGGTGGGGCAGTTTGTGGCTGGGCGGCGACGGTTGCGGTCGGCGCGGTGGTGGCTGGCGGGGTGGTCGAGGCCGGAGCGGTGGCCACCGGTTGGCTGGCCGTCGCGGTGGCTGTGGCCGCGCCAGGGGTGGCGATCTCGATGCCGTCGGCCCGGTACGAGGCGGCTGCCAGCAGCTGCACGGTAGCCGGCATACGGTTAACCACTTCAGTCATGGTGCCAGCATTGATGCTTTCGGCCGTGATAAAGCGCCCGCCCTCCATATCAAACAGCTGGATGGTGACGTAAATGGTACCGCTCAGGATGCCAACCGAGCCGACAATGGCTCGCTTGACGTTGAGCAGCCGGCCGATCTGGATGGCATCGGACTCGCTGGTTATGCCGACGGCCTGGAATTCGGCCTCCTGCATGATCCGCGTGGTCTGCTCGCGCGATACCACCTCAAACAGGCCGGTCTTGATAAACTCATTCCGGAGCATCTCGCTGAGCATGGCGCTATCAGCGCGCACTGATTCGCTTTTCGAATCAAGATCGAAGACCACGATACGGATTCTTTCGGTCTGGGCCGCGACGAATGCCGAGAGACAGGTCAGCAATAAACAACAAGCCAGGAATCTGCGCATGAATAACCTCCAGCTGCACTACGGCGCCACTAGAACCCCGCCCAACGTAACACTGTAAGGCGGCGAGCGGCGGCGCTCGTTTCCGGCAGGCTGTTGAAACGCTCGTTGCAGCCCTGAACCGGGCGCGCTTCAACAGCCTGACAAATATTATTGTATGCTGTCGAGCCAAAAAAACAAGGGAAAGCGGAAATAAAAAACCGGCCGGAGCCGGTTCCTTCATAAATATAGCTACTGCCTTTTGAGATGCACTGGATTCGAACCAGTGACCCACGCCTTAAAAGGGCGTTGCTCTACCTACTGAGCTAGCATCCCCGACCGTCGTTAGAGCCGCCGCCAGGGGCCGCTCCAACAGACGATTACCATACCGGAAAAATGCCTCGTTTGTCAATCAAGCCATTTTCCAGGTCCAGCCTTCGCTTAGGCCCGGGTAATGCTAATCACCTTTTCCTTGGCCTCGGGACTCATGGGCAGGCGAACGGTCAACAGGCCGTCCTTGAAGATGGCACCGATGCGATCCACGTCCACGTTGCGCGGCAGGGTAAAGGCGCGGCGGAAGTTGTAGCGGCGGCGTTCGCGGACCAGCCAGCCCTTACTGTCCGTTTTCTCCTCTTTTGTTGCACCGACGCTGGCGATGGTCAGAACGCGGTCCTGCACTTTGATGTCGACGTCATGCTCGCTTAAGCCCGGCAGCTCGGCCTCAAGGACATACTCTTCCTTCTCTTCGCGGATGTCGACCAGCGGTGAAGCGCCTCGCAAGCCGCTATTCGGACCGGCAAAGTCGTTCATCAAGCGGTCCCAGTCATCGAAGACGGACAGTACATTAGCCGGATTGTAGGTCAATAAAGTTTTCATGGTGGACTTCCTCTCAAGGCAAGCTGAAGAGGTGCTTGCCGGGTGTATTGGTTTCGGTGCAGCGCCTGGGCTGACAGCTCGTTGCTACATCCACTAATACATCTGCAAGAGACGTGCCAATTATTGAATGAACTCAGATAATAATTACTAAAAATTATAATATTATATTAAATATATAATTAGCACCGCAACTGGCAACAAGTTTTCATATTAAATCAATAAAAGCGATCGACCTCTACCTATTTCGCTCCTGGCTACAGCCATTCGCAATAATAAACTGTTTCATTATTATTCATCCACCTGCCTCAATACGAACCACTCTGTAACCAGCCGAAACATTCAGGCACGACCAACCCGGCTGGCCGTCCCCGGCCGAAACAGCCTACTGCAGCTGAGGCGGGCGATTCTGGGCGCTAACCTTGCGGATAAACAGTGGAATGCCGGCTTTTTCCTGCCCGTCAATCTGCAGGCTGATATGCCAGGTCATCTCCTGTTCAAAACGCAGGTTCATCAGGTTGAGGGTCAGGTTGGCGCAGGCCGAATCGGTACCGATATTGTTGATGTTCAGACGGCCATCCAGAGGCGGCACCAGTTGACGCCCGCTACTGTCCTTGATCTCCACCCGGGCTTGGTGTTCGCCTAATTCGTAGACCGGGAAGCGTATCCGGGCGGCTATGGCCATAAAGGGGTGCACGGCCGGGAATTCTTTAACCATGATGGCATCAAAAACGCCTACTACTATCAGCTTGCCGAAGGCATCCTGAGCAAAGTCACTAAGGGTCAACAATTCTACTGTCATGCTACCGTTATAGGTCAGAATGATGGCTGTGGCAAGCCCGCCTAACAGGGTGTTGAAAAACGCGAATGCGGCTTTTCAACACTTCAAAAGCCGGTACAATTACGCAGCATAGCGCAAGCTATGCGAGGAATTGTTAAGGTTGTTGAGAAAGCAACCGGCTTTTTCAACAACCTGCTAAGGCAGAAGGTCAAAAGCGGCGAACCAAAGCTCGTCGATGGCGCCTAAATGGAGCTGACTATTGATCAGGTCGCGCAGACCAGCCCGCAGTGTCCCTTCAGCCGCCGGCTGCAGTTCGTCCGGCGTCCGCGCCGCTAGAAACTGCAACACGGCGGCGCGTAACTCGGCCCGCTGCAGGAACAGCTCATCGCTGAAACTGCGGTCGGCCGCGTCGTAGGGAAAAACGATGTCGGCCAAGATCAGCATCGGCGCCTGGCCGGCGCTCTGGACGCGCAGCCTGCCAATACCGGTAAAAATAGCCTGCCCGGCCGGGGCCGCCGGCAGGTCGCGGCGGGCCAGCTTTTGGGCCCGCGTCCCCCAGGCCAGGGCCAACACGGTGCCGGTGATGAACACGATGGCCAGCAGCATAAGCGTCGCGATGAATAGTTTCGTCAGCCTGGTCATCCCTACCCCTTCCGCCCAGACTCAGCCCGCCGGGTCCGCTGGCCAAAACTTGCGCGTCAGCGCTTTATAATAGATACTATAGGGAATTGAGGCAAGACGGCCTCTTACTCTGCCCAATTCCGGGAGCTACCCTATGTTTTTCCTGTGCGTTGATGATTCCGCCACCTTGCGCAAAATTCTGACCCTCACCCTCCAGGGCGCCGGCCATAGCTGCGCCGAGGCCGAAAATGGTCAGCTGGCCCTGGAATTCCTGGCTAGCGCTACCAACCAGCCAGACTGCATCATTCTCGACGTCTTCATGCCCACCATGAGCGGCGTCGACTTCTTGCGCGCCCGACAGGCCCAGCCGAGGCTCGCCGCCATCCCGGTAATCATGCTAACCACCGAAGCCAGCCAGGACTTAATCAGCACGGTGCGCGAACTAGGCGCCAACGGGTTCCTGTCCAAGCCCTTCCGTAAGGAAGATTTGCTCAACGCCGTCAACCGGGTAACCGGCCACTGACCGATCAAAAAAAGCCGCTTGCCCGGCAAGCTTGGAAAAAGCCGCGGCTTGTGCTACCATCCTGGCATGAAACGCATTTTCCCCGCCCTACTGTGCTGCTTGTCGCTCTTAGTGGCCGCTGCCAGGCCTGGCCTGGCCCAAACCGTAACCCGAACCGCCCCTGCGGATGGCGACAACCTGGAAACCTGGCTGCTGGTGGTCGGCCCCGGCCCGGCTATCTATTCCTGGTGGGGTCATATTGGCCTGGTGCTGATCGACACGGTTAGCGGGCGCGAATATTTCTACGACTATGGCAACTTTAACTTCAACGGCGACAATTTTATCGGCAATTTCGCCATGGGACGCCTGTGGTTCCTGATGCTGCGCTTTCCGCTCCAGCCGTATGTAGACCATGCCCTGGACAGCGGCCGCAGCGTCCGCATGCATCGGCTAGACTTGCCGGCCGCGCAGAAACAGGCCATGCGCGAAAAGCTGGAATGGAACTACCGACCCGAGAATCGGGTGTACCTGTACGACCACTTCGACGACAACTGCGCCACCCGCATCCGCGACATTATTGACAACCTGGTGGACGGTCAGCTGCACGCCGCCCTGGCAGAGCCTTCGGATCTCAGCCTGCGCCAACTGGCCCGCCAGTATGCCGACCACGAAGCCGCCGGCGGCTGGGTAGTCGACTTCCTGCTGTCCGGAAAGGTCGACCGCCCGATGGAACGCTGGGACGAGCTCTTCGTGCCTGAATACCTGGAAAAGGCCGTGCTCGGGCTCAGCTACCGCGATGAGAGCGGCGTCCTGCGCCCCCTGGTCAGTGAAAGCCGCACCTTGTTCACCTCCACCACCTTTGCCGACGGCGGGGAAAACAGCCGTCTACGCTATTTGGTCACGGTATTCCTAGTCATCCTTGGCCTGATACTGCCGGCCGGCTTGCTGCTGGTCTTCAAACGCCACGGCTGGTTTGACTTTTACCGCGCCTTGTTGCTGGTGCTGGCCGCCATCCCGGGCAGCGTCCTGTTTTTCATGATGACCTTCTCCGACCATGATTCCACCCACGGCAACTGGAACATCCTGCTGGCCTCGCCGCTGCTGCTGCTGATCGTGCCCCTGACCCTGTGGCGTCATCGCCGCCGGGCGCGCCAGGACCCGGCTGTCCGTCGGCGGGCCGACCGTCTGGCGCTGTGGTTCTCGGCCGGCCTGGTCGGACTGGGCCTGCTGGCGCTGTTATTGGGCTGGCTGCCCGCCTTCCGCCAGGGGAATGCCGCGATGGCCCTCAATTTCCTGCTGCCGTACGGCTTGTTCCTGTGGGCCGACTGGCGGCGCTACCGGAAGGCGCCTACCCCGACAACGGTCGACCAGCTTATCGCCTGACATCCTGCCGCCGCCAGCCGGTTTTCGCTGTACCACCGCCGGCATTTTGCCGATAGTATCAGGGAAGACTATTCACGCCGCCCGCCCGCTTGGCGCCTATCCTGGCTGCCGGTGGCGATCACGGGCCGCACCCTGGCGGAGACGGAATGCGCAAGCAGCTTTTATCTATCCTGACGACCATCATGATGCTGATGCCAGCCTGGCTGTCGGCCACGCCCAGCAACGGCCCCTTGCCCGATTCGCCGACTTCGGCGATCCGCGCCCATCTTATCATGCTAGCCGAGGCCCGTCCGCCGGAACAAGTCGGCGACTACATCGTCTTCAGCGTCCGTGGCCGGTACCGCTCGGTCGGCGTCGCCTTCAGCCACGAGGACTGGGCCAGCGTCCACTATTTCGAGATCAACAGCCAAGGCACCTTCGTGTTTGCCCTCAGCGTACCGTTCGGTGATACCAGACTTAGCCATTACCGCCTGGTCCTGGACGGCATGTGGACCATCGACCCCACCAACCAGCAGCGCGCCATCGACCCGGACAGCGGCCTGCCGGTATCGCTCCTGACCCTGCCCGACCGGTCACTGCGGGTCTACGGACTGTGGCATCCGGCCGCCGAAAACCGCTCCGCTGCCCGGTTTTACTTCAGCGGCGCGCCTGGTCAGTTCGTCAGCGTGGCCGGGTCGTTCAACGGCTGGGATCCCTTCCTGCACATCCTGGAAGAAGTCAGCCCCGGCCAGTACGAGTTGGCCCTGCAGTTACCGCCCGGCACCTATTACTATGCCTTCTTCCACGATGGGCAACGCCTGCGCGATCCTTTAAACGGCAGCCAGGCCATCGACCCGGCCGGCCGGCTGGTATCGGTGCTGACCATCGCCACACCCTAGCTGGATATTGAGCCGCGCTCAAGGTTTAAAAGCTGCAAAGCGGACGCCGTCGCCCCGCCGGCTGACTTCATAAAACTTCACTTCTATCCAGGCGCCCTTCTTCTCCGGCACCTCCATTACGGCGAAACTCGGCCCCCACGATCCGCGCGGCCGCGCCAGGCTGCCCGGATTAATCAGCAGCACGCCGTCAAACTGGTGGACGAACGGAATGTGGGTATGGCCGAAGCAAAAGCAGCAGGCTCGCTGGCGAACCGCCTCGGCCAGCAACAGATTACAGGAATCGCCATTGAGAAAGTGGTGGCCATGGGCTACCAGCAGCTTGCGTTCGGCGACGCGCACCGATCGCGTCAACGGCACGCCGGGGCTGGAGTCGACATTGCCCCGCACCAGGTAGACCATGGCCCGCAGTCCGAGCTGGTGCAAAACCTGGCCAACGTCGCCGACGCCGTCGCCGCAGTGGAGTATGCCGTCTACCGCCGGGGCCAGCTTGGCCAGCACCAAGGCCAGGTTGGCCCGATCGCCGTGGGTGTCGGAAACCAGCAGGAATCTCATACGCCGCCGCCGGAATAGCGGCCGTCTTGGCGCAGGCGTTCGTTGTTGGCCTTCAGGCGCTCCGCCAGCAGATGGATCAGCTTGCGCGACTCGGTCGGCGCCGAGGCCAGGTAGCGCTCGAACATGCCGGCCGGCAGCACGAACACCAGGCTGTCTTCGGTGGCAACGGCCCAGCCGGAGCGCTCCTCTTCCAGCAGCGCGGCCATCTCGCCGAAAAAAGCGCCGGCCGCCATCTCGGCCACCGGCTGGCGCGGTGGATGCTGGCCGGCCGAGCCACCGGCCGGCGCGCCGGCTAAGCCGCTGGCCGGCGCCGCGTCCGGCACAGCCTCCGGGTCGTCCAGGTAAATGGCCACCCGCCCCTGATGCAGATAGAGCACCCGGTTATCCTTGTCGCCCCGCCGAAAAATAATGTCACCTTTTTCATAGCTGCACGCAAAACGCCGGAAAAGCCGCGCTGGATTGGCAAACAGGAAACTCTCGATGCGATTAGTCTTGCCGTGGGTCGTGGCCAGCCGGCTAAAACGCGAAAAGAGCATAACGTCAAAGAATTCGCTGGCATACATCAACTCGGCACAGAAAAAGTACAACCAGAAAAAGGCGAACACCTTGAGCAGGCCACTGATCAGGTTGCCGAAAATACCGTATAACAGGCCATAGCGGGCGGTATTCAGGAACAAGCCCAGAAAGGCGCCAAACAAGGCATAGGCCAAGACGCAGGCGGTGGCCGCCAACAGCGCATAACGGTTTTTTGGCTTGTATTTGGGTATCGAGCGATAGGTGAGGTACACGAACAGCCAGAGCGCCAAGTACGGCAGCAGCTTGAGCACCGCCAGGCTGAGGCCGCCAAAAAACTCGCGGGCCGCCTGCCATTGCAACAGGTCGACCAGGGCTCGCAGAATCTGCACGCCGCTGATCAAAACCACCACCGCGAACATCAGCACCAGCTCGACGGCGAAGGTCAGCAGGTTCTCGCGCAGGGCACTAGTGGCAGCTGTATCGCGATAGATGACACGCAGTCCGCGCTGGATGGACACTACGAACAGCCGGGCAGCCCAGATCAGGTTGACGGCGCCAAACAGGCCAGCCAGGCCGGTAACCGGCTTGTCCAAGAAGACCCGCGTCACCTCGCCGGCGCCAAAATCGCCCAAGTAGGGCTCCAGAAAAACCGCAACCGAACTAGCATCCATATCCATGGCGCCGTAAATGCGGGACGAGATGTAGACGATGATCAGCAGCGCCGGCATGGCCGACAGCAGGAAGGCATAAGCGCCGCCGGCGGCATGGTTGGCCATCTCGTGCCGGCCGAACTGCTCAAACGAGAAAACCACCCGCTGCAACAGGGCGATAAAAAAGCGGCCAACGCGTTTCCCCATACTACCATTGTGCCGTCCCCAGCCGGTTTAGGCAAGCTTTATTTATGAGTAAAAAATTATCCAATTCAAGCAGAGCATACGTGTTGCCTCATAATAAAATCTAGTCCTACGAGGTGGTTGCCTCATAAGTCAAATTCTAGTCCAAGGATAAGCTTGGACTAGAGTTTC
>MIAR01000036.1 GCA_001829185.1 Spirochaetes bacterium GWB1_60_80
CGACCACCAACCGGCCGCTGCGCGCCGGCGACCGGGTGCGGCTGAGTTACCGTGCCCGGGACGCCGCCGGCCAGAGCGTCGACACCATCAGCTGGCTGGTCAGCCGCGATGGCGCTGCCTGGCAGCCGGCTGACGTCACCGACAATACCTGGTGGCGGGTGCCTGCCGGTAGCGGCCAAGTCTACCTGAAGGCGGTCTATGCGATTGCCCCGGGCAGGACACGGGAGAGCGTGTTTAGCTGGACAGGGCGTTGATATGTATGCATGCACCAATAATTCGGCATTGAAGACGAGGATGATCAGATGAAGAAATGCGCAATTTCCAGAAACAGCTTACCACAGAATGGCCTACTACTGGCAGCAGTGCTATGCCTTGCCTTGGTAGGCCGCCTTGGCCACGCCCAGGAATATATCAGGCAAGACATGGTTTCCATTACTCCGGTACAAAGCGGTCCGTCCAGCACCGTGCCAGCTGCGACGGCGCAATTTACCATAAAGAGCCGCTTTGCCGATGGCCGTTATACTATGGATCTCGAATTCTCCCGAATATCCGCTGCCAGCATTACCAGTCAGAACAGGCCCAAGTATTTTATTGCTTGCTATAAGAATTTGGTAACCAATGTTTGGTACGTCGTTAATCCCGATGGTACCGTGCTCCCAGCTCAGGCAGTAGTGTCAAGTAGTGCTCAGGCATACTTGACTCTATTAGATGCACCCGCTACGGACCAAGTCACAGCAAATACCGTAACTTCCCAGCTGGCAGCAGCCTCGGGAGTTAATTTTACGGATTTGAAGTTCCTGACTCCGCCAGCGGCTACTACGCTGCAACGCGCAGGGTTGGAAGGATTGCAAACCGTGCCAGGTTCCAAAATCATTCAGCTGGTATTGGCCAATCGCCAGGCAGCCATGAATGAGGAGCGCCAATACTGTGTGCTCCTGAGCAGCACACCGCTACAGTCGAATGGCACTCCTCCCTCTAGCATGGCTTTCTCTAGCGCGGTTTGCTTTAAGCTGCAGCATGAATACTTCGCCGGTGAGGCTGCCCTTTTTAGCCAACTAGCAAGCCGCAGTTATGCGGAAAAAGCCTTAGCCCTTTTTGATCTTATCATCAGGGAAGATACCAACCTGATTCATAATCAAGCCAGTACCGCGGCTTGGCGGGCATCAACCGCTACCTTGCTTTTAGGCTATGGGGCTAGCCAGGATATCTGGGGCTGTTTGGGCGGTCTGGATCCGGCCGCGGTAAATGTGGCCAAAGCCAATCTTATCAGTATGCTGCGAGCGGACCTCTTGGCCGACCTGGCGTACGAAAAGCCGTATGCCAACGCTGCCGCCGTGCCATATTTTAGGAGCCTGGATAATCCAGCCAGCTTCCTGGGGCAATATTATGGCCTGGCTTCGGTTTACCGGCGGGCCTATCTGGCGTATCTGTATTATATCGCCCGACCTTTGTATGCCGCGCTCTTGCCAAACAATTTGTCGCCCGATGGCTGTCAGACCATCACCGCGGCCGAAGGACTGGAGCTGGCCCAGGCGGCCATGCGTTACCTGACCTGGGGAGTTGAGTATTCCGCCAGGGATATGGGGACTGAGCCGGTTACTACCGATCAGGGTCTACCATTCTATGTATCGCGGTTGGTATACAGGGACAATTTTGAAAACGTCACTAGATGGGTGAGCCCTGATTCATCGCAAGCCAGCACGAATACTAATAATTACCTGCCGGCGGCGATGTCCCCCACAGCAATTAACGCCGGACCAGGTGAATTAGATGGGCAACACAATATCGTAAATACGATTAATCTAACTGTACTGAATAACCCTGCCACAATAGGCACAACCCCGTATGGTAATCAGGTAGCTGGTTGGCCACTTCCGTATGCTCCATACGGCCTGGATAGTCCGCGAACCTTTGCCTTTAAGCTGAACGCGCAGCGGGCAGTTCGTCGACTGTTCTGGCAAAACACCGGCGATACTACCTTGGCTTTTGGGGTAACCAACGCAGTCTGGGCGGCGAACATAAAACCTGACCAGCCTGACCATAACAGTGCCTGGATTTTCAGCGTCGCCAGCTATAGCCGGTTTTATAAAGCACCTGAAGAGTTGGTTGCAGGATACCGGTTTTACAACGGCTTTTTTGTCGAGAATGCGCAGTATCCAAGTCCTGGGGTGAATGTGCCCGAAGCCAACCGTTACCGGCCCTTTCTGCCATGGCGCGAATTCCGGGCCCGGTCACCGGAAGAATTGGCCGGTGTGGATACCATGGGCATGCTGACCGGCAGCATTGCCCAAACCAGTTTCTTTGCCAGCATCCTTGATCTGGCCGGCCTCCAACCCGCTAAAAACCTGGACCGCTTCTATCAATTGAGCGGTCTGCGCGATGGAGAGACCAATTTGGCGGGTCTGGATAATCATGGCTTACCGGCCGTCCGGGCTGGCGGCAGCGTCCGGCCATTGGTGGAAGGCAATTACCGCTTTGAACGGGCTGATCTGGAGCGAATGTCGGTAATGGTACCCGATTTAAGCTTAATTCAGGTCGGTGACTTGGTGGTGCGTTATGGCTGCGGCGAGCTTCTGGTCAGGCGGGAGCGGAGCCGGGCGGATGCGCCGCTGGAAGATAGAAACAACGAGCCAACCCAAATTGGCATCGTTATCAAGATTGACACTGCCTTAACCGCCAATCCTGACTTTAACGCGATTCAGACCTATCTTGGCGGCATCCATGTGGTTTCCATACGGGAAGGCTTCCGGCAAGTTTCGTTGGGTACTTGGGGCTCTAACGGAACTACCTGGGGCGGCTTTGCTTTTGAGCCGTTTCGTTACCATGTGCGGCGCTTGGTGAAATTTACGACGCCTGTCGCCGGCCTCTCCGCAAGCCAACGGACCTGGGATGTCTTGAACATTCAGCCGGCGAGCGGGCAGCTGGCCTTTGACTGGTATGGCGACGAAGCGGTGCCGCATGCGAATACTGCTGGATTACTATCGGAGCGCTGGATTCCCAATACCGGTCAATTCCTGGTTTTAAACAATATCAGGGTTGACATTGCCGATAGCCAGGCCGGCCAGATTTCAAACAGCCTGCTACCGCCGGGTTACGCCATCGAATTGGCGCCGCCGGTGGATCGCCATTGGTCTTCGTCCAGCGGTTGGGCTTTGAACGGCAATATTCACAATAATCGCGGCTATGGCTTCGAATTCGCCGCCATAGATGGCAACTCAAGTACAGTCCTGTCCAATTACCTGCGCCAGGATAGTGGCGAATATACCATAGAGTATCCGGCTGACTCGCCGTTATTTCCCGGTGGAATGGGGCGATTGACCCTCAACGACCAAGGCGTGCTGGTTATTACGATGCGCCAAGGCAACAAAGATATAATTACTAGTCAGTTTGGCATCCGGCCACTATTGCGAGACGGGGCACACGGGACGGATAATGGAGGCTCGGCCGATGTTTTTCCGGGTGATGACATTCTGCTGCAGCTCCGGCTGCGCCATCCGGCCGCAGGCAGCAGCATTCTGCTGACCGCGGCCGAGGCGGATTATTTTGCGGTTTACGATAAAAAATTACTGTGGCGGGCCAATTTGTATGTTCAGCAGGCCGCCGATAGTGACTGGAATGCCATCCACCGTTGGAATGCGCCACCGGCTAATCCCAACAGTGCCCAGACTGCGCCTAGCTGGTGGAAACTGGGGTGGGGCTACAACCAGTGGAACCGCCAGGATAACGGTGGTGCTTATGTGGCGGATATTGCCGCCCTGCCGGCCGGCGATGGCCGGCAGGTGGTGACCATTATGAGCTGGACCAGGTATGATCAAGATTTTGAGGCTGACACCCTTGCAAGGTTCCATTGGACTGTGGCTAGCCCCACCGACGCAGCCGGGCAACGCGAGGTGCGGGGGGCGGTAGCCTATAATACCGCCACCTGGGATTCACCGTTTGATTTTAACCGCAAGTTGTGGTCGTATCGCCAGTATGTTTCTAACCAGCTAACGGCGAGGTTGCTTAGGCCCCTAACCTTAACCCAAGGTCTAGCGCCAGGCCTATGGGGCAGTTATTATGGACAACAATATTGGACGCGAGAGCGTGTGCGAAGTGAGGTCCGGTTGATTGATGACCGGTATAGCCGGCTTGATGAAAATACGGAGGCAACCACCGAAATGCTGGCGTTGGTCTACCCTGCGGTAACGGTTGATGGGCATGAGGTGTTTCCCTATCGGCCGCAGTACGCCGCCATCGAGCGCTATGGCTTGCTTGCCTCACGGTCTGGCACCCAAGCCATGTCCGGTTCGGGCTTGGATTGTATCGATCTGCTTGTGCGGGCCCTGATTTATCCGGGCAACCCCTATGCACTTGGTCTTTATGGAAATGGTAATGCCATTCCGGATAGCGGCTGCGATTGGTGCTATACCGGCAATACTCCCTACCGGGAAATCAGTCTGGTGCATCAGCAATACAGCTGGGAAATCTGCCAGATCAATGCCAATGGCGACTTGGTAGATCAAAACACGTTTTTTACGGCTGATACCCGCGACAAGCCCGAGGTCTGGAACCTGATACCGGGCGATATTCTGGTAATGCGGAATTATGGCAAACCCGGCGAACCGGCGGTCTTGTCTTATCCGCATGTGGCCATCGTGCAGTCGGTGCGCGACGCGAATGGTAATAGCCAGCTTGAAGCCTGCGAGATTGTCCTGATTGAATCTGGTTCCGGGAATCGCGATCTAGTTTTCCCGGATAGAAGTCTGGTTGAAGGATATCCGCAATCAAATATGAATTCTGGGAATTATGAAAAATACTATCGGGTACTGAATCAAACCTTGTTGAGCAGTTATCTGCATGACAGTTGGTATAATGGTTGGGAAATGTACCTGTGTCGCATGCGCTACCGCTAGGAGGTGGAAGATGAAAAAGAAACTTTGCCTGTGGCTATTGTCCAGCCTGGCTCTTGGCGCGGGCCTGGCTCAGACGCCAGTTGTGCCGGCGGCTATCACCGAGGTACGCACCGTTTCACTGCCTAAAAACACCTTTGATAATGGCGGTTTTGCGGTAAACGAAATGGAAGGCTCGTTGTGGCCTTATTTCATCATGGTAGATGGCCGGCTAGTTATGTGGCGGCGGGAATCGCATGCCAATACCATCTTTGACCGCGATTTGAACCTACTGCGCGCGCATAATTATGAGCGCGGCTTTCCTGGTTTCTCATCAAGCGGTGATGTCTTATTTTTTACCGATGGCAATTATTGCTCGCGAATGTATGAGTCTTACACACTCAGTTTCTATAATCCGGAACGGCGATTGATAGCGGAGGTGAACCTGGAACCGTATTCTCAGGCTCAGACGCTTATCTATCAACAGGCCCATCCTGCTGATACCAGGCAATTTCGGACTGGACGCTGGTGTAGCCCAGGGTACTTCGGTATGTTTGGCGTGCTGACAGACGGCAACCGTACTTGGGGGGGGATTATCAACAGTCGCGGCCAGGTAAGCTTTGACCGCAGCGTCCTGGAGAGCTTCCGGGCTTACAATTTCCAGAGCCTGAACTGGACCCGCTACAATCCGGTTCTGGCCAGCCAAATGACGGCTCTGTTGCGCGAATACGATGGCTACATTTGCGAAGGCGCACGGTATGCCGACGAAAGGGGAGCGATTAGTGCGGTTAGTGGAGACATCAACGGCATTGGTGTACATGAAGCCGTAAAGCGGCTCCTGCAAAGGCATTTCGACCGCCTTGGTTATGACGTGCTTATTGAAGGATCTGTTGAGCCAGTCGCCAACGGTTTCATCATCTGGGACCGCTATAGTGGCGGCCTTTACCTGTCGCTGACGCATAACCGCATTTTTTCTCTGCCATTGCGGCAATCGGCCATCCTGCTCTGGGATGAGCGCGAAACACGGCTGTACTATGTCCAGAGGGCCACCGAGCGCGCCTGGGAGGTGCGCATCATCAATCTGGATTTCCTGCAGCCCCCGGCCACCACCGTGGATGGCGGACCGGTACCGCCGCCGCCGCCACCCTTTGTGATTCCACCAGAGGCGATTGACCAGACGGTAACGCGTTACCTTGGCGCCAACCCGGCTACCGCTACTGCCACGCCAGCCGCCACCACGCCAACGCCAGCCACCCCGCCGGTGATCCGTATTACTGCCCTGTCGGCCTCCAGCGTACTGACCGAGCCGGCCAACCTGAACGCCTACCACCCGGCCACCGTTTTTGATGGCAAGGCTGACACCGGTTGGTTCGAGGCTGTGGCCGGCCCTGGCCTGGGCCAGTGGCTGGAAGTCGGCTTTGCCGAGCCACTACGCGCCGACCGCCTGACTATCAGCCCCGGCTGGCTGGACGCCCGCTACTGGAGACAGAACAACCGCATCCGCACGGTCAGCATTAGTGTGGACGGTGGCACGTCCATGACCTTCCAGTTAACCGACACCATGGCCAGTCAAACCATCACCCTGCCGCGCGTCCTGACCGGCCGCACCTGGCGCTTCCGCATCGACGCCGTCTACCCGAACACCCGCTGGGACGACACCACCATCACCGAGCTGGGCTTCTGGCTGAATAATGTGCAGTATCGGGTTGATTTGGGCACCTTCGCCGCCGGCCTGCAGCCGCGCGCGCCGTGAGACAGGGTAGGCGCGCCAGCGCCTGACCGGAGATAGCGTGCCTGCCTCCTGTTACCAAGAGTGGGGGCAGGCCGGGATCCCCGCTGGCGCGCCTGTTGCCCAAAGCTGGCGGGCTTGCCCGCAAGACCGCCAGACCAGCCCACCATCAGCGCCAGCGGTAGCCCGGCCGAGGGGGAGCCGCCCACCGTCCTCAGGACACCGCCTAATGGGCACCTAGCCCGGCGCTGCAAGCCGCCGCGCATCACAATCCAGCACGGCGTAATAAACTCAACCCAGCGCCGGCTTGCTTGGTGCCAGGCGACCGCGCGGGTGGCGCAACCAAGCATGACCCGGCGATAAGCCGGGCCATGCTTGAACGCGCCAGGCCCCGCGACCGCCACGTCCTAAGACAAGCCCTTCGCCGTTGCTTTGGCTTACCCCGTCGCTGTATAGTGTAGTTCGCGGCTTCCAGCGCCGGACCGCCCACTAGACCGTGCTCCCCCCGTTGTCAACCCGCAATCTGTGTTCTATGATGAAGAGATGCAGTTGAAAGATGCGCGCAGTGGCTTTTTCCTGAGCAATCGCTTGGCGTCGGAGGTTGACGGGCAAGTTCAATGCCGTTAGGGGCCGTTTGGCTAGCGGTACCCGGCAGTTCTCCGATTTGAGGCTTGGAATCAGGCCGAAAAACCAGGGAGCGGCGCTACCAGGCGACGACTTGTTGCTGACCTGGCTTAACCATGGAAGCAGCCACCGCGCGAGCGCCAGGCCCCGCGTCTGCGCCTCCCTTGACCAACCTCCTCGCCGTTGCTTTGTGTTATTTCGCAACCGCACCGCTCCCCGCCGCTCTCAGCGCTGGTCGCGGCCATGCAGGATGGCTTGCAATTTGGCCGTTCGGATCGGCTTGCCTAGGCTGTAGTCGATGATTTGGCTGGCCAGCGCCTGGTTGATGGCCTGGTCGTTGTCATACCCACTCAGGATAATGCGGATGCCCGTTTTCTGACGATCTTGGCAGGCGGCGAATAACTCAGTGCCCAGCATACCGGGCATTTTCTGGTCGGAAATGACGGCGTCCACCCTTTGCCGCGCCAGGATGGCCAGTGCTTCACGCGCCGATATGGCGGTCGTTACCTCATAGTCCCGCCGCAGGATGGCTTTTAGGCCGAGCAGGTTGATGGCTTCGTCATCGACAAGCAGGAGATGCAAAGGCATGGTGTACTCCCATGGCCTCTTTCCCAGGCCGGGTTCGTCGCCTAAGGCCTACGACCCGCCTTTAACTCTAGTTCGCGCCGGGCCTGACGTCAAGCTGGCCGCGATCAAATCCGTGGGTCGCGAGCAAATCATTGGATCGGGCTGTGCCACGCGACGGCGGCAGTGGGCAGCGGGCGGGTGTCGGCGGCCGGCTTCACATTCCAGTTCATTTCCATCATACTGGCGGCATCATGCTAGCCAGCTTTCGGGGGATCAATCTTTGTGCCGTCATAGCGACCAAGCCAGTCGGCCAGCCTGGCGCCCCTGGTCAAGACCCGGCGCCGCTGGCCGGTTTGTTGGTGTGGACTTGGCGCCTCAACCTGCGCTATTTTCTGGGGCGGCGGGAAAGCGCCCTGTCGCTTATCATGACGGTCGCGGCCTGGTTGGCGGCCTTGCTGCTAGTGATTTACCGTCAGCAGGTCGACGTATCCGCCGGGCTGATCGCCCGGCTGGCCAGGGCCAGCGGTATTGAGGGCCTGCGCTGGCTGCTGTTGATCCTGCAGCTGGCCACGGTAGCGGCCTGGCAGTTTTGGTTGGGGCGGCCGCTGCCGCTGTTTTCGCCGCTGTTCAGCGATGCCCCGGTTGCCGCCAGCCGCTACCGGCGGGCCTGGCAGCTTTTCCAGTTGACCAAGGCCGCCTTGGTTGGCCTACTCTTCTGGCCGCTGGCCGCCTGGAGTGGCGGCTTCATCTGGGCGACCCTGGCTGTGGTAGTCGGGTTGGTTCTGGCGGCGGCCCAGTCGCTGGTCTACCGGCCGGGTGACCGACAGGCGCGTCGTCGGATTGGTCCTTGGCCGCTGGAACTAAATTTGGTCCGGCTGGTCTGCGGGCCGCTGTCGGTCAGTGCGCTCTATGGCCTCTTGGTAGTCGGGCTGGCCGTGGCCTGGTATGGCCGCAGTGGCCCGGAGGCTGCCGCCACCTGGCTGGCCGGCAACCTGGCCGCCAATCTGGTTTTACTTGACCTGATAATCGCCTTGTTGGTCTTTGGCGGCACCGAGCGCAGTTGGCGCCTGGCGGCGCGCTTTCGGCCGTTTCCGGTCTCTTTTGGCCGGTGGCAGTTCCTGGCCTGGCGGGCGGTAGGCTTTTACCTGCTGCCGCCGCGCCTGCTGGCCCTGGTGGCCTTGCTGGCCGGCGGCCAGGAGGTTTGGCGCTACGTCCTAGCCACTCTGGCCGCCGCCTTGGTGGTTCCGACCTTGTTCGCTCCCAGTGAGCGTTTTTCGCTGGTTTTTACCGGAGCCCTGATGGTGGCGCATTACGGCTTCGTCAGCGGCTTTGCGCTGCCGGCGCTGGTATGGCCGCTTTTGTTGCTGGTCGGGCTGCGGGCGGCCCGGCAAGATTTTGGCTTGGTGCCTTGGGCAGCGCTGGAACGCGGAGGCTGCGATGTTGCGCTGTAACGATCTACACTACGCCTATCCGGATGGACGCGGTATCAGCGCCATCGATCTGGCTATCGCGCGGCCGGGGTTGGTGGCCCTGATCGGGCGCAATGGCTCGGGCAAGACCACGCTGCTCAATGTGCTCAGCGGCCGCTTGGCCCCTTCGGGCGGCAACCTCCGCCTGTTTGGGCGGCTGATTGACCCGGCGGGCGATGTAGCCTGGAAGGCCCGTCTGGCCTATTGCCCGTCCGATGATTTGCTGATCGGCATGCTGACGGTGCGCGAGAATTACGAACTCATCGGCTGGCTGCGCTGTGGCGACAAGCAGGCCTGGCGGGCTATCGGCCACCAGATCGAGGCCTTCGGCTGCGGCCCTTATCTCGGGCTCCCGGCCGCCGAACTGTCGGCTGGACAACTGCGCCGCTGCATGATCCTGAGCCTGCTCATCGGGCGGGCCGAGCTGGTGCTGCTGGACGAGCCGGGCAACGACCTCGATATCGAGGGTATTTTTCTGTTGCGCGACCTGCTGGCCGAGTTGGCCCGGGAGCGCTTGGTGCTGGTATCCACCCATATTATCGACGTGGTGCGCCGCCTCGAGCTGCGGGCGCTGTTCATGGAGGCCGGGCGGCTGGTCTACGACGGCCAGCTATCCGGCGACGGCCTGGCGGCTGGCCACCAGCTGGAAGACCTCTACCGTAGCCTGGTCTGGGACAAGTCGGCCGGGCCGGTCGCGGCCGACCGGGGATGAAAAAGGCCTCCCCGCGGGGAGGCCTCTGTCGGCGCTTGCCGGCGCCGACAGGCAGCGCGGTACCCTACATATTCTTCCAGAATTTGTAATACTTTCTTTCTACGTCTTCCAGAGGCAGCAGCGGGTAGAATTTGCAGACGTCCTGCGAGGCGAACATGAAGCCGTGGCGCAGGTGCTTGTAGGAGATGCGGTCCACCGGGCAATCCAGCGACAGGCCCTTGGTTTTCTTGCCAGGCTTGCTGCGCACTTCGTGTATGGCCTCGCGCAGGCGGGCTGGGTGGATACCCGGGACAAAGCAGCGGATGAAGGGGTTGTCCTGAAATTCCTTGAGGAAATCGTCGACGTTGAACTCCAGCTGCGAGTAGAACATTTTCGGCGCGCCTTTGGGCATGCTGGGGTCGGTGATGTACTTGGCGTATTCCAGGAAGTTGTAGTGGGTCAGTACCATCATCTTGATGGGGTTTATTTCCAGGATGATGCGCATCTCGTCGCCGCGCATAGTGGGGTCGTAGTCGGCGCTAGTCAGCTCGACGAAGTCGCCAAGGGAGTTACAGTAGTATAACTTACCGAGGGCGGCGTAGTCGATATGCTCCAGGGTGCGGTAGGAGCTGATGAATTTGGTGGCCTTGGGCCGCCCGTCCTCGTGCTGCTTCAGCTCCTCGAAGGCGTGGTCGATCTTGAAGTACGGGTGGCGGAAAGCCGGGTCGATCTCGACGAAAATCAGGCGGCCCTCGAAATAGCGGGTCGAGCCCTGGGTGTAGTGCCGGGCGAAATGCTCCGGGTCGAGCTGGCTGGCGATGAGCGCGTGGTTCGGGTGAACCACCATGTACAGGCGTTTGGCTTCTTCCATGTTATAACCCCCAATACGATTTGAGTAGCGGGGCGATCACCAGCGCGATGATCGCCATCAGTTTCATGAGTATGTTGAGCGCCGGGCCGGCCGTGTCCTTGAAGGGATCGCCGACCGTGTCGCCGATGACCGCGGCCTTGTGGGCGTCCGAGCCCTTGCCGTGCTGGCGGCTCTCGATCAGTTTTTTGGCGTTATCCCAGGCGCCGCCGGCGTTGGACATGAAGATGGCCAGCAGCACGCCGCAGATGGTGACTCCGGCCAAGAGGCCGGCCAGCATCTGGATGCCGCCCAGGAAGCCGACGGCCAGCGGCGACAGGATGGCGATGGTGCCGGGCAGGATCATTTTTTGCAGGGCGGAGCGGGTGGAGATGTCGACGCAGGCCTTGTAGTCCGGCGTCTCAGTGTTCTCCAGGATGCCCGGCCGCTCGCGGAACTGGCGGCGGACTTCCTCGATCATGGCGAAGGCCGAGACGCCGATGGCGTCCATGGCCAGGGCCGAGAACAGGAAGGGCACCATGGCGCCTAAGAACATGCCGGACAGCACCAGTGGGTTGGTGATGTCGAAGGTCAGGCCGTTGTTGCCGGTGGCGGTTTGGGTGAAGGCCGAGAACAGGATGATGGCGGTCAGCGCCGCCGAGCCGATGGCGAAGCCCTTGCCGATGGCGGCGGTAGTATTGCCGACGGCGTCGAGCTGGTCGGTAATCTCGCGGATGTCGCTCTCCATCTCGGACATGACGGCCAGTCCGCCGGCGTTGTCGGCGATCGGGCCGTAGGCGTCGACCGACAGCTGGATGCCGATGGTGACCAGCATGCCCAGGGCGGCCATGCCGATGCCGTACAAGCCAGCCAGGCGGTAGCTGCCCAGGATGGCGGCGGCCAGCACCAGGATCGGCGGCATGGTCGACATCATGCCCACGCCCAGGCCGCTGATGACCGTGGTGGCCGCGCCGGTGTTGCAGGCCTTCTCGATCTTGCGCACCGGCGCGGTGTTGGTGCCGGTGAAGAACTCGGTTAACAGGCCGATGGCCGTGCCCGCCGCCAGGCCCATAACCGCCGCCAGGGCGACGTGCAGGAAGCCGCGGCCGTTGTCGAAGGTGTCTACCCCGAGGACCAGCCAGCTGAGCGGGAAAAGCAGGATGGCGGCCAGGATAGCGGCGCCGAAGGTGCCCGAATTAAGGGCTTTCTGGGGCGACTGGCCCGGCCGGCCGCGTACCAGGAAGGTGCCAAAGATGGACGCGCCGATGCCCAGGGCGCAGATCAAGAGCGGCAGCATGGCTAGCTTGAGTTTAGTGGCGTCGGCGGCGGCTACGCCGGCGCCGAGCACCACGCAGCCGATGATCGAGCCGACGTACGACTCGAACAGGTCGGCGCCCATGCCGGCCACGTCGCCGACGTTGTCGCCGACGTTGTCGGCGATGACCGCCGGGTTGCGCGGGTCGTCCTCGGGGATGCCGGCCTCGACCTTGCCGACTAGGTCGGCGCCGACGTCGGCCGCCTTGGTGAAGATGCCGCCGCCGACGCGGGCGAAGAGCGCGATGGTCGAGGCGCCCAGGCTGAAGCCGGACAGGATGGGAAAGACGACGTCACGGTAAGCGGCCAGGCTGTTGCCGAATAGCCAGCTGCCCAGGGCCAAGACGGCGGCGATGCCGATCATGGCCAAACCGGCCACCGTCATGCCCATGACCGAACCGCCGGCGAAGGCCACCTTGAGGGCGGCGCTGATGCCTTGTTTGGCTTGCATGGCGGTGCGCGAGTTGGCGGCGGTGGCTACCCGCATGCCGAAAAAGCCGGCCGCGGCCGAACAGATGGCGCCGAGGATGAAGGCCGCCGCCTGCCACTTGAGCGAGCCGCGGTTGGCTAGCGCCAGGAACAGGGCCACCAGCAGCACGAAAGGCGCCAGGACGGTGTATTCGCGCTTCAGGAAGGCATTGGCGCCATCGGCGATATAGCCGGCGATGCGGCGCAAGGGTTCAAAATCGACCTTCAGTCGGTAAATCCAGCGGCTTTGCAGGACAGCGTAGAGCGTGGCTGCCAGGCCGCTGGCCAGTATTATGGCGATGGTGATTGTCAAGTTCCCTCCTTGCCGGAACGGCGTACTGCCGGCCGTGCCAGACAGCAGTATATACTCGGTTTTAGCGGATCGCAAACGGAAAATTAGGCATCAGGCCGATTAGGCGCGGCCGCTTTTCCGCCGCCTGGCTGGCTGCCAAGCTGGGCGGCTTATTCCTCGACGCAGTCTACATAGTAATGCTTCTGGCTGTCGGCTTCCAGCTCGCACACCAGGCCGTGGATGTCGGTCTGGAAGGCCGGGAACTGGCGATTAAAGTCGCGGGCGAACTGCAAGTAGCGCACGATGGTGCGGTTGAAGCGCTCGCCGGGGATAAGGAGCGGGATTCCCGGCGGGTAGGGCGTCAGCAGCACCGAGGTGATGCGGCCTTCCAGCTGGTCGATCGGCACCCGCTGCGTCCGGTGGTGGGTCATGCGGTCCCAGGCGTCGGACGGCTTCATGGCTGGAATCATGTCCGACAGGTACATTTCGGTGGTCAGGCGGGCGATGTCGTGCTTCTTGTATTCCTGGTGCATGGCCTGGCAGAGATCGCGCAGGCCGGTGCGTTCGCGGGCCGGGTTCTGCTGGACGAATTCCGGCATGACGCGCCACAGCGGGGCGTTCTTGTCGTAGGCGTCCTTGAACTGCTGCAGCTCGGTGACTAGCGAATTCCAACGGCCCTTGGTGATGCCGATGGTGAACATGATGAAGAAACTGTACAGCCCCGTCTTCTCGACGACGATGCCGTGCTCGGCCAGGTATTTGGTCAGGACGTGGGCCGGGATACCCCAATTCTCGAACTGGCCGTCCATCTGCAGGCCGGGGGTGATAACGGTGGCCTTGATCGGATCCAGCATGTTGAAGCCGGGCTCCAGAGCCTTGAAGCCGTGCCAGCTTTCGTCCGGCCGCAGCACCCAGTCGCTGGCCGCGCCGATGCCTTCCTCGGACAGTTCGTCCGGCCCCCAGACCTTGAACCACCAGTCGTCGCCCCAATCGGCGTCCACTTTGCGCATCGCCCGGCGGAAGTCTAGGGCCTCCAGGATCGACTCGGCCACCAGGGCGGTGCCGCCCGGCGGCTCCATCATGGCGGCGGCCACGTCGCAGCTGGCGATGATGGCGTACTGCGGCGAGGTGGAGGTATGCATCAGGTAGGCTTCGTTGAACAGGTTGCGGTCCAGCTTGCTGGAGTCCGAATCCTGGACCAGGATCTGGGAGGCCTGGGAGAGGCCGGCCAGCATCTTGTGGGTGGACTGGGTGGAGAAGATCATCGATTGCTCGCAGGGTTTGCGACCCTCGCCGATGGCGTGGTAGTCGCCGTAAAAATCGTGGAAGGCGGCGTGCGGCAGCCAGGCCTCGTCGAAATGGAGCGAGTCGATCTTGCCGTCCAGCATGGCCTTGATTTCCTCGACGTTATAGATGACGCCGTCGTAGGTGCTTTGGGTAATGGTCAGGATGCGCGGTTTTCGGTTTTTGCTGCCTCCGGCGAAGGGATTGGCGGCGATTTTCTTCTGGATGTTCTCCCAGGCGAATTCCGACTTGGGAATTGGCCCGATGATACCGTAGTTGTTGCGCGTCGGCATCAGGAAAACCGGCACGGCCCCGGTCAGGATGATGGAGTGCAAAATCGACTTGTGGCAATTGCGGTCCACCACCACGATGTCGCCGGTGGCCACCGTCGAATTCCAGACGATCTTGTTGGCGGTGGAGGTGCCGTTGGTGACGAAGAACAGGTGGTCGGCATGGAAGATGCGCGCCGCGTTGCGCTCGCTGGCCGCCACCGGCCCGGTGTGGTCTAGGAGCTGGCCCAGCTCGTCGACGGCGTTGCAGACGTCGGCCCGCAGCATGTTCTCGCCGAAGAACTGGTGGAACATCTGGCCGACCGGGCTTTTAAGGAAGGCGACGCCGCCGGAGTGCCCGGGGCAGTGCCAGGAGTAGGAGCCGTCGAAGGCGTACTCGGTGAGAGCCCGGAAGAAAGGCGGCGGCAGGCTGGCTACGTAGGCCTTGGCCTCGCGGATGATGTTGCGGGCGATGAACTCGGCCGTGTCCTCGAACATGTGGATGAAGCCATCCAGCTCCTTGAGCACCTCGTTGGGGATGTGCCGGCTGGTCCGCGTTTCGCCATAGAGGTAGATCGGGATGTTCTCGTTGCGGATCCTGATCTCCTTGACGAAGTTGCTGAGTTGCTCGACGGCCTTGGGTACGGAACCGGGCGCGACGTCGCTGAACTCCTCGTCGTCAATAGACAGGATGAAGGCGCCGGCGCGGGCTTGCTGCTGGGCGAAGGCCGAATGGTCGCCGTAGCTGGTGATGCCGATGACTTCCCAGCCTTCGGCCTCCAGTGCCTTGGCCAGGGACCGAGCCCCCATGCCGCTCGAATTTTCGGAGCGGAAATCTTCGTCGATGATGACGATCGGAAAATGGAAACGCATAGGCACCTCGGCTGTTTGGAGTCTGGATTTTACGGAGTCTACGCCGTATAGCATAGCGGCCGCGGCCCTGCCAATGCAAGGACTCAGCCGGCTTTAGAGGCTGATTATTTTGCTTAGCTGTCTAAAATGACGGCTTGTTGTAGCGCTGGGCACTCTGGTAGCAACGCTTTATGCGCGCCCTAACCCTTGCCAGGATGGCTGCGGTCGGCTAGAGTAAAGGTGTTGGTGCCCGTGCGGGCCCCCCGTTATCGTACTCATCACGAAAGAGAGTGGTCATGAAAGGCTTCATAGCACTTGGTCTGATCGGGCTGGTCGTCGTTGGCAGCGCAGTTGGGCTGTTGTTCGTTCGATCCGGGCTGGATTATCTGCCGGGCAGCCGGTGGTTGACCTTTGAGTATCCGCAATGGGCTTTTGCCATGGCCGACGATGCCACCGTGGTCATTGACCAAGGCGGACGGCGCATGCTCCAGTTTGACGACCAGGCTGGCCTGCTCTGGCTGAACGAGTCGACCGGGCTCTTTGGCCGGGTCCTTGCCGCCGCCCGCGATGGGCAGGGTCCTCTCTACGTTATCGACCAGGTGCCGGCCGACGCGCCGGCGGCCCGCTTTGAGCGCTTGGTGCGGGTCGGGGCCGACGGCAAGCCGGCCGGTGTGGTGCTGCAGAAACGCTTCGAGGCCACCGGTGGCTTCGTGCCCGGCGCGCTCTGCCAGGCCGGCGATGTCTTCTATTACCTTTACGCCGACAGCGACGGTCTGGTCAACCTGGCCAGCTTTGATACCCGATCCAATACCGAGCGCAGCTTGTCCAAGACCGAATGGAGCCTGCCCCAGGCCAGCCTGGCGCTTGACCCGCAGAACGGCGCGCTTCTGATCTGCGCCGCTGGCGGTTTGTTGCGCTTCGACCAGGGCCGCTTTGAGCGGCTGGACGCCTATCGGGCGGAATTAGCCTACTGTACCGGTCTGCAGTTTGGGCCGGACGGCCGCCTCTTCGCCGCCGATGGTCTGCAGGCCGTGGTGGCTGAGCTGGATGATGAGGGTTATAGCCAGCCGATTTTCCGGCAAACCGTCGACCCGTCCGCCGGCCAGGCCATCGCTGACCGCGCCCAGAGCCCCCGGCGCTGGCTGGAGGATTTCCTCGGCCTCAACAGCCTGCAGCAGGCCGCCCGGCCCACCGTCGGTTTGGATTACTTCAGCCTGACGCCGCAAGGCTTCCTGACGGTCGATCAGGCTAACGGTCTGATTCGCTTCTTCATGGCCGACGGGCAAGCCGGCCGGGTAGTCAAGGCTGTCCAGTTGGATAGTTCCCGAAGGCTGGTTGGCAACATTGCCTGGTCGCTGTTGCTGTTGCTGGCCTTTACCGTGCTCTTGTTGCTGGTGCTCGGTATCCTGCGCCTGTTGTTGCGCTCTCCGGCCGTTCCAGCCATGCTGATGGCCTGCCTGGCCCCGTTGCTGTTGATCGCCATGGTACTATTCTTTTCGATGTTCGACGGCCGCATCGCGGCCGCCAAGGCCGACCAGCGTCAGGTTTTGGCCGAGCTGCAGGGTACGGTCCGGGTCGGTGCCAGCCTGCTGGACCTCAACCTGACGGCGGTGCGGCTCAAGCCGCCCCACGACCCGGCCCTGGTGACCGAGTTGGCGGCGCGTCTTGACCAGCTGATCGCGGCGGCTGACCAAGCGGCTGGTTTCCGCGCCACGCTCTACTATATGGATGGTTCCACCTGGGTCAGCCTGGCCGACAGCTGGAAGGTGAATCTGCCAGGCACGCCGTATCGGGCCATGAGCCGCGATTATGCCGAGCGACTAGTAGCCGGCGGCAGCGTCGCCTATATCCAGCCGCGGCCGAATGGTCACCGCTATCTGGCGGCGGCGGCCGTCCGCTCTTCGGAGGGGCTGCTGCCCTTGGCCTTGGAGTTATCCTTGCCCGCCGCCGAACTGCGGCTGGCCAGCTTGGCGCTGAGCGTTTTCCGCGACAACCGCCTGTTTATACTGTTTGTGTTGATCGGTTTCGGCCTGCTGCTGGTATCGGTGGCCTTGTTCGCCGGCCTACGCCTGTCGGAGACACCGTTCGACAACGGCCCCTACCTGCCTGTCCCGGGTGGACTAAGCGACCGGCCGTTCCAGCGAGCCGGCCTGTCGCTGCCGGACGAATTCGGCCAAGAACCGGATCTGGCCGACGAGGATTTGAACGTCCTGTTGCACGAGACCCATTTTGACTTTGAGACGGCCGCCAACGCCCCGGAGCGGGCTGCCGATGGTTCCCCGCTGGCCAGCGGGCTGTCGAGCGCCGAGCCGAGGGTAGCCGCGGCCGGTGACGAGTTCGACATGGCTTTCCCGACCCCTGACCTGGATGACTTGCCGGACTTGCCGGACTTGCCGTCGCCGGACAGCCTGGAGCGGCCAACGGCCAACGTAACCGCGCCAACGCGGCCCGAGGCAGTGGCCGCGGCGCCGGCAATCCGGCCAGTCGCGCCAACGGCCATTCCGGCTCCGGAGGAATACAAGCGCCGCCATCAAGTAGCCATCGAGGCCCTGCGCGGCGGTGATTACGCTCAGGCCGCCAGTCTGCTGGAAGGTTTGGTCGCCGCGCAGCCGGACGATTCGCGGGCCTGGAACAACTTGGGCATCGCCTACAAGCGCTTGGGCCGTATTGCTGACGCCATTGCCGCCGTCGAGAAGGCCCTGTCGCTGGAGCCGGGCAATGACTCTACCCGGCGCAACCTGGCCGCCCTGCGGGCGTTGCACACATGATCGACCTGCACACCCATTCCAGCGCCTCTGATGGCAGTTTTTCGCCGACTGTCCTGCTCGAGCGGGCCCATGGCCTCGGTATTTCCGCCCTGGCGCTGACCGACCACGATTGCCTGGACGGCCTAAGCGAGGCCAAGCTGGCGGCCGATCGCTTGGGCATGCGCCTGATTCAGGGCGTGGAGATCGAGATTGCCTTCGGGCCGGGCGAATTCCACTTGCTGGGACTGGATCTGCAGGTTGGCGCCGCCGGGCCGGACGCCGAACTGGCCGCCTCCCTGCATAACCTGGCCGAAGCTCGGAAGCGGCGTAACCGCGAGGTGATCGACCGCTTCATTGAGGCCGGCTTTGCGCTGGATTACGATGAGCTGTGCGCTACCTACGGCATCGGCAGCATCGGCCGGCCGCATATCGCCGAGTACCTGGTAACGAAGGGCGTGGTGCGCAGCAAGCAGCTGGCCTTCGACAAGTACCTGGCCAAGGGTAAGCCGTACTTTATCCAGAAAGATTGCCTGCCGCTGGACGCGGCTATCGCCATGATCCACCGCGCCGGCGGCTTGGCCTTCCTGGCCCATCCGATGTCGTTGTTCGTCAGTTGGACGAGGCTGCGCGCCTTGGTGCCGCAGTGGCAGGAACAGGGTTTGGACGGTCTGGAGGCTTGGCACCCGTTGGCCAGGAAGATCGACTGCCAGCGCCTGGAAACGCTGGCCGGGGAACTGGGCCTGCGCGTCTCGGCCGGCAGCGATTACCACGGCCCGCTGCGACCCGATCGGCAGCTCGGGCAAACCGCCGGCAAGCTGCCTATCGACGACCGCTTCCTGGAAGCTGTGCGACGGTAGTCGCAAGTGCGACGGTAGTCGCAAGTGCGACGGTAGTCGCAAGTGCGACGGTAGTCGCAAGTGCGCCAGTAGCCTCAAGTGCGACGGTAGTCGCAAGTGCGCCAGTAGCCTCAAGTGCGACGGTAGCCGCAGCGACTATCGGCGCACAGCCGGTAGCTCAGCCGCGTCGGCAGCCGTTGCAGCCCAGGACGTGGACGTGCTTGTGGGTGGCGTCCTCAAAATAGCGGGATATGAGGTAACCGTTGCGCGGGATGATGTGGTGGCAGACCGGGCACTTCCGGTCGTGCTCGGTGTTGTCCGGCCAGCAATAGGGGCAACCGAAGACGTGCATGATGCGGTCGGTCGGCCCTTCGGTGTACAATTTCGACTTGACCTGCATGCCGGGGGCCAGCTTGCTGTCGCAGACCGGGCAGCTGCGCACGCCGATGGACTTGTCGTGCACCGCGCCTTGGCCGTCCTTTTCGAAGCGCTGGTTACGGTATTCGTGCCGGCTGGCGGCCGGACGCAGGATCAGGGTATACAGTAGCCAGATCAGGATGATGCCGATGGCGGCTAGGATGGTGATAAACAGCAGGTTCTCCATTGGTGCAGTATAGCATGTACACCAGGCATTGACCACCGCCGGTGGCTGCGGCATACTAACGGCATGGCTACCCTGTATATCGTCGCTACGCCCATCGGCAACCTGGAAGATATTACGCTGCGCGCCGTCCGCGTCCTGGGCGAGGTGGGGGTAGTGGCCTGCGAGGACACCCGCCACACTGGCCAGCTGCTCCATCATCTGGGCATCAAGAAGCCGCTGGTGGCCTGCTACGCCTACGAGGAAGCCAAGGGCAGCGCTCGGGTGCTCGGCCTTCTGGCCGGGGGCACGGACGTGGCCTACTGTTCGGACGCCGGCACGCCCTGCCTGAGCGATCCGGGCACCCTGCTGACCAAGCTGGCCCGCGAGGCCGGCCACCTGGTCGTACCGATTCCCGGCCCCAGCGCCTTTGCCGCCCTGGTATCGGCCGCTGGCCTGTTTTTCAAGTCGGTCTGCTTCGACGGTTTTCTGTCGCCCAAGCCCGGCCGGCGGCGCAGCCGTTTAACGGAACTGATGGAGCGGGAGGAAGCGGCCGTGCTCTACGAGTCGCCACACCGCATCGTCAAGCTTCTGGCCGACATTGCCGATATCGATGGTCAGAGGCAGATCTGCGTCGGCCGCGAAATGACCAAATTGCACGAGGAATTCGTGGCCGGTTCGGCCGAAAGCGTCTATGCGGACTTCGCCGGCCGGCAAAGCATTAAAGGCGAATTCGCGGTACTTGTCGCGGCGGCTAAAAAAGCGTAAACTTGTAGAGGATAGTTGCCGATACTTTGGTTGAGAAAGGCAGGGGTCATTCGATGACTATAGACAGACTGAATTCGCTGGATCCGCTCCAGCCCAAGCGAACCACCAATACTCCCCGCGCCGGCAAAGGCGCCCGGGGCGATTCCGTCAGTCTTTCTTCCGAGGCCATCGAGAAAGCCGAACTCTACCAGGCCATGGAGTTGGCCAAGGCCGCTCCCGAAGAGCGCGCTGACCGAATTGCCGAGTTGCGGGCCAAGATCAACGATCCGGACTACCTGAACGACGCGGTCTTGTCCGCCACCGCCGACCGCATCCTGGATCAACTTTTGTAAATAGCCTGAGCAAGCCGCCCGGCTGGGGCATCCTGGCCGCGCGGCCAGTATCGTTTTAAGGAACAAACAGATTGAGCGGAAGCGTGCTTCCGCTTTTTTTTCGTGAAGGCGTCTGACGCTCGTCTCCGGCCTGGCAGTCGGTCCGGCTGGGCCGCCGGGCCGGTTCAGGAGGAACGTGTGGCGGATTTTCATTATGCAGTACGGGCGGAGTGCTATGTCGGCCCGGATACCATCTTCAAGTTACCGCTCATCATGCATGAAATCGCCGACCGCGTCCTCCTGATCGTCGACCCCAGCCTGGTAAATCAGAGCATCGTCAAGAAAATTCAGGCCATACTCGACGGACGCGGTTTCCGGATCATTTTATTCGACGATATTGCCAAGCGTCCTAGCGCCACCGCCGTACAGGAAGCCCTTGGCTTGGCCCGCGGCGCGCGCGCCCCCTTGGTACTGGGTATCGGTGGCATCAAATGTCTGCATATCGCCAAGGCGGTCGCTACCCTGGCCAGCAGCGACGGCCCAGTGGAAGACTGGCTGGACGGCCGACCGCCGCTTAAGCCGCCGCTGCCGCTGGTGCTGGTGCCCACTTCCTGGCGCGATCCTTTTTTGCTTTCTGGGCAGTTAGTGTTGTCCGATGCCCGCTCGGGCAGCGCCGTTCACCTCCAGGGGCCGGCCGGGCTGGAGCGAGCCGTCATCATCGATACTAACCTGATGGCCGGCCTCCCGGCCAAGACCGCCGCCGCCTGCATCCTGGATGGTATCATGTCCGCGGTGGAAGGCCTGGCGGCGCGCGGCGAGAATTTCTTGTCCGACATGGCCTTGCGCGAGGCGGTGATGCTGTACGTCCAGGCCCTCGACATCGTGATGCAGCGTCCGGATGACCCCCAGGCGCGCGAGCTTGGCGCCCGGGCTTTCTTCCTGGCTGCGCTTGGCCTGGCCTCCTCGTCGCCTGGTCTAGGGACCGCCGTCAGTTACGCCCTCAGTTCCCGTTGGCATATTCCCAAGGCCAACGTCGCGGCCGTCATTATACCGTACTTGCTGGAAGCCCTGATCCGTTCGCGCCCGGAGAAAATCGCCTCCCTGGCGCCGGCCTTCGGCGAGGCCCCGCTAGATGAGACCGCCAGCGCCGCCGCCGATCGGGTGGTGGACGGCGTCCGCACCCGGCTGGGCATGCTCAAGATTCCCAGCCGCCTCAAGGACTTTGAGTTGGGCTTGGAAAGGCTGGTGGAAACGGCTGAAACCGCCCGCCGCTTCAGCTTTATGAATTTCCTGCCGCGCTCCATGACGGTGGACGATGTCTTCGACTTCATCAAGACGGTTTTCTAAGCCATGATCCACGTTAGTAAGCTCATGAGCCTGAGTCCGGGGCATCGCCAGCGCAAGGCTGCCCAGACCCTGGCCCGCATCGAGGAAACGTTGCGGCGGCAGGACCGGCAGTTTGTGCGCTGGCTGGGCGAATGCGGCGCGGCGCTGGCGCTTGACCCGGCGCTGGAGGCTCCCCTGCAGGCCTTGGCCGGGCGACTGGCCGATTTGGCCGGGGGGGATACGGCCGCCAGCGGCGAAGAGCTGGTGCGGGCGGTCAACCGCCTGCGGCGCTCGCTGGAAGCGGCGGCCGGCGTCAGTCCCTCCGACTGGGACTTCGCCGATCCGTCCAGCCTAGCGCTCGATGCCGGCAGCCGGCGCTTTTTTCCCGGCGTCCGGGCTTATCTCGACGATGTCCGCTCGCCCTTCAACGTCGGCTCGATCTTCCGGACCGCCGATGCCTTTGGCGTGGCTGAGTTGCTGCTCTCGCCCTTCACGGCCGACCCGGCCCATCCGCGGGCTAGCCGCTCGGCGATGGGCGCCACGGCCGTGATTCCCTGGCGCCGCCAGGCCGTGGCGGAATTGCCCGCCGCGCCGCCCGGTATCGCCTTGGAACTGCGCGGCCAAAACCTGGATGATTTTGAGTTTCCGGAATGCGGGGTGGTCTTCATCGGTTCCGAGGAACTGGGCGTTTCGCCTGAGGGGCTTTCCCGTTGTGCCCACCGGGTGTCGATTCCGATGCTCGGTGCCAAGGGCAGCCTGAATGTCGGCGTCGCTTTCGGCGTTTTCATGAATGCCTGGCGGGCGGCGCTGGTCCGCCGCGGCTGCGCGACGGTGCAAAACCCTTGCCGGCTGGGGACGGATGGTCTATAGTATGGATACAATGCAGGAAATCACCAACCAGACCGTTCTGGAACTGGTAAGGCGCTTAGACGGGGTCGAAAAAGCCACGGAATCGATGTACCTGGACCTGGGGCGCATTTTTCCGGCCATCAAGTCGGCTATCGACGAGAGCGCCCGGCAAACCGAAGCCGGTATCAAGAATATTCTCACCGCCTACCGCCATGGCGCCAGCCTGGAACAGGCCAAGCGGCGGATGGATGATTTTATCGAAGATTCCACCCGCTTTTTCAATAAATCAGCCAGCAAGGAACAATCCTTCGTTAGCATCGTCGAAGAGAGCATCAGCGAGCTTACCCAGTTGGACGATATCATCAATCACGTCCGTCTCGATTCCGAAGAAATGGAGCTGGTTTCGCTCAACGCCATGACGGTGGCCCTCAAATCCGGCAGCGCCGGCAAGGCCTTTTCGGTCATTACCGACGAGCTCAAGCGCTTGTCTTCGCGCACCATCATTCATGCCAACGAGCTGGCGGTAGTCGGTTCCGATCTGCTCGCCCATCTGGCGCGGCTGCGGACCGAACTGGGCAGCCTGGAAACCGATCGCGGAAATTTCTTCAACAGTATAACCGAGGCCTTGACTAGTGGCTTCCGTCAATTGGACGAACAGGTCATGGCCGTGGCCGAGGAATACCGGACCCTGGCCGCCACGGTGGTCACGGTCCGCGGCCCGGTCATCGAGATCATGCAAGGCGTCCAGGTGCAGGACATCATCCGGCAATCCTTGGACCATGTCCGGCTGTCGCTCAAGGCCGTTACCTTGGAGGACGGCCCTCACGGGATGACGCGCGCCGACGTTCCGGCCGCCGAGGCTTTGGCTGCCAATACTCCGGCCGCCACGGCGGTCCACGATCCGGCGGCCACCGCCGCGTCAGCCACCGCATCGGCCGACGCAGCCAACGCCATTGATGAAGAAAAGCTGTTTTTGGCCGAGACGACCCGGCTGTCCGCTACGCTGCTGGAGGACGTTTGCGGACAGCTCCAAAGCAGCCTGGCCAGTTTTGAAGGCAGCCTGTCCGCGATCGACGACCTGGTCAGTACGGTCAATCGGCGCAAGGCCGAGTGGCTGTCTGGCTTTGTGGCTGTCTCCGGGCAAGCGGATTTGGGCAGTCTTGAGAATTCCTACTTGGCGGGGAAGCGCAAGGTAGCCCAATCGGCCCGCCATGTGGCCGAAGGCGTCAAACGCCTCGAAGACCGTTTCAATGCCGTTAACGCTATCCTTTCGCGCTTCAATAACATCGTTATCGCCTCGCGCATCGAGATTGCCCGCAATAAGGCCCTCGGCTTGGTAGCCAATACGGTAGCCGGCATGATGGACCTAACCCAGCGCCTGAGCCAGGATGTATCTTCGGCCGGCCAGCTGACGCGGAGCTTCTCTAAGACCATGGGTGACGAAATGATTAGTTACCTCGGTGGCGATGACGGAGAGGAGCAGCGGGAATTTGACCAGGCGATGGCCTCGTTGCGCGGCGAATTTTCCCGCTTGGCCGATTCGCGCCGCGACTTGTTGGCTACCGCTACCGGCTTCCAGCCTTTTGCCGGCTCGTTCATCGCGGCCCTCGGCGAGGCCCGCGACCAGACCGACCGCATCCGCCGCCTGGCCGACGAGTTGTCTGGCATGCAGCAGTCGTTGGCCGGTTACGCTACCGACCTGGAGCGGGAACTGGGCTTGAGCAAGGAAGACACCTTGGCAGGCAAGCTCAATATCCGCAATAACCGCCTCAAGGATATCATTGAGCGCTTTACCATTTTTACCCATCGGCAGACCGCCAACCAGATTGCCAATCTCGATGGCTGCGATGCCGTCGACGAGGTCGGGGTGGCTAGCGGCGAAGTTACCTTGTTCTGAAGCGGCGATGTTCAATCACCGCCTGAGCGGCTTCGAACAGGCCGTCGTTACCATCCACCCCGGCGAGTATTTCGTCAGTTCCGAGGATATTATCATCTCCACCGTGCTCGGTTCCTGCGTCTCGGTCAGCCTGTGGGATTCGCGGCGGCGGATGGGCGGCATCAACCATTTCATGTTGCCGGGAAATCCGGCCAACGAGGACACAGGCCAGGCCCAAAGCGCTAAATATGGCCTGTTTGCCATGGAGCTGCTGTACAACGAGCTCTTGAAGCGCGGCGCCAAGAAGGCCAACCTGGTGGCTAAGGTTTTCGGCGGCGGCTCGGTACTGCAATTGGGGCCGAGTAATGCCAGCCGCATTCCCGGCTCCAACGTCGATTTTGCCTTTGCCTATCTGGAAAGGGAGAAATTCGCCATCGTGGCCAGCGATACCGGCGGGGTGTTGCCGCGCAAGGTATTCTTCTTTGCCAAAACCGGCCGGGTATTGCTCAAGCGCCTACGCGGCTCACAGGTAGCCGCCGTGCAGCGGGAAGAGGCCGACTACCTGCGCAGCATTCGCTGGACCCAGGCCGGCACGGCCATCGTCTTTGAGCCGCCGTCGCGCCAGCCCTAGCGGCCGGCGCTTTCAAGCCTTAGCAGGGTGTTGAAAAACGCGGATGCGGCTTTTCAACACTTCAAAAGCCGGTACAATTACGCAGCATAGCGCAAGCTATGCGAGGAATTGTTAAGGTTGTTGAGAAAGCAACCGGCTTTTTCAACAACCTGTTAGTCGCTGCAAGTCGGGCTGGCGGCCGGCTCGCGCAGGATGTAGCCACCCTGCGGCAGGTAAGCCTTGGATCCCGCCGGCAGGCTGGCCGTGAGCCAGACATTGCCGCCAATCACCGAGCCGCGGCCGATGACGGTGCAGCCGCCCAGAATGGTCGCCCCTGAATAAATCGTAACATCGTCTTCGATGGTCGGGTGGCGCTTGACGTCGCCTTCGTCTTTGTTGACCGATAGGGCGCCCAGGGTAACGCCCTGATACAGCTTGACGTTGCCGCCGATGACGGCGGTCTCGCCGATGACCACGCCGGTGCCGTGGTCGATGAAGAAGGCCGGGCCGATGCTGGCCCCCGGATGGATGTCGATGCCGGTGCGCGAATGGATCTGTTCGGCCATCATGCGCGGGATGAGCGGCACGCCGAGCCGCCACAAGGCGTGCGCGAAGCGGTGGATGGTAATGGCCTCCAGGCCCGGGTAGGCGACGATGACTTCCTCGATGGACTTCGCCGCCGGGTCGCCGCGCCAGGCGGCATGGACGTCGGCCATCAGCGTGCCGCGGATGGCCGGGACGGCGGCGAAGAAATCCTCGACGATGCGCTGGGCCTCCAGGTGGCAGGCCGCCGGACAACCGGACTTGCCGCGTTGGCGGTAATCGAAATCCAGGCTGCGGGCCACTTCCGCGGTTAGGGTACGGCCGCAACGGTTGACTACTTCGCCGATCACGAAGCCGGCGTTGCTGTCGTCGATACCGTCTTCGCTGCGGAAGCCCGGGAAAGCCAGGGTTTCCAGGTCGGCCACCAACTGGCGGACGTTTTCCTTGGAGGGTAGGTTGTTGCCCGAGCGGCGGTTGATGCCGCCGCTCTGCTCGTAGGAGTTCATCAGCGCTTGGCTGGCGCGTAGCAAAGCCTCGGTCATGCTTGCCTCCTTGCGGCTAAAAATCTGCTTGGCCGTTTACCCGGCCGTGCCCCGGCCGTCTGGCCGGTCAGACCTCGGTGGCCGGCCGATTGATGGCCTCGGCCAAGGTCAAGGCCTGGTCCTTGACCAGCGGAAAATGCTTGCCGGCGGCCGCGAACAGGGTCAGCGACCGACCGTCCATCAGCCTGATGCGCAGGCCGGCATCCTTGTGGCCGACGGTGCCGTAGATGCGGTTGAGCGGGTCGGCCTGGTCGATGGCGGCTGCCAGATCCTTGGAATATTCGAGCCCGGCGATTTCCTCCAGCGGCAAGTGCCAGGTCTTGGCGAACATGATGAGGCCAAAACGGCGCCGCAGATAGCCGTGCGGGATGTCGAAGATCCAGCGGTCTTCGGCGATGACCGTAAAGGGCAACACCACCATGAAGGCGATCAGTAAGGGGTGCCAGGCCCCCAGTACCCGCCACAACACCACCAGCAGCGCGGTACTCAGGGCCAGGTAGACGAGCCGAATCTTGTTAGACATGGCCACATGCATGGCGCCGTCTTTTTTCCGGGACAACGTATACATCAAAAACAGGTTTTTCATCTTTTTCCTCCGTTGGACGCGTCATCATAGGCCGGCAGGCAGCGCGCTAGCTCATATATGGTTTTGATGCGGGGTAGGGCCTCCCGCTGGTACTGGTCGAAATGGTCGATCAGGATACCATGGCCACCACAGGCGCAGAAGCCCTGGACGTAACGCGGCACGTCATCGACGAATAGGCTTTCGGAGGCCGCGTAACCAGCCGCCTTGAGCACCCGTTCCACCGCGCTGCGAGCCGGCTTGCCGGTCAGGCCATTAAAACGGATATCGTAGATGGCGGAAAAGTGCTGCTCAATCTGAAATTTGGCCAGGATGCGCTCGGCGTGCTCGCGCGGCGCGTTGGTGAAAATGAACTTCGGCAAGCTGAGGCTGGCCAGGAAGGCCGGCAAGGCCGGGTCAATCGGCAGGTTGGCCTCTTCGCCGGCCGGATGGACGGTAGCGAAAAACTCCTCCACCGCCGTAAAGCCGTGCTCGCTCATCAGCCATTCCAGGGTAGTACCGTACTGGATCAGGCTTTCCCGGCGGCGGAGCATGGCTTTGGCCGGGCTAATGCCGAGGAGCTGGCCGGCATAAGCGGCCATGCGGTCGACTATTTCATCCTCCATGCTGGCGTTGGCCGGGTAGAGGGTATTGTCCAAATCGAAAAACAAGGCCTTAATCATGACGAAAGTAATAGCATATTTCTGGCGTCTGGGGAATAGCTGACTGGCAAAGGGCTTCGTCGCATGGTCAATTCGCTCATTGTCTGCTATACTGTAGTTCGGTGGAGGCGGTATGGGCGGGTTGGTCACCAGTATCGAGAAAGAATTCATCTTCAAACAATTGATCAAGCAAGATGGCCGGGTGCTGTTGTATGGCCCGGGAAAGCATGTCTACGCCACCATCCACTCCTTTGATAAGGAGCGTCTCGAGCTGGAAGCCGTGCCAAACCTGGCTAACCAGTTTAAGTCCTGGGAAATGGTCTCCGTCTACTGCAACTACGTCGACCAGCGCATGACCTTCGCCGCTAAAATCCGCAAGGTTCAAGATGGCCACATGGTCCTGGTTTTCCCCCAGGAGGTGCTTAAAGCGCCGAACCGCAAATCGGTACGCGTTCCGCCGCCACCGGGCTTGGGCGTCGAATTTTACATGAACAATCAGCACATTGTGCTGGATTACCCGGAATCCTGCGAATATTCGGATGTCGAGATGCCTGAAGTCCAAGCCGGCCTCGACGTGTCATCCATCACGGGGCTGATGGAAAGCTTCAAGCGCCGCTCCAGCTTCGTGGCCGGGATGGGCGCCCTCGTCATGTTCCAGAAAGGCCGCAAGCCCGAGACGGTCGAGGAGCGGCTGATTGCCCATTTTGGCCGGGCACTGCTCATTCCGAGCATGCAGAGCCCCCTGCCGGCCGACGACCCGTATGTCGACGGCCGCATTATCACCCAGCAGATGGCCGATGCCTGGGAAGGTCCGTCGATTTTCCTGGAAGGCGCTACCCTCGAGAAAAGCCGCCTGGCTAAAGGGCGCCTGGGCATCGTCTCCGAGGTCTATTGCCCGCTGCTGTTTTACCAATATGTCGTCGGCTACGTCTATCTTAAGAACGACGAAGCCAACCGGGTTTGCCTGGATTTCCAGAGCGTCGATTTTGCCTGGGAATTCGCCCGGGCGCTGGCCTTCAAGCTGCATCAGAACAATTACTTCAAGGTCAACGAGAAGCGTCCCGACCCTTGCGTGCCTTCGGTGCTCGACTTATCGCTCGAGGGCATGCTGATGAGCCTGCCCCGGGAGAGCTTCAAATTGAACATCAAGAAGCATACTATCCTCAACATGCGCATCCTCTACCTTGAGGATGTCATCGAGCTCAAGGCCCGGGTGGTGCGTCACTTCGGCGACAAGGAAAACGATTACTACGGCATGTTCTTCATTGGCATGGACGAGACGCTGGCCGGCAAGCTGCGCATGGTGCTGTACGCCGATGAGTCGGCCGTTTTGCCCAGCAACGAGCAATCCTTTAAGCTGTGAGGGCGGTTCCTCGGAACCGTCCGGCCTGATTATTCATGACAGGAGAGATATGAACGCCACCCTGAGCATCATGGATCGCGTCCTTATGGTTTTCGAGGTGCTGAAACGCTGGGAAGTGCTGACTACCATCGCCGGCTTTGTCCTGCTTTGGTTACTGCTGGCCTCTATCGCTGCGCCGCGCGATAAGGCGCCGCGGGTTCCCCGGGCGCCAGTGATACGCCTGTCGGCCGCAGCAGCCAAGGCAGCCAAGGCAGCCAAGGCTGCCAAGGCGGCCAAGGTTGCCAAGTCCGAGGACGATGAAGTCCCCGAGCCCGCCGACGACCGGCCCAAACGGCGCAAAGTCATTGAGGATGAGGACGAAGACGAGGCTAATGTCGTGGAGTGAACCGGTCAAGCGGTGCCGGCCGGCCCGGGACTAGGTGATTTTTCCACAGCCGCCCGCCTAATCGCACCAGGCTACCGTCTTTCAGGCCGGCCTGGAGGGCTTCGTCGATTTCGTCGCTTTGCCAGGCGCTTAAGGCACCGTGTCCGGTCAGGCGGGGCTGCGCGGCCGAGCCGGCCAAGAAAGCCCCGGCCGTCTGCAGCGTAAAGCGGCGGCGATGCCGGCTTACGACCGCCCGGATGGCCGAGCCATCCGGGTCCTGGCCGACGGCGCCGCCGGCGCAGACATCGCAGCCGGCGCAGGCCACGTCCGGTGCCCCCAAGGCCCGCAACAGGTAGCTGCGCCGGCAGCTGCTATGCTGGCTGGCGTAGTCCTGCATGACCTGCGCCCTGGCCGCGGCCAAGGCCATCAGGCTGGCGGAGCGGTCGGCCGGATCAGCCGCCTGGTCGCCTGGGTTGCCTAACGGCTGGTTAGCCGGCCGACGCGTCTGCCCAGCGTTCAGCAGGATGGCCCTGGCCTCCCGACCGTCACGTCCGGCTCGGCCGGCTTCCTGTAAATAGGCTTCCACCGACCCAGGCGCCGCGGCGTGGATAATAGTGCGGATATCCGGCTTATCCATACCCATACCGTAGGCGCAAGTCGCACACAGCACGCCGTCCCGGCTGGCCAAGAACCATTGTTCGATAGTCGTTTTTTCATCGCGTTCCAACCCGGCATGGTAAAATTTGACGTCCAGCCCGGGCAGCCGGACCTTCAGGTCGCGGGCGGTGATTTCGCAGCCGGAGCGCGACGGCACGAAGACGATCAGCGGCTTGGCCGAAGCGCGGACCGCGTCGCGCAGCAGCTTTCGGGCCGACAGACCGCAACGCACCTCGTAGCGCAGGTTGGGCCGGTCGGCATTGGCGCTGACCAGGCGGTAGGGAGCGCCGGCAAACAGCACTTCGACCAGGCGGCTCAGGATGGCTGGCGAGGCGGTGGCCGTGAAGGCCGTCGTGACGCGCGGCTTCAAGCGCTGGATGCAGGCGCCGAGCTCCAGGTAGGCCGGCCGGAAACTGTCGCCCCATTCGGCGACGCAATGCGCCTCGTCGATCACAAAATGGCCGATATCCAGGCCGGCCAGCCGTTCGAGCAGTGGCGGGTTGGCCAGAGTTTCAGGGTTGGTGATTAGGAAATTGGCCCGACCGGCTTCCAGGTCGGCGAATAGCCGGTCCCGCTCCTCGGCCGTCATGCCGCCGCGCAGGGTGAGGCAGGCGATACCTTGGCTCTGCAGCCGGCGTTCTTGGTCGGCCATCAAGCCCAGTAAGGGATACACCACCACCGTTGGCCCCGGGTTGAGGATGGCCGGTAACTGGAAGCACAGGCTTTTGCCGGCGCCGGTGGGCAAGATGACGATCTGGCAAGTCGGCGGCTGGTCGGCGCTGGCATCGTACTGGCCGTCGGCCTGCAGGCAATCCAGGATGCCGGCCACCACAAAGCGTTGGTAGGGGTACAGGTAGGGAATTCCCAGGCGGTCGGTGGCCGCCGCGCTGACCGGGTCGTCAGGCGGGGACAGCGCCGCCTCGTCAAATTCGTGTTCCATGCCCTGGCTACGCCGCGACCGAGGCGTTGGCCTGCCAAAGTGGGGCTGGCCCTGGTGCGGTTGGCGAGCGGCGGGTGGTGGCGGCCGCCCTAGCAGGGTGTTGAAAAACGCGGATGCGGCTTTTCAACACTTCAAAAGCCGGTACAATTACGCAGCATAGCGCAAGCTATGCGAGGAATTGTTAAGGTTGTTGAGAAAGCAACCGGCTTTTTCAACAACCTGCTAGGCGCTAGCGTCTCATTCGACTTGGATGGAGCCGGAGCGATCGAAGGCCAGCACGAAGGCCGGCAGGAACTCCAGGCCGGTATTGATGGTAGCCTGGCCGGTCAGCCGGTAGCGGACGGTTTGCCGTTTGGCCACCAGGTCAAAGAGCTGCCGGTTCATGGTGGCGAAGTTCAGGCTGATGGGTAATCGCAGCCGGGTGGTTTCCCCGGGGGGCAGGATCAGTTCGGGACTACGCCGGCTGCGGTTCCAGCTCAGGCCTTCGCCCCAGAATTCGTAGTCGGTGCTGCTGAAAACCAGGGCAAACAGATTTGGATTGTAAATGTCGACGCTCAGGGCCAACAAAACGTTTATCAGTTCGTGGCGCAGGAGCTGCAGGCTGTGGATGCTGAGGACCGGCTCGCGCAGCAGGGGGAAGCTGCCAGTCAGCTCGAGCTGGCAGCTGACGCTGGGGCTGTCGGGCGTCAGGCTCGACCAGGCGCTGACTGTGGCCCGCCAGACGGCGCTGTCCTGGCCTGCTTGAAGCTCGGCCAGGGCCGCAGTATCGCGCAGGTCAAATTCGTGGCTCCAGTCCAGCGTCCGGTTCTGGCCCGGCTCAAGCCGGCCTACTAGGCTGCCGCTCTGGTTTTGCCGCCAGCCGGAGTCAAGGGCTAGGTGACTATCCCAGCCCGCCAGCTCCAACGCGCCTTGGCCGGCATTGGTCAGCGTCAGCTGGCTGCTCAGGTGGACGTGGAATTGGTCGAGGGCGGCGATGGTAATAGCGCCAGCCGACAGAACGAGGGCCGGAACGGGCGGCGGTGGCGGTGGCGCGCTCTGGCAAGCGGCCAGGCCGGCAGCCAGGCCGGTCGCAGCCAACAGTCCTGCCAACAGCCTGGCCACTTGACCGGGTTGGAGCTCCGGGCGCCGGCGCAAGGCGGCCCGGACGCTGGTATTGGTGTTCATGCCTTGATGATCGGCAGGATCAGGCCGCTGACTGATACCCTTCGCGGCGCGGCCGGCTGGCTTTCAGCAGGGTGTTGAAAAACGCGAATGCGGCTTTTCAACACTTCCAAAATAACTACAATTGCGTAGCATATCCGCCAGAGTACTGGCGCGTAAGGTATGCGAACGCCAGTACTCTGGCGAAAATTGTTAAGGTTGTTGAGAAAGCAACCGGCTTTTTCAACAACCTGTTAGCGCAAGGCGCGCCCGGCGTTCAGCACCGCCAACAGGGCCACGCCGACGTCGGCCACCAGCGCCGCCCACATGCCGGCCAGGCCGAGGCCGCCGCCGATCAGGAACAGCAGCTTGACCGCCAATACCAAGACGATGTTGGCGCCGATAATGCGGCGCGTGCGGCGGGCGCGCCGGATGGCCTCGGCCACGCGGGCCGGCTGGCCGCCGGTCAGCACGACGTCGGCGCTTTCCAGGGCGGCGTCGGTGGCGCTGGAGCCCATGGCCAATCCGGCGTCGGCCCGGGCCAGGACCGGCGCGTCGTTGGTGCCATCGCCGACGAACAGGACGCTGCCCCGCCCCCGACTCCGCGTCCGGGCGATAATGGCTTCGAAATGGCGCAGTTTGTCGGCTGGCAAGAGGCCGGCGTGAACCTCCTGGATGTCGCAGTGGCTGGCCAGGCGGTCGGCCGCGCCTTGGCTGTCGCCGGTCAGGAGCGCGATGTCGGTAATGCCGGCTTGGCGGAGTTGGCTGACGGCCAGGGCGGCGTCCGGCTTGGGCTGGTCGCCGATGGTGATGTTGCCCAGGTAAGCGCCGCCGGCGGCGACATAAACCAGGCTGATATCGAGGTTGGGCTGGCTGGCCGGCAGTTTGATGCCGTGTTGATCCAGCCAGCGCCGGTTGCCGGCTAGGATGGCGCTGCCGTTGGCCTGGCAACTGCTGCCCAGGCCGGCGATTTCCCGGAAGCCGGTGCTGGCGGCGGCCGGTAATGGGCCGTGCCGTTCCTGCCAGGCGCCGCGGATGGCTTGGGCCAGGGGGTGGTTGGACAGCTGCCCGGCGGCGACCGCGGCGCTTAGCAGCTTGGTTTCGTCGCTGTCGGCGGCTGGCGTCAGGGCCACGACCTGGAATTGCCCGTCGCTCAGGGTGCCGGTCTTGTCGAAGACTACGGTGCTGGCGTCGGCCAGGGCGTCGAAGAGGTGGGCGCCCTTGATCAGGATGCCGCGCCGGGCCGCGCCGCCCAGGCCGGCGAAATAGCCCAGCGGTATGCTGAGTACCAAGGCGCAGGGACAGGAGATGACTAGCATCACCAAGGCGCGGTACAGCCAGGTTGACCAGGCCGGCGCCAGCCCCAGCCCCAGGTTAAGCAGTGGCGCCAGTAGCGCTACGGCCAAGGCGACCAACACCACCGCCGGCGTGTACCAGCGGGCAAAGCGCCTGATGAACAGCTCGGTTTTGGCCTTGGCATGGCTGGCTTGCTGGACCAGCTGCAGGATTTTAGCGGCCGAGGATTCGGCGACCGGCTTACTGCAGGTCAGGTGGATAGCGCCGTCCAGGACGATGCTGCCAGCCAGGGCTTCGCGGCCCGGCGTGGCGGGGCGCGGGATGGACTCGCCGGTCATGGCGCTGGTATCGAGGTTGGCGTGCCCGGAGGCGACGATGCCGTCGACCGGCAGACGCTCGCCGGGCTTGACCAGGATCAAGTCGCCAGGGCGTACCTGCTCGGCCGGCACGTCGCTGACGCTGCCGTCGGCGGCCAGGCGGTGGGCGCTGTCCACCGCCTGGCTGAGCAGGGCCTGGATGGAATGGCGGCTGCGGCCGGCCGCCTGTTCCTGGAAGAATTCGCCCACTCGGTAGAATACCATGACGCCGATGGCTTCCTCCATGGCGCCGATGGCGAAGGCCCCCAGCGAGGCGATGGTCATCAGGAACATCTCATTAAAAACGTGGCCGTGACGCAGATTGTTCCAGGCGGCGCGTAATACCGGGCCGCCAGCCAGCAGCCAGGCTAGAGCCAGGACGGCCAGGCCCGTCCAGCGCAGGACGCTGTTGCCGCCGCCGATCCGGCCGCTCTGTAAGAGCCAGCCGACCAGGCCGAGCCCGGCGGCCAAGCCGAGCGGCCAGAGGCCAAGTCCAATTTCCTGGGCGGTGGTCAAAGGCTCAGCCGTCGAGGGCGCTGCCTGGGAAATTTCGCCCTTGGCGGCGCAGCCGCAGGCGCAGAGTCCGGCTTGGTCGTTCATAGACGATCCTTTCGTTCTTCGCCGACGTGCTCCAGGGCAATCTGGAGCAGGCTGCCAACATGGTGGTCGGCCAGGCTATAATAGACAGTCTTGCCGTCGCGCCGGGCTTGCACCAGGCTACTGTGGCGCAGCAGGGCCAGCTGGTGGCTGATGGCCGACTGGTTCATGTCCAGCGTGACGCACAGATCGCAGACGCATAATTCGCCGGTCGAGAGGGCGGTCAGGAGGCGCAGGCGCGTCGGGTCGGATAGCAGCTTGAATAGTTCCGCCAGGGGCAAGAGCCGGGTAACCGGCAACTCGACTTGGCGGGCGGCCTGGATGCCAGCTGGGTGGGTTTCCCGGCAATTACAGGTGGCGATGGTGCTCATGCAATCCTCTTTTCGTAATATGTGAATATATGAACAAGTGTTCATGTGAAAATAATACTAAAACCCAAAAACTTTGTCAAGCGGTTCTGGCGACTACGGCGGTCGCGGCAGTTCACGCGACCATGGCGGCCACGGCCTTTTTCAACAAGCCGTCAGTCCAGTATTTCCAGGAAGGCGTCGACGATGGCCGGATCGAAGAATATGCCGGCTTGCTCGCGGATATACTGTTTGACGTCCGCCTGAGTCCAGGCCCTGTGGTAGGGCCGGTCGTGGATCAGGGCATCCCAGACGTCGACGACGGAGAAAATGCGGGCCGAGCGTGGGATAGCGGCTTCCTTGAGGCCGCGCGGGTAGCCGGTGCCGTCCCAGCGTTCATGGTGGCAGTACGGGATATCCAGCGCCGGCTGCAGGTAACTGATGCCCTGCAGCATCTGCCGGGCGTATTCCGGGTGCATTTCCATGATGCGGCGCTCCTCCAGGTTGAGCGGCTCCGGCTTGAGCAGTACGGCGTCCGGAATGGCCACCTTGCCGATATCGTGCAGCAGGGAGCCGCGCCTGATCTGGATCAGCTCGGCGGCGTCGGTACCGAGGTGGGTGGCCAGTTGGAGCGTCAGCTCGGTGACGCGCAGGGTGTGGCCCTCGGTATCGTGGTCGCGTAATTCGAGGGCTCGCGACCAGCCCTCGATGGTGGCGTCATAGGACCGGACCAGTTCACGGTCGGCGCGGGTCAGCTCGTCGAACAGCTGGGCGTTGTGGATAGCCACGGTCGATTGGCTGGCCAGGGCTTCGCCGTAATGGACCTGTTCTTCGCTGAAGGTATTGGAGCAGCGCTCGGCGAAGATGATGCCAAGGACGCTGCTCTCCCAGCTGAGCGGGATAATCAGCCGGGTGTGGTAGTCGCCTTGGTCGGCCGCCGGCTGGTGGATGGTCAAGGTCTTGCGCTTGGCGATGGCTTGGCGGGCGAGCTCGGCGCTGTCCTGCTCGATGGCGCCGCCGGACAGGCAGCTGGAGTCGGCATGGTCGGCCCGAAAATCGCGCCGCGCCGTCGGCACCAGGTTGCCGTATTCGTCCAGCAGGCTGACGCTGGCGTAATCGTAGGGCAGGAGCCAGCACAGGTAGTCGAGCAAAGCTTCGAGTACCAGGGTCGGGTTGAGGTTTTTAGTCAGCTCGATGCTGGCGATGCGCAGCGTTTCGGCCGCTTGCATCGAGCTGCGTTCATGCTTGACCAGCTGGCCGATGCGCTGGTTGATGGTGGTCAGGACGCTTTCGATCGGGCCTTCGCAGGAGGCGATGGTCAACTGCTCGCCGATATCGGCCAGGATACGCTTTAATTGGTCAGGCAAGGTTTCACTCATGGTGTATCTCCGTCGGATGGCGGCGTCACCGCTCGGGTATCGCCGTTGGCCGGCTGGACCGGCTGGCCGGAACGGCCACGGATCCGCTTGATGGCATGGTTCAGGTCCTGCTCGGTAAAGCTCCCCTTCTGGAGGTAGCGGGTGAGGCCATCCTGGAGGCGCAGGAAATCTTCGTGGCTGAGGTCTTTGGCGCTGATGATGATGATGGGCGTGCCGGTTAGCTCCGGGTCATGCCGGATGGTATCAAGGACGGTAAAGCCGTCCATGCCGGGCATCATCAAGTCCAGGATGATGAGGTCTGGCTTGTTGGCCCGGGCCGCGGCCAGTCCAGCCGGGCCGCTTTGGGTGATCTTGATGTCGTAATGCTCGCTGTGCAGGATGCGGTCGAGGATAGCCAGGGCGTCGTTGTCGTCGTCGACGGCCAGTACCCGGCCGCCCTGGGGCGCCTTCTGGGCGATGACCTGCAGCAGTTCTTCGCGGTCGACCGGCTTGATCAGGAAATCGTCGGCGTTGAGCGACAGCGCTAGGTTCTTCTCGTGGAGCACGGAGCACATGATAACCGGTATGGAGGCCGTTTCGGGGTTGCCCTTGACCGCCTTGAGCACCTCCCAGCCGTCCATGTTGGGCATCATGACATCCAGCACCAGGACGTCCGGTCGTTGCCGTCGGATGGTCGACAGCACCTGGCGGGGGTCGTTTAGCTGGCTGACCTGCCATTTCTTGTGCAGTTGGAGGGCGATGGTGCGCGAGGCCGTCTCGTCGTCGTCGATGATCAGTATCTTGACCGGAGCGCTACGGGCTGGCGTGGCCGGGGCTGGTTCGTCGGCCAGTGGGGCGGACGCTAGCGCCGCCTTGGCTGCCTCGGTTGCCAAAGGGGCCGCCCCGGCGGCGGCCTCAACGGCGGGGGCGGCCGCTCCGGCCGTAACGCTTTCCGATGGCTTGGCCAGCGGGATAGTGAAGCTGAAATCGGAACCCTGGCCGGGACTGGAACGGGCGTTCAGCTTGCCGCCTTGCATTTCGACGAAGCGCCGGGAGATGGGTAAACCCAGGCCGGTGCCGCCGGACAAGCGGGCCGGCCCGCCGTCCAACTGGACGAATTCGTCGAAGGCGTGCGGTATTTCGGCCTGACGCATGCCGATGCCGGTATCGATGATGTGCACTTCGATAAAGCCAGCCTTTGGCTGGGCGCGGACCGTGATGCTGCCGCGCTCGGTGAATTTGGCGGCATTGGATACCAGGTTGAGCAGCACTTGCCGCAGGCGGGTCCGGTCTGCCCGGACGGCCGGCAGCTGGGCGGGCAGCACGACCTGCAGCTCGATCGGCTTGTCCTTGATCAGGCCCTGCGCGGTCAGCATGACGCCTTTAATTAGTTCGTCAATGGCGAAGTCCTCGAGGTAGAGGTCCATGCGGCCGGCCTCGATCTTGGCCAGGTCCAAGACGTCGTTTATCAGGCTCAAGAGGTGCCGCCCGGACTCCTCGATGCGGCTGAGCATGTCGAATTGGCCGTCGAACTGCTCGCTGGTCATTTCCTGGCGGATCAGGAAAGCGAAGTTGATAATCGAGTTGAGCGGGGTGCGTAATTCGTGGCTCATGTTGGCCAGGAACTGCGACTTGAGCTTGTTGGCTACCTCGGCTTCCTGGCGCGATTTCTCGGCCGCCTGGTAAAGGCGGGCATTGTGCAAGGCCACGCTGGTCTGGCGGGCGATATTCTCGGCGAATTGGATGTCGCGGCGGGTGAAAGGGGCTTCCTCGGGGCTGCGCCAGCTGGCCAGCACGCCCAGGATGCGGTTTTTGGCCATCAGCGGAATGGTCATCAGTTTCTCGGTGCCTTGCTGCCCAAAAACGTGGCCACCGTTGTCGACGTTGACGCAGCCCTCGATGTAAGCCCGGCCGATCAGGCCGACGCCGCTGGCGATGCGGTTTCCCCGGCTAATGCGGTGACCGTGGCCCGAAACCGAGACTGCCACCAGCATGTTGGTGGTCTGGTCGCCGACGAAGACGGCGCTGGTATCGCTGGATAGTAGGGGGTGGGCCAGGTCGACGATGCGTTCTAGCACCGTTTCCGGGTTGAGCGAGGCCGACACCTCGCGGCCGATCTCGGCCAGGGCCGAGGCTTCCTGCTCGCGGCGGCGGGTTTCCTTATACAGCCGGACGTTTTGAATGGCCGAGGAGGCCGTGGCCGCGATAGTGGTCAATAGTTCGATGTCGTCTTCGCTGAAATAGTAGTAATGGTCGAAATTCTGGGCCGATAAGACGCCCAACAGCTCGTTGCCGGCTTTCAGCGGCAGGCCCAGCCAGGTTTTCGGGATGCGCGAGGCGCGCAGTATGCCGCCCAGCCGGACCAGCTCGTTCTCGCTGTCGTGGTCCACCAGCAGCATCCGGCCGGATTCCAGTACCCGGGAAGTCAGGCCTTCGCCGATCTTGAAAGGCAAAATGGGCTTGTTGGCGCCTTCGATATAGAAATACGGCGTGTGGATGGTTTCGCGATCGTCATCGAGGATGGCCAGGTACAGCACCTCGCAGTTGAATATCTCGCGGATGGTCTCGCCGATAAGGCAACATAGCTCCGGCAGCTCTAGTTGCTGGTTGGTGGCGGCCGAAATCTTGTTCAAGGCGGCCAGTTCCTGTAGGCGTTTCCGGGTTTCGGCGTAGAGACGGGCGTTTTCGTAGGCTATGGAGACGTGCGAGGCGAAGGCCGCGGCAAAGAAGACATGGGCGGTCTGGTAGACATCCAGCTGGTTGCTGCCCAGTTCCAGGATGCCGATGCGCCGTCCGCCTGTGGACAGCGGCACGCCCATCCAGGAGCGCACCGCGTCGTACTCGGGAATATCGGCGTACTGTTGCCAGCGGCTTTCCTTGCGGACATCGGCGATGATCAGAGGCAGCCCGGTTTCGATGACCTCGCGGTTGATGGGGCTGGTTTCCAGCGGCAGCAGGACATCCTTCAAGCCTTCTGGATTCTGGAAACCGATACTGCTGCGCATGAACAGGACATCGCCCTGCAGTATCTGGATGACGGCATAGTCGAACGGCAGTACCATGTCGACCGATTTAAGGATGCGTTGCAGGACTTCGTCGGGGTCAAGCGATGAATTGACCAGTCTTGAGACTTCCAGCAGGATGCGGGCGGTATTGTTGATGTCGTCGTTGGCTGTACCGTGCTGCCCCTGGGCGCCTGTCATGCTGCCAGTCTCCTGTCCGGACCGAAAAAGGTTACTGTCATTGTCATTCAAGAATGGGAATTTGTCAATTTCCTCGAAGGCTCCGGGCCAGGATGGATCAGCAATTGCCAGTCAGGCGCTTTTTTGCTAGAATAGCTCGACCAGGGGGTTCCAACCCCGTCCGTCGTCAGCCAGTGCCGATGGAGCCCGCTCGACAAAGGATGTATATGAAAGCCATCGAATTAGCCAAAGCCTACGATCCCGCCGAATTCGAGGATCGCGTCTACCAGGCCTGGCAGGACTCCGGTCACTTCCAGCCTGCTCCGGCCGCCGCCGACGGCAATAAGGCCAAGCCCTTTGTCATTGTCATGCCGCCGCCTAACGTTACCGGCATCCTGCACGTCGGGCACGCTCTCAATAACTCGCTCCAGGACATCCTGATCCGCTACCACCGCATGACCGGCCGGCCCACCCTCTGGGTGCCGGGCACCGACCATGCCGGCATCGCCACCCAGCACGTGGTGGAGCAGCGGCTCAAGGCCAAGGGTATCCGCCGCCGCGATCTGGGGCGGGAGAAATTTATAGAAGAAACCTGGCGGGTCAAAGAGGAGCACCACGCCGTCATCAAGCGGCAGCTGCAGAAGATCGGCTCGTCCTGCGACTGGTCGCGCGAGCGCTTCACCCTCGACGAGGGCCTGTCCAAGGCGGTGCGCGAGGTGTTCGTCACCCTGTACGAGCGCGGCTTGATTTACCGCGGTAAGTACCTAGTCAACTGGTGCTGCAGCTGCGGCACCGCCCTGGCCGACGACGAGGTCGAGCACGAGGACGCCAAAGGCGCCATGTACCACCTCCGCTATCCCTACGCCGACGGTTCCGGCTTCGTGGAAATAGCCACTACCCGCCCGGAAACGATGCTGGGCGATACCGCCGTGGCCTGCCACCCGGACGACGAGCGCTACCAGCACCTGGTGGGCAAGCTGCTGGAGTTGCCGCTGACCGGGCGCCAGATTCCGCTCATCGCCGACAGCTACGTGGACCGCGCCTTCGGCACCGGCCTGGTCAAGATTACCCCGGCCCACGACAGCAACGACTTCGAGGTCGGCAACCGCCACAACCTAGAACGCATCAACATCCTTAACCCGGATGGCACCCTCAACGAGAACTGCCCGGAAAAATACCGCAACCTGAAGGCCAAAGACGCCCGTAAGCTGGTGGTGGAAGACCTCAAGGCCCTGGAGTTTTTCATTGACGAGAAACCCATCGTCCACGCCGTCGGCCACTGCTACCGCTGCCATAATGTGGTGGAGCCCTACCTGTCCGAACAGTGGTTCGTCAAGATGAGGCCGTTGGCCGACAAGGCGCTTAAAGCCTGGCGCGATGGACAGATCAAGTTCTATCCGCAGCGCTGGGACCATACTTACGAGAACTGGATGACCAATATCCGCGACTGGTGCATCAGCCGCCAGCTGTGGTGGGGCCACCGCATCCCGGTCTGGTACTGCGACCACTGCGGCGCCGTGCTGGTCGCCCGCGACGAGCCTAGTATCTGCCCGAAGTGCCAGTCCACCGCCTTGCGCCAGGACGAGGACGTGCTCGATACCTGGTTCAGCTCCTGGCTGTGGCCGTTCAGCGCTATGGGCTGGCCGAAGGACAGCGCCGACCTGCGTAAATTTTATCCCACCAGCACCCTGCTAACCGGGTTCGACATCATCTTCTTCTGGGTGGCGCGCATGGTCATGGCCGGCCTGGAGTTCACCGGCCAGGTGCCCTTCCAGGATATCTGCATGACCACGCTGGTGCGCGACAAGCAGGGCCGCAAGATGTCCAAGAGCCTAGGCAACGGCATCGACCCGCTGGAAATCGTCGACGAGTTCGGCGCCGACGCCCTGCGCTTTACCCTGTGCTTCATGTTTACCGCCAGCCAGGACATCCTGATCAACAAGGACGACTTCAAGCTGGGTTCCAAGTTCTCCAATAAGGTCTGGAACGCCAGTCGCTTTATCCTGATGAACCTGGAAGGGGTGGAGTTGCAGCTAGCGCCGGACTTGATCGACGTCGACCGCTGGATCTGGCAGCGCCTGAACGCCTGCTCGGCTCAGGTGGCCGAGTCTCTTAAAACCTACCGCTTCAACGACGCGGCCGGCGCCGTCTACGAGTACTTCTGGAACGATTTCTGCGACTGGTACGTGGAGGCCACCAAGTTGTCTACCCGCTCCGGCGACGAGCGGGAGAAAAACCGGGCCCTTTCGGTACTGCTGCAGGTGCTGGAGGAATCGTTACGCCTGCTGCACCCCTTCCTGCCCTTCGTGACCGAGGAAATCTACGGCAAACTGCCCACCGCCCAGGGCTTGCTTATCGGCCAGGCCTGGCCGGTGGCCCGCTCGGAGCGCGAACAGCCCGAATTGGAACGGCAATTTGGCAGCCTCAAGCAGCTGGTGTCGCTGGTGCGCTCGCTGCGCAGCGAATTTGGCATCGCCCCCGACAAGAAACTGCGCGTGGCGCTGCGTTTTGGCGCCGACAGCCTGAATCGCGACTTCATCCAGCAGAATTCGGCGCTGGCGGCCTTGCTTATCAACGCTGATAGCCTAGAATTCACCCAGGACAAGCCGGAGGGCAGCCTGGCCCTGGCCGGCAGCGGCTTCGATGTCCACGTCTTTGCCCGCGAGGCGGTCGACGTCCAGGCCCTGGCCGCCCGCTTCCGCAAGGAGGCCGATAAGGACCGGCAGTATATCGAGCGCACCAGCGCCAAGCTGGCCAACCAGGCCTTTGTCGGCAGCGCGCCGGCCGAGGTCGTGGCCGCCGAGCGGCGCCGCCAGGACGAAGTCAAGGAGCATTTGGCCAAGCTGGAATCCTATCTGGTCGACTTGACCAGGGAGTGAGCATGCCTCTTAGTAACGGAATCAATAAAAAGCCTGACGCGGCCGGCCAGCACCCTCCGCCTCTGCCGGCCGGCGCGGTCATGAAGCAGGCCGACATGATCGTCCTCAAGGAAATGCACCTGGCGCCGTACATCCAGCTGGCCACTGCCTTAATCGGCCAGCGCCGTCATTCCGGCGGCAACATGTTCCGGCACCAGATCGACACCATGGCCGTGCTGCTGGACTACGGCTACATCGACTCCATCCTGCTCAAGGCCTCGGTGGTACACGACTTGTTCGAGGATATGCCCGGTTTCGACCGGAGCAAGGTGCTGGAAATAGACGACGAGAGCGACGAAGTGTACAAGCTGATCCTGGAGGTAACCAAGCGCCCGGTGGAAAGCAAACCCGAGTTCCTGACCCGCATCCGCGAGTACGGCTCGGAGCGGGCGCTTATCCTGAAAAGCGCCGACCGCATCAGTAACATGATCTCGCTCGGCTACGTCACCGACCTGTCCTTCATCAAGCGCTATACCGACGAGACGGAAGCCTACCTCTTCCCGATCGCCGCCCGGGCCAATCCGGCCATGCATCACGAATTGGTCGACCTGGTGACCACCCGCCGCAGCTTCATGAACCGCTGCGCCGAAATCTGACAGCCAATCGCATACCACAAGGAGAAAACCATGGAAGCAAACTGGACCCGCTCAAGCCTCGCCAAGACTATCGACCATACCGTCCTCAAGGCCATCGCCACCGAACAGCAGGTGCGCGAACTGTGCGTCGAGGCGAAGGCCAACAATTTCGCCAGCGTCTGTGTCAATCCCTGTTGGGTGCCGCTCTGTGCCCGCGAACTGGCCGGCAGCAAGGTGATGGTCTGCACCGTCATCGGTTTCCCCCTGGGCGCCAATTCCAGCGCCATCAAGGCCGAGGAAGCCACCCAGGCCGTCAAGCAGGGCGCCCATGAGGTGGACATGGTTATCAACCTGGGCGCCGTCAAGTCCGACGACTGGAAGCTGGTCGAGGATGACATCAAGGCCGTGGTCAAGGCCGCCGGTAAGGCCACCGTCAAGGTGATACTCGAAACCTGTTACCTGACCGAGGCCGAGAAGGTGCGGGCCTGCGAGGTCAGCGAGAAGGCCGGCGCCCATTTCGTCAAGACCAGTACTGGCTTCGGCACCGGCGGCGCCACGGCCGACGATGTCCGGCTGATGAAGCAGGCCGTAGGCGGGCGCCTCAAGGTCAAGGCCTCCGGCGGCATTCGCAGTTACCACGACGCCATCAAGATGCTGGAGGCCGGCGCCGACCGTATCGGCGCCTCTTCCAGCGTCACCATCGTCAGCGAATTGCCGGAATAAGCGTGAAGCTGTCCTGCGGACAGCTTCACGTCGCCAACCGGCTGCCCGGATGGCGCGGCACCGAGCAGGACTGCCCGTTCCGGGCAGCCCTCACGTCGCCAACCGGCTGCCCGGATGGCGCGGCACCGAGCAGGACTGCCCGTTCCGGGCAGCCCTCACGTCGCCAACCGGCTGCCCGGATGGCGCGGCACCGAGCAGGACTGCCCGTTCCGGGCAGCCCTCACGTCGCCATCCAGCTAGCGCCGGATGGCGCGGCACCGAGGAGGGCGGCCCGGCGGGTCCGCCTCACGTCGCCAACCGGCTTGCGCCAGTTGGCGCGGCGCCGCGGTACCCTGGAATTCTGCCCAGGCGCTACAGCTGGACGAAAATTTACCGATGATATGATAAGCCTGGAAACGGCGCGGTTTGGCGGGCGCTTGATCTACAAAGGGGATTTTCAATGACTGCAGCACTTGCCCGGGTCAAAGTGGCCGCGTTTTGCCTTTTTTTCGCCTTTACCGCTCTGGCCTACGCTGGTTTGGAGTTCGTCGGCCCGGATATCGGCAGCGGGGACAACATCCTCTTTACCGCCCGGGTCGATATTCCCGGCGAGGAGGGCTACGACAGCCTGTTCGTGGCCAACGCCGCCAACGGCCGCCTGGAGCAGTTGACCTTCTACCCGGAGGCCATCGCCCTCCTGGACGACGGCCAACGCCTGCAAATCCGCAACCGCTTCGGTATTTTCATGACCGAGCGCGGCTTTGGCGGCCTGCAACCGGTCCGGGGCCTGCCTTCCTTCGCCCAGGGCTCGGCCGTGCAGCAGGGTCGCCTGGTCGATTCGCGGCCGTCGCCCGACGGCAGCATGATGCTCTACTTGTCGCCCTCCAGCGTCGCCCGGGCCAGCCTGATCCTCTTTGACCTTGGCGCCGGCAGCGAAACGGTGGTGGCGCGCGACATCGAGTTCTCGGTCGACCGCTTCCCGGCCCGCTGGTCGCCCAATTCGCAGTACTTTATCTACTCGCGCGACGGTCAACTCTACTATTTCAGTACCGACCAACTGCGTACCAAGCGGGTGCTCGAGGAAAGCTGGCGCGGCATCGGAGCGGGCCGCATCGAGCAGGCGCGCTGGAGCAACAACGGTAACCTCTATGTGCTGCGCGATCGTTCGCTGTACCGCATTATGCCGGCCGAGTTCTTTACCCAGGCCATTTACGCCGGCATCATTCCGCCAGGGACCCTGGTCGGCAAGGCGCCCTTCGCCTACGATCCCAATTTCGATTCTTTCTATATGTCGCCGGACGGCGCCAAGGTCTTGCTGTGCAAGGACGGGCGGAATATTTTTCTCTACCACCTGGACCCGGACGACTTTGGCCGCGAGGACAGCGTCAGCGCCTTGCCCTATCTGTTCCTGCAGGGCAATACCACCATCCAGAGCGTGCTGTGGCCGGCCAGCGACAAGGTGACTGTCTTCACCGGTTCGCTGGAACATGGCCAGCGGGTGAGCGGCGCTTACCGGATCGACGTGCCGGCCCGGGACAGCCACAGCCTGAGCGCGTCCTTCAGCCAGCTGGACGTGCGCTCGGCGCTGTCGATGTCGCTGTCGCCGGATGAGAGCCGGATTGCCCTGTGTACCGGCAGCACAGTCCTTATCTTGTCGTACGCCGACTGGCGGCTGCGCCAGTCGGTGGCTAGCCCCGGCGCCCGCCATGCGCTGTGGATCGACTCCGGCCGGCTGGTGGTGGCCGGCGCCGCGGCCATCGAGGTGGTCAGCCTGGCCGACGATAGCCGCCAACTGATCGCCTTCGGCCAGGTGGACGGGTACGGCTGGTCGGAGGCCGGCGCCTTGATCGTCAAGGTAACGGATCGCGCCTATACCCGCGACCTGGCCAACCGGGCCTGGCTGCCGGCCGCCACCTACGCGGCGCGTACCGGCGCCACCAGCAACGGCAACTACCGGGTATACACCGACGCCATCGCGGCCGGTTCGTACCGCAACCTGTTGATGGTCCGTTCGGTCAGTGGCCTGGGCACCCGCAGCCTGGTGCCGGCGCCGGCCCGCAGCTATCGGCCGTTCCCGGCTGGCGAGGAAGCCAACAGCCCGCTGGTCTTTGACCATGGTTCGCGGCTGCGCCGCCGCGAGGTGTCCTTGGTCATCAACGCCTACGACGGCGCCGAAGGCCTGATGGCTGTCCTGGAAGCCCTGCGCCTCTACGACCTGACGGCCACCTTCTTCCTGAACGGCGAATTTATCCGGCGCAACCCCGGCGCCGCCCGCCTGATCGCCGAAAGCGGCCACGAGGTCGGCAACATGTTCTTCAGTACCTTCGACCCGACCGACGCCCGCTATCGGATCGACCAGGAATTTATCCAGCGCGGCCTGGCCCGCACCGAAGACGACTATTTTGAGGCTACCGGCCGCGAATTGTCGTTGTTGTGGCATACGCCGCACTATTCTTCCAACAGCTTGCTCTTGCAGGCCGCCGTCGGCATGAACTATACCTATATTGGCAGGGACATCGATTCCCTCGATTGGGTGGATCGCCTGGCCGGTAGTACAACGCCGGGTCTATACCAAAGCACGCACCAGTTGGTGGAGCGGATCACCGAGCTGGCTAAGCCCGGGTCGATCATCCCCATCCGTTTGGGAGTGCCGATGGGCGGACGCGACAGCTACCTGTTCAACGAGTTGCCGCTGCTCATCAATGCCTTACTAGGCGAGGGTTTCGCCATCGTCCCGGTCAGCGCCTTGCTGGAGAACGCCCGCTAAGAGCCTGTCGGACTTATGAACGCAAGAGATGTTTTTGGGAGATTAATGAGCGAAATGCTGATCAAAATCCTAAGTCCGACAGGCTCCTAGGCTGGTTCGGGCCGTCGATTTTTAAGGTTTCCACCCCGCTGCCCGCCCTGGCGGGCAGATCATTTTCCCAAGCGCCGGCCAGGCGCTTCCGGAGGCTGTATGAGCGATGATTTTTGCAAGCTGCCTGTGAGCCAAATCGAATATGCGGTTTCGGTCGACGAAGTGGCCCGGCTGGACGGCGCCGATTGGGGCAAGCGCATTATCGGCCAACCTCGCGCCCTGGAAGCCCTCAGCATGGGTACGGCTATTCGGGCCAAAGGTTACAATGTATTCGTGACCGGCGCTTCCGGTACCGGTCGGCGCACGGCCGTCATGCAGGTGCTGACCAGCTATCAGCCGGCCGACTTGGAACTTTTCGACCTGTTTTACGTCTATAACTTTTCGTCGCCGCATGCCCCGCTCACCCAGGTTCTGCCGGCCGGACAGGGGCGGAAATTCCGTAAGGAACTGCATACCTTAGTCGAAAACATCAAGAAATTGGTGGTATTGCAGACCGAGAGTCTAGATTTCAAGAAACAGAAAGACGAATGCAGCGTCGCCTGGGAACAGCAGGAAAACGCCCGGCTGGTCACCTTTGAGGCCGAGTTGGCCGTTGACGGCTTTCAGGTGGTGCAGCTGCAAGGCGAGGACGGCGCCACCTCCACCGACATCCTGCCCCTGGTCGATGGCGCCCCGGTGCCCTTCGACGACCTGCAGGCCAAGCTGAAGGATGGCGCCTTGACCGCCGACCAGTTCGAGTCCTTGCGCGAGCGCTACCTGGTCTACATGGACCGCATGCGCCACCTGTTCGTCGAGCTGAAGCGCGGCCGCAACCAGCTCGACGACAAGCTCGAAACCCTACGGCGTAAAACGCTGCGTCCCTTAGTGCATGCCGAGGTGGAAAGCCTGGCGGCGCATTTTGGGGGCGACAAGCTGCATAGCTGGTTGCAGGCCCTCGAACAGGATGTGCTTAATCACCTGTACATGTTCGCGCCGCTGGATGGGGCGGCCGGCGAGGCCTCCGAGCCGCTGTCGCATCGGCCCGGACGCTCGCCGCTCAGCCGCTATGGGGCTAACCTACTCAACGCCCACTCCGATGCCACTAAGGTGCCGATGATCTTCGAAGCCAATCCGACGCCGATGAATCTGTTCGGCACCATCGAGCAAGCCGCCGAGCCGAACGCCGACAGCAAGGCGGCCTACCTCAAGATTCGGGCCGGCTCGTTGGTGCGCGCCTCCGGCGGGTTCCTGGTCATCCAGGCCGAGGACCTGATGCAGGATGAGGACTGCTGGCACGCCCTGAAGCGGGTGTTACGCACCGGCCGTCTGGAAATACAGGCTCAGTCCGGTCCCTTCGGCGCGCCGGTGCTGCTCAAGCCGGAACCGCTCGAGGTTGACGTCAAGGTGGTCATCATCGGCGGCGAGATGGTATACGACATGCTGTACCAGGCCGATCCGGATTTCAAGAAGCTGTTCAAGATCAACGCCGAATTCGACGCCACCATGCCGCGTAACGACGAGACCCTGGCCGATTATATCGCCTTCATCCGCAAGATAACCCGCGAGGAGGAATTGCGCGAAGCCTCGGCCGACGGCATCGCCGCCGCTATCGAGTACGGCATCCGCCTGGCCGACCATCGGCAACGGCTGTCGACCTGTTTTTCGCGCATCGCCGATCTTTTACGCGAGGCCGATTATCGGGCGGCCATCGCCGGCAGTAAGACCATTGACGCCGAGGCCGTCAATAACAGCCTGCAACAGCGCACCTGGCTGGCCAACCTGCCCGAGGAAAAGCTGGCCGACATGATAGTGGCCGGCGAGATCATCCTGATGGTGGCCGGCAGCTGCGTCGGCCGCGTCAACGGCCTGGCGGTGCACGATCGGGGCTATTTCGCCTTCGGTTTGCCGGCCGTCATCTCGGCCCAAGTCTCGCCCGGCGAAAGCGGGGTCATCAACATCGAGGGCGAGTCGGGCCTGTCCGGCGAGATCTACGACAAGGCGGTCATGATCGTCGAAGGTTTTTTGCGCAGCCGCTATTCGCGCAGCTATCCGCTGGCCGTGGCGGCCAGCATCTGCTTCGAGCAATCCTACACGGCGGTGGAGGGCGATTCGGCCTCCAGCACGGCGGTCTACGCCCTGCTATCGGCCATTGCCGGCGTGCCCCTGCGGCAGGATATCGCCGTCACCGGCTCGGTCAACCAGATGGGGCAGGTCCAGCCCGTTGGCGGCGTCACCGAGAAGGTCGAAGGCTTTTTCCATATCTGCCAGCGGGCCGGCTTTACCGGCCACCAGGGCGTGATGCTGCCGCGCCAGAACATCGTCAACCTGGTCTTGTCGCCCGCGGTAATGCAGGCCATCCGCGACGGCAGCTTCTCGATTTACGCCGTCGGCACCATCGACGAGGGACTCCAGGTGCTCACCGGCATCCATCCGGGCAAGATCGGCGCCGATGGCCAGTTCGAACCCGGCAGCTTCAATGCCAAGGTGTCGGCCGAATTATTGCGCATGTCGCGGGCCGCCAAAGACTTTTCGGCCTGATTGTGCTATAGTTCCGGTAGTTTGCCGTGCGGCCTGAAAAAACCGAGGAGTCGTCGATGACCAAAACGCGTGTGCGAGGCAGCTTCGCTCTAGTGCTTAGCCTGACTGTGCTTTCAGTTTTCGCGCTGGCGGGCTGCGCTCCCCAGGAGGCCGCGGTTTCCAGCCGGCCCGAGGCGGCGCCTAGTTCCGGCGGCCCAGGGCCAGCGACGCCGACCGGTCCGGCGACGCCAAGCGGCAGCCCGGCCGTGGCCGCGACGCCGACCACGCCGACCGGCAGCCCGGCCGCGCCCGCGGCGACCCAGCCGGCGGCTTCGCCGGCCAGTGTCGCGCCCATCTCGAGCCCCGTCGGCCAGGCCGCCCAGCCGGTCACTCCTGCCGCCCCGGGCGCGACGAGCGCTACGATAACTCCCCCGGCCACCGGTGGCAGCGCCGTGGCGGCTCCAGCGGTTCCAGCGGCGACGCCCGCCCTTCGGGTCGGCGAGCTGGTCTTCCTGGATGGGAGCGTGGCCATCCACCGCCGCGGGCAGGTCATCGCCAATCCCGATATCGGCGACGTGGTGGAACCCTTTGACGTCATCGTGACCGGCGCCGGCAGCCGGGCCGAGATCGACATCGGCTCCGGCCGACCGGGCGGCGCCACCATCCGCCTGGCCGAGAACACCGCCTTCTATTATGACACCAGAGCGCTGAGCGCCGACGAGCGGCGCACCGTGCTGCAATTGCTGTCCGGCGCCATCGCCATTAAGGTCGACCGCCTGGTCAACGGCTCGTTCAGCATCGCCACCGACAACACCGTCCTCGGGGTGCGCGGCACGACCTTCATCGTCGACACCATTCCCGACGGCACCGCCCTGGTTACCTGCGCCGAAGGCCGCGTCCAGGTCAAGGGGCAGGGCGGCAGCGCCCTCTTAGCCCAGCCCGGTACCGTCGTGACGGCCACCGCCACCGGTACTGCCCAAGCCCGCCCGGTCGACCCGGCCGGCCTGAGCGGCTTCCGGACTACCTGGCGCGACGACGCCTACCGGGCTTTCGCCTCGCAAGCCCTGTTCATGATTTCGGCCCATGCCGCCACCATGGAGCGCAATGCGCCGCTCCTGTCGGCCGCGCACGCCCGCCTTCAGGCGCAACGCTCCGTCCTGCAGACTTGGCGCGAGGCGCGCGACGCCGGCCGGGTGCCGCGCTTTACCGATTGGACGGCCGAGAAGCGTGCCCTGGCGCCGGTGTTGTTCGATTGCCTGTCGGCTATGTTCCAGTTGGAGCGGGCTTATTATCGTTTGCTGGAGCTGCGCAGCCTGCACGACGGTCCCGGCCGGGTCGGCGTCGGCAGCTTGCCGGACGGGCGGACGAGCCTGGCCTTCTTCCGGGATTTCGAATCCCGCAACCGGAACGTACTAGTTCAGATGGCCGAGGTGCGCGACGTCTTGGAGTTGTTCATCTATGCCAGCGCTGGCAGCCCTATGGGCGGCTTCTTCGCGGACAAGGTGGCGGCGCTCGGCTCAGGCGGCCTCTTCCTGGGCGAAGAGGATTGGTAGACTGATTTCGGCCATCGGCGCCAGGCGCCGGCAACCGAAAATTCCGGCCGGCCGGATTGAGCGCCGGCCCGCGACTTATCTTGTCTGGGGAGGCTGTCATGAAAAAGTCATTTTGGTTGGGACTGCTTGTCCTGCTCCTGGTTATAGGCGGCATTTTCGCCTGGCGCTTTCTGTCGGCTGGTTCCACCACCGGTAACAGCGCCGGCGCCGCCGCCGGTGGCGCCATCAGCGACGACCTGCCGATCGTTACGCCGCAGCCGTTGACCATCGGCGGCATCGGCGGTTACAGCCTGCCGAGCGTCGACCTGGGCGACGGCCCGGTGCCGCTGGTGCGCATACCGCTGGATACCTGGGGCGGTTACGCCGCCCTGTTCGCCGCCAACGGCGGCGCGGCCCCGAACCGCGATTCGGTCTTCTACCGCGACCACCATTTCGCCGTCGAACTGGTGCGCGAGGAGAATGGACAAGCCCAGCTGGACGGCTTCGCCGCCGGCCGCTATACGGCCATCTGGGCCAGCATGGACAGCCTGCCGCTGCTCTACGACGCCCTGCACAACGATCGCCGGGTGGTGCCCCAGGTGATCGGCCTGTTCGACTGGTCGGTGGGCGGCGACGGCATCCTGGTGCGCGATTCTATCCGCCGGCCGCAGGACCTGAAGGGCAAGACCATCCTGACCAGCTACGCCGAAGGTTATTCTTTTTTCATGCTCTGGTACCTAGCCCAGCTGGACATCAGCCCGCTCGACGTCCGGGTGGTGCACATCCCGGACGCCGAAAAGGCGGCCGAGGCCTTCCGCGACAACCCCGGCATCGCGGCTTGGGTCACCTGGACGCCCTTCCTGACCGACGCCATCGACCCGGACGCCGACGGCTACATGCCGGACGTGCGCCTGCTCATCAACTCGCGCGACGCCAGCCAGCTGATCGCCGACGTGCTGATGGCCCGCGGCGACCTAATCCGCGAGAAGCCGGAAATCGCTATCGGGCTAGTCGACGGCCTGCTGGCCGGCGCCGACTTGATAGCCAAGGGCGACGGCCGGGCCTTCGTTGCTATGGCCGCCTTTTACGGTCTAGCCGGCGGCGCGGCCGAGGCCCGCGAGTTGCTGATCGAGGTGCACCTGCCGACGCTGCCTGAGATGCAGATGTTCTTTGACCCGGAAAACCCGATCGGCGCTTATAAAATCTTCCTCCTGGCTCAGGAATACTACAAGATGATCGGCAGCCTGGCGTCGACCGTCTCCTACGAACCGGATCGCGTCCTGTACCTGGCCGGCCTGGAGGCCGCCGCCGCCAGTGGCCGCTACGCCGGGCAGGGCAATACCATCCAGAACAGCTTCAACCGCGACGCGGCCCTCAATATCCATGACCTCGAGAACCAGCGCACGGTACTGGCCGCCGACATCCAGCTGTACTTCGAGGCGCAGCGCCTGGACTTCGACGTCGAGGGCGACAACGAGTCCGTGCGCCAGAACATGCGCTTGTTAGCCAGGATGGCCGAACAGATGAACATCCTGGGCACCACCCTGGTCAAGCTGGTTGGGCATCTGGATACCTCCAAGGTGGAGGAATTCCGCGCCCAGGGTCCGCAAGCCTTCATCGAGGCCAGCGCCCAGGCCAAGCTGATCTCCAAACGCCGGGCCGAATTCGTCAAGTCAGTGCTGATCGACCACTTTGGCATCGACCCGGATCGCATCATCACCGAGGGGCGCGGCTGGGACGACCCGGTGGACGCGGACGATCCGCAGTCCAACCGCCGCGTCGAGGTGCAGTTCATCAGTTTCGAATAGGAGTGGGCGATGCGTGATAAAACTATCAAGCAGCTGGTTGCCGGAGTGGTCGTTGTCTTGGCCATCGTCCTGGTGGTCGCATTTTGCAGCGAGCCTAAGGGCGGCAGTTCGGATAGCGAAGCGGTCGGGAAATCGTCCGACTACAGCCTGCAGTTCTCGCCCGAATTCCGGCCGGGGCAGGCCAGCCGCGACGACCTTGGCGTCAGCGTGGTTTTGGCGGTCGACGTCTCCGGCTCGATGTTCGACATTCCGCTGACCGGCGGCCCGCAGAAGTACATTCAGGCTAGCCAGGCTTTGGTGCGGGTGGTCGATGTCCTGGAGCGGCTGGTGGCTAACTCGCCGTCGGTCCAAGTCATCCGCCTCGGCATCGTCAAGTTTGACGACGATGTGGTGCCGCTCTTGCCGCTGACCAGCCTTGATGTGGCCACCTTGCGCAAGGTGCGTTCCCTGGTGTCCGATCCGAACAACTTCGCGCCCGGCAATACCACCGCCATCGGCGCGGCCCTGGAACTGGGCGCCGAATGGCTGGCCCAATCCGGCACTATCCTGCGCTCCCTGATCGTCGTTACCGACGGCATCAACACTGCCGGCCAGGATCCGGAGCGGGTGCTGGCTGCCATCTACGCCAACCGCAACAGCGCCGCCACCGCGGATTTTCCGGTTTACACCAATACCACCCTGATTAGCCTGATCGGCTTCGACATCGACCAGGGGCAATTCAGCGCCCTGGAGGCTCTGGGGGCCCGCGTTACCTCGGCGGCCGATGAACAACAATTGAGCGTCGTCCTTTCCAACCTGCTGGAGGCGGACATCACGCGGCTGGAAGCAGCCGCCCTGGGAGACTAAAGCATGGTCAAATCCGAAGGCGGCCTGGGCGCCTTGCTGTCGGCCGGAAGCGCCGCCGCCGTGTTCATCGTCAGCTGGCTCCTGCTGGGCATTCCCTTGCCGTTCAGCCTCGGCGCGGCCGTGGCCAGCTACGGCGCCGTCTGGCTGGTGGGGCGCGGCCTGAAGGAACACCTGAACCGCGACCGGCCGCTCAACACGGCCTTCGTCGATCTGGACTTGGCCAAGGCCACCGTAGCCCGTGGCCGTCAGCTCGGTCTGGAATTGTCCGGCCTGCTGGCCCGCCTGCCGGCCGGACATGTCATGCATCAGTACTTTCGCGAGCTGGTCGACCTGGTGGCGGCCATCACCAAGGACGTCGCGGCCGATCCCAAGGACGCGCCGCAGGCCAACGCCTTCCTGGCCAGCCAGGGCGAAGCGGTCGGCCGCTTGCTTAAAATTCTGCTCGATTTGCTGGAGCGCTCCCCGGACCGCCGGCTCGACCCGGAACTGGACGAGCGCCTGACGCGCTCTTTAAAGCGCCTGCAGGCCGGTTTCCGCAGCCATCTGGCGCATCTGCAGGAAGACAATATCGCCGAACTGCAGGCCGAGCTGGACGTGCTGGAGGATGGGCTGGGTTTCGACCATGAGTTAGAGACGGCCTTGGACAAGGCGGAGCGGGCGGCTAGCGCGACCGGAACGACCCGCGATCGGCCCAAGGGGCAGGGACAAGGCCAGGGGCAGCCAGGCTGATTCCCGGCCGGCGGCTCAGGTAGATGGCTTCTTGCGGACGGTCAGCCGACGGCCGGACTGGCTGGCGGCGGCGCTCTTGTTGGCCTGGGCGGCCTTCTCGGCGTGGACGGCCGGCGAGTCGCCCTCGGCCACTTCCTCGCGGCGCGGCCGGATGACGCGCGGTTTGCGCGGCGCGGCTTCGCCTTCGGCGGCCGGCTGGGCGGTGCGGGGGCTGCGCTTGCGCGGCGGCGGGCTCTTGTCCATCACCGCGATAGCCTTGGTGAAGGATTGCATGAATTCCTGGAGATTTTCCCGGAAGACGACGATGGAACGGCGGTCGAAGGATTCGCCTTCGGCCGGTTTGCTTTCGACGATGGCCAGGAACAGGTCGCCGGTTCGGGTTTCCTTGATATTGAAGAAATAGGTTCGGCCTTCGCAGACTACCTTGGATGAAAAAACCTCGCCACGTAAACCCATCGTTGTCCCTGTCATGCCGTCCGCCCGCTGGCGGCTATCCACCCGTCTGGCGGGTCGGCGTGCCTTTCCTTGTGCAATCTAACATAAAAGCCGGGCCATAGCAAGGCGCCGGCTGTTTTGCCTCCGTCAGACGGCGCTGCCTGCCATGGCCAAGTCGTCGGCTTCGCGGACCAGACCGGTCAGGATGGTCAGCAGGTCTGGCTCGATGCTCCGGTCGGCGGCCCGCACGTCCACCATGATGCGGAAGACCGGCTCGGTACCGGATCCGCGCATCCAGAAGAAGGCCACCGGCCGGCCGGCCTGGTCGTGCAGCCGGAATTTGAGGCCTCCTGAAGCGGCGTCCTCGGATTCGGCCAGGCTGAGTTCGCTGGTGCCCCGGCTGACCAAGGTGACATACGTCAGCGGGCCGAAGCGTTCAGCCAGGCGGGCGGCGATGCGCGGCCACTGGGTGGCAAAGAGGCGGCGGCTGTGGTTCTTGATGGCGGCCTGATCTACGCTCTGGATGCGCAAGGCCGCCCGCTCCTCGAACACGCTGGTGCTAGAGGCCTCCGGCAGGCTGGCCACGATATCGGCCAGGCTGAAATCCGGCCGGTAGCGCTCCAGCTGGCCGGAGGCCGCCAACCACAGCCGGTAGGGGCAGTCCTGGCCCGCGGCGTCGCGGATGGCCAGCAGCTTGAGCAGGGCGCAGACGGTATTGAGCGGGTCGCGTACGCTGGCCGGGTGGGTGATGACGCCGCCGTTGGAGCCTTCGCCCAGGATGCGCACGGTGCGGCCAGCGGCGCGCAGTTGGCGGGCCAGGGCCACGACGTTGGCCTCACCGGTCTCGGCCCGGTGCATCTGGGCGCCGAAGGCCCGGGCGATGGCGTCAGCCCGCAGGCTGGTGGCGTCGTTGCCGACCACCGCCAGGGCCGTACCGGGTTTCACGCCGTCGCGCCGCCGGTCGTACTCCAGGCCGGCCAGCTCGGCCAGCACGGCCAGGGCGAAGGTTTCCTGGGCCTCCAGGCTGCGCGCCTGACCAGCCGCCTCGTCCCAGATGACGATGTTGCCGCGGTCGCCGTCGCAGTCCGGCACGTAGCCGAGCACGTAACGCTCGTCGGCGGCGTGGGCGGCGGCCAGGGCGCTGCGGCATTGGTCGAGCGACGCGCCTTCCGGCACGATGCGGTGGGCGAATTTGCGCGGCTGGTCGTTGATGGTCTGGACGTCGGCGCCCAGACCGGTCAGGAAACCGGCGTCGATGGACAGGCTGCGGGCTGAGCCGTTCATATCGATCAAGAGGCCGATGCCTTTGGCGGCGACGGCGGCCGACAGGCTGTCCAGCCGGGCTTCCTCGGCGGCTTGACGGGCGGCGAATCCGGCCGGCAGCGAATCGTCCAGGGCGGCGCAGATCTCGCGCGAGAATAAAATATAGCTTGAACTGACCAGGCGCTTGTGGCGCGGGCAGTCGGCGTAGGCGCGGCTGACGGCGGCGGCCGGCACGGCGGCGCAGAGGGCCTGAAGCCGGGCAATGTCGGCCGCCTGGCAGGCGCCGGATCGCAACTCTTCGGCCAGAGCCTTGGCGGTCGCGGGCTCCAGGACCGCGCCGTCGGCCAGGCCGAACTTGACGCCGTTGTGGCCGACCGGGTTGTGGCTGGCCGAAACGTAGCAGAAGCCGTCCAGGCCGGTCATGGCCGGGTCGGCCTCCACGTCGTCCGGCGCGCCGGGCAAGGGAGCCCCGGCGGCTGGACCGGCCGTTGCCGCCAAGCGGTTCGATAATTTGACCCAGGCCATGATTTCCGGGGCGCTGCAGATAAAGGTATAACGGACGTTCAAGCCATTGGCCAGGAAGACCCGGATCATGCAGTCGGCGATGGCCGGGCCGCTGGGGCGGGTATCGATACCGATGGCGATGGCCGGCGTGCGCTGGCCGGCCTGCGCCAAGAGGTGGCGGCTGAAGACGTCGGCCATGCGAGAGGCCACGTAGCGGGCCGAAGGCGCGATGGCCTCGCCGGTATCCTCGTCGCCGGCGCCGAAGACGCCGCGCCAGCCGGAGGCCGAGAGTATCAGGCTGTCGAAGAAGCGGCCGGCCGCTTCCGGCGTCGGCGGCTTGGCTAGCGGGTTGGTATAGGGATCGCCGATGGCGAAACCAGTCTGGGGATGATGGCTATAACTCATGGGGCATTGTAGCCGCCCGAACCGGCTCGATTCAAGGGGGCGCGCAAAATGGGGCCTAATCGCCCGACCAGGAAGCGCTAAGCTGTCGTTCGGCCAGAAACGACGAGGAACTGACCCGCGATCAGGCGCAAAAAGCCTAAAACGGAGTGAAGCGTGGCAAAGAAGCCCAACTCGGAGGGCCGACGTCCGGATTTCCAACATCGGGGCCTAACCCCAGAACAGGAAAAACGAGGGCCTGACCGCGGTTCAGAAAAAAAGAGCGGCTGACCCCCAGGGAGTTGCAGAGAAAACTGGCGAAGAAGCTTGTCTCGTGCTAGAATCGTGGGGTCAACCCTTCGATTTTTCGGAACCAGGGCCTGACCCCACGCCAGGAAAATCGAGGGTCTGACCCCGGCTTGAAAAAAAGAGGGGCTGACCCGAAGGGAGTTGCAGCGCGCGCAAGGTCGCGCGGCCCTCCCGGGTAAGGCAAAGATTAGCCAGAAGCCAAGTACTAGACACTCAGTAGGGATGGTAATTATGATACGGGCAAAAGGAAAATGAAATGTATCAATTACAGCTCCCCCCCCCAGATGCGTGCATGCCGGGTATGCGCGCCTAGCATTCTTTCTGTGTGGTTTTTTGTTTTTAGTCTCCTGTAGGCCCAGTATAGGACCTGAGGCCGCGCTTTGTTTACCTAACGGTGTTATCCTCGATACTGCCACCATCATGCAGCTCAAGGAGTTCGAGGATCGGCGCGTTCGTCCGTATGCTTCGGATACGAGCTCCCGAAATATCCAAACTCTCGAAGCTTTTACCCCTGAAGAGATTGAAGCGATAAAAAGTGAGCTTGTTCAGGAATTTGGCGAGGAAGCTTATTCGTACTTTGGAGAAGAGGAATTTTCTGAGATTATTTATGAAGACGCTAGTGATTCAAGGACCATAGTTGGATTGCCATCACATAATGGCACACAGTTCAGGACAGACGTGATGATTGTCCGATATTGGGGCCCCTGGTGGTGCTATTTCGAAGTTAAGTTCAAGCTTCAGTATTATAATGTGTATGAGGGTTGGCGTACTGTGACGACTTTCGGTCAGGCCTCGGCCGGCATTAGCGATGAAGTCACTGCGAATCTAACCAAATCGATCGATATGTTAGCATATATTGATCCTGCGAATCTAAAAGCTATTATTTATCGGGATACAGTGGAGGCTAATGGCGGTCTCACTATCCGAGGCAACACCAAGTATGGTTTCTTCCCAATTATGAATTACTGCAAATTTTGGCATGAGTGGTATGGATCAATGTTGCCGGCTAATGGCATGAAAATCAGTATGTTCATGCAAATCCAGGCATAGGAGGAATGATATGATACGAAAAGTGATGATTTTGCTGGTGCTTTTTGCTTGTGCCATTTTTTGCCTCAGCGCGCAGGAGTTGGCCCCAACAACGGCTGGCTCTGACTGGACTCTTCAGACTACCTTAGCTTGGGCTCCGCTCCTCGATGGGTTGTTCGATGGCCCAATTCTGGTTCAACTTGCGGAGTTGCGTGTTGGTGTAGCACTCAACATTATCGATGGCTTGCCCCTCTACGCTGGACTGGAAGGCCATTACGCCAACTCGGCTTGGCTGGGTGAGCCCTTGGCCATTTGCAAGATAGGCGCTGGTTTGACATGTGGGCTTTGGCTTCCTTTGAGCACCGCCTTCGCACTTGGTTGCGAGCTTGCCACGGGTGCTGAATCCATCATCTATCCAGCATTAGACTCGTTTGGCTTTTGGGGGCGTGTCCAAATCCAGGCTGCTGTACGACTTAATCCCAATGTTAGTCTCGGCCTTAACGCTGGCTTGTGGTTTTGGACTAATCGCCTGTCATTCGATAGCGCCATGTATGGTACGAGTATCGGCGCATCGATCGCATATCAATTCTAACGGCTGGCAATCCAGAGCTGTTGAACTACTATCAAGAAACTGCTTGATCGGTGGCTCGGGCTAGCTAGCTTGGATAATCCGGTCCAAACCTGCCACCAATTCCGGCCGTTTCCTGCCACCCCAACAGGTGAAGATTCCGGTGGTAAACTGCCACTTCGGACCGGAATCCCTGGCAGGAAACGGCCGGAATTTTGCGTGCTAGCCGCTGAATTCCGCTCATAATCTGCCAATGATTCCGGTTCAAATCTGCCACCTGACTGGTATCCTCCCTCCGTAGGAGGGCTACCATGTCACGACCGAAGAAAAGCATGAATGAGATCCGGAAAATTACTCGCATCAAGCTGCAACAGCCTACCGCCAGCGTTCGTTCATCGCCGGGGCCACCGGTTGCAGTCGCCCTGTCGTCAAGGATTATCTGCAGCGGCTGGAGGATCATCCCCTCAATCCTCCAGTCTTGCGGGCATGAACGACTAAAACCTGGTGGACCATTTCGCGCTCAAATAGCCGGTGCTTAAGGAGACCGATGGCAATTGTCAGCTCAGTATCTGGCTGAGCCACAATGCCAAACGTTTGAGCGAAAAGCACATGACCCGACGTTTGCTTCATGAGTTCTATCTACAAGAGCATCACCACGGCTTACAATACAGTCAATTCTGCTTAGTCCTCCGGCAACAGCTGCAAACGCCTTGAGCGCCTCCAGCATCCTAACCGAACCGGCCAACCTCAACGCCTACCACCCGGCCACCGTCTTCGACGGCCGCGCCGACACCGGCTGGTTCGAAGCCGTGGCCGGCCCCGGCCTGGGCCAGTGGCTGGAAGTCGGCTTTACCGAGCCGCTACGTGCCGACCGCCTGACCATCAGCCCCGGTTGGCTGGACGCCCGCTACTGGCAACAGAACAACCGCATCCGCACGGTCAGCCTGATCGTGGATGGCGGCACGTCGATGACCTTTCAGTTAACCGATACCATGACCAGTCAGACCATCCAGCTGCCGCGCGTCCTCACCGGCCGTACCTGGCGCCTGCGCATCGACGCCGTCTACCCGAACACCCGCTGGGACGACACCACCATCACCGAACTAGGCTTCTGGCTAAACAATGTGCAATATCAGATCGACCTGGGTACCTTTGCCTGCGGCCTGCAGGTAAGGCGGCCGTAGGGCAGGGCAGCGCGCCGGCCTGCAACCACCAAAAGTGGGGGTAGGCCGGGATCGCCGGCACCATACCAGCACCCCAACGCTGGCGGGCTTGCCCCGCAAGACCGTCAGGCCAACCCAAACCCGATGGTGCCGGAAGCCTGGCCGAGGGGGAGCCGCCCCCGGCCCAGAGCCACTCGTCCAGCCCGCCATCCCGGCGCTTTGAGCCGCACAATCACAGTTCCCACGGCGTGAAAAAGTCAAACAGCGCACTTGCTTATACACGTGAGCGGCAACCGCGCGGGTGGCGCGTCCAGACATGGCCAAGCGATAAGCTGGCCATGCCTGAAAGCGCCAGGCCCCGCGTCTGCACCTTCCATGAACAAGCTCCTACGCCGTTGATTGGTTTCACCCCGCGGCTCAAAGCGCCGGACCGGACTTGCACGACGTGCTCCCCCTATTCCCGGGATCCCAGCCCGATGTCCGGCAACTGCAGCCCGGAGGCCGCGGCCTGGCGGTTCTCGGCCTGGATGGCGTCGTAGACCTCGCTGCGGAAGACCTTGACCGAACGCGGCGCGTCGATACCCAATTTGACCATGTCCCCGCGCACCTCGATGACCGACACCACGATGGTGCCGTCGATGATCAGTTTCTCATTAATCTTCCTGGTTAATATCAGCATGGCTATTTCCTTGAGGTGGCCAGCTCGGCCATCACGTCATGCTTGATTTGCCAGCGGGGGTCCGACAGCACCACTTGAATTCCCTGTCGGGAATTACGGCAGATGACCAGCGGTCCCATCAGGTTGGCGGTGATGGTGCCGCCCTCCGGCGGGACGGTCACGATGGCCAGAATGAGGGCGTCGTCGGCCTGCTTCATGCCCAGGGCCTGGCTCAGTTCGTCCGGCACGTCCACCTCGTAGTCTGGCCGGAATAGGAAGGGATCCAGCAGGATGAAGTTGAGCTCGGTCAGCTCGGTGGATTGCAGGTAGAAATACGGTTTCTGCGGCGCGTCGAGCAGGGCGAAGCGCTGGAACTTGTCGAAGCCGATCAGTCCGTTTTGGAAGGTCAGCAGTTGGCGCTCGTCGATGTCGAGGTCGCCCAAGGCCTTGGTGTGTATGGTCATCATGGTATCCGCCTGTCAGGGGCGCGCCATTGGCGGAAAGTTCCGCCAATGGCGTGGTGGTATCGGCCGTCGGCATGCGTCGCCGGCCAGCCCGGCGCTCCAGCCAAAGGCCGAAGACCGGGACGGGAGCGCTTTATCTCAGAAAGTCGAGCAGGGTCTTGGGTAGGACGCGGCCGGCCATCTGCAGGGCGGCCTGGCGGGCGTAATCGAGCATCCGGAAGTCGGTGATGGCCTGGGCCATGTCCAGCGACGTTTCGGCCGCGCCCAGCGCCACCACGTCCGGGATTTCCTTGTTCAGGCGCATGCTAGCGGTTTCCAGGCGGTTCATCATGGCGCCGGCCTCGGCCAGGCGGCGGTTCATGTTGTCCATGCCGGCGTCGATGGCCGCCAGGGCGCGGCCGCCGATCTCGAGGTGGTCGCCCTTGTACAGGGCGTTGCGCAGGTTCATGACCACGTCGAACAGCGAGCCGCCGGAGACGCTGGTCGAGGCGGCGTAGTCGGACGGGACGCCGGAGCCGGACAGGATGCCCAGGTCGGCCAGCACCGAGCCGCCCTGGCCGTCTTCCAGGCGCAGCCGCTGGGCCTGAGTGCCTTCCAGCACCAGGCTGGAGCTGACCGGGTCCAGCGAGGCCCGCACCGCCACGCCGGAGTCGTTGATCTTGGCGATGATGGCCTGGACGGTATCGCCGGGGCGTAGGCCGATCTCGGCGCCGTTGATGAAGATGCTGCCGGCCTCGAGCACCCGGTACGTGGTGGCGTCGGCCCCGCCGGCGATGCGCTGCCGCTCCGCCCAGAAGACCGCGTCGCCCGGCAGGTTCATCTCCAGGTAGCTTTCCTCGCTGATCTCGGCTTGGGGGGTGCCGATGCCGCCCAGGTAGTCGACCGTGGCCGTGACGGAGCCGCCGGCTCCGGGCACATGGCCGTCCAGGGCGCGGAACGGCTCGGTCTTGGACTTGTCGCCGGCGAATAAAAAATCACCGTCCGGGCCGCGGGCGTTGCCGAGGCTGACCAGTTCGGCCAGCAGCTGGTCGACTTCCACGGCCATGGCGGCGGTGTCCTCCGGCGAGAAGGTGCCGTTGGCGCCGGTCACGGCCAGCTCGCGCACCCGCTGCATGATGTCCTGGGTCTGGCGCATGTAGCCTTCGGCGATGCGCGAGCGGTCCATGGTGTACTGGATGTTCTCCTCGTAGCGCATCAGGCGGCTGGCGAAGGAATCGTAACGGACGGCGTGGGCGGCGGCCATCGGGTCGTCGCGCGGGTTCTCGATGCGCGTCTGGCGGTTCATGCGGTTCTGCATGCTGGTCATGGCGTCCTCGCGGCGGCGCAGCCAGAACTGCGTGTCGGTGTTCATCATGTCGGAACTGATACGTCTCATACACCCATCCTGTTGATGATCGTGTCCAGCATCTCGTCGAAGTGCTGGATGAATTTGGCGGCGGCGGCGTAGCCGTGCTGGAACTTGATCATGTTGGCCAGCTCCTCGTCCATATTTACCCCGGAGATCGAGGCCCGAGTATCGGTCAGGCTCTTGGCGATGCGGTCGTTGGTTTCCAGCATTAGGCCGGATTGCTCGCCCTTGAGGCCGATGTCGGCGATGGCGTCGGCGTAGTAGTCGTCGAAGCTGCCTTCCGAGCCGACCATGACGTTGGCGGTGCGCAGGTTGGCGATGGCCAGGGCCAGACTGCCGTCGCCGGCCTCGGCCGGGCGCCCGTTGAGGCCGAAGCCGGCCGCCACCGAGGTCAAGTCCGTACTGACGGCCGGCGCCACCTCGATCCAGCCGGCCGGGTGGGCCAGGGGGGCCACCGCGAAATCGGTGCCGCCGTCGCGCAGGCTCAAGATGGCGTCGGCCTGGGTCCAGGTAAAGGCGCCGGCCGGGCCGGACTGGTTGAGGACGCCGGAGTAGCCGGCCAGGAAGGAGCCGGAGTCCTCGACGTGGCGGATGACGAAATCGGGGTTGGCGGCGTCGGCGCTGGTGGTGGCCCGCAGCTGCAGCTGGCCGTCGGTGGTCAGGCGGGCGGTGACTTCGGCGCCGGAGAAATTGATGCGCCGCACCAGGTCGCCCACGGTGTCGGTCGGCCGGTACTCGATGGCGATATTGCCTTGGGGGCCGGACAGGCTGATGACGCCGGCCAGGCCGATCTGCTCCTGGGCGTCGAGGCGGTTGCCGCCGGTAATGCGGTGGATGTAGCTGGCGTCGTATTCGCCGTCGCCGTCGCGGTCGTAGTTGCCGGCGATATTATTGACGCTGGGCAGCTCGGTGAAGAAATCGATATTGGTCTTGCCGTTCAGGCCGTAGCCGGCGCGGTGCACCTCGTTGACCAGGTCGGTGAAGGTCAGGGTTATGGTATCCAGGCTGGCCAGCTCTTCGCGGATATCGACGTCGCGCAGCTCGAACAGCGCGCCCAGCGAACCGCCGTTGATGAAGGCCTGGTCGCCGGTATCCTGCCAATTGATGCGGGCTAGGCCATCGTTCTCGGCGCCGCTGGTCAACTCGAACTGGCGGGCGATGCCGCCCTGGACCAGGACCTGTCCGTCGATGTGGATCATGAATTCGTCAACGTCGCGCCGGTCGGTCCGTATCGGGATCATGGTGCCGAGCCGGTCGACCAAGAGGTCACGGCGGTCCAGGAGGTCGTTCGGATTGTCGCCCATGGCCTTGACCTTGACGATCTCGTCGCTTAGGGCGGCGATCTGGCGGGTCAGGGTGTTCACCTGGTCGGTGGCGATGCCGATATCCTGCTCCACCATCTCGCGGGTGGCGCTCAGGCGCTGGTAGCGGTTGTGGATCGACTCGATCATGCTCTGCCCGCGGCGGACGATGGCCTCGCGCGGGGCGGTCTCAGAGGGGTGCAGCGACAGTTCCTGCCAGGAATCCCAGAACTGGTCCATGCGCGCGCGCAGGGATATCTCCTGCGGTTCGTTATGAATTTGTTCCAGCTGGCGGATGTAGCGGTCGCGGGTGGACCAATAGCCGACGTTGCCCTGCTGGGCGACGATGCGCTCGTCCAGCAGTTCGTCCCGTACCCGGCTGATCTGGGAGATCAGCGGGCCCTGGCCGATCTGGCCCGGGGTGTGTTCGCGGTTCAGCTGCGGCGCGAAGAGCGGCTCCATGGTGCTGATTTCGATGCGCTGGCGCGAATAGCCGTCGGTGGCCATGTTGGACAGGTTGTGGCCGATGACCAGCAAGCCCTGGTTGTTGGCCATCATGCCGCGCTTGCCGATTTCAATTCCGGTAAATGTTGAAAGCATCGTATCCTCCACAGCCCCGCGGCTGCCCTTGTTCTATCAGAATGCGGTATCGAGCACGATTGGGGCCTGGCCGGCGACCCGTTTTGAGCCGGTCTTGCCGTAGATGGTGCCGCGCTTGTCGGGGAACAGCTCGTTGATTACCTTGGCCAGGTTGTCGGCCATGCCGCCGGAGAAGGCGCGCAAGGCCTCGTTTTCCAGTTTAGCGCGGCTGGTGGCCCCCCGCAGGCCGCGGCAGGCGCCGGTTACCAGGCTGCGGTAGGCGCTGGGGACGGCAGCGCAGACGCTTGTACTGTCGCTGTTGGCCGGCAGCTTCAATTCCTGCAGTAGGTCCTGCCAGAGGCGGCAGCGGCCGGCTTCTGCTTCGGCCACCATAGTGGCCGCCAGGTTGGCTTGCTGCATGGCCCGCTCCAGCTGCGGCCAGGTGCGCTGGCGGATGGCGCCGCTCATGCCGCGTTGCTGTTCCACGAAATAGTCGAGGGCGGCGATTTCGCTGGTCACATGCTGGAAAAAACGGTGGAATAGGTCCATGTTCATAACACCCCCGCTTCAATATCGGCATTATTCCCGGCTGGTTTAGCGACTTTGGCGACAGGCCGTAATTTCGCTGTAGCGCTGGCTGGCCGGCCGTACGGCGAGGCTTTACCTGCGCTGCAATAACAATTACAATGGAGAATATGATCAATCTGCTGCTTGACGTGGTCTGGTTTTGGCGAGGCGTACGGGTCTTTGCGTTAGTGGGCGAGAGCGGCACCGGCAAAAGCTTCCGGGCCAAGCTGGTATCGCAAAAATTCGGCATCGACCTGCTGATCGATGACGGCGTCCTCATCCGCAATGAGGCCATCGTGGCCGGGCACTCGGCCAAGCACGAGAAGAATTACATGGCAGCCGTCAAGACGGCCTTGTTTCACGATAAGACGCATCGCGACGAGGTGGCCCGTTACCTGCAGCGCCACCGTTGGAAGAAAATCCTGCTGATCGGCACCTCGGAGCGCATGGTGCGCAAGATCGCCGAACGCCTGCAGCTGCCGCACCCCTTCAAGATCATCAAGATTGAGGACATTGCCAGCCGCGAGGAAATCGAAAAAGCGGTGCAGTCGCGCAAGGTGGAGGGCAAGCACGTCATCCCGGTGCCGGCCATCGAGATCAAGCGCAGCTACCCGCGCATTTTCTACGATAGTATCCGGGTCTTTTTCCAGAAAAACGCCGGCGCCAACATCCTCAACCCGCCCAAGCTGTACGAAAAATCGGTCGTGCGGCCGGAATTTTCCAAGCGCGGCCGCATTGCCATCTCCGAGTCGGCCTTGTCGCAGATGGTCATTCACTGCGTCGACGAATTTAACCATACCATCCGCATCCAGAAGATTACGGTCAAGTCCGACTCGCAAGGTTACCGCCTGACGGTGGTTATCGATGTCCCGTTTGGCACTCAGCTGTCCGGCAACATCCACAAGTTGCAGCATTACATCATCGACAGCATCGAACGCTACACCGGCATCCTGATCGAGGAAGTGAATCTGGTCATCGACCGCTTTTCCGGCTAGCCAGCCGCTGATTTCCGGCTCGTCGGCCGGCTTATTTGACAATTCGTCAAATATCACCGAAACTGGGATGATGAAAACGGCGAATTCTGCCGATAATCATATGAAAGATTCCGTCCCAGTTCCTTTGTTGCCGGAGCGGCACCGGGCCACCCGCCCGTGTCGGCCGCTCGGTTGATGTTCAATCCGGAGGGTTACAGCATGAAGAAATTTATTGTCGGTCTGTTGATGCTTGGCGTTATCGGCAGCATGGCCGTCGCGCAAACCAATTTTGTCAGCGCCACCAGCGGCAACTACGTCGCCTGGGTCGACGGTACCCAGGCCGAGGCCGACGAGCTGGCGCTGCGCATGAGCCGCCTGTTCGAGCTTTACAACCAGTATTTCATGTTCGACGAGAGCAGCCTGAGCGTGCCGTTGAATGTGCGCGGCTTCAGGGACATTACCGCCTTTAACGTCTATTTGCAGCGCGTTATCGGTACCACCAAGGACGATTTTGTCTACCTGCACTATCCGACCGCCGAGCGCTCGGAACTGGTTATCTTCTTAAAGGACGATCCGGCCGAGTTCGGCGCTTCCTTGGCCCACCAGGGTTTTGTCCAGTTCCTCAAGGCCTTTGTGCCCAATCCGCCGCTCTGGATGCGCGAAGGCTTTGCCGTCTTTTTCGAGCAGGCCGCCTGGGACCCCCTGGAGCGGCTCTACACCTATCATGAGAACCAATCCTGGCTGGAAACCGTCAAGCTGCTGGCCGCCGAGAGCAAGCTGTTCCCGGTGCGCACCCTGATGGGCCTGTCCAGCGACGAAGCCCGCGCCAGTCTTGATATCTTCTATCCGCAGGCCTGGGCCTTGGTGGCCTTCCTGATGGACACCGACGGCCGCTACAACCGCTTTCTGTGGGATGCCATCGCCATGCTGCGCTCCGAGGCCGGTCAGGGCGACGCCCAGGCTGCCGTGCTGGCCTTCTACGAACGCTGGTACTCCGGCGGGGCCATCGACGGCGACTTTGTTACCCATATCAATGGCCAGTTGACCTTCGCCGAGTACGTCACCCGTGGCGTTGAGGCCTACGGCGCCAATAAGCTCGATGAAGCCCGCGACCTGTTCTTCTCGGCCCTGGGCAAGAACGACGCCAACTACATTCCCTACTATTACATTGGCCTGATCGCCTACGCCGACAACGACTTCCCGACGGCCGATCTGTACTATAAGGCTGCCCTCCGCCTGGGCAGCGACCAAGCCATTACCAATTACGCGCTGGGCATCAATGCCTTTGCCGCCCGCAACTACGACGAAGCCCGCGCCTACCTGGTGGAGGCTTCCCGGCTCGACCCGGCCCGCTACCAGGTCAAGGTGGCCGATTTGCTCAATCGCCTGAGCGACGAAGTTGAAACCAACAGCACTCCCGTTCCGGCAACTACCACCCCGGCCACCACCGGCAGCGGTTCCTGATCCAGCCGATTTGGCCGCGTGTGTAATAATGTAACCAGCCAGGTAAACTAAATAGAAAACACCGGACAGCCTCAGCGCCAGTCCGGTGTTTTTATTGGGCCTAGGCGTCTGTCGGGCGCGCTGTTCAGCGCTCCGGTAGTATTGGTGGGGTGAAGTTTCGCAATACCGGCATGCGCACCAGCTGGACGAACTCGTAGCGTGGATTGTCGAGCAGCCGCTCAAAGCTGGTTTCGGCCGCGCTCTCGAAAACCACGATGCGGAAGATGCCTTCTTCGTCGAAATAGGGCAGGAGGGCCGCGACGTGGAAATAGCGGCGTAATACCGGCGTCACGGTATCCCGGGCGTTGAACTGGGCAAAATACATCTTGCCTGGCTCGCGGTTGGCAAGCAGGAACAGATAGGCCTTGAGGCCGCTGATGTGGACGCCGGCGGTCTCTTGCGGGGCTGGAAAAATGCTGTAGCCCTCTCCGCCGACTATCGGGTCTAGGTTGTCGGCCATCAGGCTGAAGCCCGGCTCGGCCACGTCGTGGGCTAGCGGTGAGCTGGACTCGCGTCGGAAGAGGCTGTTCCAGGCGGCGGCGGCCAGCGCGCGCGACCAATCCAGCCCGAAATAGGGATCGTAGATTTCTTCCCACGATTCGGTAAAGCCGGAGCCGCGTACCTCGGGCATGCGCTGGCGCAAGTGGTCGACCGAAAGGTATTGGCCGGTCACCGAATAAAGCAAGCCATCGACCAGCCATTTCAGGAAACCGGAGCAGTTGAGGCCCGGCAGCCCGGTTTGGCGGCGTAGGCTGCTGATATACACCGCTTGGCCATTCTGGTCGATGGCTCCGTCGTCGGCGTAACGCAGGCTGGGTAAATGCCGCCGCACCTGCTCAATCAGCTGACGCATGTCCGAATAGAGTGACACTTGCGGCGAAAACAGCTGCCAGTCGACGCTGTCCTGGCTCATGGCGATAATATCATTGAGCGAGAGTAGGGCGACGCGCTCAAAGGGCAGGGGTAGGGTGATTTCCTGGTACAGCACCGCGCCATAGGCTAGGACGTCGAACTTGGTGCGCGCCTGACTGGCCCGCTCGTCTGGATAGAGCCGGATGAAGAGCTCCGGATCGCTGCGCAGATAGATTTTTATCTGTACCCAGCGCCCATTGCTGGCATTCCGTTTGAAAATCCAGCTGCCTTGGGTATAGACCGGCCAGGCGCTGTTTTTTTCGGGAGAAATTATGGTATAAATGAAGCCTTCCATGATGCGGCGCTGCATTTTCCAACGCCCCCAGGCATTGCTGACGATGGACTCGTCGGCCAGGCGGGCTTGGTTGAGCGGCAAGTTGAGGCGGCTGTCCCAGAATTGGCGCCGCAGGTCGGCCGAATCAGGGGCCTGGGGCAAGGCGCGGTCGCCGCCCAGCGCCGCTGGCAGGGGGCTGGCCAGCAACAGGCCGAGTGACAGCCCGAAGGACAGGATCAGGCAGGCGATTTTCATGCTTTCATGATCGGCTATTTGGCCGGCAATCTCAAGTAAGCCGTAGCGCCTGCCGATAGCAGTGAACAGAATACCGTCTCTACCGGATAAGGATGCTTCATGCCAGCCCGACGTGTACTGAAACTGTCCGTACTCATTTTTATCATCATCGCCTGCCTGTCCGCCAGCCTGCCGGTGGTCTATTCCTTGGCCGGCAGCGCCAGCCTCGACCGATGGCCAGGCCAACCACCGCTGCTGCCGTTGGCTATGGCCGACCCGCCGCTGGCCGGCGACCAGCTAGCCTGGTCGCCAGGTAAGCTTTTCCAACCAGTTTTGGCGACTACGGACTTGGCCCTAGCCAACGACTGGCCGATTTGGCTTCTCCGCCCGGATTCCGGGCTCAGGCTGGCCTTACTGGCTGGCCAAGCGGCCGAGGGTGCGGCGGAGGGTGTGGCAAAGAGCGCGGCGGAAACAGCGGCCGATTTTGTGGCCGGCGCGCCAGACAGCCTGGCCATGGTTTTGGCCGGCAACCAGATTGTGGCCTTTTACGGGAAACCAGGCGCCGCCGGCATGGGTATCCTTGGCCGGTATAGCCAGGCCGAACTGGCCCCGCTCCTGGCAGGCTGGGCGGCGCAATATGATGCCTTGAATGGCGCGTTGGGGGTGGTGCCGGCCTTTTACATCATTTTTGGCACCTGCTGGCCGGAAGGCGAGATTGGCTACACCTCGCGCGCTGCCATTGAAGACTACATTGCCTTTGCCGCCGAGCGGGGCTGGCTGGTGATTGTCGACCACCAGATTGGCCGCTATAGCGTTGAGGCCGCCATGGCCAGCCTGCTGCCCTTTCTGCGTTTTCCGAATGTTCACCTGGCGCTGGACCCCGAATGGCGTACCACCCAGCCGATGCGCGAGATAGGTAGCATTTCGGCGGCCGAATTCAACCAAGCCCAGGCCTTGATGCAGGCCTACCTGGTGGAACACCAGCTGCCCGGCGTCCGCCTGTTGCTAGTCCACCAGTTTCACCCCCGCATGCTGACCGACACCGCCCAGGTGGTGGCCGCTCAGGATCGGGTCGTTCCGGTGCATATCGCCGACGGGATCGGCAACCCGGATTTGAAACGCTACTCGTACGGCAAGAACGCCGTATTCACGAATTTACCATACAAGGGCTTCAAGCTGTTCTTCGAGTCGCGGATAGCCGGCGCCCGTTGGGATATTCCCTTGATGACTCCGGCCGAGGTACTGGCCTTGCAGCCGATGCCGCTGGTCATTATGTACCAATAGAATCGGGCCAGCCTAAAAAGCTGGTAACACTTGAGTCGGGAATTGGGTTATACTGTTTATAGGGTTGATTGAAGGAGAGGTCATGAAGTCTATTCGCCATGCTCTGTTGCTGGTTCTGCTGTCTTGCCTGGTACTGGGAAGCGTCTCCGCCTACGATCCGCCGGCCGGTGGCGATGGCATGCCCTTCCTGCTGTCGCCAGCCGCGGCTGGCGGCGGTCTTTCGATCGCTTCCGGCCTGGGGCCCTCGGCGGCCGCCGTCAATCCGGCCGTACTGGCGGCCTTGCAGCAGGTGACGCTGGACGCCGGCTATATGGCGTTGGTCGGCTTCGGCACTGAGACTGGCTTCGGCTCCTTGGTCAATCTTGGCTTGGCCCTGCCTCAAGCCTACGGTGTCTGGAACTTCAACCTGAACGTCCAGCACGTGCCGGCCAGCTTCGTTTCCATGCCGCTGGGCACCATTTTCAACCTGCAGGTCGGCATCGCCAAGGACTTGTTCCCCGATTTGTACGTTGGCGCCGCCGTCGGCGGTGGTGTCGGCAACAATGGCGCTTGGGATTGGGCGCTGGGGCTGAATCTCGGTTTCGTCCACCACCTGGGCGACCTGGGCTTTATCAGCGAATTGCGCTGGGCGGGAACGCTGCGCAATATCGGCAAGAGTTTCCAGCCGGTGGCCATCAACGGCTTTGCCGGCACGCCAGCCACGGCCTACGAGTCGCCCTTCACGCCGGCCTTCGGCATCGCCGGCACCCTGCTTAATCATGAGGCCAGCGGCATCCGGGTGGGCACCAACCTTGACCTCTTGTTCCCGACCTTCCAGAACGTGGTGTTCAATGCCGGCCTGGACCTCTCCTGGCGGCAGCTGGTCACCTTGCGCGCTGGCTGGGACATCAACCTGCGGGAGACCCTGGCCGGGAGCGGCCGCTCCCTGATCCCGTCTTTCAGCCTGGCCGCCAGGATCCAACTCAACAGCGCGGCCGATGATTCCTTTATTTCCGAACGGGGCTGGAACCGCTCCGAGCTGCAGCCGGTACTGACCGCCCGGCCGCTCTACAACGACGTCTGGGCTATTGGCGGCGGCGTCACCCTGCCGCTGGGTATCGTCGACCGGGACCCGCCGGTCATCACTTTGGGTTACCCACAGACGCCCTGGGAGCTGTACTACATGAGTCCCAACAACGATGGTGTCCAGGACGAGCTGGCGCTGCCTCTTTCCATCGTCGACCAGCGCTACATCCAGTCGTTCGTGCTCAATATCTACGACAACTCAGGCACGCTGGTGCGTTCCATCGCCAATAAGGAAAGCCGGCCGGAGAGCACCAACTGGAGCGGCCTGTGGAGCCGCTTGACCTATGTCCGGCACGGCGTGGACGTGCCGCCGGAATTAATTTGGAATGGCTTATCCGATACCGGCAGCGTCGTGGCCGACGGCATTTATCATTATGAGCTCCTGGCCAGCGACGATAACGGCAACGAAGCCGTTACCGAGCGCTTGAGCGTGGTCGTCGACAATACGGCTCCGGCTCTCAGCCTGGAGCGGCCGATCGCCGCTAACGCCCTGATCTTCAGCCCGGACGGCGACGGCAACAAGGACAATCTGGCCTTGATTCAGACCGGTTCGGAAGAGGATCTCTGGCTGGCCGAGTTCCTGGATGTAGCCGGAACCGTGCTGCGGGCCTATGAATTCCGCAATGTCGCCCCGCAGCGCTTGGACTGGGACGGCGCCGACAATGCCGGCGTGGTGGTGGCCGACGGCGTCTATTCCTACCGGATAGGCGCCACCGACCGGGCCGGCAACCGCTCGGCTGACTCTCTGGAAAATATCCTCATCAATACCCAGCAGCCGCCGGTCAGCATCAGCATCGACCGGGCGGCTTTCAGTCCCAATGGCGATGGCGAGAAGGACGAGTTGACCATCACCACCAGCGTGCCGGTCCGCACCGGGATTATCCAGTGGACCCTGAGCGTGCTCGATGGCGACAATCAAGCGCGCTGGACCACGACCGACAGCGCGGGCGCCACCTTGCCGGTCCGAAGCGCCTTCACTGGCCGCGACAATGCCGGCCAAGTCCTGCCCGAAGGCAGTTACCGGGCCCGCCTGTCGGTCCGGTACCTGAATGGCCACAGTCCGGAGTCGCTCAGCGCCGGTTTCCTGCTCGATATTACGGCGCCGGTCGCCCAAGTGCAGGCCGACCGCGTGGCCTTCAATCCCTTGGCCGAAACCAGCAACCGCCTGACGGTGTTTAATAACAATGCTACGGCCGAAGACCGCTGGCTAGGCGAGATCGTTAGCCAGACCAGCAGCCTGCCGGTACGCAATTACAGCTTCAGCGGCCAACCCGACGCCAGCGTGGTCTGGGACGGCGCCGACGAGGCCGGCCGGGTAGCGTCGGACGGCGCCTACTTCTGGCGGCTGTCGGCCATCGACCGCGCCGGCAACGCCTTCAGCGTCGATTCCGCGCCGGTGCGCATCGATACCGGCAACAAGACGGTGCGCTTGGCCGTGGACATGCGCGCCTTTAGCCCCAACAACGACCGCGTCAAGGATACCCTGACCTTCCTGCCGGAGACGGCCGCCGGCAGTACCATCGTCGCCTGGTCTTTGGCCATCCTGGATGCCGAACGCCAGACCATCCGCCGCTTTACCGGCAATAACGCGCCGCCGCGCACCGTTCCCTGGGACGGCAAGAGCCAGAGCGGCTCCCCGGCGGCCGACGGCGCTTACTCGGCCGCGCTGGAAGTCCGCTACGATACCGGCGAGACCGAAACGGCCGCCTCCTTCGAGGTTACCCTCGACACGGTGGCCCCGGCGCTGGAGTTATCCATTGATTACTTGCTGTTCAGCCCCAACGGCAGCGGCCGCAAGGATACCGTCACCATCGCCCAAGTGTCGCCGGTCGGCGACAACTGGGAGGCCGGCATGCAGAACGCCGCCGGCGAGACGGTGCGTACCTGGTCCTGGCGCAACCGCGCCGAGACTTTCGCCTGGGATGGCAGCGACCAGAACGGTAACCGCCTGCCCGATGGCGCCTACCGTTACACGATCCATTCCGAAGACGCCGCCGGCAACCGCGCCGAGCGGCAGCTGACCGGCATCACCATCGACGCCCGGGTGCCCCAGGCCTTCGTGACCATCGCCGCGCCCGGCTTCAGCCCGACCGGCGTCGCCACCTCCGCCACTATCGGCATCGGCTTGGTGACCACCATCCGCGACGGCATCGAAAGCTGGCGGCTGACCATCCTGGACGAAAACGGCATCAGCCGCAAGATCTTCCGCGGCAACCCCGGCCAGAGCGTGCCGGCCGAATTGACCTGGGACGGCAAGGCCGACGACGGCAGCGTCACCCAGGGCAATTACACGGCCAGCCTGCTGGTCGACTACCTCAAGGGCGACCGCGTCGAAGTGGTCTCCGGCGCCTTTGCGCTGGACAATGAAGGGCCGCGCGTCGCGGTGCGCATGACCCCCGAGTACTTCAGCCCCGACAACGACGGCATCGACGATGAATTGCGCTTCACGCTTTCGGTCAGCGACCTCAGCCTGATTGAGTCCTGGCGGCTGGAAGTCATCGAAGTGGCCGTCCAGGAGAGCCAAGCCGCCCGCCAGGAACGCGCCTTCTTCGTCTGGAGCGGCCGTGGCCTGCCGGCCGAGCGCCTGGTCTGGGACGGCCGGTCGCAGCGCGGCGAGCTGGTGGAATCGGCCACCGATTACCCCTACCGGCTGACGGTGGTAGACGTTTACGGCAACCGCACCGTTACCCAGGGCAATATCACCGTTGACGTGCTGGTCATCCGCGAAGGCGACCGGCTGAAGATCAAGGTGCCGTCCATCGTCTTCCGCTCCGGCGCCGCCGACTTCAACGCCCTGCCGGCCGAGGTGCTGGCCAGCAACGAGCGGGTGTTGCGCCGCATCGCCCAGATCCTGAACCGTTTCCGGGACTACAATATCCGCATCGAGGGCCACGCCAATTCGGTGGCCAGGATACGCAACCTTGGCCAGGCGGCGATTGACCGCGAGGAACAGACCGAGCTTCTGCCCCTGTCGGAAGCCCGCGCCCGGCTGGTGATGGAGCAACTGATAGCCTTCGGCGTCGACCCGCGCCGCCTGACGGTGCGCGGCCTTGGTTCCAGCGATCCGGTGGTGAGCTTCAGCGACGCCGAGAACCGCTGGAAGAACCGCCGCGTCGAATTCATCCTGATAAAGTAGCCGCCGGATGAAACAGTATCGCGCCCTGCTGCTCGGCGACGTCATCGGCGAGGACGGCATCAAGTATCTGCTGTCCGTCCTGCCCAGCCTGGTCGACCACTATCGGCCGGATCTGATCTGCCTGAATGCCGAGAACGCTTCCGGCGGTTTTGGCCTGACGGCCCTCGATGCCAAAACGCTGCTCGATGCCGGCATCGATTGCTTGACCAGCGGCAACCATATCTGGGAGAAGAAGGGCATCGCCGAGCTCCTGGAGGCCGAACCACGGCTGTTGCGGCCGCACAATTACCCGGCCGGCGCGCCCGGCCGGGGCGTCTACTGCCTGGAAAAGGCCGGCGCGCAGTGGGCGGTGCTCAACCTCCAGGGGCGCGAAGGCATGACGCCGCTGGATTCGCCCTTCGCGGTCGCCGACCGCCTGCTGGCCGACTTGCCGGCCGACAGCCTGAAGGTGCTTGATTTCCACGCTGAGTCCTTCGAGGAAAAAGAGGCGCTCGGCCTCTACCTCGATGGCCGGGTCAGCGTCGTGGCCGGCACCCACACCCATATCGCTACCGCCGACGAGCGTATCCTACCTCAGGGAACCGGCTACCTGGGCGACCTGGGTATGTGCGGCCCGCTGGATTCGGTCATCGGCTCTGATACTACACTCTGCCTGCAGCGCTGCTTGACGCAGATGCCCATCAAACTGGAGCCGGCCCATGGCGACTGCCGCCTGTCCGGCGCCTTGTTCGTCATCGGCCAAGACGGGCGCTGCCAGGCGATTGAGCGTATCAGTTACTGGCAGCCCGACCCAGCAAGCTTCGCCTGAGGCTGGCCGGCCTTCGAAAAAAAATTTGACAAGGCCGCAAAAAGCGGTAAGAATAGGCAGTGTCCAAACCATGACAGGCTCAGCCACTTCCAACCAGGCCGCTTGCCAGCGGTTTGATAGCGGCTGTTGACTTGGTCGGCATGTGGAAAGGCTGGCGATGAAATTAGTGGTTTTTATACTCAACAAGGATGAATTCCTGGAAGAGGTGCTGGAGGCTTATGTCGAGGCCGGCGTGACCGGCGCTACGCTCGTCGATTCGGAGGGAATGGGTCGCTTCCTGGCCTATGAGGTGCCGCTATTCGCCGGCTTCAAGGATTTCATGACCGGTAGCCGACCCCGCAACAAGACTATCCTGTCCCTGATTCGCAATGATGGCACTATCGAGACCCTCAGGAAGCTGGTTGACCAGGTGGTCGGCGGCCTAGACAATCCTGGCGTCGGTATCATGTTCAGCCTGCCGGTGGACTGGGCTTCCGGGCTTGCCCGGGAAGAAACCGAGGTCTAGCATATGGGAACCCTAGCCCGGATGGTGCGCCAGGAGTGCGTCCTGCTCGATGTGGACGTCAGCGCCAAGGCCGAAATATTAAGCTGCCTGATTCAGAGTCTATACGATGCCGGTTATCTTTCCGATACCGAATTATTGCGGCGCGACATCATGGCGCGGGAGGCCCAGGCCTCGACTAATATCGGCTACGGCTGCGCCGTGCCGCACGCTCACTCGGCGGCCCTGGATAAGTCCCTGCTGGCCATCGCCCGGCTGGCGCATCCACTGGAAGCGGACACCCCCGATGGCCAGCCGGTTAACTTGGTGTTTTTACTGGCCGGCCCACGCGATAGCGCCGGCTTACACCTTAAACTGCTGTCCAAACTAGTGAGGCTTTTGCACGACGCTGACCTTCGGCAGGCTTTACTGTCGGCTGCGGATTCCCAAGCCATCTGCCATCTGCTGCTCGAGAAGGATACCTGAACCGGCGCCTGGCTAATCCGAATCGCCCGGGCGAGCCTGGTCAGCTGGGCCGCTCTTGACAAAAAGCGGCCGTTCGGAGTATACAAGCCATGCTTTTCAACAAAGCAGCGCATGCGGCGATGGTGAAACTGGTAGACACGCCAGCTTGAGGTGCTGGTACCGCGAGGTATGGAGGTTCAAGTCCTCTTCGCCGCAAAAAGACAAAGCCCGACCGAAAGGTCGGGCTTTGTCTTTTTAATTGGCGGCGAAGAGGACTTGAACCGATATGAGCGTCGCGAGCTGGCGAGCGCGAGGCACAGGAGGTGCCGAGAGCGAATGAGGTGGCGTCAGCCGGCGGATGCCGGCCGCTCCAGCCCGCTACCTTACGACTGTCCGTTTGGTCCGCTTTGTTATACGTGCCGTTCGGTGCCGATTCGTGCTCGATTCTTGACATTCCTGGACAGTGCGTTTATCCTAGCCTTGTCCCTTCCCGATTGATATTCGTTACTGCCTATCCTGGAGGTTCCTGAATGCAATTGTCAGTCAAGGACGCGGCCCTGATCCTGAACGTCTCCGAAAAGACAATCTATCGCTGGATCAAGCAGGGCGTCATTCCATCCTATAAAATTAATGAGCAATTCCGCTTTAACCGCAGCGAGCTGCTGGAATGGGCCACCTCCCGACGCATCAAGGTATCCCCGGCCATTTTCAACGAGGAAACTCCCTATGCCCTGCCCAGTTTACTGGAAGCGCTCCAGGCCGGCGGCATCGCCTACCGTCTGGACGGCCGGGATTTGCCGGCGGTTCTTAAAAACGTCGTCAGTATTCTGCAATTACCCGAGGAAGTGGATCGCGATTTCCTGTTTCAGGTTTTGCTGGCCCGCGAAAAGCTGGGGTCAACCGGCGTTGGCGACGGCATCGCCATTCCGCATGTCCGGAATCCGGTGGTGCTGCACGTTAGTCGGCCGACCGTCACCCTCTGTTTTCTGGAGCATCCGATCGATTTCGGCGCCATCGACGGCAAGCCGGTCAACATTTTCTTCGTAGTGGTCAGCCCCACGGTCAAGGCGCACTTGCACCTGCTGTCGCGCCTGGGCTTTCTGTTGCACGATCCGGCGTTTAAGGCCGCCCTGGTAAATCAGGCCTCCCGTGATGAATTGATGGCCATGGTGGCAGCGCTAGAGAAGGGTTTACAAACCGCCTCCGCTTCGTTGCCGGCGGGGCAGGCGTGAGCTTGCCGATAATGGCTGCCGATAGTGGCTGTAGCTGGAGAGCCGTCTCGTGAGCCTGGCCTTGGCGGTCACTGGCACGCTCCTGGTCGTTTTGAGCGGCTTGCCGGGCTTGCTGCTGGCCAAGTGGCCGCGGACTGGCCAGGTACTATCGGCCGTGCTGTGCGGCCTCGGTAGCCTGGTCGGGCTGGCTGGTGCCTTTGCCGCCTTGTCCGGTGTTGGCTCGGCCGACCTGAGCTTCCCCTGGCTGGCGGTAGGCGGCGCTTGGTTGCGCCTTGATGCTTTGTCGGCCTTTTTCCTGGTGCCAATCTACTTGGTTGCGGCCTTAGGGTCGCTATACGGCTTGGGTTATTGGCCACAGTCGCGCCAGGCTGGCCAAGCAGTCTACCTACAGATTTTCTGGGGTTTGTTGGTCGGCGGCATGGCCCTCCTGGTGCTGGCCCGGCAGGGCATGGCTTTCCTATTCGGCTGGGAGTTGATGGCCCTTTCGGCCTTCTTCCTGGTATCGACCGACAGCGAGCGGATCGAATGCCGCAATGCCGGCTGGATTTATCTGCTAGCCACCCATGTTTGCACCCTGACCCTGTTCGTCCTGTTCGTCTATTGGCGCTCCCTGACCGGCTCCTTCGAGTTTTCCGCCCCCGCGGCCGGCCGACTGACGACCTTGTCGACCGGCCTGCTCTTTACGCTCTGCTTGTTGGGCTTCGGCATGAAGGCTGGTTTGATGCCGCTGCATTTTTGGCTGCCCGGCGCCCATGCGGTGGCGCCCAGCCATGTCTCGGCCATGATGTCCGGCGTGCTGCTCACGATGGGTGTCTATGGCTTCTTGCGGATGGTTTTCCTGCTGGGGCCGCTGCCGCCGGTCTGGGGCGGCCTGGTCCTGGCGGCCGGTTTGGCCAGCGCCCTGATTGGTATCGTCCTGGCCGCCAACCAAAGCGACCTGAAGCGCTTGCTGGCCTATAGCAGCGTCGAGAATGTTGGTATCATTTTTTCCGGGATTGGTTTGGCCATGCTCGGCCGTTGGTTCGGGCAGCCAAGGTGGGTGTTGTTTGGCCTGGGCGGGGCGTTGTTGCACGTCTGGAACCACGCCGGCTTTAAGCCGCTGTTGTTCTTCGCGGCCGGTGGCGTGCTGCACGCTGCCGGCACGCGCGACCTGGACCGGCTGGGCGGCCTGGCCAAGCACATGCCGTTCAGCGCCGCCTTGTTCGCCCTCGGTGCCATCGCGGCCTGCGCCTTGCCGCCGCTCAACGGTTTTATTAGTGAGTTCATCTTGTATCACGGTTTTCTTGAGGCCCTCGGGGATGGCGGCAAGCTTATGGCTTTGGTGGCGGTGCCCATCATCGCCATCGTCGGCGCCGTGGCTATCGTAGCCTTTGTCAAGGCTTTTGGCGGCGGCTTTCTGGGGCTGCCGCGCAGCCCGGCGGCGGCGGTAGCCCACGAAGCGCCGCTTGCCATGCGCCTGCCGATGGCTGTCTTGGCCGTCGTCTGCCTGCTGATCGGCCTGTTCCCGGACTTGGTCCTGCCGATGCTGGAACGGGCCATGCTGGTTCTGTCTCCGGCCGTTGCCGGGCGGGTCCGGGCCGACTCGTTTCTGCCGCCTTTCCGCCTGCGGCTAGTGGTCGGCCTGTTTCTGGCCATCAGTAGCCTGATGGCCCTTTGGTTGGCTGGGCGCCGGCGCCAAGCTCTGGCTGCCGGAACCTGGGATTGCGGCTATGCCCGGCCCGACTCACGAATGCAGTACACGGCCAGCTCCTTCTCCCAGGCTTTTTCCCGGGTGTTTACCTGGTTGGTTCGGGTGGTGACCAAGCGACCAGCCGCCCTGCCGGTTTTCCCGCTCCGGGCGGCCATGGACAGCAAGGTGCCGGAACCGGTACTCGACGGCGTCCTCTATCCGGCCGCCGGCCGGGTGCAGGATCGTCTGGTGCGCCTGCGCCGTTTTCAACATGGTTTAATTCAGTCCTATGTATTGTATGTTTTGGTGGCCTTGTTTATTCTGCTGGCTACCCTGATCCCGTTTGGCAGGATTGCGGAGCTCTTGTTCCCAAGATTATAAAGGTGGAAGGAAACAGCCGGATGCTGTCGATTTCTTTGATTCTATCAGCGATAGCCCTCCTTGCCCTGAGCGGCGTGCCAGCCTTGTTCGCTTCGACCAGGTCCAGCCCTGCCAACCGGCCGGCGTTTGGCGCTCCAGGCGCCGGCGTTCAGGCTGTCCTGACCTTATTGGCCTTAGCGCTCGGCGTCGCTGGCGTGATTCTGGCTTGGACAGGTTACAACCCACTGGCCACCTGGTTACCGACCAGCGCCGCTGGCGGCCAGGCGCTGCTGGCTGACGCCGAGGCTCGCTTGCGGTTGGATTGGTTCCTGCCCTGGGGGCAGTTCCACGTGGCAATTGACCCGCTCAGCGCTTTCTTCCTGCTTCCGGCCTTTTTCTTGCCAGTCCTCGGCAGCCTGTATGCCATTGGCGACCGTCGACTGGCCGGATTCAGCCAGGATAGCCGCTTGCTGCCACTGTTCTATGGCTTGTTGGCCGCGGCCATCGCCCTGGTGATTATCGCCCGGGACGGTGCCTTGTTTCTGATTGCCTGGGAGTTGATGGCCCTGGCCGGCTATTTTGCGTCTTTGTTCGGGCGCGATCGGGAGCGTGGTCGGCGGGCCGGCTGGGTTTATCTGGTGGCCACCCACCTGGGCACGCTCTGCCTCTTCCTCATGTTCGCTATTTATTACCGGGTCAGCGGTTCCTTTACCCTTGAGGCTGGCGGGCCGGTCTGGGCGCCGGGGCTGGCCACGGCTGTTCTGCTGTTAGCGACCGTCGGCTTCGGCTGCAAGGCCGGATTCTTTCCGCTTCATGTTTGGTTGCCAGATTTTTACGCCGAGGCTCCCGCCCATGTTTCGGCCCTCCTGTCGGGTATCATGTCAAAAATGGGCATTTACGGCCTTTTGCGCATTCTGATGCTGGTGCCGGTAACGGCGGCCTGGATGGGTTATCTTTTCCTGATTATCGGCGCTACCAGCGCGGTTTGGGGAATCGCCATGGCCTTGGGCCAGCGTGACCTGAAGCGCTCCTTGGCTTACAGCAGCGTCGAAAACCTGGGTATCATCGCCATGGCGCTTGGCCTGGCCACGCTTGGGCGGGCGCTGGGTCGGCCGGACTTTACGCTGATCGGGCTGTCGGCCGCGCTTTTCCATACCTGGAACCACGGCCTGTTCAAGTCTTTGCTGTTTTTCGCGGCCGGCGCCGTGGACCGGTCGACCGGAACCCGCGATACCGACCAGCTCGGCGGTTTGGGTAAGCGCCTGCCCTTGGTCATGGCCCTCTTCATGGTCGGCGCGGTGGCTATAGCGGGGCTGCCGCCTTTTAATGGCTTTGCCAGCGAATGGCTTTTGTATAACGGTTTATTCCGCACGCTAGGCAGCGATGCCGCGGTCGCCACCCATTTCGTGGCCTTGGCCGCGGTGGCGCTGGCGCTGGTCGGCGCCATAGCGGTCGCCTGCTTCGTCAAGCTGACGGCCGCGGTCTTTCTGGGAGAGGCCCGCGCTCCGGCTATCGCTGCGGCCGCCCGGCCGGTGCGCTCGGTTTCCATGGCACTGGCCATGGGGTTCGCGGCCCTGGCTTGCCTGGCCTTGGGTCTTTTCCCGGCCTGGTTGGCGCCGGTGTTTGAGCGGGTAGGCGCCTGCTGGACCGGAGTGGCCGTCACGGTTCCAGGCTTGCTGCGCTATGTGCCCCTGCGCTGGCTGACTTTGGCGGGCGCTGGGTTTTTGTTGGCGCTACTGGTTCCGGTCGCTTTTATCGTTGGACGGAAGCTGGTTCGTCCGCCGGTCGTGGCTGGCACTTGGGATTGCGGCTACGCCCGCCCCGAGCCGCGCATGCAGTATACCGGCACTTCCTTCGGCCGCAGCATCGTGTCGCTGCTTTCATTCATGCTGCGGCCGCGCCTCAAGGCGCCGCGGCTCAAAGCCTGCTTCCCGGAGCGTTCCAGCTTCGCGTCCACCCTGCCTGACCTCATCCATGATCGCCTGGTGTTGCCGTTTTTCCAGTTGATCGGCCGCGAGGCGCCGCGCTTCCGCGTTCTGCAGCAAGGTCGGACCCACCTCTATGTGCTCTATATCCTGATCATCTCCGTCGTCCTGCTTGTCATGGGAAGGATCGCCAGCAAATGATTATTAACCTGATCGTGCACTTTTGCCTCCTTATCCTCATGCCGCCGCTCCTGCTGGGCATCATCAACAAGGTCAAGGCGCTTTTTGCCGGCCGCCGCGGCCCGCCGCTGCTCCAGGCTTACTTCGATATCGGCAAACTGTTGCGCAAGGGCATGGTCATCAGCCGGAGCACCACCTGGGTGTTCATGGCCGGCCCCGTGGTTACCCTGGCCGCCGTGTTCTGCGCCGGCACGCTGATCCCCCTCGGCCGCTTTGCCGCACCGATTTCCTTTACCGGCGACCTGGTATTGTTCGCCTACCTGTTCGGCCTGGCCCGGTTTTTTACCACCAGCGCGGCGCTGGACACCGGTTCGGCCTTCGAAGGCATGGGCGCGGCCCGTGAGGTTACCTTCGCGGTGCTATCGGAACCGGCCCTCTTCCTGGTCTTTTTCGTATTCGTACGCCTGTCCGGCTCGCTCTCGCTCGGCGAGATGCTCCATTTGGCGCCGGCCGGCTACGTCTCGGGCGCCGTGGCGCCCTTGGTGCTGGTGGCTATCGGCCTGTTCATCATCATGTTGGCCGAGACCTGCCGCATTCCGGTGGACGACCCGAATACCCACTTGGAGCTGACCATGATCCATGAGGTGATGGTGCTCGACCATTCCGGCCCGCTTTTGGGCATCGCGCTTTATGCGGCGGCCATGAAGCTGTTCGTGCTGTCGTCCTTGCTGCTGCATGTCCTGCAACCCTTCAAGAGCGGGCTCGCTTGGCTGGACTGGCTGATCTTCGCCGGCGGGATGATGGTCATCGCGGGTACAATCGGCGTGGTCGAATCCGTCATGGCCCGGTTGCGCATGAACCACGTGCCGCACCTTTTGGTCGCCGCCATCATCCTGTGTGGAGCCGCTTTCGTGCTCCTGGTGAGGTAACTAGCATGCCCAACCTGGTCAATACCATACTGGTAATTGTGCTCGCCTTGAACCTGTTCGCCTTGGGCAACAGCCGCCTGATGTCGGTCATCCGGATCGTCAGCGCCCAAGGCGTCTTGCTGGGACTGCTGCCCCTGGTCATGCACGGGCATATCACCATTGCCGCGTTGCTGGCGGCCGGCGTCGGCATCATCCTCAAGGCCATCATCATCCCGTCGATGATGCTGCGCGCCTTGCGCGACGCCGATATCAAGCGCGAGGTGGAACCGCTGATCGGCTTCCTGCCTTCCATCATCCTCGGCGCCTTGGCCACCGGCTTCTCGCTGCTGTTCGTTACCTTGCCTGGTTTGGCTGACGAGGCGGCCGTTTCGCTGGTCATCCCGACCTCCTTTGCCACCGTGCTGGTCGGCTTCATCCTGCTGACTACCCGCTATAAGGCGATTAGTCAGGTGGTGGGTTACCTGGTGCTGGAAAACGGCATTTTCATATTCGGCCTGCTGCTGGTGGAAGCCTTGCCGCTGGTGGTGGAGATGGGCGTGCTGCTGGATCTGTTCGTCGGTATTTTCGTCATCTCCATCATCGTCAATCATATCAACGCGGCGTTCTCCTCGCTGGATACGCGCCATCTGGTTTCCCTCAAGGAGTGATGCATGGCCTTCGCGATGATTCTCGTGCCCTTGTTGTTCGCCGGCTTCGCGGCCCTCTGGCCGTCGAACCGGTGGCGTCCCTGGGTGTTGCCGGCCGGCGCGGTGGTCTATGCTGTCTTGGCCGCGCTAGTACTGGTCCAACCTGCCACCAACCCGGCGCCGGAGGCCTGGCTGGCCTTGGATGCCTTGGGCCGCCTGATGCTGTTGGCTGTGTCGACGCTGTTTCTGTTTTGTTCCTTTTATGCCGTCGGTTACCTCAAGGAACGAGCCAGCCTCAACAACCGGGTTTTTGTATCCTGCTTCATGGCCTTCGCCGCCGTTCTTAGCCTGGTAGTCTGGGCCCGCCACCTTGGTTTGCTCTGGGTGGCCATCGAGGCCATTACCCTGGTATCGGCGCCGCTGATTTATTTCAAAAAAGACAAGCAGAGTATCGAGGCGACCTGGAAATACCTGTTGGTCGGGTCGGTCGGTATCGCGCTGGCCTTGTTCGGCACTTTTTTCCTGGCCTATTCCCGCCTGGCCGTGGCCGGCGAGGCGTCCTTGATGCTCGGCGAATTACTGGCCAACGCCGCCAGCCTGTCGCGCCCCTGGCTGCGGGCCGCCTTCATCCTGTTGCTGGTGGGCTATGGCACCAAGATCGGCCTGGCGCCGATGCATACCTGGAAGCCGGACGCCTACGGCGAAGCGCCCGGCGTGGTCGGGGCGCTGTTCGCCGGCGGCGTCACCAGCTGCGCCTTCCTGGCCTTCCTGCGCGTCTACCAGATCTGCGTCGCCGCCGGCGAGACGGTCTTCGTCTCGCGCCTGCTCTTGTTCATGGGGCTGTTTTCGATGCTGGTGGCCGGCTTGTTCATGATCGGCCAGCGCGACTTCAAGCGCCTCTTGGCCTATTCGAGCGTCGAGCACATGGGCATCCTGATGATCGGCCTGGGTATCGGCGGCGGCGCGCTGTTTGGCGCCATGCTGCACGTGGTCACCAATGGCCTGACCAAGGGCGTGCTGTTCCTGACCGCCGGCAACATCGACCGCGCCTACGGCAGCAAGAATACCGAAAACGTGCGCGGCGCACTCAAGCGCCTGCCGGTCTCGGCCGGCCTTTTCCTGGCCGGCTTCCTGGCCATCACCGGCTCGCCGCCCTTCGGCCCCTTCGTCAGCGAATTTACCATCCTGACCGGCGCCGTGCAGTCCGGCCGCTGGCTGACCGCGGGGCTTTACCTGCTGCTGTTGCTGCTGGTATTCATCGGCATGGGCAAGACGGTACTCAAGGTGACGCAGGGCGAGGTTCCGCCCGACCTCGGCCCGGGACGGCCGCGCGAGCGCCTGCTGACCCTCTTGCCGGCCATCGGCTTCCTGGCCCTGTCGTTGCTGTTGGGACTCTACATCCCACCGCCGCTGGGAGGGCTGCTCCGCGCCGCCGCCCGCCTGCTGGAGCATCCGCTATGACCGGAGGTGACATGAAATTCACGCCGATAGCCAACGGCTACTCGATTCCGCTGGACTCCGTCCCGGCCTTGGGCTGGCCCGACTTCGCCGCCTGCCTGGCCGACGGCGTCCGGCGGGGGCAGCGGGTCTCGGCCTATTTCGGCGCGGCCGGCGCGCGGCCGGACTCCACCAAACTGTACGCCATCCTGGCCGACGACGAGGCCAACCAGACCTTCGCCGGCCTGACCGAGGTGGAAGGCGGCAGCTTCCCGTCGCTGACCGGCGAGATCACCCAGCTGCACCTGTTCGAGCGGGAGATCGCCGAGCAGTTCGGCCTGGTGCCGGTCGGGCATCCCTGGCTCAAGCCGGTGCGCTCGGTCCGCTCCTGGACGAAGCGCGATGCCTGGCAGCGCAAGGCCGGCGAGCCGCTAGTGCCGGGGGGGTGCGATTTCTTCAAGGTGGAGGGCGACGAGGTGCACGAAGTGGCGGTCGGCCCCGTCCACGCCGGCGTCATCGAGCCGGGGCATTTTCGTTTCCAGTGCCACGGCGAGGAGGTCTACCACCTGGAGATCGCCCTGGGGTACCAACACCGCGGCATCGAGGCCGCCTTGCTGGGCGGGCCGGACCGGCGTAGCCTGCATTACATGGAAACCCTGGCCGGCGATACGACTATCGGCCACGCCACCTCGTATTGCCAAATAGCCGAAGCCCTGGCCAAGTGCCAGAAGACGGCGCGGGCCCAGGTGATTCGGGCCATCGGCTTGGAGCTGGAGCGGCTGGCCAATCATATCGGCGACCTGGGAGCCTTGGCCGGCGATGTCGGCTACCTGCCAACTTCCAGTTTTTGCGGCCGCATCCGGGGCGATTACCTCAATCTGACCGCCTTGTTGTGCGGCAACCGTTTTGGCCGCGGCCTGCTGCGGCCGGGCGGAGTCGGCTTCGATGTCGACGAGGCGCGAGTCGCGGAATTTCGCCGCCGCCTGGCGATTTTCAAGAAAGAGACCTATAACGCCATTGGCTTGCTCTGGGAAAATCAGTCGGTGATGGCCCGTTTCGAGGATACCGGCCGGATCTCCAAGGCCATTGCCCTGGAGCTGGGCTTGGTCGGGCCGGCGGCCCGCGCCTCCGGCCTGGCGTGCGACGCGCGTTGTACCCAGCCTTCCGGTATTTTCCGCTTCGCCCAGATACCGATGTCGGTTCAGGATAGCGGCGACGTTTTCGCCAGAGCCTTCGTGCGCTGGCTGGAAATCCAAAAATCGATCGACTTCATCCAAGAACAGCTGGCGGTCATCCCGGCGGCCATGCCCCAGCCGCTACTGGGACCGCTGGCGCCGGACAGCTTGGCGTTGTCCATCAACGAGGGCTGGCGCGGCGAGATCTGCCATGTCGCCATCACCGACTCTAACGGCCGCTTGGCGCGCTACAAGGTGGTGGATCCTTCGTTCCACAACTGGGCGGGGCTGGCCTACGCCTTGCGTAACCAGGAGATTTCCGATTTTCCGCTCTGTAACAAAAGCTTTAATCTTTCTTATTGTGGACACGACTTGTGAGCCGGCCTGTCCCTGAAACCAAGCCAAGCGGCCAGCGCCGGCGCGCCGGCGGGAGTGTGATATGTGGAGAGCGATAGTAGCGCGTCTGGTCCAGGGCCATCGGACCATCAAGTATCCGCGTAAGCCGGCGCCGCCCTTGTCCGATCGCTTCCGCGGCCGCCCGATCCTGGCTGACCTCTCCTGTCCATCGGGTTGCCAAGCCTGCATCGAGGCTTGTCCGGTCGGTGCCATCCGCCAGGATCCTCGGTTGATGGTCGACCTGGGGCGCTGTTTGTTCTGCCTGGATTGCGCCCTGGCATGCCCGCGAGGCGCCATCGCACACTCGGCCGAGTACCGGTTGTCGGCCCGCGCCCGCGAGGATCTGGTGGCGCCGATGGCCGAGGACGGCGCCCTCAAAGCGGCGGCCCTGGAGCGCCGGATGCGCGGCTTGTTCGGCCGTTCGCTGAAGCTGCGTCAGGTTAGCGCCGGCGGCTGCAATGCCTGCGAGGCCGACGTCAATGTGCTGGGGACCATCGGCTGGGACCTCGGCCGCTTTGGCATCCAGATGGTGGCGTCGCCGCGCCATGCCGACGGCTTGCTCATCACCGGCCCGGTGACCCGGAATATGGAACTGGCCCTGCGCAAGACCTATGACGCCGTGCCCGAGCCCAAGCTGGTGATTGTGGTCGGCAGTTGCGCGGTGGCCGGCGGGCCGTTTATCGGCCATGCCGAGGCTAATGACGGCGCCGGCAACCTGCTGCCGGTGGACCTGTATATCCCGGGCTGCCCACCGCACCCCCTGACCATCCTCGACGGCCTGCTGCGTCTGTTGGGGCGTCTGCCCCGCGGCGCTTGAGCGGCCAGCGGGCAAAAGGAAGGAGCCGTCGCGCCACCGCCGACCAGTGGTTTTAAAAATCGCCAGCCGCGAGACAGGCCTGGAAAAGGTCGGTCATCTGGGGGTCGAACTGGCTGCCCGAATGCTTGACGATTTCGGCGACGGCCGCGGCCGGCGAGCTGGCCTTGCGGTAGGAGCGGCCGCTGGTCATGGAGTCAAAGGCGTCGACCACGGCGATAATGCGGGCAAAGGGCGGTATCTCCTCTCCCTTAAGCCCTTGGGGATAACCCTTGCCATCGAAGCGTTCGTGGTGGCAGAGCACGATATAGGCGATATCCTTGAGGTTTTCGGATTTCGTCAGCACGTCGTGGCCATAGAGCGGGTGCAGCTTGATTTCATCGTATTCCAGGGGCTGCAACAATTGCGGCTTGTTGAGGATGTCGTAGGATATTACGATCTTGCCGATATCGTGCACCAGTCCCGACCAGTACATGCGCAGCAACTCGTGGCCGTCATGGCCCAGTCGGGCGGCCATGGCGCGCGCCATATTGGCCACCCGCTCGGCATGACCTTTGGTATACGGGTCGTGGATCTCCAGAAGGTGGATCATCGACAGCAGCAAGTTGTTCTGGAAGGCCCGGTCGTTCTCGCTGAATTCGTTAAGCACGAAATAAGAGGTTACCAGATTCGAAAAGGCCGCCATCAGCTCAACCGATTCAGGCTGGAAAACGCGGGGCGACTTCTCGGCGATATCGAGCGACAAGGTGCCGTAGAATTTTTTTTCGGTGCACAGCGGAATGACCAGCGTCTCCTTTACCTTGCGCACCGCCTGGCGGAATATTTCCAGATTGGCCTTGTCCAGGGTTTTTTCGGTATGCTCCTGGAGCTTTCTCAGGACCGTGACTTTATCGACACTGGCAATATCGTCTTTTTTGAGGTGAAGCTCGCCCAGCAGGTTGATGTCATGGCCGAGCGCGTCCAGGAAATGCCATTCATCGTTCTTTAAAATCAGCACGCTGCCGAAATCCGCTTCCGGGATAAAGGAAAAGACGATGCGGAAAAACTGGGTCAGGAATTGCTCGATGGATTTATTTTCCTTGATTGACAGCAACAACGATACCTGGAGCAGCTTCTCGAGCTTGTTGTTCAAGCTGCTGATTTTAAGCTGCTTGGCGTGTATATAATCGAGCAGTAGGTTGATGGCCAGGCAGCCCAGCAGCAGGATGAAGGCGCCGGCCAGATTGAGTAAGGCTGGCCGACTGCGGACGGCCAACCCGAAGGCAAAGGGTTGGCCCATGTTGCCGAAGGCCAGTCGCGGGTTGTCCGATAGCGTGGCCAGCAGCCTGGCGTGGTCGATACTGGCCCTGACCAGGCGATTCCGCAGCCGGTTCAGGTCATGGGAGTCGAAAATCGCGAAATAGATCGAGAAGCGACCGGACTCATAGCGACTTTCGTAAAACGGTGCCGCTATCTCGGCCTCCACCAGCTCTAGCTCTTTGAGCCAGGGACTGAAACAGCGTTCCGCCTCGGTGAACACCCAGGCTATCGTTTCGGCGTCGTTGGTCTGGACGGCCGTGCGGGTCTCGTCCCAGCGGAAATAGCCAGCCGAGATGCCACTGGCCAAGATGTCCACGGCGGCGCTGAAACTTCTGGCCAGCAGGATGGAGTCGCCTTGGAGTTGTCGGGCCGAGAATGAGTAGGACGCTCCCAGGAAGGCGCCGATGAACAGGCAACAGGCGATAATCTTGATGCCCAATAACTTGGTGGTGGTCATGCTGCTCCCGGCTCCGCCAGCCTCGCAGTGAAGTTTAATGGCCGGCCAGCGTCGATGCAAGGAATTCTGGCGACTTTTGGTAAAACCCTCTTGGTGCAGCTACCAGTCGACTTACCCGAATGGTCGGATTAGCTTGCTGGAGACTTCCACCGTATGCTATAGTCGTCCGGTATGCGCAATCAGGCTTTGTCCGCCGAAAAAATACTGGTTTTTTCCTATTTTATAGGCATTATCGTCATAGGCACCAGTCTTTTGGTTTTGCCGGGAATCTGGCGGGGCGGGGGGGCGCTGTCCTGGCACGATGCCCTTTTCACGGCCACTAGCGCGGTCTGCGTTACCGGCCTGACGGTGGTGGATACTGCCCAATTCTCGCTGGCCGGACAATGGATCATCCTGGCGCTTATCCAGTTCGGCGGCCTGGGCCTCATCACCTTCGGCGTCCTTTTCCTGATGGGCGGGCGGCGGCGCATTTCCCTGGCCGGCAGCGCCGTGCTGCGCGATATGTTCATCGGCGAGGTTGAGTATCAGCCCCGGGCCATCATCAAATCGGTTGTCGTCACCACGCTGCTGGTGGAAAGCGCCGGCGCCTTGCTTTTGTGGCCCCGCTTCGTAGCCGCCGGCGGGCGCCAGCCCCTCTTTACCGCCTTTTTCCACGCTGTTTCGGCCTTCTGCAACGCCGGTTTTTCAACCTTTCCGAATAGCCTGGAGGGCTTTCGCGACGATTGGGTGATTAATCTGGTTGTCATGGTCTTGATCGTCAGCGGCGGTATCGGTTTCGTCGTCTTCCGCGATGTCATTAACGTGGTCCGACGGCGCAAACGCCATCTCAGTTACCATACCAGATTGGTACTGCGCCTTTCCGGCGGACTGATACTGGCTGGCGCCCTTCTGTTCTTCGGCCTGGAATACCGACACGCCTTGTCCGGTCTGGCCTGGCCGGAGAAAATCCTGGCGGCCTTCTTCCAGGCCGTGACTACCCGAACGGCTGGCTTCGACACCGTGGCGCAGGCCACATTCAGCCTGCCGTCGGTGTTGCTGGTGCTGTTGCTGATGTTTATCGGCGGTTCGCCCGGCTCTACCGCCGGCGGCGTCAAGACCACCACCATTTTCACGGCCGCCCTGGCCGCGTTGGACAGCGCCCGCGAGGACGGCTCGTTTGTTTACAAAGGCGGCTACCTAACCACCAGCGTCATCGCGCGGGCTTTTATGGTATTAGCGCGGGCCGCGCTGATCCTGGCGGTTTCCTTTTTTCTGCTGTTGCTGTTTGAGCTGCCGCGTGGCCAGGCCGGTTTCGTGGCGTTGCTGTTCGAGACCATATCGGCCTTCGGCACCGTTGGCCTGACCCTGGGCATCACGCCAACCCTGGGGCTGGCCGGCAAGCTGCTGATCGTCGCCACCATGTTCATCGGGCGCATCGGCCTGTTTGCCATGATTATCGCCCAGTCCCGCAAAAGCATCGAACGTTACGCGGAGTTCCCGGCCGCGGATATCATGATAGGTTAATAAAATATCAGGAGCGGCGTCATGAAGAGACACTATGCGATCATCGGACTGGGCAGCTTCGGCATTGCCATGCTGGAAAGGCTGGCCGAAGTAGCCGACCAGATTGTCATCATCGACAAGCAGAAGGCTATCATCGAGAAATACAAGGACTTGGCCACCAAGGCGTATATCGTCGATGCGGTCGACCATCTGGCCCTGGAGCGGCTTATACCGGAAGGCCTGGACGTGGCCATCGTCGACATGGGCGACAATATCGAGGCGGCTATCCTAGCCGTCAACCTGCTCAAGAAGCAAGGCGTCCGCGAAATTATCGCCCGTACCAATTCCGAGGCCCGCGCCGAGATCCTGAGTATCGTCGGCGCTACCAGGGTGATAAATCCTTCCGAGGAGGCGGCCGGCAAGCTGGTGCCGGTCCTGGTGTCCTCCACGCTGCTGTCGTTTATCCCGGTCAGCGCCTCGCTAGTGCTGGCCGAGGTGAAAGTGCCGGCCCAGTATCAGGGCCGATCCATCATGGAGGCCGATCTGCGCCGGCGCTACAATCTCAATGTGGTGGCCATCCGCAATGAAGGCGATGACGATTATTCCTATTTTCAGCCCGACCGCCAGCTGCAATCCGCCGACGTGTTGCTATGTGCCGGCAGCTTGCCCGATATCAACGCCTTCGCCGGCGGCGGGCTGTCCCGGGGGGGCGGCAAGGTCGGTGATTTTTTCAATACCTTGTTCAGGGGAGTTGGCCGCGCCAAGCAAAAGCCGGGCTCCCGGCCGGTCTTATTGTCAGACGAAATAGCCATCGCGGCTGCCGCGCCCGGCACGGTTAGCCCCGCCGGGAAAAAAGGCAAAACTAGAAAGTCTGAATAAGCCGGAAGGCGGGAAACGCTACCCGGTTCACCCGAGCCTTCTGGAGGAGATAGGCACAATGGAAAAATACCGCTTCACGTACAACGACATCCACCGCACGGTGCGTTCACTGGCCGCCAGGCTGGTCGCGGCCGGCTGCCAGCCGGATGTCATCGTGGCCATTGGCTCCGGCGGCTTCATTCCGGCGCGCATCCTGCGCAGCTTCATCGACAAGCCGATCCTGACGGTGGGCGTCGCCTACTACGATAACGACAACCAGCCGACCGACCAGCCGCGCAAGGTGCAGTGGATCGAGGAGGCCGAGCGCATTCTGCAGGGCAAGCGTATCCTGCTGGTCGACGAGGTGGACGATTCGCGCTCCACCCTCGAGTACTGCGTGCGCGAGCTCTTGTCGCACCAGCCGGCCAGCATCGCCGTGACCGTGCTGCACAACAAGCTCAAGCCCAAGCGGGGTAGCATGCCGCCCGAAGTGGGGCTCTACCTAGCCGGCCTAGACCTCGAGGACAGATGGATCTGCTATCCTTGGGACGCCGCCGACATCGACGACCACGACCGCCAGGCGGCGGCGTCGTCGTTGTAAGCGCCAGCCGGCGGTGTCCAGTCGGCGCTAGTCGCCGTTACCGGCGCGCCGGAAACGCTTCCCGGCGCTCAGGTCTGGAAGCGGCCGATCTCGCGGGTCAGGTTTTCGACGGCCGCCAGGTTCTTGGCCGATTCGGTGGATACCGCGCCGAACGAGGCCTCCAAGGCGTGCACGTTGTCGGCCTGGTCCTTTGAATTGTCGGCCAGCCGCTGCAGGCGGGCAAAATCGCCCTTCAAGGCGCTACTCATGCTGGCCATGCGCTGATTCTGTTCCACCATGCGCTGGCTGATGGCCCGCGTGGTCTCGACTACCCGGTTGACGGCTTCGGCCACCTGGCGGGTGCCGGCACCCTGTTCCTTCATGGCGCTGGCGATTTCCGAGGACAAGGCGGCCGCTTGGTCCAGCCCGCTTACCAGGCTGGTCAGGACCGTCCCGGTCTGCCGGGAACGCTCGACGCCGCCGTGCACCCGGCCGCTCATGGCGTCGATCAAGCCCTTGATGTTCTTGGTCTCGCTGGTCGCCGTGGTGGCCAGATTGCGCACCTCGTCGGCCACGACCGCGAAGCCCAGCCCGGCCGATCCGGCGTGGGCGGCCTCGATGGCGGCGTTCATGGCTAAGAGGTTGATGCTGGCGGCGATCTTATTGAGCGACCCCAGCACCGCCAACACCTGTCGGGCGGCGTCGTCGATCTCCTGGATGGCCACCGCCGTTTCGGCGGCCGACTTGCCGCCGGTCTCGCCTTGCTTGGCCAGGTCCTCGGCCAGCTGCCGGGAATTGGCGGTGATGGCTACCACCGACTCGATGTTGGAGCGCATCTCCTCCATGGCCGCCGAGGTTTCCTGCACGAAGCTGTTCTGGGACTCGATGGCGTTGTCGACCTCGTCAAGGTTCTTTTGGAACAGCTCCAACTCGGACAATAGTTGGCGGGAAGCGGCGGCTTGGCTTTCCAGGTCGCCGCGCAGGCCCAGGATGGCCGCTATGGCGGTGGCGAAGGTCTTTTCCGATTTGCCGATGACCGTGGCTATGGAGTCGGCGCCGTGGCGCGTCTGGTCGGCGGCGCTGCCGATACGGGCCACGATGCCCTGGAACAGATCCAGCAGGCGGTTGATGTGCTCGGACAACTCGCCTATATCGTCCATGGAGCGCAGGCTGAGTCGCAGGCGCAGGTCGCCCCCGCCGGCCACGACATCCCTGAGACGCTGTTTGACGGCATCGATCTGCTCGCGCTGCTCGAACGAGGCGGCCACCTGGATGCCGACGACGATGGCGAAAATGTAGAGGAAGAGCATGACGGTGACTATTTCCTGCAAGTCAGCCAGGGAAAGGGGCCGCTCCCAGGGTAGGGTCACCGCGGCGGTAGCTAGGTCGGGTCGGGTCGAGAAACGGCGGTAGCGTTCGGCCAACAAGGCGCGGTAGCGGTCGGCGGCATCCTGTGGCTGGATCTGGCCGGTGCTGATTTCGGCCAACAGGTCGGTCTCGATGGTTTTGGCCGCCGAAAAATCGTGCATCTGGTATTGCATGAAGGACATGGCGTAGTAGAGCAAGGCGGCCGTCAGCAGGGCCTGGCGCAGGGAGCTGCGCGCTTCGCGCTTGCGGCGGCCGATGGCGTGGATGCCGAGGCGGTCGCGCAGCCGGGCCAGGACCAGGTTGTTAAGGGCCGTCTGGGCGCGGGCGTAGACGAAGCCGCCGCTCAGGTTGCTGGTCATGATGACGATGCCTTCCATGCGCAACAGGTCGCCGAAGCGTCCTTGCAGGCCTAGCGACAAGATATAACCGGCGGCGAAACCGATCAGGTTAAAGGCTAAAATATAGTGCGAAAAGGCCAACAGGTGCTTGCGGGTGCGCTCCGCCTCCTCGGCGCTGAGGGTTAGCCCCGCATCCAGCGTTCGGCTGGCTTTCTGCAGCGGTAGGGCCAGGAGGAAGATCAGAAAGCCGAATAGCAGGCAGAGCGGCAATACCGTCGAACCGACAAAACCGATTACGGTAGGCAGGAGCAGCGAATAATCGTCCAGGCCCAGGAGGAGATTGTCCCGGATGTAATTGATGGCTTGCATGGTAATGTAGACCAGCAGGATCATCACCGAGGAGTGCAAAGCGACGCGCAGCGCCGGGTATCGTACTTTCATGCCTTCCATTATAGCATAATCTCCGCCAGAACGACAGCGTTTTGCCGCGGCTAGTTGCTTTTAGCCCCGTGTAGCTTGCCAGTTCGATCGTTTGCCGCTAGAATCGTGGATGGAGGCCAGGCCGGCCTTTAACAGGTTGTTGAAAAAGCCGGTTGCTTTCTCAACAACCTTAACAATTCCTCGCATAGCTTGCGCTATGCTGCGTAATTGTACCGGCTTTTGAGTGCGGAATGAAGGAACTAGGCCCGATGTTGCTGCAGCCAGAGGCTTTTTCGGAATTGACCATGGGCAATACCGCCTTGGTGCGAGCCATGCTGGAGGCTGGTGTCGGCGTGGTCACCTCCTATCCGGGCTCTCCAACCCCCGAGATCGCCGAGGCCATCCGGGCCATCCCGGCCGAACGGCGGCCGTTCTACTTCGAATTTTCAACCAATGAAAAGGTCGCTACCGAGGTGGCTTTCGGCGCCGCCGTCAACGGCCACCTGGCGGTGGTCTTTTTCAAGAGCGTCGGCCTCAACGTGGCGGCCGACAGTTTCGTGCAGCTGCCGCTGATGAAGATCGGCGGCGGCCTGGTGGTCGTCCTGGGCGACGACCCGGGCGCCAATTCCAGCCAGAACGAACAAGACAATCGCCACTACGCCCGCCTGGCCTACTGCCCGCTGTTTGAACCGGCCAGCGCCGCCGAGGCCTATACCATGTTCAAGCAGGCCGCCGTCTTGGCCCGGGAGCTGGAATCAGTCGTCATCCTGCGCCTGACCACCCATGTCTGCCACTATAAAGAGCAAATCGACTTTGCCGCCTGGCCGGTGCTAGAGCTCGACCGTCGGCCGCGCTTTGATCCAGAGGCTTCAAACTACATTCCCATCGCCGCCAGCGTCTTCCCGCTCAAGCAACGGGCCTTGGAGCGCCTGCAGACCCTAGAGCGGCGCCTGGGCCAGCTTGGCTTTGACCGGCTGCTGGACCACGGCAACCGCGACCGCGGCATTATCGTGGCCGGATTGCCCTTTGCCTCGGTGATGGACGTCTTGGAGACGCTGCCGGGGGGTACGGCCCGCCCGGACATCCTCAAGCTGGGCGCCATTTTTCCCTTCGACCGCGCGGCGGTGGCCGCCTTCCTGCGTAGCCACCGCGAAGTCAAGGTAATCGAGGAACTTGATCCGATCCTGGAAGGCGATATCAAGGCCCTGGCCTGGGATGAGGGCATCAGCTGTCGGCTGGTCGGCCGGCAGAGCCTGGGCGAGGCGATGGGCGAGTGCACGCCCGACAAGGCGGCGGCCGTACTCCATGCCGCCTGGCCCGAGCTGTTCCCGGCGCCAAGTTTAGCCGCCGTTCTGAGCGAGGGTAGGGCCCTGCCGCCGCGGCCGGCCCAGCTTTGCCCGGGTTGCGGCCACCGCTCGGCCTTCTTCGCCATCAAGCAAGCCCTGCGGGCCGACGACATCAGCGTGGCCGACATCGGCTGCCACACCCTCGGCTACCTGCCGCCCTACCGCATGGGGCAGGTGCTGCTGTCGATGGGCCACTCCACCTCTACCGCTGCCGGCCTGGCTTTGTTTAACGACAGCCGCCGGGTAATCTGCTTCATGGGCGACTCGACCTTCTTCCACGCCGGGCTGCCGGGCATCGCCAACGCCGTCTACAACCGCCACCGGCTGCTGCTGGTCGTCCTGGAAAACGGCACTACCGCCATGACCGGCCACCAGGATCATCCCGGCACCGGCCGCAATTTTAACGGCGATACCGAGCGCTTGACGGTCAAGGCCGCCCTGGCCGGACTGGGCGTGGCCAATCTGCGCGAGATCGACGCCTACAAACAGGCCGAGCTGACCGTCATGGTGCGGATGGCGCTCGACGAGCCCGGTTTCAAGGTTATCATCGCCCGGCATCCCTGCATGCTCAAGTTCACGCGCGAGGCCAGGCGCAAACCGGGTTGGGCGCTGCGCCATGTCATGATCGACCAGGCGGCCTGCAACCAGGCCCATATCTGCGTGGAGAGCTTCGCCTGTCCGAGCTTCCAGCGCGCCGCCGACGGCCAGGTTACGGTCAGCCCGGATCTGTGCATCGGCGACGGCTCCTGCCGGCAGACCTGCCCGGCCTCGGCTATTGTCGCGGAGGCCGGCAAATGAGCGAAGCGTTCAATATTTACATGTGCGGCGTCGGCGGGCAGGGGATCGGTTTGCTGGCCGAATTGTTGGCCCGGGCGGCCGGACACGCCGGTTGGCGGCTGCGTGGCTGCGATACCCATGGCCTGGCCCAGCGCGGCGGCATGGTGTCCAGCCACCTCCGGCTGGGCACGGCTTGGTCGCCCTTGATCGCCGCCGGCCAGGCCGACCTGGTGCTGGCGCTGGAGCGCAGCGAGGCCCTGCGCGGGGCGCGGAGCATGCTGCGCTCTGGCGGCGGCCTGGTCTGGTACGATACCGCCTGGCAGGCCCTCGATGTGCGGACTGGCGCCAACCAGCCGGTAGTTGAAGCCGAGGTGCTGGCGGCCGTGGCGGCGGTCGGCGGCACGGCGGTGCGGGTGCTTCGCCCGGACCTGCCCGATCCGCGCATGCAGAACGTGGCCTTAGTGGCCGAGCTGCTGGCCCAGGGCTTGTTGCCGCGGATTGGCGTGGCCGAGGTGATAGCGGCCATGCGCGACTTGATGGGCGATGCCGTCCTCCAGGCCAACCTGCCTTTGCTGGGCGCGGCGCGCGGCGCCGTTCCGCGGCCGTGAGACGGCCCTGCCGCCGTAATCAACGATAGTGACGCTAAAATTCGTACCAGGAGGACAGCATGGCTGACATCATCAATGACCATATCATCGACCGGACGGTGACCAGATTGTGCGAGGCGAAACCGTCCGCCGGGCGCCATGAAGCCTTGGACGGCGTGCGCTGCGCGGCCGGGCTGTGGCGGCCCGATGATGGCGACGATGCCGTTTTCGCCGATTTCTGCGTCCGGCACTTCGCGGCCGAAGAAGGCGAGCGCGAGCTGCTGTTCGAACGGCTGGAAGGCGTCTTCGAGAAGCTGTACGGCTCGGCGCTGGCCGTCGATGTCCAGCTGTCCTGGGGCGTGCATGTCGACAAAGGGCCGCTCTTGCCGGTGGATGACATCCTGTCCGCCTGGTCGCCGGCGGCCCACTTTGCCGACGACTTGTACGCCAACAAGCTGGCCTTCATCATCCACCTCAACTTCCCGTACCGGACGCTGGAGCGCAAACTCAAGGAAGGCGATGGCTGGAACCGCCAGCAGTGGGCCGAAGCCCGGCTGGGCGACATGTTGGCCGAGCGGGTGCCGGCCACGGTCAACCAGGCGCTGGCCAAGGCCTACGCCGAGGCGCAGACCTACATCAGCACCTACAACCTATACCCGGCCGCTTGGCGCTCCGCCGCCGGCGACTTTGGCTTTGCCGCCGGCAAGCGCCTGCTGATGCACTGGAACATGCGCGATGAAATCAAGGCGCAGTATCCCCAGGCCGGCGGATTGGCCCGGCAACAGGCGCTGGCCGCGGCCATGGAGCGGGTGGTTGATGGCAGTATCCCTTTGGCCGCCATCAATGGCGAAGGTTTTGCCTGGGACCCCTTTCAGTCGGCGGCCGACAATGAGGCCGACCGGCGCTATGAACCGCTGCTCGCTATTTTTCGCGCCCAGCGCGGCCTCGACCAGTGGTCGCCGGAGCATCCCAGCCTCGTCCAGCGCCGCTTCAATGTGGACCGCGAGATACCGGAGAAGGAAGTCGAGCGCTTGTTCCATGAACTATTGACCTCGCCGCTGCTGCGCGAGACGGCCAAAGTGGTCGCCGCCCGAGTTGGCCGGCCGCTCGAGGCCTTCGATATCTGGTTCCGCGCTTTCGAAGTAGCCGGCGCCGAGGATGAAGCGGCGCTTGACGCCATCTGCCGGCAGCGTTACCCGGATGCCCGGGCCTTCAAGGCCGACATCCCGCGCATCCTGCAGGTGCTCGGTTTCGATGAAGCCACCGCCGCCTGGCTGGCGGGACGGATCGAGGTCGACCAGGCGCGCGGCTCGGGACATGCCATGCCCGCCGCCATGCGCGGCGAGTCGGTCCGGCTACGCACTCGGGTCCCGGCGAGCGGCATGGATTACAAGGGCTTCAATATCGCCTGCCACGAACTCGGGCACAACGTCGAGCAGGTCTTCTCGCTGCACGGCATCGATCAGTACTTCCTGGCTGGCGTGCCGAACACCGCCTTCACCGAGGCCTTCGCCTTCGTCTTCCAGGCGCGTGATCGACTGATTTTAGGGGTCGACCAGGCGGTCCGGCCGGCGTCGCCGCTCAAGGACTACTGGGAAACCTGCGAGATCGCCGGCGTCGCCCTGGTCGACATGGAGCTCTGGCGCTGGCTCTACGCCCACCCGGAAGCTGACGCCACCGGCTTGCGCCAGGCGGCCATCGACACCGCCCGCGCCGTCTGGAAGCGTTATTTCGCGCCGGCCATGGACGTGCCGGAATCGCTGCTGCTCGGCAGCTACTCGCACATGATCGACAGCGCCTTGTACCTGCCGGACTATCCGCTCGGCCACCTGATCGCCTTCCAGATCGAGGACGCCATGCGCGGCCACCCGGTCGGCGAGCGCATGGGCAAGATGTGCCGCCTGGGGCGCCTGACGCCCGGTCAGTGGTTGCAGGAAGCCACCGGCAGCGGCCTGTCCGTCCAGCCGATGCTCAAGGCCGTCGCGGCGGCGTTGCCGAAGTAGGGTGGGAGGGGCCGGTCGCGGCTAGCAGGTTGTTGAAAAAGCCGGTTGCTTTCCCAACAACCTTAACAATTCCTCGCATAGCTTGCGCTATGCTGCGTAATTGTACTAGTTATTGAAGTGTTGAAAAGCCGCATTCGCGTTTTTCAACACCCTGCTAGGCACCCGGCCGGTCTACTGAATCAGGCGCTTGAGCAGGTTGTCGTTCTTTTTCCAGTGCGGGTCGACCTTCACCTTGAGCGAGATCTGCACGGCGTAGGGAAATATCTCGGCCAGGTCGCGCTCGGCCTCTTCGCGGATTTGCTTGATCATGGCGCCGCCCTTGCCGATGATGATGCCCTTCTGGGTATCGCGCTCCACGACCAGGTCGCCCTCGTAGACCAGCGTGCCGTCGGCCAGCATGTGGTGGCTGCGGTAGTCGACGTAGATGGCGTGCGGCACCTCGTTGCGGGTATGCAGGAAGACCTTTTCGCGGATGATTTCGGCGATGCGGAAGACCGGTTCCTGGTCGGTGTAAAATTCCTCGGGGTAGTAGGCCGGGCCTTCCGGCGCGGCGGCCTCGATGGCGGCCAGCAGGGCTTCCACGCCGCTGCCGGTTTGGGCCGAGATGTCGAAGACGCGCAGGCCGGACACCTTCTGGCTCAGGAACAGCCGGGCGGCCGTGGTGTCCGACTCGCGTGAATCGATCTTGTTGACCGCGCCGAAGCATTTGGCGACGTACGGAGCCACCAGGCTGGCGATGGTTTCCTCTTCCTTGCCGGGCGCGCGCGTGCTGTCCACCACGTACAGGATCATGTCGGCCTCGGCCAGGTTCCTGGTGGCCAGGTCGCGTAGCTTGCGGTTGATGGCCTTCTCCGAATCGTGCAGGCCAGGAGTGTCGATGAAAACCAGCTGGCAGTCGGGGCGGCTGCGGATGCCGCGGATAGTGTTGCGGGTGGTCTGGGGCACCGGCGAGACGATGGCGACCTTTTCGCCGCAGATCTGGTTGAGAAGAGTCGATTTGCCGGCCGAGGGGCGGCCGACCACGCTGATGAAGGCCGATTTATGCGGCGTGTCCATGGAATTGTCCTTTCGTCGCCGCGGGTAAGCCCGCGGCACCAGTTGATCATTATACACTTTTAGCGCAACTTTGTCCCCTGCGGCCGGTCAGACAGTGCAGGGGTAGGATAGGATAGGGACACGGCCCGTCCACGGCGCCCATCGGAAGGGACTAAGCAATGAGTAATACTGAGATAACTATTTTTGAGCCTCGCCAGGGGCGGCCGGCCGCCGCGCCTGCCGGCCGGGGCCAGGAAGTGGCCAATGCCGCCACCCACGGGTTGAGCGCCCTGCTGGCGGTTGCGGCCACGACCATCCTGGTTGGCACCGCCATCCGCCAGGCTACGGTCTGGCACGTCGTATCGGTTAGCCTGTTCGGGGCTTCGGCCGTTTTCCTGTACTTGATGTCAACCCTGTACCATGCCCTGCCGGCTTCGCGCCTCAAACGGGTTTTTAAACTGCTCGACCACTCCGCCATCTATGTGTTGATCGCCGGCACCTACACCCCGTTTTGCCTGACCGTCCTGCGCCCGACGGTCGGCTGGTGGCTGTTCGGGCTGATCTGGGGGATTGCCCTGGCCGGCCTGGTTTCCAAGCCTTTCCTGGTCGGAAAGTTGCGTTTCGTTTCCACGTTGGTCTATGTGGTCATGGGCTGGATTATCGTCCTGGCCTGGAAACCGCTCAGCGCCGCCGCCGCGCCGGAAACTCTCCGGGCGCTGGTGGCCGGCGGCGTACTCTACACCGTCGGCGCGGGCTTCTACCTGATAAAGAACGCGGCCTGGTCGCATCCGGTCTGGCACTGCTTCGTCACCGCCGGCACGGCGCTGCATTTCCTCGCCACGCTCAGCCTGTTGTAACGGGCCGCTTTGGCCTAGCTTGGCCGCCGGAAAGCTGGCCCAGAGGTGGCTTTCCGGCGCTTTTTGATTGACCAAGCGGCCCGTCGGCCCGTACAATGAGACTATGGAAAAGCCCGGAAACGGGCGGAAACGGGTCGACCAGCTGGAAGACGCGATCCGCCACCATCAAACCCTCTATTATAACGGCGATCCGGCCATCAGCGACGTCGAATTTGACGCCTTGTGGGACGAACTGAAAAGCCTGAATCCGGACAGCCCGATGCTCAGCGCCATCGGCGCCGACGCCCAGGACGGCTGGCCCAAGGCGGAGCACATCCTGCCCATGGGCAGCCAGGAGAAGGCGGCCGATCCGGATGAATTCCTGGCCTGGGCCGCCAAGCGCGCCCTGAGCGAGTATGTGGTGGAGCTCAAGATGGACGGCGCTAGCCTGGAGTTGCAGTACCGCGACGGCCGCCTGGACAAGGCGGTGACCCGGGGCAACGGCCTGATCGGCGACGACATCACGCCTAACGTCCGGCGCATGGCCGGCGTGCCGGCGCGCTTGCCGGCCGCCTGGAGCGGCGCGGTGCGCGGCGAGGTGCTGATGTCCCGGGCCACGCACGCCGCCCACTTCGCCGACAAGGCCAACTGCCGTAACGCCGCCAACGGCCTCATGAAGCGCAAGGACGGCGTCGGCGTCGAGCGCCTCCAGGTGCTGTGCTACGACGCGGCCCCGCTGGGCCTGTACGATGACGCCAGCCAGATCGGGACCGACGCCCGCCCGCCCTTCGACGACGAAGTGGCCAAGTTGGCTTGGCTCGAGACCGCAGGCTTTTCGGTGGTGCAGCATGACGTGCTGGCCGATGCCTACGCCGTCGTTGACTACCGGGCCCGGATCATGGCCGAGCGCTCCGGCTTGCCCTACGACATCGACGGCCTGGTGGTCAAGGCCCGGTCGGTCGACACGAGCGACATGCGGCGAGCCCGGCCGGAGCGGCAGATCGCCTTTAAATTCGCCCTCGAAGAGGCCGTCAGTACCCTGCTGGCGGTGGAATGGAGCGAGAGCGGTGCCACCTACACCCCGATCGGCCTGATCGAACCGGTCCGCCTGGCCGGCACCACCGTCAAGCGCGCCAACCTCAATAATACCAACACCATCAATGGCATGGGCCTGCAGCTTGGCTCGCGCGTCATCGTGGTCAAACGCGGCGAGATTATTCCCAAGATCGAAGGCCTGGTCGAAAATCCGGCCGGCACCCAACCCATCGCCGTGCCCACCAGCTGCGGTTGCGGCGCGGCCCTGGTCGACGAGGGTACCCGGCTGTATTGCCCGAACAAGGAGTGCCCGAAGAAAAACCGCCACCGCCTCGAGAAATGGCTAGGCGTCCTCGACATCCGCGACTTCGGTCCGGCCATTATCGCCAAGCTCTGCGACTCAGGCCGGGTGCGCGGCATCGCTGACCTGTATAGCCTCAGCGTCGAGGAATTGCAGGAATACGAGCGCATGGGTCCGGCCCTGGCCGGGAAGATCCTGCAGAACCTGCGCTCCCGCGCCGAGATCGGCCTAGCCGATTTCGTGGCCGGCTTCGACATCGAAGGCATCGGCGCCGGCATGGCCGACAAGGCGGTGGCGGCCGGCTTTGACACGCTCGACAAATTGCGCGCCGCCCGGCCCGAGCAGTTGGCCGCCGTCGACGGTTTCGCCGCCATTACCGCCGCCACCCTGGCCGACGGTTTGGCCGCCCTGACTGACGAGATGGATCGGCTGCTGGCCGGCGGCGGCGTCCGCATCCGCCCTCCGGCAGAGGCCGGCGGACGCCTGTCCGGCAAATCCTTTTGCTTCACCGGCGAGATGGTCAGCCTGAAGCGGGCCCGCGCCGAAGCCCTGGTCAAGGCCCAGGGCGCCATGGTTAAGAGCAGCGTCGGGCAGGACTTGAGTTACCTGGTCACCAATGATCCAGCCTCCGGCTCGGCCAAGAACAAGACGGCCATCAAGTACGGCGTGCCGATCATCGACGAGCCGCAGTTCCTGGCGCTGCTCGACCAGGCGACGCCGGAAGGACAACAGTGAAGATTCGATTACTACCACCCGCCGACGGCGGGCAGCGGCAGGCTTGCGTCCTGCCCGAGGAGCAGGCATGAAGTTGACTCTCGGTTCGTTTCTGATCGGCCTCCTGATCGTGGCCATTCTGGCGGCCGGCGGCTTTTACGCCTACACGCGCCTGCAGGAGACGCACATCGTCAGCCTGGAAGACAGCATCGCCAATCTCCAGGCCGAGGTCGTCCCCTTACGCTTCATGATACTGTCCCGCCAAGCCGACAGCCTGACGGTGCGCATCCGTTTCTACAACCTGGCCGGCGAGGAGTTCGGCATGCTCGAGACTACCTTGCCTGGGCACGAGCTTTTCGTCGACTTCCTGGCCGCGCCGTACCGGGACAGCTGGTTGGCCTTTCCGGTTCTGCTGTTCACCGAAAGCATCGCGCCGGCTAACGGCATTGAACTCAAGACTATCGTCGCGCCGAACGGCCAGCCATTGACCTACTCAGGCGGGGCTTTCGGCGAGGCCGCCCTGGGCCAACTGGCCGAAGTCTATCAGGCGCTGCTGTCCGGCCAGCCGGTCAAGGGCGCCTTCGGCAACGCCGTGCACGACATCGCCGAACTGGAAACCTTCTCGCCCGGATTGGTTTACAAAGCCGTGATTCGCACCAAGGGCGGCATCGAAATCATCGAGGACAACTGACCACCCCACTTTCCAGGAGGATGCTGATGGACGCCGAAATTTTCAAGGATATACTGCTGGCCTACGGCAAAGCCGTCGGGTTCCTGACCACCACCATTCCCGGCCTGACTATCGGCGGCCTAGCGCTGGCCGGCTTGTTCCTGTTCAGCGTCTGGCAGGCGGCCCGCAACCGCTCCCTGGCCTGTGCCGCTGCCGGGCAGAAACTCAAGGCTGGCGAGAGCGTCGCTATCGTCGGCCAGGAAATCTACCGCCTGCTGGTCGGCGCCTTCGCGGCCCTGCCGGCCCTGATAGCCGTGGTGGCCATCGCCGGCACCCTCTACGCGGTGTCGGACAGCCTGGCCCGCTTCGACGAGCTACGCCTGAATGCCGAGCGCATCAGCCAGCTCACCGCGGTGGTGCGCAACCTGGAGAAACGGCAGAAGGTCATCGACGTCCACGTGGCCTCAACCGCCAACGGTCAGGTCAGTCTGCAACTGGAGTTTTTCGATCCTTCTCAGGGCGACCAGGCGGTCGGGCGCCAAGACCTGACGCTACCGGGTGCAACCATCTACTTTGACGCCCTCGTCTGCAACTTCGATTACGCCGAGATCGCGGCCGGACGCCGAGTCAACCTGGCCATCCCGTACCGCGTGTTTTCCGACCAGGTGGCCCAAGCCAACGGCATCGCCTTGAACCTGCGCGACGCCGAAGGCGTGCCGTACATGTATGCCCGCAGCGAGACCGACGTTTACGGTATCGCGCCGGAAGCCTATCACGAGCGCCTGCGCGAATTGCTGCAGATCATGGACGACGAACGCAGCGCCCGGCTGACCGGCATCGTGCGCAGCGTCTACGGCAGCGCCGTCCACCGCCGCGTCGTTCCGGGCGAGCGATTCAGCATCTGGATCGAGCAAAGCGGCGGCCTGGTCATCAAGACACCGCGCGACTTTTAGATTTTAGCTCGACCAGGCCCGCCGCTCACTGTTCCGGCCGGCCAGCCAGCGGCTTCCCAACCCCGGATTGCCTCGCGAGCCGCTTTTGCGTTAAACTTTGGGCAATGACTGGCCGGTATGGCCGGTCGGGGAGGCTCAACATGACAGACATCCAGGCATTCTTGCAGCAAGCATTCAGCGCCGCCATCGAGCGGGCGCTCGGCACCGGCTTTGCCGGCACCGATCCAGTTGTCCGTTGTGCCAACGATTCTACCCATGGCGACTGGCAGGCCAACTTTGCCATGAGCCTGGCCAAACGCGCCGGCCGCCCGCCGCGCGCCATCGCCGAGGCCGTGGTGGCTGCCGTGGAGCTGGGTGGCATCGCCAGCTCGGTGGAGGTAGCCGGCCCCGGCTTCGTCAATATCCGCCTGACCGATGCCTTTCTCGAAACAATGATGGCTGAATTGGTGGCGGACCAACGCTGCGGCGTCTCAATTGCCGCTCACCGGGATATCGTCGCTATCGATTATTCCGCGCCTAACGTCGCCAAGGAGATGCATGTCGGTCATATCCGCTCCACGATCATCGGCGACGCCCTCAGCCGGGTGCTTGAATTCCTCGGCCACCAGGTGCTGCGCCGCAACCACCTGGGCGACTGGGGCACCCAGTTCGGCATGCTCATCGAACACGTCGTCGAGCTCGGCAAGACTAGCGGCCAACACCACGACATCGGCGACCTCAACGCCTTGTACCGGGAGTCCAAGGCCCGGTTCGACCTAGATCCCGACTTCGCCGAGCGCGCCCGGCATCGGGTAGTCGCCTTGCAGGCCGGTGAGCCTGACACCGTCGGCTTCTGGAAACAGCTTATCGTCGAGTCCAAGAAACACTTCGGCAAGATCTATGCCCAGCTCGGGGTGCGCTTGGCCGACGAAGACTATTTCGGAGAAAGTTTTTATAACAGCATGCTCGCCCCGGTCATGGATGAACTCGTCGCCGCCGGTGTGGCCGTGGAATCGGAAGGCGCGGTCTGCGTCTTCCCTCCCGGCTTCAAAGGGCGCGACGGCGAGCCCGTGCCGCTGATCGTCCGCAAGGGCGACGGCGGCTATGGTTATGACGCCACTGACTTGGCCGCGCTGCGCCATCGCATCCATGATTTGAAGGCCACGCGCCTGATCTATGTCGTCGGCGCTCCCCAGAAACAGCACTTCGACATGATCTTCGCGGCTGGTAAAATGGCCGGCTGGCTCAAGGATGGTATCAGCGCCGAGCACGTCCCCTTCGGTTCCATCCTTGGCGAGGACGGCAAACCCTTCAAGACCAGGGCCGGCGACAACGTCAAGCTTACCGACCTGATCGACGAGGCGCTCCGGCGGGCACGCACTATTGTTACCGAGAAATCACCCAGCCTGGCCGAGACCGAGAAGGATGGCATCGCCTCGGCTATCGGCATCGGCGCCATCAAGTACGTCGATCTGTGCAATGACCGCATCAAGGATTATGTCTTCAGTTGGGACCGCATGCTGGCCTTCGAGGGCAATACCGCGCCATACCTTCAGAACGCCTATGTCCGCATCCAAGGCATTTTCCGTAAGGCCGCCGAGGCTGGTGTCTCTATCGGCGCTGCGGCCATCAGGCTGGGCACGGCCGAAGAACGGGCCTTGGCCATGCAGATGCTCAAGCTGGGGGACGTGCTCGACCAAGTGTCGCGCAGCCTTGAGCCGCACCGCCTTTGTACCTGGCTGTATGACCTTGCCTCGATCTTCCACGGTTTTTACGAGAAGTGCCCGGTCATGAACGCCGAGAACGCCGCTATCAAAGCCAGCCGCCTGGCATTGTGCCGCGAAGTTGGCCGCTGCCTGCAACTCGGCCTGTCGTTGCTCGGCATCGCTACCATCGACCAGATGTAAGCAGTCAATAGGCGTCCGAAATGAAAAAGGGCGGCCTCGCCAGTACCGGCAGGGCCGCCCTCGTTTTTCGGACCAATTTCATTTCCTGGGTATGCACTTGACTAAGGTACATACCACCGGTAGTATAGCTAGATGGAAAAGTATCCGGCAGATCAACAAGCTTTCGAACAATTGATCAATTCGGAGGAATCCTGTCGTTCTTTTT
>MIAR01000037.1 GCA_001829185.1 Spirochaetes bacterium GWB1_60_80
AAATGCATCAACCTGCTTCTCCTCGAATCCACGCATACTGCCCCTCCGCAAACAGTATACCATAGGAATACAAATTTGAGAATTTCAACAGCCTGTTAGGCGCAGCGACCGGCCCAAGGTCAGTTGGCTATCTACCTGGCTACTGAACAGGTCGACGATGCGGTTGATGAAGCCACCCGGTTCGGACTTGCTCACCGTGGCCGTCGTCAGATTGGCGGTAATGGCGCGGGCTTCGGCGGTGGGCGTGCAGCGCACTTCAAAGCGGTTCAGGTCGGTTGGTGACGGATTCTCGCCGGAAACGCCTCCTTTGACGCCCAGGTAGGCGGTGCAGATGTCCAGCACGTTGACGGCGCTGCCGGTGGCTAAGAGGCGCAAGATCTCGGTCTTCAAGAGGCCAGCGCAGTACTGTATGGTCAGCGGCCGGACGCTGGTCTCATGCTCGCCGATGTGGGCGATGATGTTAGCCAGGTTGATGGTCTGGCTGTTGCGCTGGACGCGGCCATAATATTCATTGCCGACTTCGCTCAGGCTATTGCTGTGCAGCACGACATTGAGCTTGCGCGCCTCGGTTGTAAACGTAGTGTTCATGATAACTCCATGGTATGGCAATGGGCTTTCCCAGGGAAGGCCTAGAGGGTAATCTCAAATTCCTGTAAATCATCGCAGAACGGTCTAAGACCATTCCTGTATTGGAAGCTGCGGCAATTTGCCAGTAGCAATTTACCGGTGGCAGGCTGCCAGTGGCAGGCTACGTTTGATCATGGACCGAAGCTTCATCCCAGTAACCCCATGCTTCATTGTCTTATAAGAGTCTTGTCAGAGTCTTGTCAGAGTCTTGTCAGAGTCTTCTCATAGTGCACCTCTCTTTCCTTGTTCCTTGGTTATGGTCATCCGGCTATCATGTATTACTATGAATTTCGTTATATAAAACACATAATTAGGCTTAGAACTGCGGATATTAAATAGTTTAAGGTGGGTATCCATTCGGCTCAGGTCAACACAAGATGTAGTGGTATGTTATAAAAATGGCCATCAAAAACCACAATTTCTAGTGGGTGCCTGAGCCAAGTGGATACCCACCTAGTTTAATAATCGCTTGTGTATACGATCTACTGAAATTCTTAGTAAGTCAGCCACCCGAATCAGCTACGACCCCGCATCCGCTTACTGAAATAACAATTGTTATTAAATTTTGGTAACAAATAGTAACTTGTAACAATTATTATTTATTGCTTTATTTAATGCGCACAGGTACTGGAGGAGGCTGGCGATAGTATAATGGAAGGCAAGCTGACTAGACGAATCAGCCCGCATCGAACTATAAATAGTGCGCGGATAGCATTATTAATGGTCCATCCATAACGCTATCAATGGTCCTTGGATAGCCTTATCAATGGTCCTTGGATAGCCTTATCAATGGTCCTTGGATAGCCTTATCAATGGTCCTTGGATAGCCTTATCAATGTACTTGGATAGCCCTGTCAAGAGTACATGGATAAGGCTCGCTCGGGCAGGCGCTCATCCTTCGCCAACCAGTCTGCAATCACTCCGGCCGGAGGCTACTTGGCAACGTTTTTCTGCCTCGCACCTTAAAAAAACCAAAATTCCGATTTTTTCAGACAGAATGCGCTATATTGTAGGGTGTACGAGTCAAGCAGGAGGTTTTGTATGAAACGTCTGATTATGGTTCTGTTTATTGCACTGGCTTTCAGCGTCGTGGCCTCGGCCCAGGTGCGGATAGATTTGGGTATCGATGTACCATTAAGTGTCGGCGCGGTAGCCGAAGGTATTGGTCTGGTCGGTGATCCACTGGATTTGCCAGTTACCTTGCCCTTCCCGTCTGCCGGCCTCTACTACCGACTCGGCGATGGCGGCCTGCGCTTCGGTGTAGGCGCTCGCATGTATTCCCTCGTCTTTATTAGCCTGGTTTGGCCTAATGCTTTTGTGGAACTTGAATTGGGGCCAGTGGTACTTGCCGGCCAAGTTGGTGGCGGCGCCTTCTTTATGTTTGGTCTGCTGGGAAACCGGACCGAGTTCGGTCAGGTCTTCATGCCGGACGTCTCGGCCTGGTTCAAGCTGGGCGACACCTTCCGCGTCGGCGCTGGCGCCATCGGCCTGTTCCTGCCTGATGTCACATCCGAGGCCTTGCCCGTAGTCTTCTACCTCGGAGTCAAGGCTGCCATGAATTTATAGTCCAAACCTCCAGCTGGCCTGGATCCGCCCGAAGGGCCAACCTGCAAAGAGTGCCGGCTGGCCCTTTTTCTGGCCCGGACGGACCGGCTGTCCGACGCCAAGGCGCAAAAAAAACCCGCGTGTCCAGGTTTGGACAGGCGGGCTTTCAATTGGACAGTCGGCGGGGCCGGCTGTTTATTTCTTGTTGGCCAGGGTGGCCTTGCAGATCTTGCAGATCTTAGTCTTCTGACCCTCGATCTCCTGCTCGTAGAGCAGCTTCACGCCGGTCTTCTTGCAGACCGGGCACTGCCCGCGGCCGCCATTGGCCAGTTCCTGGATACCTTTACCACGATGTGCTTTCGACATGCGTTTCCTCCGCCTTATTTCGTTTCCGCGTCCGCGGCGGCTTTTGCGGCCGGAGCCTTCTTGCCGGCAGCCTTGGCCGTTGAGGCTTTGGCCTTGACCTTCTCAGCCTTGACTTTGGCCTTCTGCTTGTCCTTGGCTTCGTCTTTCTTGGTCTTCTCGTCGTCGGCCTTGCGATCCACCAGTTCCAGGATCACCATGCTGGCGGCGTCGCCCTTGCGGAACCCCATCTTCAGGATGCGGGTATAGCCGCCGGCCCGGGCCTTCATGCGCGGACCGATGTCGGTAAAGAGCTTGACGAGCACGCCCTCGTCCATGATCTTGGCGGCCAGCAGCCGCCGGTTGTTGACGGAATCTTCTTTGGCGCGGGTAATCATCTTTTCGGCAGTGCGCCGCACTTCCAGGGCCTTGGCCTTGGTCGTGACGATGCGCTCATGCTTGAAAAGGACCGTTGCCATATTCCGCAGCGTCGCCTTGCGGTGCGCCGCCATCATGTTGAGTTTATTGAAACCCTTCTTATGATTCATGACTGTCTTCCTTCTGCTTTTCCACCTTGAGATGGTTGCGGAGCTGGGTATAGTCGGTCATTCCCAGGCTCAGGTTCCACTCGACCAGGCGGTCCTTTATTTCCTGCAAAGATTTCTTGCCGAAATTTCTGGTCTTGGCGATATCGTCCTCGGTCTTGCGCGTCAGATCGCCGATGGTCTTGATGTTGGCGTTCTTCAGGCAATTAGACGAGCGCACCGAAAGTTCCAGTTCTTCGACCGGGGTGGCCAGGATCTGCTTAATCCGGTCGTCGAGCTCGTCGGCTTCCTCGTCGCCGCCATTGTCCGATTCGTCAAAGTTGACGAAAATCGAGAAATGGTCTTTGGCGATCTTGGCGGCCTCGGCCAGGGCGTCTTCCGGCTTGATGGTGCCGTCGGTCCAAATCTCCAGGACCAGTTTGTCGTAGTCCGAGCGCTGCCCCACCCGGGTGGGCTCAACCGCGAAACGCGACTTGATGACCGGCGAAAACACCGCGTCCATCGGAATGGTGCCTACCACCTCGATATACTTCTCGTTCACCTCGCTGGCCACGTAGCCGCGTCCCAGGTCCACCTGGATCTCGACGTCGAGTTTCGTGCCAGCCATCAAAGTCATGATGGTGGCGTTCGGGTTAAGGATTTTCAGCGAGCTCTGGGCGATCAAGTCGGCGGCGGTAATAACCGCCGGCCCGGCGAATTCGAACCCAAAGGTAGCCTGATCCTCGTCCAGCGGCAACTGCACGCGCAGCTGCTTCAGGTTGTTCAGGATCTCGATGGTATCCTCGGTAACGCCGGGGATGGTCTCGAACTCGGAGGCGACCACGTGCTGGCCGCCGTCCGGTTGCTGGCAGGTTATCCGCACAGCCGTGATCGCGTAGCCCTGGATGGAGGAAAGAAGGATGCGGCGCAAAGTATTACCGATAGTAGTACCGTAACCGGGCTCAAAGGGATAGGCAAGGAATTTGCCATAGTCAGAGGTGCTTTCACTCTGCTCGTACGTAATACCCTTGGGCCGCTTGAATCCCTTAAGCAAGTTTTTTCGCGCCATGTCTGCCCCTTATTTCGAATAGAGCTCGACCACGAGCTGTTCGCGGATGTCGGCCATATCGGTGATATCCTGTCGCTGCGGTATGATATTGAGTTTGCCTTCGCATTTGCCGACATCGAGCGACAGCCAGGGCATGACGCCGCTCTTCTCGTACTCACCCAGGGCGCCTAAAAGCACCTTGTTGGTCCGGTAGGCCGGATGAATACTGACCACGTCGCCAGCCTTGAGGATGTACGAGGGGATGTTGACGCGCTTGCCGTTAACTTGAACATGGCCGTGCAACACCACCTGGCGGGCCTGGGCGCGGCTGGAAGCGAAGCGCAGGCGATAGGCGACATTGTCGAGGCGGCGTTCCAGCAAGGTCAAAAGGGTCTCGCCAGTCTTGCCGGGCATACGGGCAGCCTTCTCGAAGGTCAGGCGGAACTGCTTTTCCTGCATTCCGTAAGATTTCTTGAGCTTCTGCTTCTCGCGCAGCTGGACGGCGTAATCGGTCTGCTTCTTGGCGCGGACCTTAGGGTCACGTCCGGGCAAGGGCCGCTTGCGGTTAATCGGGCATTTGTCGGACTTGCACTTGTCACCCTTCAGAAACAATCGTTTGCTCTCGGTGCGGCACAGGCGGCACCGGGGGCCGGTATATCTTCCCATTTATAGTCTCCCCTACCTTACATTCTTCGCGCTTTTCTGGGGCGGCAGCCGTTGTGAGGAATGGGTGTAACGTCACTGATGCTCTTGATCTTGAGACCAAGCGCGCCGATCTGGCGGATGGCCGACTCGCGACCGATACCGGGACCTTTGACATACACGTGCACTTCGCGAAGGCCTACGTTGAGGGCCTTCGATACTGCCTGTTCGGTGACGGACTGTGCCGCGAAGGGGGTGGATTTCTTCGCGCCACGGAAGCCCAGGCCACCGGAGGAACCCCAGGAAATGGCATTACCGTTGAGATCGGTAACGGTGATAATGGTGTTGTTGAAGGTAGCCTGGATAAAGACTTTCCCTTCATAAACACTTTTTTTCTCTTTTCGCTTCTTGGTCTTGGTCTTTACTACTTGCGCCACGGTGCAATCCTCCCCTTAAACCTTCTTCTTGTTGGCCACGGTCTTCTTCTTACCTTTGCGGGTGCGCGCATTGGTGCGAGTGCGCTGGCCACGGACCGGCAGACCTCGACGATGACGCAGACCGCGGTAGCAACCGATGTCCATCAAGCGTTTGATATTGAGAGCGATTTCGGAGCGAAGCCGTCCTTCAACCTTGTAATCATTTTCGATGAGCTTGCGCAGCTCATTGACTTCATCATTGGAAAGATCGTTGATATTCCTGTTCGGATCGATCTTGACCGCGTCGCAGATCTTGCGAGCGCTAGTGCGGCCGATACCGTAAATGTAGGTAAGGGCGATTTCAACGTGCTTGTTGGGTAAATCAATACCCGCTATACGAGCCATCTACAGTGTCCCCCTTAACCTTGTTTCTGCTTGTGCTTGGGATTATCGCAGATGATGCGCACGATTCCCTTGCGCTTGATCACCTTGCATTTATCACAAATGCGCTTGACGCTAGTCCTGACTTTCATAGTCAATTCCTCCATGCCATACGAATAGATTTTGTACCACATTTAGCCATGCTTGGTCTAGCGGTACGGGTCAGGATTTCGTGAGTTAAATCCTTGTCCGACCACTACAACCGACCGCCGGCCCGCTACCGCCCGGCAACCGCCCCGACGGGACGGCCGCCAGACGGCTTACAGGTTGCGCGCCTTGATATGGCCCTTCTTGGTCAGTCCATCGTGATGATGCATTTTGAGCTGCGCCTCGATCTGGGACATGGTGTCGAGATCAACGCCGACCAGGATCAGCAGCGAGGTGCCGCCCAGCAGGTAGGACAGTTCCGCGGGGAACTTGAACATCTGCTGTACCAGAGTCGGGATGAGCGCGATCAGGGCCAGATAAAGGGCGCCCGGTAATACGATTCTGTTCAGTATCCGGGTGAGGTATTCCTCCATCCGCTCGGAGCGGATACCGGGTATGGAACCACCATTCTCGCGAATGTTCTTGCTGATCTCTTGCGGGTTAAGCGTAACCTGGGTGTAGAAATAAGCGAAGAACACGATGAGCACTACATAAAGAATATTGTGCAAAAGACCTTCAGGCCGCAAGGCAAACGAAAGGTCGCGCACCCATTTGGCGCCGCTACCGAAACCCTGCAGCAACTGCAGCGGGAAGGTCAGCAACGACGAGGCAAAGATAACCGGGATGACGCCAGACGGGTTGATCTTGAACGGGATATAGGTGTTTTGACCACCGTACATCCGGCGGCCGACCACGCGCTTGGCGTACTGCACCGGAATCTTGCGCTGGCCCTGTTGCTCGTAGACCACCATGGCGACGACCAAGACGAACATCAGGATCACGATCACGGCAAAAACCGGGTTGATCTCGTCATTGGTAATGGCGCGCCACAGTTCAAGCAGGCCATGCGGCAGACGGGCCACGATACCGGCGAAGATGATAATCGAGATGCCGTTGCCGATACCGCGCTTGGTAATCTGTTCGCCGATCCAGACCAGGAACAAGGATCCAGTCGTGACGGTGAAGATGGCCAGGAACGTGTACAGGGTCGGGCTGATCTCCGGCAGGATGACATCCATGCTCTTGGCGTAGCTGACCATGGCCAGCGACTGCACGATACAGACCACCACGGTGCCTATCCTAGTATAGAAGGCGATCTTGCGCCGTCCACCGTCTTCCTCGGCCAGTTTCTTCAGGCTGGGGAAGACCACCAGCAGCAGCTGCATGATGATCTGGGTGGAGATGTAGGGCATAACGCCAAGCATGAACAACGAGAAATTCTTGAAGGCACCGCCCGAGAAGAAGTCCAGATAATCGGTGATGCCGCCGGAAGTACCGGAACTGAGAGCGGTTTTGAGCGCGCTGGCATTGATACCCGGAATCGGGATATAGGTCCCGATCCGGAATATAATAAGCCAGGCGATCGTATAGAGGATGCGTTGCCGCAGTTCTCTGATGCGGAAAACATCAACCAACGGGTTACCAGCCATAAAAGCCTACCTTCCTTCCTGGATTTGCCTGATCAGGGTGTCTCAACCTTGCCGCCGGCCTTTTCGATCTTGGTTTTGGCGGAGGCGGATACCTTGTCGACGACAAAGGTCAATGCCTTGGTCAACTCGCCGTTGCCGAGAATCTTGACCGGCAGATCCAGCTTGCGGGCCAGACCCTTGATGACCAGGTTTTCGGTATCGACGGTTTCGCCGACCACGAAGCGGGTCTCGACGTCCAGAAGGTTAACGATCTGGTAAACGGTGGCGAAGTTCTTGTTATTAAAGCCGCGATGGGCAATACGGCGGAATAAGGGCATCTGACCGCCCTCAAAGCCCGCATAGGGGTTGCCGCCGCCGGAGCGCGACTGCTGGCCCTTGGAACCCTTACCGGCGTTGTCACCCATGCCGGAGCCGCGGCCGCGACCCACGATGCGCTTGCGCTTGGTGGCGCCAGCCGGCGGATGAAGATTGAAATCGGACATTACTTCTTCTCCTTGCCCTTGTAAGGGCGGACCTCAACCAGGTGGGAGACGGTGCGCACCATGCCGAGTATGGCCGGGCTGGCGTCCTGGATCACCACCGAGTTGACCTTGCGCAGGCCGAGGCAACGCACGGTGGCTACCTGGTTCGGCTTGCAGGAAATGACGCTCTTCATGAGTTCAATTTCGATTTTTTCAGCCATGATCAACCCCACATATCCTTGAGAGTCTTGCCGCGATTATGCGACGTGACGCGGGCGTCGCCGATCCGCTTGATGCCGTTAAACACGGCGCGGATGACGTTGACCGCGGTACGGCTGCCCAGGCTCTTGGCCAGGATGTCGGTCACGCCGCCGGCTTCCATGATGGCGCGGACCGCGCCGCCGGCGATAATACCGGAACCGGGGCAGGCCGGCTTCATCAGCACGTGCGAAGCCTTGAACTTGCCGACGATGTCGTGCGGAATGGTGCCGTTCTTGATCGGCATCTTGATCATGCCGCGCTTGGCCTTGTCGATACTCTTGCGGATCGCCTCGGTCACGTCGTTGGCCTTGCCGAAGCCGTAGCCAACGTTGCCGGACCGATCCCCCACCACCGTCAGGGCGGAGAAGGAAAAGCGGCGTCCGCCCTTGACGACCTTGGCGGTACGGTTGAGCTTGACGAGCTTCTCGATGTAGGCATCGCGGGACCTATCGTCCCTGTCTCTTCTCTCCACGAGTTCCCCCTAGAATTGGATCCCGGCTTTGCGGGTTCCGTCGGCAATGGCTTTGATGACGCCGTGATAATTGTAACCGTTGCGGTCGAAGACCACGGTACCAATGTTCTTTTCCTTGAGGCGGGCGCCAACCAGCTCGCCCAACTTTGTGCCGCCTTCGACGGTCGGCCGGGTGCCCTTGAGGGCTTCCTCGAGGGTGCTGCCGGCGACCAGCGTATGGCCAGCGGCGTCGTCGATGACCTGCACGTACAGGTTCTTGTTCGAGCGGAACACCGTCAGGCGCGGCCGTTCGGCGCTGCCCAGTATATTCTTGCGCACATGCGCCTTGCGGGCATCGCGCTTGCGGATCTTGTCCGAAAGTTCTCTATTGCTCATGCTTAATCCTTACTTTACGCCTGTCTTGCCGACCTTCTTGCGAATGGTCTCTGTTTCATAGCGTATACCCTTGCCTTTGTAAGGCTCAGGCTTGCGCAAGCTGCGTATCTCGCTGGCGAAAAGGCCCACGAGTTGTTTGTCGTAGCCGGCGACGACCACTTTCTGGTTGTTGCCCTCGACAGTGACTTTTAAGCTGTCCGGGATAGCCACGAAGAAGTCCGTGGAAAACCCCAGATTCAGCACCAGCAGCTTCCCCTGGACTTCAGCCTTGTAACCGACGCCATTGATGACGAGGGCCTTGGTGAAGCCGGTGGAGACGCCGGTGACCATATTGTTGATCAGGTTCCTGTACAGGCCATGGAAGGCCTTGGTCTGCTTCGCGTCATTGGCGCGGGAGACCGTTACCAGATCGTCCTTGACCACGACAGTGATGAAAGACGACGCAAGCTCTTGGGACAGCTTGCCTTTAGGGCCTTCCACGTTGACCAGATTCCCCTGCACGGCGACTTTGACGCCTTTCGGTACGGTGATGGGCATATTGCCTATTCGAGACATGGCGGTTCCCCTTCGATTACCAGATGGTGCAGATAAGCTCGCCGCCAACCTTGCGTTCGGCAGCCTTACGACCGGTGGTGATGCCGTCTGAGGTAGACACCACGACCGTTCCGAAACCGTTATGTACACGCGGCATACTCTTGTAGCCAGTGTAGACGCGGCGTCCAGGCTTGGAAACGCGTTCCACGCCATGGATGATCGGATCGTCAGCTTCATCGTATTTGAGAAAGACCCGGATAAAATTCTGTCCATCCTGAACGATCTTCTTGAAGTTCTTAATATAGCCTTCAGTCTTTAAGATCTTTACGATCTCAAGCTTCATGCGTGAGGTGGCGATATCCACTTTTTCGTGGCGCGCCATGCTCGCGTTGCGAACCTTGGTCAACATGTCGGCGACGGGATCGGAAACACTCATTCCAGGTCCTCCTACCAGCTAGATTTCGTTACGCCCGGTAATAGACCATTGCTGGCCAATTTCCGGAAGCAGATTCGACACATGTCGAACTTGCGCAAATACCCACGGGGCCTGCCGCAGATCTTGCAGCGGTTCACGTGCCTTGTCATATACTTGGGCTTGGCGAGCGCCTTAAGTATCATCGCTTTTCTGGCCATTCCTGTCCTCTCTTACTTTCTGAAAGGCATGCCCATTTTGGCGAGGAGGCTGCGGGCTTCCTTGTCAGTGCGGGCGGTTGTTACGATGGCCACATTCAAACCCATCACCTTTTCGATCTTGTCGAAGTCGATCTCCGGGAAGATGATCTGCTCGGTGATACCCAGTGAATAATTGCCATGTCCATCAAAGGCGTTCGGATTGACGCCGCGGAAATCCTTGACGCGCGGCAGGGCCACGTTCATCAGGCGATCCAGGAACTCCCACATCTGGGTGCCGCGCAGGGTCACGCGGCAGCCGATTTCCTGGCCTTCGCGGATCTTAAACGTGGCGATAGACTTGCGAGCCTTGGTCTTCACGGCCTTCTGGCCCGTGATGATGTTGACGTCGCCGACGGCCGCGTCGAGGATCTTGCGATTCTCTTTGGCTTCGCCAACGCCCATGGACACCACGACCTTTACAAAGCGCGGCACTTCCATGACCGACTTGTAGGCGAACTCGCCCTTCAGGTCGGGAACGATCTTCTCGGCGTAGATCTTCTTCAGCCGCGGCACATATACAGTCTGCTGCTTGGCCATCAGAGGGCCTCCCCGCACTTACGGCACACGCGCTTCTTGTCGGTACCGATAAATTTGTAACCCAGGCGCGTCGGGCCGCACTTCTTGCAGACGATCATGACGTTGCAGAGGCGGAGCGGCGCTTCGATCTCGGCGATGCCGCCGCGGTCGTTCTGGCTCTTCTTGCGCATGGCCTTCTTCATCATGTTCAGGCCCTGCACGATCGCCCGGCCCTTGACCATGTCGATATGCAGGATCTTGCCCTGCTTGCCGCGGTCCTTGCCTGAGATGACCTTCACGAGATCATCTTTCTTAAGCTTGGTGCTATGCTTCACTTCGTTCATCCACCGGCTCCTTAAAGGACCTCAGGGGCCAAAGACACGATCTTCATATAGTCCTTCTCGCGCAACTCGCGCGCCACGGGACCAAAGATGCGCTTACCCTTGGGGTTCTTGTTTGCGTCGATGATGACGCAAGCATTGTCATCGAACCGGATATAGGTGCCATCGGGGCGGCGATACTCTTTGTGCACCCGCACGATGACCGCCTTCTCGACGGTTCCCTTCTTGATGGCCGAATTGGCGATGGTCTGCTTCACGGCGACGACGATGGTATCGCCGATCGACGCGTAGCGGCGCTTCGAGCCACCAAGTACTTTGATACACTGAACGATTTTTGCGCCGGAGTTGTCGGCCACGTTCAGTTTTGATTCTACCTGTATCATGTCGCTGTTCTCCGTGGCTTAGCGGGCCCGTTCCACAATCTCGGCCAGGCGATAACGCTTGTCGCGGGAGAGCGGGCGGCACTCGACGACGCGTACGGTGTCACCCACCTTGGCGTCATTTGTTTCATCGTGAGCCTTCACCTTCTTCGAGCGGGTGAGGTACTTCTTGTAAAGCGGGTGCAGCTTGCGCAACATCACTTCAACGACGATGGTTTTGGCCATCTTGTCGCTGACGACGACGCCCTGCAGCATCGGCCTTTCTTTCTTGGTCTTGGCTTCCATGAACCACTTCCTCCGTTAAGCCTTGGCCTGGCGGTCGCGCATGCCAATCAGGCAATTAAGCCTGGCAATACTGCGTCGCAGGGTCCGCTTCTCGAGAGGGTTCTCGACATGGCCCATGACCATCTTGAAGCGGAGATCGAAAAATTTCTTGCGCAGTTCTTCGCGCTTGGCGACCAGCTCCTCGAGCTTCAGGTCCTTGAATGAGTTCTTCATGCGATCACTCCATCTCCATGTCGGCCCGGGCCACGAACTTGGTCTTGATGGGCAGCTTGGAGCCGGCCAGCTTCATGGCGGATGCCGCCAGCTCGCGGGTCACACCGGCCAACTCGAACAACACGGTACCCGGCCGCACGACGGCCACCCAGTATTCCGGACCACCCTTACCCTTACCCATGCGCACTTCCAAGGGTTTCTTGGAATACGGCTTGTCGGGGAAAATGCGCACCCACAGCTTGCCGCCGCGCTTGATATGGCGGTTAAGGGCCACGCGGGCGGCTTCCAGCTGGCGGGCGGTGATCCAGAAAGGCTCTTCGCACATCAGGGCAAACTCGCCGAAAGCCGGCGAATTGCCTGCCTGCGCCTCACCCTTGGTCTTTCCACGTTGCACCTTGCGATGCTTTACTCTCTTAGGTGACAGCATTATTTAGCTCCTCGCCTGGGTAGGGCGCGGGCCGCCACGGTTACCGCCAGTACGCGGGCCGCGCGGGGCTCCCCGGTCGTTGCTTCCGCCACGATCGGAACGCTCGCTGCGCTCCGGTCGGTCGCCGCCATCACGGCGCGGCCGGCCCGGCATCAGTCCGGCGTCTTCCTTCTTGTCTCCGACAAGGGCGTTGTCGCTCTTGCAGATCCAGACTTTAACGCCGATCTTGCCGTAGGTGGTCAGGGCTTCCCAAAATCCGTAATCGATGTCGGCGCGCAGCGTGTGTAGCGGCACCCGGCCTTCTTTGTATTCTTCGGTGCGGCTCATGTCGGCACCGCCGAGGCGGCCGGACATGCGCACCTTACAACCCTGGACGCCGCCCTTCATGGCGGAACTGACGGCCATCTTCATGGTGCGGCGGAACGAGCCGCGACCTTCCAGCTGCCGGCAGACGTTCATGGCCACGATCATGGAGTTGGTCTCGACGCGCTTGATTTCCTTGATCTTGATGTTGATCTTCTTGGAAGCGAACTTCTGAAGCTCAAGGCCGATGCGTTCAATGTTCGCGCCCTTCTGGCCGATCAGGACACCGGGCTTGGCGGTGTGGATCACGATGGTGACCTTCTGCGGATGCCTGATGATCTCGATCTCGGAAATATCGGCGCTCTTGGCCTCGGGCAGCTGGTACATGCGCGCCCGGATCTTCAGATCCTCGTGCAGGGTCTTGGCGTAGTCACGCGGATCGACAAACCAGCGGGAACTCCAGTCCTTGTTGATACCGATGCGCAGACCAATCGGATTTACTTTTTGACCCACTTTTATGCCTCCGCCTTTGCAACTTCGTCTACCACGACACTGATGTGACACATCTGCTTGACCAGCATGTCGGCCCGGCCGCGGGCCCGGAACCAGACGCGGCGCATGCGGGGGCCGTCATCAATTCTCAATTCTTTAACATACAGCATATCCTCACCCAATTTGCGGTTCTGGTTGAGGGCATTGGCTGCCGCCGACATCACCACCTTGCGAATCAGGCGGGCGCCCTTGTGGGGCATGTTATCCAGAATGGCCATCACCTCAGGATAAGCCTTGTTGCGGACCAGGTCGGCAACCGGACGAATCTTGGACGGGGAGCCCATCAGAAATTTGGCGTATGCAGGGTAACCTGTAACTTTAGCCATCGTTCACCTACCTCTTAGCGGCTTTTTTATCGGAGCCGGCATGCCCGCGGAAAATGCGGGTGGGGGAAAACTCGCCAAGCTTGTGCCCGACAAGATTCTCGGTCACGTACACGGGAACCCAGCTTTTGCCGTTATGGACCGAAAGAGTCATACCGACCATTTCGGGAATGATTGTGGAACAGCGGGAATACGTCTTAATCATGCGCTTCTCGCCTGCCTTGGACATCTCGACGACCTTCTTGTAGAGGCTCTTCTCGATGAACGGGCCTTTCTTTATGGACCTGGACACGGTTGGCTCCTATCTCTTACTTGCGTCGCTTGACGATGAAGCGGCTCGACGGCTTGTGCGCATCGCGCGTCTTGTAACCTTTACAGGGCTGGCCCCACGGGGTAACCGGCGACCTGTAACCTTTACCACGACCCTCACCACCGCCGTGCGGATGGTCGACCGGGTTCATGGCAACGCCGCGCACCCGCGGCCGCTTGCCCAACCAGCGGATACGGCCGGCTTTACCGAAGCGCTCGTTCATGTGCTCTTCGTTGCCGACGATGCCGATGGTGGCCATGCATTTTTTAAAAACCAGGCGCAACTCATTAGACGGCAGCTTGAGGGTGATATAATCACCGTCAACGCCGACCAGGAGAGCCGCGGCACCGGCCGAACGGGCCATCTGGGCGCCCTTGCCGAGGGTGAGCTCGACATTGTGCACCGTAAAGCCGAGCGGGATGTTTTCCAGCGGCAGGGCGTTGCCGATTTCCGGCGGCGCTCCGGCGCCAGACAGAACTTCCTGCCCTATTACCAGGCCCTTGGGGGCGATGATATAGCGCTTCTCGCCGTCAACATAGTTGATCAGGGCGATGTTCGCCGAGCGGTTCGGATCGTATTCGATGGTGGCAACCTTGCCGGGAATACCCAGCTTGTCGCGGCGCCAGTCGATCAGACGGATCTTGCGCTTGTGTCCACCGCCCTTGCGGCGGACTGAGATACGACCGTTGCTGGCGCGGCCGGCATTTTGTTTCTTGCCCTTGGTCAGCGCCTTGCAAGGCTCGTTGCCGATGGTGAGCGCGTCGTTCACCACCTGCACCCGGTGCCTGAGTCCGGGGGTTATCGGCCGGAAAGTCTTTATAGCCATAGTAGTCCCCTATTCCTTATGCGCCTTCGAAGACCTTGATGGTCTCGCCCTTGGGTAGGCGAACGATCGCCTTCTTCCAACTGGAAGTATAGCCGGAGCGGTTGCGCAGCCGCTTGGGCTTGCCCTTGACATTGACGATGGAGCACGATATCGGGTGCACATCGAACAGGCGGCGAACCGCCTCTTTTACCATGAGCTTAGTAGCACGCGGATCAATCCGAAAAACGTACTGGCCGATCTCGCGAAGGCCGTTGCTTTTTTCGCTCAGAACCGGCTCAATCAGAATGCTGTCGTACTGCATCATTGGCCTTCCTTATTTATCCGCATAGTAGTCATTGAGACTGGCGACAGCCGACTCCATGACCAGGACGGTGCGTCCGTAGAACAAGTCATGGGCGCGCAGCCGGTTGTACGACAGGAAGTGCAGCCAGGGAATGTTCTTCCCGGCGCGCTTCACCATGGCGTCATCGTCATTGAGCACGATGACCGTACGCTCGGCCTTGTCTTGCGGAAGCAAATTCTTGAGCACCGCGACCAAATCCTTGGTCTTGCCGGACTCAACCTTGAAATCCTCGACCACTTTCATGGTGGAGTTCTGCGCCTTCAGGCTCAGGATACTCTTCATGGCCAAACGCTTGGCCTTCTTGGGCATCGCGAACGAGTAATCGCGGGGATGCGGACCGAATACGATACCGCCACCGACGTACAGCGGACTCTTGACGTCGCCCTGGCGGGCGCGGCCAGTACCCTTCTGGGAATATGGGCGGCGATTGGTGCCGTGCACATCCTTGCGGGTCTTGGTATCGGCGGTGCCGACGCGCAGATTGGCAAGCTCATTGTTAATGGCGTACCAAATGACGTCTTCGTTTACGGGAAGACCGAAAACAGCGTCGGACAGCTCGATGGTCTTAAGTTCCTTGCCCTGTACGGAAAAGACTTTACTCTGCATATAGTCTATCCTCACTTAGCTTTCTTGACGGCCGCGCTGACGATCACCATGCAGTTACGGGGGCCAGGGATGGCTCCGCGCACCAGCATATAGCCGTTTTCCACGTCGATCTTGATGACCTTGAGATTCTGGACGGTCACGCGGGCGTTGCCCATGTGTCCCGGCAGCTTGCGGTTCTTGAAGGTGTGGTGCGGGTAGGTGCTCATGCCGGTACCGCCCGGTTCGCGATGGAACTTGGAACCGTGGGTATTGCGACCACCTCCGAAACCCCAGCGCTTAATGACGCCCTGAAAACCCTTGCCCTTGCTGTTGGCAACGACATCGACATAACGGGTCTTCTCGAACAGGGTAACGTCGAGCGCTTGACCGACTTCGACCGGAGCCGAAAAGTCGCGCATCTCGCGGATAACCTTCTTGGGGGTGATGCCCTCGGGAAACTGTCCCGCATAGGGCTTGCTGACATGCTTAGCCTTCATTTCCTTCACGCCCAACACGACGGCCTGGTAGCCATCCTTGTCGGTAGTCCGGAGACCGACGACGGTGTTAGGCGCAACGGCGATCACGCTGACCGGCGTTAGCCGGCCCGTCTCGTCGAAGACCTGGGTCATGCCCATTTTCTTTCCGATTAATCCTAACATGCTCTCTCCTGAAGCGTTGAACGATACGGTACGAAACCGTGCGTTTACTGCTTGATCTCGACATCGACACCGGCGGGAAGCTCTAATTTCATCAGGGCGTCCATTACCTCCGGCGTGGGGCTAAGGATGTCGATCAGGCGTTTGTGAGTCCTCATCTCGAACTGCTCGCGCGCTTTCTTGTGCACGTGCGGTGAGCGAAGAACAGTGTACTTGTTGATTCTGGTAGGCAGAGGGATAGGCCCCGCCACCTTCGCGCCGGCTCGCTGAACGGTAGTAACAATTGACTTGGCACTGTCGTCAATCAGCCGAACGTCAAAACCCCTGAGTCTGACACGGATTCTGTCTTTCATGTGTCCTCCAAAGATCGCTTGCGACGGCAACCCCGAACCGTACCCTGGCGGGCGTGTTCAAAGCTCCGAAGCTCGAGGTCGTGGAACCCCGCCTAGCAAACCTGCGGAACCCGCTGCTTGCACTGACCATCTTTAATGGACGCCACGGCGCCCGGATGACCAGCTAGGCGATAATGCCGCAAAGGCCAACTATTGTCAAGAGGCTGGTTGACTAGACAACGGCTCCTGGCTCAGCCAACGGGACAGGAGGGCGTAGACCGCCGGATAGGCGGCTTGCAGGGTAGCCGGGTCGTCAAAGAAGTATTCGGCGCAGACGGCCAGGAACTCTTCGGGCGACTCGGCGGCGTAGTCGTCAATTAAGGCGGCCGTTCGGGCGCGATGACGCTGGCCCCTATGCCGGTCGCGCTCGAAGCGGGTCTGGGCGTCGGCATAGGCCGGGGCGAAGGCGGCGGCCCACTCGGCGCTACTGATGGCGGCCGGCAACTCAGGCACGCCGTCAACGGCGCCGGCGGCGGCGTCCAGCCGGTGGGTCACCTCATGGATGACCACGTTATAGCCATCGCCCCGCCCGGACAGGGCCACGTCCTCGGCCGAGAAGGTCAGCGGACCGTAGTCCGACATGTCGCCGACCACCGCCTCGTCATACTCGGCTACCACGCCGGAGCCATCGTCGTCCAGGCGGCGCAGGCTGTATTCACCCGGCGTGACGATAACCGTGCGCCAGGAGCGCAGGCTGTCCAGCCCCAGGCGCAACACCGGCAGGCAGGCGAAGGCGGCGATAGCCAGGCAGATGTCCGCGGCCGGCGGCTGGTCGCCATAGGCAAACGTGCCATCGGGCTGGGGAACGGCCTTCAGGAAGGTTTTTTGGCACAGGAAGGCGGCCGCCAGGACGGCTAGCTCGGCGCGGTCAGCCAGGGCCAGCCGGTTCAAGCAGGGACTAGCCTGAATCAGAAGCTGCCAGGCTTCAGCCGGGACAGGGTGGGCAGCCGCCAGGGCGCGCCGCCGGCGGTCACGCCAGCGGGCAAACCAGTTCACGGCCGACCGTTGCCGGGCGCAGCCGGCGGTGACTGCCACACGACGCCACCCAGCATTTTGGCGCTGGCCACGGTGGCCGCGTCCGGCGGCTGGCTGAGGTCCGGCGGCGGTTGCCAGCCAGCCTGCTGCAGAACGCCCGTCGCGGCCGCCGCGCGCCGTTGCTGGTCCCTGGCCGTGGCCAGGGCGATGCTACGATTGGATTTGAAGATGTCCAAATAGTACGACAGCAGGGAATCGGGCCGCGGCTCGCCCCAGACATAGTGCCGAATCAGGTCGTCGGTATAGAAGATGGCCGGCGTGAGGAACAGCCACATCAAGGCCGGCACCAGGCCGATCTGCCCCCACAGATTGAGCTTAAACATCGAATAGTTCCAGACATGGAGGCCGAACCCCAGGTTGAGCACGCAGCCCGAAACCAGCTCCAAGGCGACGATGAACACCCCGCCGAACAGCACCTGCAGGCCATAGGGAATGCGCAGGAAACCGTTGGCCGGATGCTTGGTATTGAAGGCGCCCAGCACCACGCCGAAAATGGCCGCGATCAGGAACATCCAGATCGACGAATAGCCCATCAGGGTCCAGAAACACATCAGCGGATTGTAGACGTAGATCGGTTGATCGCCTGCGCTTTGCGTCACCGGCAGGAAGATACGCAGCAAGGTCTCGCCGAACACGAACAGGATGCCGACCAGAGTGGCCAATACCAACGAACGCAATAAAAACTTCTTCATGCCGCTACCTCCCCGCCCGCCGTTCAGCCATCGGGCCAGCCTTGACTATAGCCCGGGTCCGGTAATCGCGCAAGCGTTTTCCGACAGTCCCCTCCCCGGCCAGCCAGCCAGGTAGGCGGCTCAGGCCAGGCTGGTCGAGCGGCGCCTGATGACGCCCTGCGCCACCAGGAACAAGAGGCCAAAAAGCAGCAGGATGAGCAGGCTAAGGCCGCATTCGGCCGGAGGCAGGCCGGCCTGGACCTGGTGAATGGCTTTCATGACCCAGTATTGCGGGAAGGCGATGGCCAGGCGACGCAGGTTATACCCCATGAACTCGACCGGGAAGAAGGCGCCGCCCATCAGGCTGCTGAACAGGACCACCACGTTGGCCGCCATGATGGCGCCGGAGCTGGAATCGGCCACGGCGCAGATCAGGAAGCCGAAGCCGACGGCCGTAATATTGAAGATCAGCAGGATAGCCAGCAGCGGCCAGAAGCCCAGGCCGCTGTCTACCGGGAAGATGAAGCTGACGAAGCCGACGAAGGCCAGCACCTGGCCGGACAGCACCAGCAGGGCGGCGGCGCCGTTGCCGGCCACGTAGACCGCCGGGCTGGCCGGCGAGACGTTGATGCGCCGCTGGATGCCCTGCTCGCGGTCGCGCAGGATCTGGCTGACCACGATGACGGCCTGAACCATAGTGAAGTAGATCACCAGGCCGATGGCCTGGGTGCCGGCGAAGGCCGCCGACTCGCCGACGCGCAAGAGCAGGAACATGGCCAGGAAACTGACGATGGGCAGCGCGAAGTGCAGCACATAGGCCAGCTTGCGGTGAAAGGTGCAGGCCAGGAAATTGCGGAAGAACAGGCTGAAGCGATTCATGGAGCCCTCCGGGTTTTGAGGCCGGCCAAGGCTGGCCTTGGCTGGCCAAGGCTGGCCAAGGCCAGCAACAGGGCGGCGGCAGGCAGGCAGATCAGGATGGCCGGCAGCAGGTAGCGGTTGGGCTCCGGCCGGGTGGCGGCCAGCAGGGCCAGGTTGATCCAGCGCAGCGGCGAGGCTACCGAAATGTCGTGCAGGAAGCCTGAGTCCGGGATGATAGTATAACCACCGCCCAGGAACACCAGCAGCGGCACGACCGTATTCAGGATGGCCCCAGCCGGCCGCTCGTCGCCAATCAAGCAGGCCACCGCCACGCCCAGGGCCGACGCCAGGCCGGACTCGACGGCCAACAGCAACAGCGCCACGGCCGGCGACGGACCGTAGTTCACCGACAGGATGAAGCGGGCGGCCAGCAGCACCAGGCTGCCCAGCGCCAGCAAGGCGGCCCAGCTGCCCAGGAAGGTGCCGTACAGCCGGGCGCCCCGCCCAAGCGGCGCTAGGTACAAGCGGCTGTCAGCATTAGCCTTCCGCTCTTTGAAGATGCCCCAGGCGGCGATGAAAGAACCCTGGAAGACCGCCATGGTGAACAAGGTGACGCCGAAATAATCGGCCGCCGCGATGCCGGCCCCGGTGGCGTTGAAGATTCCGGTGAAGGCCTGGCCAAAGACGAAGATCATGAGCAGTGGCGCGGCCACGAATAAGGCCAGCAGGCCACGGCTTTTGGACAGCAGGCGCAGCTGGTGCCCGGCTATCAATAATGTCATCATAGTATCACTCCTATCGCTAATCACGCAGCGAACGGCCGGTCAGATTGAGGAAGACCGTTTCCAGCGACGGCGAGTCCGACTTGATGTCGGCCAGCACCAACTGTTGGCGGTTGACTTCGGCGGTCAGACCATTCAGATTGGCGATGCCTACCTCGCTGGTGATGGTCAGGGTTAGTTCGTCCAATTCGGCATGGCGGACACCGGCCACCTGGCGGAAGGGTTCAAGGTCGACCGGAGCCGGCCGCTTCAGGCAGAAAATAACCCGGCTACAGTCCTTGATAAGCAGCTTAAGCTGTTCCGGCGAGCCGTGGGCGATAATCTTGCCCTTGTCCATGATGGCGATATCGCCGCAAATAGCCTCGGCTTCTTCCATATAATGCGTGGTGTAGACGATGGTGCGGCCCCGACGCTTCAGATCCTCGACGGCGCGTAAAATGTGATTGCGCGATTGGGGGTCGATGCCGACGGTCGGCTCGTCCAGGAAGATGATCTGTGGATCATGGGCAATGCCGCAGGCGATGTTCAGGCGCCGCTGCATGCCGCCGGAAAAGGTCTTGGCTGGCTGCTTGCCGCAGTCGGTCAGCCCGGCGAATTCGAGGGCGGTGGCGACGGCGCCGTTCAGAGCCTTGCCTTTGAGGCCGTACAGGCTGGCGAAGAAGCGGACGTTCTCGGCCGCCGAATAGTTCTGGTAGAAGGCCAAGCCCTGCGGCACCAGACCCAACACCTGGCGGATATCGCGCTGGCGGCCGCTACCCTTACCGCCAGTTATTGAAACATCACCATAAGCCACCACGCCGGCGTCCGGCCCGAGCAGGCCGACCAGGATATTGATGAGCGTCGACTTGCCGGCGCCGTTGGGGCCCAGCAGCCCGAACAGCTCGCCGCGGCCGATATCCAGACTGACATTGTTGACGGCCTGGGCGGTACCGAAGCTTTTGCTGACATTGCTAATATGTATCATCGGGTCCTCCTCGATTTGTCCTGCCGACAATATACGCCGGAACGTCGCGCCGCGCTCAGGGCCGGAAGTCATGAAACGGAGTGACTAAAGTAATGTTAGCAAGTTGTAGTCAACTAAAATCCTTGCGGCCGGCGACGAAGTAGACGGCGATCTGGGTGCGCTGCTTGAGGCCCAGCTTGTCCAGGATGGCCGAAATGTAGTTCTTGACGGTGCCTTCGGACAGGTACAGGCTGTCGGCCGCCTGTTTGTTGGAGTAGCCTTCGGCGACCAGCCGAACCAGGGACTGCTCGCGCTCGCTCAGGAAGGAAATGTCGCCGGGGGAACTGCGGGCAGAGGCGCGGATGGTGGCGAAGACGTCGTCCTGGAAGACGGTGTGGCCGGAGTGCACCAGCCGGACGGCCTGCTTGATCTCGTCGCCGCCGCAGCCTTTAAGGAGGTAGCCGGAGGCGCCAGAGGCCAGGGCGCCGCGCACGAAGGCCTCGTCCTTGAAGGTGCTGAGCAGCAGCACCTTGCAACGGCCGGCCGCGGTGATGGCGGCGGCGGCCTGGAGGCCGTTCATGGCCGGCATGCGGATATCCAACAAGGCCACGTCGACCATGGCCGCCTGGCACTGCCGGACCGCGTCCAGACCATTGTTGACTGTCGCCACTAAGGCGAAGTCCGAATCCTTGCCGAGGATTATCTCCAGCGCCTCGCGGATCAGCGGGTCATCATCCCCGATCAGAATGCGTATGGCCATCTTCCGGCCCTCCCTTCGCGAACAGCATGATCAAGGAGAAGCCGCGGCTAGTGTCGACGATCAGGTTGCCGCCGGCGTGCCGGGTGCGAGCCTCGATGCCTTCCAACCCCATGCCCGGTACGGGCAGCGGTCCGCTGAGCTGGCCGTCGTCGCGGAACTCGATCTTGCAGACCCGGTTAAGGACGCTGATCCGGCAGCTGAAGCGGCTGGCCGAGCTGTGGCGCAAGAGATTGGTCAGAGCCTCGCGCAGGTTTTCCTCGGCCGCCTGCCAAACCGCCGCCGTCACGGCCGCCGCATCGCCCTCCAGCACCAGCTCGGTGGCCAAGCCGTGGCGGGCGCTGAAGTCGTCGAGCTGGGCCTGGAGACGTTGCCGGCCGAGGGTTGAGCACTCCGGCTTGATGGCCTTCAGGCTGAGGCGGATGGCGGCCAGGCCTTCGCGCAGGGTGTCCGAGGCCCGGTCGATAATGAGCGTCGCCCGGGTCGGGTCGTCGGTTAGCAGCAGGCCGGCGGCCTCCAGCTGCATGATGCTGCCGGTAATGGTATGGCCAAGTTGGTCGTGCAGGTTCTGGGCCAGGCGCTCGCGCTCCTCGAGCCTGGTCAATGTTTCCTGACCGCTACTGGCCCTGGCCTGGCTGGCCTGCCGGCTCTCGGCCACGGCCACGGCCCGCTCCAGCGCCCGCCGGCGCTCGGCCGCGTCACTTCGCGCCAAGCGCTGGCGGTTAGCCATCACGGCGACGTAAACCGTCACAGCCCAGGCGCCCAGAAAAGCTGGCAGCAAGCTGCCTGGCACCCAGCCGCGCGGCAGCCAGGCGGCCGGGGCGGCCAGTACAAGCGCCCAGGCCACGGCCCAGCCCTGACGCCGCGGCGGCGGGCCTGCCGGGCCTGCCGGGCTAGCCCGGCTTCCGGTGGCCTGTCGACCCGCGCTGGCCAGCAGCGAGGCCGCCTCCAGCCCCAGCGACGGCAACAGGAATAGGGCTGTCGGCAGCGCCGGTTCCCAGGCCAGGCCGAGCGTCAGGCAGGCCGCGGTCTTGGCGGCCAAGAGCGGCCAGCGCAGCAGCGGCCGGGTAAAAGCCAGGCTGCCGGCCACCAGGATCAACCAAGCCAGGTAGAGCGCCAGGAGCGGCGCGACCAGGCGGCTGCCGGCGGCCAAGCGCTGGAGGAAGATGACGCTGCCACCGATCAGTTGCAGGACTGGCATAATGCTGGCACTATAGACTGCCGGCCGGGGATGCGCAAGCGCGAATTGCCCCTTAGCCGTGCCCGCCTAAGGTATGGAAGAACACTGTGGCGATGAAGCCGAGCACCGTAAACAGGCCGACCATGCGGATGTTGCGCTCGTAGGCCTCGGGCAGCATGGTCTGGGCGATCATGGCCAGCATCGAGCCGGCGGCCAGGCCCTCGAACAGCGAGTGGGCTACCGGCGGCAAACTGCCGGAAATCAGGTTGCCCAACAGGGCGCCGACGCCGACGGCCAGCACCAGCGAGCTCCACATGCCCAGGATGCGGCCGGTCTTGGTGCCGGCCTCCTTCATCATGGTGGAGCTGGACAGCGACTCGGGCAGGTTGGCCATGAACAGGCCGGCGATCAGGGCCGGGCTGGCCGAGAAGCCGGTCATGCTGGCGCCGATGACCAGGGACTCCGGTATGCCGTCCAGCAAGAGGCCCAGCCAGATGGCCATGGCGGCCGAGGCGTGCGACTGGCCGACGGCCGCCTTGAGCTCGTTCTCGCTGGGCCGGTAGGCGTTCTCGTCGAGGTGCAAGGCGGCCTCCGCGGCCCAGGCTTCACCGGATACGAGCGCGGCCGGTATCTGCCCGGTGCGGCCGCGCTCGGCGGCCAGGCTGGCCACCGCCGCCTTCAACTCCGGGCTGGATTCGGTCAGTGCAACAAAATCATCACGTTGTATCTCGAAGACTTTGGTGTCCTCCGCCGGGATGGCGTCGGCCGTCCGCGGCGCGTTCCAGATCAGGGCCATCTCGCCGAAGGTCTGGCCCGCTCCCAGCTCGGCCACCAGGCGGCGCCCGCCGGTCTCGTCGCTGTATTCGATGCGCACCAGGCCGCTGTCGATGATGTACATGGCGTCGCCCTCGCCGCCCTGGCTGAAGACCGGCCGGCCGGCGGCGAAGCTGCGCCGCTTGATGCGGGGCACGATGGCCTGGACTTGGCCGGCCGGCAGGGCGCGCAGGATATCGACCGTGGCCAGGCGTTCCAGGACGCGGCGGACCTGCAGTTTCTTGCTGGACTTGAGGCTGGATAGCAGGGTGGAGCGGGTGCGCGCCGCGCCGCCCTTGGCGTCGGCCGCCCGCGACAGGGCGATGAACAACAGGCAGCCGAGCAGCAGTCCAAGGGCCAGCGGCAGAAAGCCGGCCCCCTCGCGTTCCACCGCCGGGTTGACCAGCTCGAAAGCGATGGCCGCCATCAGCGACCCGGCGCCGAAGGACATGACGGCCGAGATGACGGTCCGGGACGGCTTGGTCCAGATGCCGATAAGGGCGCCGATCGGCAGCGATACCGAGCTGATGGCCCCGAACAGGAAAGCCGCGAAGGCCGACGAACGGAAAAAGTCCATGGAAACCTCCCTGCCGGCCAGCCGTCCCGGAGGCGGAGGCCGCTCCTTTCAAGTATAAGCGACTGTGGCGCGAATAGCCACTAGCCGGCCGGCGCGCTTTTAGCTATCTTCTGCCCAAGCCGAAATCCGGCCGCCAGCTGCGGCCAGCATAGGAGCGTACCATGTCGTCGAATCTCCAGAATATCAAGCAGCGCATTTCCGTCCGGGCCTATGCCGACCAGCCGCTACCGGCCGGGGCGCGGGCCGAACTAGAAGCCTTCATGGCCGGCATCAGCCACGGTCCCTTCGGGACGCCGCTGCGCTTCCGCTTCCTGGACGAGAGCGGCGTCAGCCGGGCCGAACAACGCCGCCTGGGCACCTATGGCATGATTACAGGCGACCGCTATTATCTGGCTGGCGCCGTCAGGATCGGCGGCGCCGACGCCGAGCTCGATTACGGCTATTGCCTGGAACGCATCATCCTGCAGGCCACCGGCCTGGGGCTGGGAACCTGCTGGCTGGCCGGCAGCCTGAATCGCGACACGTTTGCCCAAAAAATGGCACTGCAAGGCAATGAAATCATCCCGGCCGTCAGCCCGGTGGGCATTCCGGCCGAATTGAAGCGCTTAGGCATCATCCTGGCCCAGAACCTGATGCAGGTTCGGAAGCGCCGCGAATTCGGCAACCTGTTTTTCGACGGCCAGGCTGGCCAGCCGCTGAGCCTTACGGCGGCCGGACCGTGGGCCGCGGCGCTGGAGGCGGTGCGGGCCGCGCCGTCGGCCTCCAACAAGCAGCCCTGGCGGGTCATCAAGAGCGGTCCGGATTTCCATGTCTGCCTGGAGGCCGACCCCTTGTACAACCGGGCTTTCAAGTCTTTCTCGGTCCAGCGGCTGGATATTGGCATTGCCCTCTGTCATTTCGAACTAGCAGCCAGTGAACTGGGCCTACCCGGCGGCTGGCACGACGTCCAGCCCCAACCGGCCACCGGGAAACTGACTTATATCAAAACCTGGCGTCCAGCCTGAGAGCGCTTTGACGATAAAGCGCGTCAGCGCTCCAGTTTCTCGGTATATTCCCGATAAGGGCCGAGGAACTTCTCGTAGGTCTGGCGTAATTCCACCGCCAGCTTGTCGTCTAGGCCGCTGCTACCCTTGTCGACCATTTCCATCATGGTTATAGCGATGCGCAGGGCGGCGTCCAGCGGCTCAGCCAGGTCCTTGCCCTTCTTCTCTAGCGAGCTGACGGCGAAATTGCAGCGGAAAAAGCGCTCCAGCTGCGTCAGGATGACGTCCACGCCGACGATGTTCCTGGCCACGGCCTCGTTGTTGGCCTGCAGGGTGCTGTCTATCAGTACCAGTTTTTCATGCATCGCCATCCCCTTCCCGGTCTGATTCCGGTATTCCCAGTATAGGAGTCGGCAGCGCTATTTGCAAACGCCGAAGCCGGCCAGCCGATTTTCCTGGCAAAAACCGGTCTTCTCAATTATAGTTGCAGCATGAAGCAGCGAACCATATTCTGTCTGGTCATCTTCTGCCTCCTGGCTAGTCAGGCCTCCGCCCAGTACCAATTAAGCGAAGCTGAGAAACGCTGGTTGGCGGAACGCGAAGAAGTGGTTTTTGCCGGTCAGATTTCCTATCCGCCTTTCGAATTTATCCACCCGCGCTATGGCGATTACACGGGCATGTCGATTGACTTGATCCGCTGGATTGCCACCGAGTACGGTTTCACGACGGTCTTTCGGCCCATGCCCTTCGCTGCCGCCCAACAGGCGGTGGTCATCGGCACGGCCGACGCCATGACCGGTATCTTTGAAAGCGAAGAACGCCGCCAACGCTATGATTTCAGCGACGAGGTCTTCGCGGTACCGGCTTCCATCTTCGTCCACGCCGAACGCAACGACATCATCGAACTTCTGGATCTGGATGGCAAACGGGTGGCCGTCCAGCGCGGCGACTACGCCATCGAGTACCTGGGCGCGCAGAACATCGAGGTCGACTGGGTCTATACCACCGACTTTCAGACGGCCCTGGCCATGGTGGCCGCGCGCGAGGCCGACGCCTTGATTGGCGACGAGCAGATCGTCTACTGGCACCTGTACAGCGCCAGCCTGACCAATACCATCAAGAAGGTGGCGACCGCGCTGTACATCGGGTCGGACTGCATGGCCGTGGCTAAGGGCAACAGCATCTTACTGTCCATCCTGCAAAAAGGCCTGCGCAAAGCCAAGGCCACCGGCGTGCTGCGAACCATCGGTCAGAAGTGGCTGGGCGTCTCCTTTGCCGTCGAGGAGCCAGGGCTGGACCGCTGGCGCTGGCCGCTGATTATCGGCCTGGCCTTGATGGCTCCGCTCAGCTTGGGCGTGCTGTTGTGGACCATGCAGCTACGCCGACTGGTGCGTAGCAAGACCACCGAACTGCAGAACCTGAACGCGCACCTGCGCCAGAGCAATGAGTCGCTCAGCTACGCTAACAGTCAACTGATGAAGGATATGGAGGAACGCGCCCGCTTGGCCGAGGAAGGCCGGCGCCTGGAAGCGCGCATGATCAAGGCCCAAAGCCACGAAAGCCTGGCCCTGATGGCCGGCAACATTGCCCACGACTTCAACAACAGCCTGATGGGCATTATCGCGGCCATCGATTCGGCCCTAGCCCTTCAGCCGGGCGAGCCTCTGGACGAAACAACCAGGCAGAACCTGGCCAGCGCCGGCGGCAAAGCCAAAAGCGCTGGCGAATTGGCGCGGCGGATGTTGGAATTCGCCGGACAAAGCTCCTTTAACCGGGTAAATATCACGCTGAACGAACTATTGCGCGACGTGCAACCCTTGCTAGCGGCCAGTACGGCCGCGGCCATCGAGATCATTAACGCCATACCCGACGAAGCAATCGCCATCAAGGGCGATCCCGGACAGATCAAGCAGGCCATCCTCAACCTGCTCATCAACGCCGTGGAGGCTTCGGCCGAGTCGCGTCTACCGGTCCAGCTGACCCTATGGCGGGGCCAGCTGGCCGAACCAGGCCGGCACCAGGCGAGAGCCGGCAACGAATTGCCGCCCGACGAGTACGCCCACATTCGCATCCAGGACACCGGCAGCGGCATCGACCGAACCATCATGGAGCGGCTGTTTGACCCGTATTATACCACCAAACGAGCTGGCCGGGGCCTCGGCCTGGCGGCGGCGGCCGGTATCATCAAGGCTCACGGCGGCGCCATTACCGTAGAAAGCGACCGGCATCACGGCAGCTGTTTTACCATCATTCTGCCCCTGGTTGAACCAGCCGGCTGAGGCCCACCCGGCCAAACGGCCGCCAACGGCTTGACGATATTTGATTTTTCAGTACAATCCTGCGTACATTGCGCTAAAGCGCACTACTTGCATGGAGGGGACCTATTTTTAAACGATTATCGCACCCGCCACGCTGGCCAACCGGGCTGACAACCGGTTTGCTGCTGGCCACTTTTTGCATCCTGGGCACGGCCTGCGCCCCGGACTCCAACCTGGACGGCGCCTACGCCCAGGTCTACTTGCCGCACGATTTCCGGCAATTGAGCACCCTGCGGGCCGACGAATTCGCCCAAGCGGCGGCGTCCACCCAACGCCTGGACCACATCCAGGACCTATATCGAGCCGACGAGACCCGCGAGGCCACCATCAGCTTCTTTGAAGCCCTGACCGGTTCCCGCCTCGTCAGCCAGCTCATCCTGGGCGAGGCGGCCCGGCTGGACATCGCCCCCGCCCTGGCCTTTGCGCTGGCCTGGCAGGAAAGCCGCTTCCAACCCCGCGCCGTCGGCCCGACCAACGTCAACCAGACGGTCGACCGCGGCTTGTTCCAGCTCAATTCGCGCACCTTTGCCCACATCAAGGCCGAGGACTTCTTCGACCCGGCCATCAATGCCCGCCTGGGCCTGACCCATCTGGCCTTCTGCCTGCGCCAAGGCGGCAACGAAGTGGTGGCCCTGGCCATCTACAACGCCGGCCTGAACCGGATCCGCGGCACCGGCACGCCGCTAACCACCCTCAACTACATCAACCGCATCATCGGCTACCGCGACAAGCTGGAAGCGCTCTTCGAGGCCCAGGTGGTGGCCAACTACAGCCAAGAAACCCTGCTGGTACACGCCAGCTCGTTTGAGACGGAAATGTGAGGTACGGGTTGACCAGGTGACCAGGCGGCGCAGGCCGGCGGTGCCTGGCGCTCAGCCTGGCTGGCGCTCAGCCTGACTGGCGCGCCAGCCGGCGCTGGCGTGGTAACTGGTGCGGGCCAGCGGAGAAGCCACCACGGCGCTGAAGCCTTCCGCCCTGGCCATGGCGGCCAGCTCGTCGAAACGTTGCGGGCTGAGATATTCCAGCACTGGCACTTGCTTCAGACTAGGTTGCAGATACTGACCCAGCACCAGGATATCGCAGCCGACAGTCCGCAACTCACGCATCGTGGCCAGCAACTCGTCGGCGGTCTCGCCCAGCCCCAGCAACAAGCTGGACTTGGTAACAAAGCCGGCGGCATGGGCCTCGGCCAGGGTCTGCAGCGACAGGTCGAAACTGGCCCGGGCGTCGCGCACGCCCTGCAGGCGCCGCACCGTCTCCACGTTATGGGCCAACACGGTCGGTCCGGCCGCCAGCACGGTGGCCAACTCGGCGCCACGATAGTCGGCCGTCAGCACTTCCACTTCCACCGTCGGGTTGGCCTGGCGGATGGCCCGGATGCAGGCCGCAAAGTGCGCCGCGCCGCGGTCTGATAGGTCATCGCGGTCGACGCTGGTCAACACGGCATACTTGAGCTTGAGTTCCTGAATGGCCGCCGCCAGCTGTTGCGGCTCGTCCGGGTTGGGGATTGCGCCTTCTTTAGCCGTGGCCACGGCGCAGAAGCGGCAGCCTCGGGTGCAGACGTCGCCCAATACCATGAAGGTGGCGGTGCCGCAGCCCCAGCATTCGGCCTTGTTGGGGCAAGCCGCCTCGTCGCAGACGGTATGCAGCCCCCGGTCGCGCAACAGTCGGCTCATGGCCAGAGCCTGCGGTCCCTGCGGTATCTTGACCTTTAGCCAGGCCGGCTTGCGGATGGCCAGGGCCACGCTCAGCCGCCCTGGCCGGGGCTGGCCGCCAGGAGTCTGTCGGGCTTTGGATTTTGGCCCAGCGAAAGCGAGCCACGAGTGGAAAATTGGTGAGGATTGAGGGTCATACTTCCTGTATGACCCGATTGACGAACCGATTTTACGCCGTAGGGCGCTGAGATCGGCCAAAAAGCGTGAAAAATCCCCCGAGATACTGGATTCATCAGATTTATCACCCAATTTTTCCTGACAATCATTCTTCGCGTTCCAAAGCCCGACAGACTCCTAGGCGCCCGATAAACAGTTTGGCGGCCGCCAGCAGGTCGGAGGACTCGGTGCGGCTGAGAATGGTGGCCCGGAAGACGGTGGCCTCCAGCATCGAGTAGAGCATGTCGATGACCACCTTGACCGGCAGTTTGGCCAGCTCGCCTTGCTTCTGGCCGTGGATAAGCACGCCAGATAGGATATGGCGGACGCGGATGGTGCGCCGGCGTAGGCGCTGGTAAGGATCGCCGCCGGTCCGAGCCAGGTACATCAAATAGTCGCAGATGACCGTCAGGAGTTTCTTCTGGCCGCTGGACTCGCCGATGATCAGCTCCATCAGCCGTTCCAGCTTCTTGACGGCCGAAAGCTGGGCGTCGTCAGCCACTTCGCGCAGCCGCGACTCGAGCACTTCGGTAAACAGCTTGATGCTGAAAATGAAAACTTCGCGCTTGTTCTTGAAATACAGGTAGAGGATGGTGCGGGTTATGCCGCAGCGGTCGGCGATCTTCTGGAAGGTGGTATCGCTGTAGCCTTCCTCGACGAAGACATCGAGCGCCTTCTCCAGGATTTCGCGTCGCCGCTTATCGTGTTCGACCACCGCTGACATGGGGCCCCCTTTTTGGAATGCTCAACAGGCTTGAGCTGCCAGCCGGAATAGTGTAGGCTGACGGCGGACGGCGGCCATAAGACTGGATTGATTCAAATTGACGAAATAGCAACAATTTGTCAAGTACCCGCCAGTCCCCTGCCCGCCGGCCGGAATCAGATTCCCGCACCACTCTGGAGCCGCCCGTGAACCCGAAGCCATTGAGCCGCAAAGCCCATCGCCGCCCCTTTATCGACGCCTGTCGCGGCTTCTGCGTCCTGGGCATGATCCTGTTCCATGCCCTCTACATCCTGCGCATGCACAACCTGGTGGCCGTCGACCTCTGGAACGTCTTCTGGTGGTGGTTTGCCCGCCTTTTTGCCGCGGCCTTCGTCGGCCTGTCCGGCTGGTCGCTGGCCGCCAAACGGGCCAGCCTGACGGCGGCGGCTGACGCTGCCGCGACGGTACCCGGGGCGGCCACACCGTCCACTAGCCTGGTGCTCTGGCGGACGCCGTTGCGGCGCGCGCTCAAGCTAGGCCTCCTGGCCGCCGCCATCAGCCTGGTCACCCGTCTTTTGTTCGGGCCGACCAGTTTCGTGTTCTTTGGCGTATTACATCTACTATGCCTGTCCGGCCTACTCGGCTGGCCACTGGCCGCCCGCCCCCGTCTGGCCGCCGTCGTCGGCGCCTTAACCCTGGCCGCCGGTTTGCTCCTCGGCAAGCAGCACTTTAACGGCCTGGCCCTGGCCTGGCTGGGCTTCCGGCCGGCCGGCCACCAGCCGATGGATTACCTGCCGCTGCTGCCCTGGTTCGCCTGGACGGCCTTCGGCAGCGTCGCCTTCCACCTCGGTCGCCGTTTCGCCCCCCGGCCGGCCGCGGTCGCAGCAGCCGTACCCGCAGCAGCAGCAGCCGCAGCAACAACAGCCGCGACCGCCCGGCCAGCCCCGGCCATACCCAGCCGTCGTATACCTGCCCCGGCCGCCGGCTTAGTCTGGCTGGGGCGGCACTCGCTGGCCGTCTACCTGACGCACGTGCCATTGCTCTACGGCCTGGCCCAGCTGTTGGTCAGGCTGCGTTAGCCGGCAATCGGCCGGATCAAACCCAGTGGCGACCAGACTGAAGCCAGCCAAAGGCGCGGAAAGGCATGACAAAGCCGGCGCAATGGTCTATCATTACCGGGATGCTGAAAAAGCCGGTAGCTTTTCCAACATCCTTGACAATTTCTCGTATAGCTTACGCTATACTGCGTAATTGTATTGGCTTTTGAAGTGTTGAAAAGCCACATTCGCGTTTTTCAACACCTTATTTGCAACGACGCCATTCGAGCACAGTTAACGGGAGTCCACGATGACCAAAACCAGCGCCTTATGCCTGACCCTGACAGCCTTCGACCCGGCCGGCGCGCCAGAGCGCGGCGCCCGCTTGTATATACCCGTCTCGCGCCAGGCCAGGGCTCAACTGGGTCTGGACGAGGCGCCCTTCAGTTCCCGCGGCTCGCTGGTTTTCGCCGACTTCTTCGCCGCCCGCCTGACGGCCGCCCGTATCAACGAGAAGCAGCCGGGCCAGCCAGTGCGCGCCGGCCAGCTCAACGCCGCCGCCCTGCTGCACGAAATCGCCCACCTGGTCTGCGCCCACTACCGGCTGCAGGTGCGCCCGACGGTCTACGGCGAAGCGCTGACCAGGCTGGAAGACAGCCTCGGCGAAGCGGCCTGTACCCAGCTATTGCTGGAATTAGTCAACCGCTTCCCGCCGCCGGAGGTTTACCGTGGTAAGGTTAGCGCCATCGGCTGGTTGATCGGCTCCACCGACGGACAACCGCACCGCCACGACGCCCTTGAGGAGCTGATGCTCTTGCGCCTAGCCAACGAGAACCCGGCCTTCGCGCCGCTGCGCTTCCTGTTCGACGACAGCGACTTGTGCCGCGAGCTGCCGGTAGCCAGGGCTATGGCCGAGCTGGAGAGCAGCCTGGCCGCCATACCCGGCGGCGGCCCCAACAACGAGACGCTGCTGGAATTGCTGCGGGCGCCGATGCGGGCCGCCCCCGATTCCCTGGCCGGCCAGCTGGCCTGGGTGCGCGGCAACTGGGGGCTCCTGATCGGCAGCCACTTGCGTAAACTGCTCGGCGGCGTCGACCTCTTGGCCGAGGAGGACAAGCCGGTCTTCTACGGCCCCGGCCCGTCCCAAGTCCTGACCTTCGACAAGGCCGACTCCGAATACGAAGCCTTCAGCCAGGACAAGGACTGGATGCCGCGCGTTGTCATGATAGCTAAAAGCACCTTAGTCTGGCTCGACCAGCTCAGCAAGCAGTACGGCCGGGCTATTAACAGCCTGGACGCCATCCCCGACCAGGAGCTCGACCTCATGGCCAGCCGCGGCTTCAACGCCCTGTGGCTGATTGGCCTGTGGGAACGCAGCGACGCCAGCCGCCGCATCAAGGAGCTGTGCGGCAACCCGGAAGCCGCGGCCAGCGCCTACGCCCTGCACGACTACGAGATCGCCGGCGAACTGGGCGGTTGGGGCGCGCTGGAGAACCTGCGCCACCGCGCCCTGAGCCGCGGCATCCGCCTGGCGGCCGACATGGTGCCCAACCACACCGGCATCGACTCGGACTGGGTGCGCCAGCGCCCGCAGCTCTTCATCCAGCGCGACCGGCCGCCCTTCCCCGGCTACAGCTACTCCGGCGAGAACCTGTCGCGCGACCCGGCCATCGGCCTCTGGCTGGAGGACCACTACTACAGCCGCAGCGATGCCGCCGTGGTCTTCAAGCGCGTCCACTTCGCCTCCGGCCACACCACCTACATCTACCACGGCAACGACGGCACCAGCATGCCCTGGAACGACACCGCCCAGATCGATTTCCTGAACCCCGAGGCTCGGGCCGCCGTCATCGAGCGCATCCTGCACGTCGCCCGCAATTTCCCGATCATCCGCTTCGACGCCGCCATGATCATGGCCAAGCGCCACTTCCGCCGTCTGTGGTACCCCGAGCCGGGCCACGGCGGCGACATCGCCAGCCGGTCCGAGAGCGCCCTGAGCCGCCACGATTTCGACGCCGCCATGCCCCAGGAATTCTGGCGCGAGGTGGTGGACGCCTGCGCCCGCGAGACGCCGGACTGCCTGCTCCTGGCTGAGGCCTTCTGGATGATGGAAGGCTACTTCGTGCGCACCCTGGGCATGCACCGCGTCTACAACTCGGCCTTCATGAACATGCTGCGCCAGAAGGAAAACAAGAAATACCGCGACACCATCAAGAATACCCAGGAATTCGACAAGGACATCCTGAAACGCTTCGTCAACTTCATGAACAACCCCGACGAGGAGACGGCCGTCAACCAGTTCGGCAAGGACGACCACTACATCGGCGTCTGCAGCCTGATGGCCACCCTGCCCGGCCTGCCGATGTTCGGCCACGGCCAGGTGGAGGGCTTTACCGAGAAATACGGTATGGAATACCGCCGCGCCTACCGCGACGAACAGCCCGACCACGGCCTGGTCACCAGGCACGAACGCGAGATTTTCCCGCTGCTCAAGCGGCGTTACCTGTTTTCCGGGGTGGACAACTTCGCCCTGTTCGACGTCTACCGGACCGACGGCTCGGTGGACGAGAACATCTTCGCCTTCGTCAACGGCGCCGGCAGCGAACGGGCGCTGGTGTTGTTCAACAACGCCTGGGAACGTTCCAGCGGTACCATCCACCAGTCCAGCCCCTGGGCGGTCAAGCACGAAGATGGCAGCCGCAGCCAGACCAACACCACCATCGCCGCCGCCCTACGCCTGGCCGGCGGACCGGGTCGCTATTTGGCGATGCAGGAGCAGCGCACCGGGCTGTGGTACCTGCGCTCCAGCGACTTCGTGCATTCCGGCGGCCTATACGTCGAGCTGGACGGCTTCCGCACCCAAGTCTTCCTGCACATCCACGAGGCGGTCGACAGTGACGGTTCCTGGACCCAGCTGCACGACAACCTGCAAGGCCAAGGGGTGCCGGATATCCAAGCCGCCTTGCAGGACATCCGCCACGCCGCCCTGTACCGCCAGTTCAACGCCGTCTTCGGCGCCGCCTACATGGCCCTGGCCCACGACGACCAGCGCCAGGCCGACCCGCAGTTTGCCAGTCGCCTGGAAACGCTGCTAGCCAGCTTGATGGACTTGGCCACGGCCAGCGCCAGCGCTAACCTGCTGGCCAGCGCCGGCACCACCCTCCCGACGGCGCCCGATACCGCTGCCGCTGCCGCCGGCCGGTCCTGGCGTGAAGGCTGCGCCCAGCTGGCCGAGGGGCTGCCGGCGGTGCTGGCTACCATCGACGATCTGCAGGATCTGGCCGAACAAGCCGGCTTGGCCGCCACCGCCCAGAATCTAGGCGAAGCCGGCGCCAAGGCCCCCAATGACGACCTGGCGGAAATCTGCGCCGCCCAGCCGCAACTCGGTTACTGCCTGCTGGCCAACCTAGCCATTAAGCACCTGCGCCTGATACCGGACGCCGCCCGGCAATTCCGCGACCTGGGGCTGGACCGCAAGCTGCGCGAGAACATCGCCGCCCTGGGCACCACGCCGGAGGAGGCCAATCGCCTGGTCGAGGCCGCCTGGCTGGCGGCCGAACTGGCCGACCGCCCGGGCGCCGCCCCCAGCGCCACGCCGACCGCCGGGGCCAGCCCAACCGCCGCTTGGCACGAGATTATCGACCTGGCGCGGGAAACGCCGGCCGGACGCTGGCTATTCGGCGTCAACCTGTGGGATGGTACCACCTGGTTCAACCGCGAGCGCTTCGACTTCGGGCTCGGCCTGGCCGCCGGACTCTACGCCGGCCGGCTCCCGGTCGATGGCCTGGCCAGTTCACCGAGCAGCGCCCGCCTGCTGGCCGAGGCCAACCGCAGCTTCGTCGCCCCCTTGCGCGCCAAGGCCCTGGCGGCCGGCTGGAACCTGGACAAATTGCTGGCGAATCTGCCGCGGTGATCGACGCCATCCGCCAGGCTATCCTCGGCCAACTGGACGACGACCGGCTGGTTTTCGTCTTCCCAAGCGACCTGGCCGCCAAGAGCTGGCTGGAGGAAGGCCTGCGCTTTGGTAGCCAGGCGGCGTTGCCGAACCACCGCTTCCTGGGTTGGGACAACTTCAAGAACCGGGTCTTCCCCGGCGACGAGGGTCTGCGCCCGGCGTCCCAGCTCTTGCGGCTGCTCTTCAGCCGCAGTTTATTGGCCGAGAATGCCCGCCAGCCCTTCCTGCGCCATATCATCCCGGCGGCTCGGGCCGCTACCTCGCTCAATTTCGTGCGCTATGTCGCCAAGGCCCTGCCGGCCCTGGGCGGCCTGCCTAGTAGCCCGGCCAGCCCGCTGATCGGCGAGTGGCGGCAGATCCGGCAGCGTTACGCCGCCTTCCTGGCCGACAAGCAACTGTACGAAAGCGGCTGGCAAACCCGCGCCGCCGCCGCCGTTCCGGTAAACTTCCTGTTGCTTTTTCCCGACTTAACCGACGACTGGACCGAATACCAGGCGGCCATCCAGGCCATGCCCAACGCCAGCTGCCTGCTTTACGGAGCCTGGGAAATAGCCGCCCTGGCCGCCGGCAGCCGCCCAGCCATCCCAGCCACCCGTTTTGCCAACGTCGTCTCGGAGGTGCGGGCCGTCCTGACCGCCATTCGGCGAGCCGTCGCCGCCGGCCTACATCCGGCTGGCATCCTGGTATCGGTGGCCGACCCGGACGCCCTGTGGCCGTTACTGCGGCGCGAGGCGGCCGTGGCCGGCGTGCCGCTGGACCTGCGCCAGGCCAGGCCGCTAGCCGACAGCGCCGGGGGCCGCCTGTTGGCTGACCTGCTGGAGGTGGCCGCCAGCCAGTGCTCCTTCGCTAGCATGCGCCACCTGCTGCTGGACCGCTCGCGACGCTTCAAGGACGCCGACAGCGCCATGGCCTTGATGGAACTGGCCATCGACAAGCATATTTTGGCGGCCATTCCCGATCTGGGCGAAGACGTCTGGCTGGCGACCATCGAACGCTCCCGGCTCCCCCTGCGCCAGCTGTACAGTGGTATCCGCGACGCGGCCCGCAAACTAGCCAAGGCTACCAACTTCAAGACCGTCCGCGAAATTTTTGACCGTTTCCGCCATGAATACATGGAAGAAACCGAACTCAGCCCGCGTCAGAATGACGAGATAGCCCGCTGCATCCTGGTATTGGATGAATTGACCGATACCGCCGCGGAGCTAGGCATGACCCGACTCGAAGACGCCGCCGCCCTCTGGTGCCAGCAACTGGAGGACAGCCTCTACCTGCCGGTAGCCGACAACGGCGCCATCGCCGTGCAACCATTCCGGGTATCGGCCGGCTGCCAGCCAGACTTGCACTTTGCTCTCAACCTGTCCGACCAGGCCAGCCGCGTCCTGGCGCGTGGGCTCAAGTTCCTGCCCGAGGCCGAGCGCGCCGCCCTCGATTACCAGGAGCGCGACCTGTCCGAGGGGCTGTTGCGCCTGCTGGCCGGTTCCGGCGTACAAGTCTGCCTATCGGTGTCCGACGAAGGCCCCGACGGGGTGCGGCCAGCCCACCCGGCGCTCAACCTGACGCGGCCACCCAGCAGCGCGGCTGAACTTCCAGCTGGCCAGCTAGCCTGGGACCCGGCCTGGTGGCTACCGGACGGCGACCCGGCCGAGGCCACCGAAGCCTTCCCCCTCCAGCGGGCCAGCGCCATGGCGGCCAGCCTAGCCAATGCCGCCACCGACAGCGACCTGGCGGCCGGTACGCCGGACAGCCCAACCAGCCTGCCGGCCGGCCTGCGTGAAGTCATCCTGGCCCGGCGCCAGGAAGACGGCCGGCTCAAGCTAAGCGACAGCCTAATCGAAAGCTACGAAAATTGCGCCTTCCAGTGCCTGTTTAACCGTTGCCTGCATATCGAGGCAGTCGACGCCAGCCTCGGCTTCCTGGACAACCTGAAGCTCGGCAGTTTTTACCACGCCGCCCTGCAAGCCGTTTTCCAGCCGCTGCAGGCCGCGGCCATGCGCATCGTCGCCGCCGAAGCGGCCGGCGAGGCCGAGCGCCCCAGCCCGGCCGACCTGCTAGTAGCCTTTGAACGCGCCATGGCCGGCTTCGCCGCCGAGCACGGCCCCTTCGCCGCCGTCATGGCGCAGGCCATCAAGCCGCTCCTCATCGCCCGTTTGGCCAATAGCCTGGCCTGCCTGCGCCTGGTGCTCGACGATTGCCAGCCGCTGTACAACGACGACCAGCGCTTCACCACCGTCCTGGCCGACCAGGGCGTGCTACTGGAAGGCCGGCCAGACCTGGTCTGCCTGCTGCCGGCTAGCCAGGCCGCCCCAGCCGACGGCGCGCGGCGCGTCAAACTGGTCGACTACAAAAAAAGCGCCATCCCCACGACGGCCGAACTGGCGTTAGACGAGGACGACCAGCCGCAGCGCCTGCAGATACCCATCTACCTGCTCTTGCTTGAGGTGGCCGGCCTGGCCGTCGAGGAGGCCTGGTATCTGAGCATCGAGCAGGCCCGACCGGCCAGCGGGCGAGCCAAGGCCAAGGGCCTGGGGCTGGCCTTCTATCGGGCCGGCGGCGGCACGGCACCGGGCGGCGAGGACTGGCCGGCCATCCGCCAAGGCGTATTGGACAGCTGCCGGCGGGTGGCCGCCAGTCTGCGCGCCGGGTCGGTGTCGGTGCCGGAGTACCCGGACCGGCAGGCTAGCTGCCGCAATTGCCCGCTGCCCGGCCTCTGCCGCCAGCACTACACGGTGAGGTAATAAAATGAGCGAATGGAAAAAACTGTTCAGCGGCCTGGAGCCAGCCAACCAACGACCGGCGGTGCTGGATCAAGGCAACTGCATCGTGGCGGCCGGCGCCGGTTCCGGCAAGACGCGCGTCCTGGCGGTGCGCTACCTCCACCTACTGCGCGAGCGCCAGCTTGGGCCGGAACGTATCCTCTGCCTGACCTTCACCAACAAGGCCGCCGCCGAGATGCGCGAACGTATTCACGGACTGCTGCAGCAATGCCTGCCCGGCGAGCCGGTCTTCGCCGCCGCCTTCGCCAACTTCAACCGGGCCGAGATCGGCACCATCGACGCCTACTGCTCCAAGTTAGCCCGCAACAGTTGCAATCACTGGGGCCTAGCGCCTGATTTTCAGGTTGACGACGCCAGCGCCCGCCGCGTCACCCACGACCTGGCGCTCGATTTCCTGCTGGCCCGGCGCCACCAAGCGGTCGCGGCCGCCTACCTGGCCGCCAACGGCCTGGAAAAAGCCGTGGCTGGGCTGGAAAGCCTGGCGCACGGCCGCGACGGCCTGCTTGGCCTGGTGGCCGATCCCTTCACGGACAACCCTAGCCTACCAGACGCCTTCTCGCCGGCCGTCCAGCGCACTCGCCTGCTGGACCAGGCGGCCAAGTTGCACGCCGAGCTCCAGGCCGGGCTACAGGCCGGTCTGGAATTGGACCCCGGCAGCGGCAAAGGCATTGGCGCCAGCCGCTGGCTGGAACTAGCCGCCCAATTCCCGGCCTGGGACAAAGTCGGCGCCGCCACCGCAGGGTTTGGCGCTACGGGCGCACCGGACGGCGCCACCTTCCTGGCAACAGCCTGGCAGCCGCTACTCGACGGCAGCCTGCCGCGCTCGCCGGCCGGCGCTGATGAAGCCAGCTTCCATTACAAGGAGCTGCGCCCGCGCCTGGTGCTCCTCCAGCCGGCGCTGCGCTCCATCCTAGCCGCCCTGAACGACCCGCTGGCCGCCGACAGTCTGGCCTTCATGTACGAATTCGCCCAGTTAGCGGCCGCCGAACGCGTCCGCAGCAACACGGTCAGCTTCGCCGACGTGGCCAGCCTGGCCCGGGCCGCCCTGATCGGCGACCGGCAGCTGCGGGAGTGGTGCAAACGGCAGTATGACTTCATCATGATCGACGAATTTCAGGACGACAACCAGTTGCAGAAAGACTTGCTGTATCTGCTGGCCGAGGCCCCGGACAGTCATGCGCCCGGCGTACCGCTACCGGAGCAGCTCGGAGCCGGCAAGCTGTTCTTCGTCGGCGACGAGAAGCAGAGCATCTACGCTTTTCGCAACGCCGACGTCAGCGTCTTCAAGGGCCTGTCGCGTGAACTGGCCGACGCCCCCGGCGGCGTCGGCCGGCATCAGCTAGCCATCAACTGGCGCTCCGAGCCGGCCCTGATCGACTTCTTCAACCACAGTTTCGCCGCCATCATGCCGCCGGCCGACAGCCCTGGCCTGGCCGGCCACGAAGCCGGCTTCGCCCCGCTCGGCGCCGGCCAACCCACGGCAGGCGTCGTGCCGCGTATCGTCTACGCCGAAACCCGGCCGGCCCCGGACAGCCTGCCGGAGGCCGAGCTGGAAGCCTGGTACATCGCCGACCGGATGCGCCGGCTGGTGGCCGACCGCGAGCCGGTAGCCGGGGCCGGTCCGGACGGCGCCAAGGTGGCCCGGGCCTGCCTCTGGGAAGATATGGCCGTTCTGTTCCGCAAGAAGACCAACCAGCACCTCCTGGAACGCTACCTGCGCCTGTTCAACATCCCCTACCACACCGTCAACAGCACCAGCCTCTTTACCGAGTCGATCTTCGCCGACCTGTACGCCTTCCTGCGCCTGCTGGTCTACCCGCACGACCGCCTGGCCTGGGCCAGCCTATTGCGCGGCCCCTTCCTCCGGCTGTCCGACCCGGGTTTCGGCCTGATCGTCGCCGACGCGGAGACACCGGCCTTCGCCTTTCCCGTCCAGCGCCTGGACCAGGCCGACCAGGCCCGCTACCGCCAAGCCGAGGGCTGGTACCGCCAGCTGAGTACAATGGCCGACACCGCCAGCCTGGCCGAACTGGTCGCCTGGCTGTGGTATTCCGGCGGCCTGCGCTGGAACGTCCTCAAGGACGGGCGCAACCAGGCCTTCGCCGAGCACTTCGACTACGTCTGGGCCATGGCCGTCGACGCCGACCGGCGCGGCCTGCGCCTGGCCGATTTCATCGACGAGCTGGCTGGCCTGTTCAATACCGTCGACAAGCTGGAAAACGCCACCCCGCTACGCGCCGAGAGCCGCGGCGTCGCCCTGATGACCATTCACGCCAGCAAGGGCTTGGAGTTTCCCATCGTCTTCATCCCGTCGCTGCAGTTGGGCAAGAACAGCCCGCGTGGGACAGCCACCCGCCTGGATCCCGACTTTGGCGCCAGCCTGAAACGACTCGGGCCGGACGGCGAGGCCGTCGACCAGCTGGCCGAACTGGCTAAGGCCCTGCGCAAGCTGCAAGTACAGGGCGACGACCTAGTGGTCAGCCCCAGCCAAGCCGAGGCCTATCGCCTGTTCTACGTGGCCTGCACCCGCGCCGCCAGCCACCTGTTCTTGAGCGGCAGCCAGCCGAAACGGGCGGCCGGCGAAGATTTCCGGCAGATGCTGGTAACGGCCTGGGACCTGGCTTATGAGCCAGCCAACGACAGCGCGGCGGGGCTGGCCGCGCCGGCCTCCGAAACAGCCCCGGCCGCTGAAGCGCCCCTTAAAACCGCCACCAGCCTGACCTGTGGCGCGGCCCGCCTCGAGCTACACGACATCGAGCCACGCCGCAAGTTGGACTATTTCCGGCTCCACCAGCGTCAGGCCAAACCCGATCCGGCTATCCTGGCACGCGCCGCCGCCCGACCGGCCTGGCAGGTACGGCCGCAGCGCCGCAATTGGGCGGTCACCGCCATGGGGGACCAGCTGGCCGCCGTCCCGTCAACCCGTGGCCGCCCGAACAGTCCCGAATTCCCCGGCCTATTCGACGCCCCGGACCAGTCACAGGTTGGCAAACTGCTAGATAACAGCCAGCCGGACGGCCGGGCCAGCGCGGCGGCCGGCGACCTGAACGAGGCTGATTTTGGCACGCTCTGCCACGAGTTCACTAGCCAGCTACTGGAAAACCCGGAGCGGCCGCCGGAAGCCGGCCAGCGCCTGGCTCGCCTGCTAAAGCGCTTGTCCGAGAAGCGGGCCGCCGCCATCCTGGACGAAGCCCACCAGCTGGCCGGCGGCTTCCTAGCTTCCGCCTGCGGCCAGGCCGCCCGGCGCTGTTTCTTAGCCAACCGGGCCGGCCAAGCCGGGGCCGTCTACCACAGCGAGTACGCCTTCACCTGGCGGACCGGCCAAGGCGCAGCTGAAAATTTCCTAACCGGTGCCATCGACCTGCTCTACGGCGACGCCAGTGGTCTGTGGCTGGTCGATTTCAAGACTGACCGTGTGGAAGAGCCGGAAAAGCACCGCTTCCAGCTATCGGTCTACCGCGCGGCGGCCAGCGCCATCTTCGGACGACCCTGTGAGGCCAGCCTCTTTTACCTGCGCAACCAGCGTCAGCTGCCGAGCGCGGCGCTGGACGACCTGGAGAGTCTGTTGCCCGGCGCAGCCTCTTACTGGGAACGGCTGCCGTGATACCAATGCCTGGCCGACTCATTTTAGCGGCCAGCTTGCATTTGGTCTGGAAAATACCTATACTTGCCCTATAATTAATTCATGCATTGGCTGACCCTTCCCCAAGTGTCAGGCGATGGCTGTCCCATCAAGGTAACCAGGAGCCGAGGATGAACAATGAGCGCCTGCTGATCGTAGAAGACGAGAAAATCATCGCTATAGACCTGCAGCGCCGCCTCGAACGTTTCGGCTACATCGTAGTCGGCATGGCTGGCGATGGCGAAGAAGCGGTTCGCTTGGCCCTGGAGCTTAACCCCGACCTGATTCTGATGGACATCATGCTGAACGGTCCGATTGACGGCATCCAGACCGCCACCCTAATCAAGGAACAGCGCAATATTCCCTTTATCTTCCTGACCGCCTACACCGACGAGAAAACCCTGGAACGGGCCAAAAGCGTCCAACCCTATGGCTACATTCTCAAACCCTTCAAGGAACGCGAGCTTTACACTACCATTGACATTGCCCTCTATAAACACCAGATCGAAGGCCAGCTTTCCAAACAAGAGCGGCTGTTCAGCGCTATCCTGCACTCCGTTAACGATGGCATCATCGCCACCGACATCGACCTCAACATCCAGTTCATGAACCCCATCGCCGAGGACATCGTCGGCATCAGCGAAGACAGCGTCCGTGGCAAGCATATTTCCCAGTTTCTAGTGCTCAACGACCCCAAAACCCAGCAAGACTTGCTGACGGCCACCCAACGCATCGCCGAGAAGCCGCTGTACATCCAGGACGTCAACGTACGTTCCTCCAGCGGCCAGAGTCTGATCATCGACGGCTCCATCACCCGTATCAACGAGGAAGCCAACTCCACCGACGGTTTCGTCATCACCATGCGCGACATTACCGAACTCAAGCGGATGTCCGAAACCATCAACTACCAGTCCAGCCACGACAACTTGACCGGCCTGTCCAACCGCGAGGAATTCAGCTACAAACTGACCGAGATCATCCGCAACGTTAAGATGACCAACGCCGCCCACTCCTTAATGATGATGGACGTCGACCGCTTCAAGGCCGTCAACGACACCTGCGGCGCCATGGCCGGCGACGAGCTGTTGCGCCAAGTGGCCAGCCATATCCAGACCATCATCCAGCGCAGCGACATCTCGGCCCGCATCGGCGGCGACGAGTTCGCCATCATCCTGATGAACTGCGACTCCGCCGACTCGGTCAACGTCGCCAACCGCCTGCAGGAAGCCGTCCAGCGCCAGCGCTTCATCTGGCAAACGGTCAACTTCCCGCTGTCGCTGTCCATCGGCATCGTGCCGATCGACAAGGATACCGGCGACATCCACAGCGTCCTGGCCGCAGCCGACGACGCCTGCCATATTTCCAAGGAAGAAGGCGGCACCAAGTGCACCATCTTCCAGGCTCAGGAAACCAAATTTCGGCAACGCCGCGGCGACATGGAGTGGATCGGCAAGATCAACCGGGCCGTCGAGGAGAACCGCTTCGTCCTTTACTACCAGCCAATCGTGCCGCTCAACAATAGCCACCAGCCCAAGCTGGAAATTCTAGTGCGCTTGATTAACGAGGACGGCAGCATCGCCAAACCCAACGACTTCATCCCGGCCGCCGAGCGCTACAACCTGATGCCCCAGATCGACCGCTGGGTGGTAGAAAACTCCATCCGGGCTTTCCGCATCCTGCAGGACCAACACTCCGAACTCGCGGAGTCGATCTTCTCGATCAACCTGTCCGGCCCCTCGCTGCTCGACGAGTCGCTCATCGAGTCCATCCTCTATTTCATGACCAAGTACAACCTGCCCGCCAAAAATTTCTGCTTCGAGATTACCGAGACGGCCGCCATCCAAAACTTGTCCTACGCCACCCGCTTCATCAACCGCCTGAAAAGCGAGGGCTTCACCTTTGCGCTCGATGATTTTGGCGCCGGCTTCTCCTCCTTTGGCTACTTGCGCAGCCTGCCGGTCGATTACGTTAAAATCGACGGCTCCTTCGTCCAAAACATCGACGAAAGCAAGATCAGCTACACCATGGTCGAGTCGATCAATTCCATCGGCCACGTTATGGGCCTGCAAACTATCGCCGAATTCGTCAAAAACGAGGCGATCCGCGACAAATGCACCGCGCTGGGCGTGGACTACGGGCAGGGCTACTTCTTCGCCGAGCCCAAGCCCATCTTCGGCTGACCCGCCCAACCAGAGCCAGTCAGCGCGCTAACTAGCGAGCTCTCGTTGGGCACGCAATTATCCATATTTTGTCAATTTGCCCAATTTAGCGCTAGGTTAATAGTGAAATAAGGCGTATACTTAATTTGTCCGCCGGCCTGGTATTACCATGGAAGGACTGCCCGGAGCGGCGGGCAAAGGATTGTCGATGTACAAACTAGCTGCTTATACCCTGCGCGACCTACTGCTCCAAAGTGCCCAACGCTACAATCACCTGCCGGCGGTGGCTTTTCTGGATCGCCAACCGGTCAGCTACCTGCATTTGGCGACCGGCGCCGCCAACTTGGCCCGACACCTGCGGGAGAGCGGCCTCCACCCTGGCGACAAGGTGGCTCTGTTATCCGAAAACCGCCCGGAATGGCCGGCGGCCTACTTCGGCATCGCCGCCTCCAGCCACGTCGTCGTGCCTATCCTGATCGACTTTACGCCCGAGCAAATCGCCGGCATCATCGAGCACGCCGAATGCAAGGCGGTGGTGCTTTCCGAAAAACTCAAACAGAAAATGGCCGGTATAGCCCTACCTGGTGAATTCGCCCTGGAGCGGATCTTTCAGGGCCTCCCGCTGGCCGACTGCACAGACCCGGGCTGCCTGGAAAAGCTAAGTGAATTCTTCCCGCCCCTGAGCGAAGACCAGCTGGCCGTCATCATCTACACCTCGGGCACCACCGGCCATTCCAAGGGCGTCATGCTGACCCACAAGAACCTGGTCTGGAATGCCTGGTGCACGCGCTCCATTATCCGGTTGCGGCGCAATGACCGCCTCTTGTCGCTCTTGCCGCTGGCCCACACCTACGAATGTACCATCGGTATGATTAACCCGCTGATGCAAGGCTCGTTCATCTCCTACCTGGATAAGCCGCCGGCCGTGTCGGTACTGCTGCCAGCCCTCAAGTCGCTGCGCCCCAGCGTCATCCTGAGCGTGCCGATGATCATGGAAAAAATCTACCGCAACAGCGTCAAACCCAAGTTGGAAGCCATGAAAGCCTACGCCATTCCGACGCTCCGGCCGCTCTTGCACTGGCTGGCCGGCCTCAAACTCAAGAAAACCTTCGGCGGCAAGATTCGTTTCTTCGGTATCGGCGGCGCTGGCCTGGCCCCGGACGTCGAGCGCTTCCTGATCGACGCCCATTTTGCCTACGCCATCGGCTATGGCCTGACCGAGACCGCGCCGCTCCTGGCCGGCTGCGCGCCGCACCATACCGCCCTCGGCTCGACCGGCCCAGCCCTGCGCAATGTCAGCTTGCGCATCGCCGACCCCGATCCGGTCACCGGCGACGGCGAGATCCAGGCCCAAGGCGCCAACATCATGCTCGGCTACTACAAGAATCCGGCCGCCACCGCCGAGGTCTTCACCACCGATGGCTGGTTCCGCACCGGCGACCTGGGCCACTTCGACAGCAAAAGCCAGCTCTATATCCGCGGCCGCCTCAAGGCCCTCATCCTGAGCGCCTCCGGCGAGAACATCTACCCGGAGGAAATAGAGTCGCTACTCAATGCCGATAATAGCGTCGCCGAGTCGTTGGTCTACCATGACGGCGAGGGCTTGCACGCCCTGGTCAGCCTGAAGCCGGAAATCATCGAACACATGGGCGCGGCCATCACCGACCGCTGGGAAGACGCCAACGAGCTACTGGAAAATATCCGCAAGTCAGTCAACGCCAAGCTGGCGGCCTTCAGCCGCCTGGCCAAGGTCAAGCTGCACCTGGAGCCGTTCGAGAAGACGCCGTCGCAGAAGATTAAACGCTTCATGTACCAGACGCCGACCGGCCACAATCAATCCGGCGATCCCGGATCGAAGGCCACAGCTCAGCCTGCCAAATAACCGCACCGGCCGCCTTGTTCCAACAGGGCGGTTTTTTTATGGTGGCGACCCGGCCGGCAACTCAATCCGGAAACAGACCGGATCGATGCTGACCAGGCGTAAACGGCCGCCATGCCGCTTCTCGATAATTTCCCGGGAGATGGACAAGCCAAGACCGGTGCCTTGCTGGCTGGACTTGGTGGAATAAAAGGCCTCAAAGATTTTCTCGGCCTGCTCCGGCGCGATCGGCCAGCCGTTGTTGCCGATCTCGCAGCTGATTACGCCCGACTCGTGCCGGGTGCGGATGACGATTTGCCCAGGTTTGTCGCCGGTGGCCAGCAGCAGGCCGGAGGTGATGGCGTAGCGGGCGTTGACGGCGTCGGCGGCATTGCGCAAAATATTCAGCAACACCTGGTCCAGCTCGTTGCCCCGCGCCGCGATGAACGGCAGGGGCGCCAGGTCCAGCTCGATGCCGACAAAGGATTCATAATCCGGCCGCGACAGTTCCAGCGCGGTGCGCAAGCCGCGGTTGAGGTCGTATTGAATGAGCTGGTTGCCCTGGGTAGCGCCGCGGCGCGAATACTCGAGCAAGCCGCGGACCACCCGTTCGATACGCTCCAGGCCGCCATCGATGGAATGAAGCATGTCGGCCGCGCCGGCGCCGAGCGGCCCGGCCGGCGTGGCCGAACTTGTCAGCGCCGCCCGATCAAGGCTGGCGCGCAGCGAGCGGAAGTTGCTCCAGACGTAGCCCAGCGGGTTGTTGATCTCATGGGCGATGTCAGCGGCCAGCCGGCCGATGACCGCAAAACGTTCGCTCTTCAGGACGTTGGCGCGGGTGCGCTCCAGCTCGATCTCCATGTGGGCCTGCGCCGTAATATCGCCGATCAGGATGGCCGTGCCGCGCGGACCGCTACTGCCCTGAATGGCGCGCAATTTGACTTGCAGTTGCCGGTCGCCGCTTTCCGCCCGCCAGGTGATGGTTTCACCCTGGTTCTGCGCGCCTTCCACCACGACGCGGTCACCCTCGCGCATGAAATGCTCGTCGAGGATGCGCAAGCCGGCAATGCTGGCGTAGTGCTGGCCAACCGCCTTGCTGGGCAGGTTTACCAGGCGACTGGCGGCCAGGTTGAAATCGGCCAGCCGACCATATTGGTCCAAGAGAACGTAGCCCTCGTCCAGCTCTTCGAGGACTACGCCGCGGGCCAGCGGCACCAAGTGGATGGAACGGGTCATGAAACCGCCGACGAAGAAGGCCAGCGCCGAGAGCCCGAACCCCAGCGGGGTAAAATCCTTTTCCAGGCCCGGGAAAATACGCAGGATGTTGATAAAGTTGAAGCCGCCCGGCAGCAACACGCCAATCAATATCCAAATCGACCGCAGCCGGTGGTTGCCGCGGCGCGGGTCGTAAGCCCGCAGCACGAAGACCGTCGCCGCCGCCATCACCAGCCAGGCGAAGCCGGCCGCCAGGAAGAAGAAAACGCCGTATTTGGGACGCATCACCGACAGGCCGCGGTCCGCGATGAAGGCCACTTCGCGCCAGAACAAACCGTGCCATTCGTTGGTCAGTACCATGCCGAAACACAGACCGGCTAGCACCGCCAGCACCACCCGCAAGGCCACCGGGAAAAATTTGTCATGCCCGGTGTAACGCAGACAGAAGCCGGCGAAGGTCAGCGGCAGGAGCATGAAACTGATGTACTGAAGCTTGGCGAACAAAAGGGTCAAGGCCGGCGTCCCGGCCAGCAGCTCGGCGGCGTTGACGACGATCAAGCCCAGGCTCAGCGCGGCGTAGCGCAACAAGGCCCGAGCCGGAGCCTCCACGCGGTAGCGGAGCAACAGTATCATCACCACCAGCAACAACATCGCCACCAATGGCGCGAAGGCCAGGTAAATTCGGTAAGCCATAGCTGTACTATACACGCAAAGCCGGCACACTTCCATCCTGAAGGCCGATGGTATATAGTTTTAGGATGGAGGACTGCCATGCCCAAGGCCGCCACGCCCCTCGACCTCGTCATCGTCGACGACGAACCCCAGGTGACCGCCGCCCTAACCCGCGAAATCGGCCTGCGTTATCCGGCGGGGAGCGTCACGCTCTGTCCCTTCAACGACCCACGCTCCGCCCTAGCCTACGTGCAGGACAAGGGCGACCAGGTGTTCATGGTCATCTCCGACCTACGCATGCCGGGCTTGAGCGGCGCCGAATTGCTCGAGGCCATCCGCCGTCACAACCCCCTGGTTCAGACGACCCTGCTAACCGCCTACTCCGACATGGACGACATCAGCCGGGCGGTCTCGGCCAGCATCCGCAGCCTGTTGCTCAAGCCTTGGAACCAGGACCGGCTCTACGCCGAGATCGACGCCGCCCTGAACGAGTTCACCTTGCGCCGCGAAAACGTGCGCCTCAAAGCCGAGCTCGAATTCCAGCTCGACACGGCCGGCGATTTCCAGCGCCGCTTGCTTGATCTGCGCAGCCTGCCCCTGGTTTGGCCGGAAATCGAGGTCAAATACCTGCCGGTGCAGCGCTACGGTTGCTCGGGCGACTACTATGACGTCTTCAAGCTGCCGGACGGACGAGTGGTGCTTTTACTGGGCGACGTGGCCGGACACGGCATCCGCTCGGCCCTCATCACCATGATGATCAAGACCCTGGCGCTGGGTTACCGTTTGGGCGACCAGGCGGTCTTCGCTTCCCCGAGCGCCTTGCTGGAACGCTTGAACCGCGACCTGCACCATATTCTGGCCGGCGCTACCAACTGCTGGACGGCCTTCGCCGCAGTGATCGTTAACCGGACCGACAAAGAGATATCGATCAGCAACGCCGGCCTGCCGGCCGCCATCCTGCGGCGCCAGCATGGCGAACTGGTCACCCTGGCCAAGGACGGCTTGGTGCTAGCCTTCGCCGACGACAGCCGCTACCGCGAAACGACCCTGCCGATAGCCGCCGGCGACAGCTTGTTCCTGTCCAGCGACGGCCTGACCGAGAACAAGGCTACCGGCCAGACCCTCGAAGTGGAGGCCGCCAACCGCCTGGTCGGCGAATGTCTGGCCAGCGGCGGCGACGCCCAGCTCTTGTTGGACCGCTTCCGCGAACTGCAGCCCGGGCAGGCCTTCACCGACGACGTTAGCGTACTTATCGCCCGGTTCTAAGCGGCGCCAGATTACTGGCGGCTTGCGGCGTTAAGGCCAGCTGCGTTATAGTCGGCGCATGAACAGCAAACACGCCGGCGCCGGATTGGGCGCCTTGGCCCTGGCCGCTACGGCCTTCTTCTGGAGCCTGGCCGGCATCTTCATCAAACTGGTGGACTGGAACCCCTTCGCCATCGCCGCCGGGCGCAGCCTGATAGCCGCCGTCTTCATGTGGATCATCATCCGCAAGCCGAAATTCACTTTCTCCTGGCCGCAGATCGGCGCCGCCCTGGCCAGCACCGCCACTATGCTGCTCTTCGTCTACGCCAATAAGAATACCACCTCGGCCAATGCCATCCTGCTACAGTACGGATCGCCCATTTACACCGGCATCCTGGGCGCCATCATCATCAAGGAACGGCCGCGCGCCGAGCACATCCTGGGTTTCCTGGCGGTAGCGGTGGGCATGGTGCTGTTTTTCATGGGCGGCATCGGCGGCGGCTCCACCAAGGGCGACATCGCGGCCATCGCCTCGGGTATTACCTTCGCCTTCTATTATGTCTTCATGCGCATGCAGAAGGATGGTTCGCCGGTGGAGTCCAGCCTGCTGGCGCATCTGCTGACGGCGGCCATCGCCCTGGTGGTGGCGCTCTTCCTGCCGGCGCCGGTCTTCAGCGCCCAAGCCGTCGGGGCGGTGCTGGGACTGGGCGTGCTGCAGATCGGCGTGGCCTCATTGCTTTTCGCCTGGGGCATCAAGCGCGTTCCGGCCATGGAAGGCATCCTGATAGCCGGCCTGGAGCCGGTCTTTAATCCGCTGTGGGTCTTCCTGCTGTTGGGCGAAAAGCCGGGCGTGAATGCCCTGATCGGCGGCGGCATCATCCTGGCGGCGGTCTTCGGCTCGTCGATTATCTCGGCCCGGCGCGACGCCCGCAGCGCGGCGGCGGAAGCCAGGGTAGCGGCGGCCGAGCCCGCCTCGTCACCAGTAGCCTGACGACGAGGCGCGAGTCTAACAGGGTGTTGAAAAACGCGGATGCGGCTTTTCAACACTTCAAAAGCCGGTACAATTACGCAGCATAGCGCAAGCTATGCGAGGAATTGTTAAGGTTGTTGAGAAAGCAACCGGCTTTTTCAACAACCTGCTAACGGCCCGACGACCTCAGCGCCGGACGCTGGCCACCAGGTCGGCGACCATGGCTAGGCAACTGGCTAGCAAGGTTTCCGAACGGGCGCCGTTGAAGGTCAGGCGCAGCTTGAATATCTTGCCGCGCAGCGGCCGGACCAACAGGAAGGAATATTTGTCGACGCCATTAGCCTGGAAACTGAATTCCGCGAACAAGAAATCGGCGCCGGCAACCGTGATGGTTTCATTACGCCACAGGCGCAGGTTGGTGTAGGTACCGGCTGCGCCAACCGATTCGATCTCGGCCACAGCCATCCGGAAAGCCTCCGCTATAACCGGGTCAGCCAGGCCGTCGCCGATGTCGGCGCGCCCCAGGTCGTAGACGTAGACGTCCACCACGGCGTCGCGGCTGGCGTACTTGAGGCTGTAGCCCAGGCCGCGGCTGCGCGCTTCGTACTCGGTGACGCCGATGCGCATCAGGCCGCTCAGGCCGGCCGGCAGCGGAAAATCGCGCTCAAACGCCTGTCGGGTAAACCCGGCAGGGCCTCTGGCCGCGGGTGGCGCTGACGGCGTGCTGGCCTCGCCCCGGATGGCCGTCTGACAGGCCAGCAACGTCCACGCGGCTGCCAAGATTAATAGTATTTTTTTCATCACCTACCTCCTTCGGCCGGGCCAGTACTGTCAGGACTTCAACCGCCGCTCGAAGTCCGGCCAATCGCCTTCTAGCACCACCTTGTAACGGCGGTCAAAATCAGCTTCATTGAACGTGCCGGCCTCAGGCGAGCGCTTGCGATAGCAATCCCGCTTGAGGCGGTACTCCAGCCCGGCCCGCGAGTGACCGGGCAGGCCGACCAGGCCAGCCACCAGCAATTGAACGCCCAACGACCAGGCGTAGGCAGCGCCGAAGCCACCCGGCACCGGCCAGCCAAAAGGCAAGGCTCGGGCCAGCGCCGCCAACAGCCGCGGATAAACCAGCGCCACCAACACGTTCTCGGCCAGGATGATTCCCAGCCTAAAAAGCCGACCGGGCAGCCGCTTGCCATCGATATGGAAGAGTCGCGATAAAAAAGTCACTCGGCAGGAATGCGACTTGACGTCGCCGGGATCATAGACCGAGCGCAGGGTGGCCTCGATGGTCTCGCCTGAGCCCGCAGACCAGGCCTGTTTGACTTCCCTGGTATCCAGCACCCGGACGCTGCGATACCTGACGGCCTTCATTCGGCCTCCTTGACCACTTGGCAGTCCCCTATCAGCCGCTCGTTATAGGTCATCGCTGGCGGCCGCGGCCGGTTGGCGGATACCCACCACCAGGCTGGAGAACTCCACCACCTTCCACAGGCCGGCCGAATTGCGCCGCAGACGGAGGGGCCGCGGGCTGTCGGCGCCTGAGCAGGCCACGAAGATGCGCACCTCGTCGGCCGAGACCTGGCTGTAGCGGTTGGTCGAAAAGGCCAACCGCAGGCCGCCTTCGGGAAGGCTGTAGCCGTTTTCCGGACTGGTGCCGACGATGTACGAACGGCTGATCCACGGCGCGGGCGGCAGGCGGTCGATCAGGTAACGGGTATTGGCGGACAAGTCATAGCCGCGGTAACCGCGTCCGGCCTGGGCGGCCACCAGCAGGCTGTTGTCGTTGACCAGGATGGAGACCAGCATCGGCAGGCCGGCAGCCTGGTCTTCGGCGTAGCGGATCATGGCGGCCACGAACAGGGCGGCCGTGCCGGCCGGATTGTTGCCGTGCGCCTCACGCAGGACCAGGAAGTCGTCGATGGTGGCCGGCAGGCTGGCTAGGGTCACCTCGCTTGGCACCTCAGTGGTCATGGCCGCGTCGGATTGAGCCGCCGGGGCGAAGACTGCCAGGCAAAACAGCAGGCAGACGGCGATGATGTTAGCGTTTTTCATGCAAAGGCCTCCGTGAACTGAATCAAGTCTAGTACGGTCCGCGGCAGTGGTCAAGAACGCGGCCTAGAACCCGGCGAGTCGCAGGGGTTAGAGATGGCTAGCAACTGGAAGCCGTAGCGGGCGGCGATCGGCCGGCTCATCGGGCTGGCGTCGATGGTCAGGAAACGGTAGCCGCGGTCGATGGCTTCGCGGGCCCGGGCGGCCAGGATGGCGGTATAGATTCCACGTTTGCGGTAGGGTTCCAGGGTAGCGCCGCCCCACAGGCTGGCGAAGGGCGAAACCTCAGGGAAATCGATGCGGGCGGCGCAGACCGGCCGGTCTTCAACGTAAGCCACCCAGGCGCTCATCCGCTGTGGCTGCTCGCGCAGGATGCGGGCCATGGTAGCCAGCCAGGCCGCATCGTCCGGCCAGGCCTGGTCGTTGACGGCGCGGTAGTCGTCCAAGCTGGCGCCACAGCCCACCTGCCGAATGTCATGGCCGGAAACCGCGCGCAATAGCGGCGGCAGGCTGTCCAGTTCCAGGGCCATGATCGCCTCGTCGCCGCCGATGGCAAAGCCGTGGGCGGCCAGGCGGGCCTTGAGATCAAGCGGCTGGTCGTGTGAATACAGTTTCCACTCGAAGCGATGGCCGAGGGCGGCGAACCAGGCCAGCTCGGCCACTATGGCGGCATCGGCGTTGGCCGCGTCGAGGCGGGAGTGAATCAGGAAGTCGTGGCCCGCCTCCGACCCACCGGCCGGGTCGCGATCCAAGCTGACCATGCGCGCGGTGCGTTCGCCGACCTCGCGTCGGTAGCCCGGATAGGCCGCGCCCAGGCGTTCATAGTGGTCGTACAAGTCGCGGATTTCTATACTGGTCATCGCTTCTCCTGGAGGCGGCATTGGTTGAGACAAACCGGCAGCGGCCGGTCTACAGGCTGACGAAATGCGGCGCGGCGCGCATGATAGCCTGGACGGCCGAGCGGTCCGGCAGCGGCACCTTGAGACCGCTCATCGTCCCGGACCACTCCGGCTGGAAGCCTGTGCCGGCCTGGTGCAGGACATAGTCGCCAGTGCAGACCGGACAGGCCACGTGGTCGCCATCGACCGCGTCGGCCGGTGGCGCGATGACCAGGCCGCATTCCGAGCAGGCCAACATCTGGCGCAAGTCGTTGGCGTGCCCCACCACGTGGGTCAGCCGGCCTGAGCCGATAAGGGCGACGAAGCGCTTGGCCAGGGCGGCGTCGAACTGGCTGCCGGCTTCCTGCTCGAGGATGGCGGCGGCGGCCGGCAGGGCCATGCCCTTGCGGTACGGCCGGTCGCTGGTCATGGCGTCGAAGGCGTCGGCGATGGAGATGATGCGGGCGTAGGGCGGCTCGGCGCTGTTGGCCTGCGGGTAGCCCCGGCCATCGGGCCGTTCGTGGTGACCACTGACTGCGGCCAGCACCAACGGGGCCAGCGGGTGGCGCTCGATGACGCCGGCGCCGATGCCGGGATGGGCGCGCATGGCCGCCATCTCGCCGTCGTCGAGGCGCCCGGGTTTGTTGAGCACCGCGTCGGGCACCCCCACCTTGCCCAGGTCGTGCACCAGGCCGCCCAATTGGACGACAAAGACCTGGTCGGCATCCAGCCCGGCGTCGCGGGCCAGAAGCTCGGCGTACTTGGCCACCCGCCAGGCGTGGCCGCCGGTATAGGCGTCGCGCGCCTCGATGACGGTGGCCAGCACCAGCAAGGATTCCAGAACCTGGGTATCGACGTCGACGCGCATGGAGCCTCCCCGGGCCGAATCTGGTTCAATACCAGCCGACCACTATCAGACAGCATACGACAGGCGGCCGGCGCGGTCAATCTTTCAGGCCGGGAAATGTCGCGTTTACTGGAACGCTCCGTGGGTATTCATTCAGGGCGACCAGGGCTGCAGCCGCGGCCGGCAGCTTGCAGCGGCCGCTACCAAGCGATACTCACGCCATCGTACAACCAAAGCATCTGCCCGGCGGCTGGGTCATAGATGCCCGGCCATAATACCACCTCGCCCTGGATTTGCAGCAGCTCCAGGGGTAGGCTGAACTCCACCGCCTGGACGGCCGCGCCGCGCAAGCCCTCCACCGCGGAAAGCGCTTGTTGGCCGTAGCTCGACCAGTCGGGCCGGAAGCGGGCCATGTCGCCAGCCTGCCCGCGACGGGCGGCGAACTGCAGTTCCGCCCGGCCATCGCCGTCCAGGTCGACATTGAGGAAATAGCGATGGCCGGCCACCGCTTCCGTCGGCAGCTCGCAGCCGACGTACAGGGCGCCGTCCCGCACCCGCCAGTACAGCCGCCAGCCGCCAGGGGGCGGTACCAAGCGACCGGCCGTCAGCCAGGCACCTTCACGCGGCGCCAGGCTGACCGCGGTGGCCTGCTGCCGCTCGGGCCGGTCGATATGGCCGTCTACCAGCAGCGCCGACGCCGGGGTGGAGGCGGCGCGCAGCGGATCGCTGCCGTAGCGGTATTCGGCATTGTCGCGATAGCCGTCGCCATCGCTGTCGGCCTTGGTCGAGTCGGTGCCCAGCAGGCTCTCCAGGCCGCCGGGCAGATCGTCGTCATCCGGGTCGGCCAGCAGGCCGGCCACGTCGATAGTCGCAACGCCGTAGACATAGTCGGACCAGAAGCCACTCAGGTCGGCACCGGTCAAGCGCTTGGCCAGGGCCAGGATGTCGCGGTCGGTGATGCGCCCGGCGTAGCCGCTGTACTGGCGATAGAGCTCGGCGTGCAGGGCGGCCAGGTCGACCCGGCCAGCGGAGGCTTGACGCAAGGCGCGATCCAGCAGCAGGGCCACCAGCAAGCCTTTCTGGTAGTTGAGGAAGGACTCGCGTGGCCAGTCGTCCGGGAAACGCAGGTAGCCGGCCAGCGCTTGGTCGTAGCGGCCGCGCCCCGCCTGGTACTCCTGGCAGGCCTGGACAAGGCGCTGGCCGGCGTCGCCGCGTAGTACGGCCAGGGCCATGGCCGAGAAGTATTCATCACAGCCCTCCATGAACCAGGACGGCTCCAGGTCCAGGCCGTTGGGGTAGAAGCCGTTATAGGTATGGAAGACGCGGTGCGGAAACTGGAAGTGAATATCGGCCAGGCTGCGCACCGCCTCGCCCTGGGCATAGCACGATTCGTTGTACCACTGCCACTCGGCAAAGCCGTCGGCTCGGGCCACCACCGAGAAATGGCGGTCGGGCGTGCCGGCCTGAAATAAGGTCTTGATGAAGCGGAACATCGCAAAGCAGTCGCTGAAGGCCCGTTCGCGGAAGGCCGGGTCGAAGCGCTGGTCAATCACCAGGCTGACCAGGCTGCCGCCGATATCCGCCTCCCGCCGCTCGAAGCGGCCGGCGGCGATGGTGGCCTCGAAGAAGCGTCGGCCATCGGTCTCGGTGAACAGACCATCACGCTCCAGCCACGGAACGTAGGCCGACCAACCGATCGGCAAGTCAAACCGAGCGCCGTACTGCCTGGCCTCCAGCCCGACGGGGCGCAGGAAGACCCACGAGGCGTTGCTCAACAGGTACTCGGCCGACAGCCAGCCCTTGGGTTTGTCGTCGACCCGCTGGCGCAGCGAGATGCCGTATTCCAGGCGCAGCGTCTGGCGGCCGCTAGCTGGCTGCACCCGGAAGCGGCTGACCGCGCCTGGCAAGCGGCTGACAGAACCCTGGCCGGCGGCCAACCGCAGCTCGGTCACCACCAACCGCTCCGAGCCGAAAAACGAATTCATGGCCAGCTCGAAATCCGGGATGACTGAACCGGCCAGCTCCATCGTCACCCGGCAGGCGCCGCTGGCGACGTCGAGCACGGTTAGGCGGTAGACCAGGCTGTCCAGAGCGCCGGCCGCCTGGGTAGCTTGGCCGACTGGGGTAGCGGCCGCCTGGTCAGACTGGGAGCCAGCTGGCCACCTCAAGGCGCCGAACAAGATCGCGGCCGCCAACAACTCCAAAACCACTCGCTTCATATAGCCTCCCCGGCGACAGCCTGTGCTTGGCGCGCCTTACCTCACTCCAGCTCGGCGAAACGGTAGCCGACCCCGATCTCGGTCTGGATCATCGGCGCGGCCGCGTTGGCGCTCTGGATCTTGCGCCGCAGGCCGCTGACAAAGACGCGCAGGTTACCGTACTGCTCCGGATTGGCCTGACCCCAGACCTGACCCTGCAGATAACTGTGGGTCAGGACCTTACCTGGCTGGCGCAAGAAGACGAGCAGTATCCGGTACTCCAGGGGCGTCAGGTGGACGTCCTCTGCGTCAACCTGGACACGTCGCTTGTCGACATCGACGCTGAGCGGTCCGTAGCTGAAATGCTGGGCGTCGGCCGCGGCCAAGGCCTCGCCCGGAGCGGCAGCCCGACGCAGCAGGGCTCGCATTCGGGCCAGCAACTCGCCGGTCCGGAAGGGTTTGACCAGATAGTCGTCGGCGCCGGCATCCAGGGCCTCGATCTGGTCGCGCTCCTGGCCCCTGGCCGAGACGACGATAATCGGGGTGGGCGACCAACCGCGCAAGGCGCGGATAAACTCCACGCCGTCGAGGTCTGGTAGGCCCAAATCCAGCAAAATGAGCTCCGGGGCGTGCGAGGCGGCTAATGACAAGCCCTCGTGCCCGGAGGCCGTCGTCACCAAGCGATAGTCCTGAGTGGACAGAATGGTCTTCAGGTAATTTACGATCGGCTTCTCGTCCTCAATAATCAGGATCAGCGGATTAGGCATCGCCGTCGCCTCCCTTCTCCTCGCCAGTCGGCAGGGCCAGACCGAAGACGCTGCCGCCGCCCGGAGCCGCTTGCAGGAAAACGCGGCCGCCATGCGCCTTGGCGATGGTCTCGCAGATATACAAGCCCAAACCGCTACCGCGGATCGAGCCATCGCCTGGTTGCAGGCGGACGAATTTCTCGAAGACCTGCCGGACCCTGTCCGGCGGCACGCCCGATCCGCGATCGCGTACCAGGATGAGCACCTCGCCTGGCGCCCGCTCTATGGACAGCCCGATCGGCTCTCCCGGCGGACTGTACTTGTCGGCGTTATCGATAAAGTTGAGCAGCAGCTGCTGGATGAGCAGGGGGTCGACCTCGGCCGTCTGCGGCGCCTCGCCCAACTCGACGTTGAGGGCGCGCTGGCGATAGCGCTTGCGGGCCGTCTCGGCGGCGGCGCAGACCAGGTCATCGACGCTCTCCTTCGAGGTGCGCAACCTGGCTGGGTCTTCCTGCAGCCGGGTGAGGTTGAGGATATTCTCCACCAGCAGGGACAGCTGCTGCGCCTCGCCCTCGATGTCCGCGGCGATGGCGGCGATGATGTCGGGCTTGAGCTCCGCATAGCCCAAGGACTCGGCGGCCCCGACGATGCCGGAGAGCGGCGTCCGAAAGTCGTGGGAGACCGAGCGCAACAGCGAGCTCCGAATCCGTTCCGATTCCGCCCGCAGCGTGGCCTGCCGCCGTTCCTCGACTAGGCGCTCGCGCTCCAAGGCGCGCCCGATTAACGACAAGGCGGTATCGATGCGCATCACGTCGGCCGAGGCTAGAGCCGCGTCGCGCTCGAACAGTCCGACGACCGCGATGGCCTGGCCGCCGGACTTGACCGGCTCGTAGCGGATCGCCGCGCCGGAAAACGCGTCGGTTCCCCGGCCGGCGGCCTGCCCGCTTGCCAGGCAGCGGGCCAGGGCCGCCGGCTCGGCTTCGGCCGCCGGATAGCCAGGGCTGGCCGCCCGCCGGGCGGGGGCGCCGACAGCGTCGGGGATAAAGATGGCCGATTCAAGTGAGTATATTTTAGTTAACTGAGCGCAGCTTTCCGCCAGCATGGCGGCACTGTCCGGCGCCTCGGCCAGCGACTGCCCAAAAAGGTACAGTTGGTAGGTCTGGGCCTCTTGCCGCCGGATGATCGCCGACTGCCGGCGCAGCCGCGTCGCCAAGGACGCGGTGACGGTGGCCACGATAAACATGACCGCGAAGATCGGCAGATAGCCCGGATCATGGACGGCGAAGGTCAGCCTCGGCTCGGTGAAGAAAAAATTAAACTGCAGCACGGCCCACAACGAAGCCGCCAACCCGGCGGCGCGGCCGAAGGCGATGGCCGCGAAGAAGGCGCCCAGCAGATGGATCATGATGATGTTCGGCTCGCCGATGCCTATGCGGTCAAAAAGCAGCGCCAGGCCAAGCGTTAACAGCATGATGAGGGCACTACCGGCTGCGGCGCGCAGCCCGGCCCCGGCGCTCCGATTTCGCCGGCCGCTCTCTTCGGAGCGCCGCTCGGCCGGCGGGTCGCCATGCACGAAGAAGATGTCGATATCGCCTTGTTCCTGCAGGAGGGTATCGGCCAGCGACGGCCGAAAAGGGCTGGTTAATCCGTAGCGGCGCAGATCGCGGCCGGCCACGATCTTGGTCACGTTCCTGGCGCGGGCAAAAGCCAGAATGTCCTTCGCGGAGCGTTCGCCACGGATAAGGGCCGTTTCGGCGCCGAGCGATTCGGCCAGCTTCAGGACCGAGCGCACCCGCTCACGGTTGTCGACGCTGGAAAAATTCTCGTGCGTGACGATGTGCAGGGCGATCCACGGCGCCTTGATGGAGCAAGCCAGCCGATGCGCCGCCCGGACCAGGCGGGCCGACCAGGGACTGCCGCCGACCGCGACGAGTACCCGTTCCGCGTTCAGGGGCAGCACCGGTTCCGGTTTGGATTCGTCGTCGTCTTGCATGGCTGGGCACTCCTCTAGAATCAGAGTAACGCAGCCGCGCCTCCCTGTCCAGCTCGCGCTTGACTAGCCGCCAGCCGCCGCCGCATTGGCCCCAGGGCCGGCTCATCTTCCTTTAGCCTTACCCAAGAGCCGGGCCAGCGATATGAAGATAACGAAAAACTCCAGGCGGCCCAACAACATCCCGGCGCTCATGGTCCACAGGGCCAGGGGCGGCGTCGACGTCGCGGTTACGCCGATGGTCAGGCCGACCGTGCCCAGGGCCGAGGCGAACTCGAAGGCCGCGTCGCGCAGGCTATAGCCGGCCGCGGTTAACAGGCCGGTGCCGACGGCCAAGGCGGCCATGTACAGGAAGGCGAAGACGCCGATCTCCATTACCTGGCGCTCGGCGACGATCCGGTCTTCGTCGCCGACCGTTACCCGATGGACCAGCACCGCCCGCCGCGGCAGAACCATGCGGCGGAATTCCCACCAGACCGCCTTGAGCAGGATGAACACCCGATATTGCTTGAGGCCGCCGGCGGTGGAGCACATGCCGCCGCCGATGACCATCAGGACCATCATCACCAGGATGCCGGTGCCGTTCCAGTCGCCATAGCCCACCGTGGAGAAACCGGTCGTCGTCAAGGCCGTTACCGCCTCGAACACCGCCACCCGGATAGCCTTGGCCGTTGAACCGTAGGTTCCGTGAGCGACGAAGACAAACAATAAAACGATTCCGAGCAACGTGAAGATCGTCAGGAGCTTGGTTTCAGCGTTACGGAAAAAGGCCTTCACCTTCCCGGATACCAGGATGTAGACACTCAAAAAATTAAGGTTGCCCAGAATCATCAAGACCATGGTTACTGCCTCGATGACTGGCGAATCCCAATAGCCGATGCTGGCCACCCGGGTGGAGAAGCCGCCGGTCGAGACGGCGCAGAAGGCGTGGTTCAAGGCGTCGAAAACCGACATTCCAGCCAGCGCTAGGCCGACCACGCCAATTATCGTATAACCCAGGTACAGGCTGACTACGACCTTAGCCGACCGGGTGACGTTGGGCACCAACTGGTAACTGCGGCCTTCCGCGCGGTACAGTCCGGCTCCGATCGATAAGGAGAAGGCCGCCAGCATGATGATGGCCAGACCGGCGCCGCCGGCCAGCTGAATGACGCTCCGGAAAAACAACAGCGTCTTGGGGGCCTGCTCCACGTTAATCATGGACAGGCCGGTGGTGGTCCAGCCGCTCATGGCCTCGAAAAAAGCCTGGCTAAAACCGAGGCCGCTGATGCGCATGAACGGCCAGGCGCTGGCCGCCGTCACGATCAGCCAGCCGAAAGTCACCACGATGGCGCCTTCCCGCTCGTCGATGCGCAGCTTGCCGTTGCCCTTGCCGTGTCCGGCTCGCCGCGTTAGCAGCAGCACTAGCCCGGCGGCGGCCAGGACAAGACTGGGCAGGAGAAAGTGGAACCCCAGGGGCAACTCCTCCGGATAGAACGGCAGCATGGCCAAAGGCGTCAGCAGGACGGCCGCCGCGATCAGCAAGATACTGCCCAAGGCTACCAGCATGGCCTACTCCCTGCCTACAAGGGCATCGAGCGACTGGGCGTAGCGCTCGGGCAAGGACACGAAGCTCAGCGCGTCGCCGGCGGCCAGGACAGTCTCGCCGTTGGGAACGATCACTTCGCCGTCGCGCAGGATGGCCGCCACCAGGGTGCTGGCCGGGAAGCGGATGTCCTTCAGGGCCCGGCCGACGGAAGGCGCGGTTCCGGGGATGACGACTTCGGTGACGCCGACCTTGCCGTCGGCCAGGGGCTGCAGGCTGCGTATCGTCCGCGAGGCGGAGCGCTGCTCAATCAGCGAAGAAATGGTCACAGTAATTGAGAAAGTGCCTTCGAGGCCCAACTCCTGGAAGACTTCCTCGTTGTCCGGATCGTGCACCAGGGCAAAAACCGCCGCCACGCCATAGCGCAGTTTGGCGATGCTACAGATGACGTAGTTGTCCTCGTCGCGTGGCGTCAGGGCCAGCAAACGGTCGGCCGAGCGGACGCCGGACTCTTCCAGGACGCGGGGAATGGTCCCGTCGCCGTGGACGATCAGGGCCTTGGACAGCTTGGAGAGGCGCTGGCACTCCTCGGCGTTGCGGTTGACGACCACCACATCGTAGCCCCGGGCGCAGAGCGACCGGATGATATAGCGGACTTCCTGCCCGCCGCCGACTATCATGATGGTCATGCCCCGCCTCCCGCCCGCATTTGGCCGGCCAGCCTGATCTCCTCGAGGAAGCGATCGGCGGTAGCCGTAATGGGAGAAACGGCCAGGATGCCGAGCGAGCGGCAAAATTCCTCCAGCGATGGTTCGTATACCCGGGCGAAAACCCGGCTGACCTTGAAATGCTTGAGCGCAATCTCGGCGCACATGATATTGAGGGTATCGCTCTGGGTGACCGCCACAAACAGATCGGCCTTCTCCAAGCCGGCCTGGCGCAGGACACCGTACTCGGCCACCGATCCGGCGATAGTGAAGCCGGAATAATCTGACGAGAGCTGGTCGAAGGCCGCCTCATCGTTATCCAGAACTACTACATTCAAGCCCTGTCCGCTGTAGTAATCGGCAATGTGCGAGCCGAGCCGTCCGCAGCCGGCTACGACCACCGACTGCATAGTCTTTTTCATTCTCATGCCTCCTTGGAAACATGTTGGCCAGGTTTCCATAATCCTACGGTCCGATCCAGATTGTTCCGGGACGGCGCGTAGCCGGGGTCGAGCGACAAGGCCGCCCGGTAATAATTCTGGGCTTGCCAGCGATTACCCTGGAGCTCCATCATGATGCCGAGGGCGTTGTAGACTTCCGGCCGCGAATAATCCAGGGCGATAGCCTGCCGCAGCAAGGCATCGGCCTCAGCGAAGCGGCCGCTCCTGAGGTCGGCCACCGCCGCTTGGACGCAGCGCCAGTAGTCGTCATGGTCAACTTTTTCCCGCTTCTTCATGCGCGACTCCCTTCCTCCGGCTGGCTTCCGGCCGGCCGATCCCGGCTCCCGCCGCGGTGTGCGGGCGGAGAGCGGTCCACGCTTTCATGATAGCGAAAAGCGCGTAAAGAGGGTGTTAAGATTCGGCCTCTGGTATTAAGAGTCGGTTGGCACCACGTGCACCCCGTTCGGAACCATAATTTGACGGGCTTGGCAAAAGGCGGTATATTGGTAAACATGACCGTAGTTTGGACAATCTTCGGCATAGCGGAAGCCCTGCACCGTCTCTTGGCCTCGAAAGGCATCCGCCGTCTGATCGGCGGCTGGTTGCGCGACTATGCCCTGGCCGCCTGCTGGCCGCTTGTTCCGGACGGTTGGCAGCCGCTGTCCGCCAGCCTGGCCCGGCCGGCCGCCTTCCTGGCCGCCCGCCGCGGTTCAAACCCGCGCGCTCCGCCCGCCTGAGCCCCTTTCCTGATACCGGCCCTTCCGGGTTCGGCAACCAGCGACGAGGAGCTACCATGAACAAAAAATTATCACCTTTTGCCACCCGCCTGGCCCATGCCCTGAGCACCGCCAAAGGCGTGCCGATCATTGATGACCTGGCGGCGGCCAGGGAAACCGCCGGACGGGTACGCGCCGCCCTGGCCAGCCTCGGCCAATCAAGCAGCCTAGCCGACCAGATGGCCGCCTTGCGCGCCACTGCGCCACGGCGAACTAGCCAAACCGACCAGGCTGGCCGGCGTGGCCAAGGCCCGACAGCCGCCGCGGCCGCCGACCGCCTGGTGGCGGCCTTCAGCCTGGCAACGGCCGCCTTCCGAAGCGCCTTGGGCGTCGAACTGTTCGACGAGCAACTGGTAGCGGCGGTCGTCATGGCCGGCGGCGGCCTGGCCGAGCTGGCCACCGGCGAGGGCAAGACCTTTGCCGCCGCCCTGGCCGCCGGCTACTGGGCGCTGGACGGCCGGGGTTGCCATATCCTGACGGCCAACGATTACTTGGCCGAGCGCGACGCCCGTTGGCTTGAGCCGGTCTATCAAGCCCTTGGCCTGTCCTGCGCCTTCGTAATCCAGGGCATGGCGCCGAACGAGCGACGGGCGGCCTACCAGGCTGACATCACCTACCTGACCGCCCGTGAGGCCGGCTACGACTACCTGCGCGACCGGCTGGCTGGCGCTCCGGCCGAACTGGTGCAGCGCGGCCTCGATTCGGCGCTGGTCGACGAGGCCGATTGCCTGCTGATCGACGAGGCGCGCTCGCCGCTGGTGATAGCCGACCGGGCCGACGGCGCGCCGGAGGACTTGACCGTATTCGGTGCCATCGCCGGCAGCCTGGTTCCCGGGCAGGATTTTCAGGCCGAAGCGAACAGCCACGGTCTCGGCTTGACCCTGGCCGGCCAGGAACGGGTGGCCTCCGCCCTGGGCAGCGGCGGCATGCACCAACCGGAAGACCGCGAGCGCTTTGCCCGGGTGCATGCCGCCCTGTACGCCCGCTGCTTCCTGGAGCGCGACCGCGATTACCTCGTCAAGGCAGCTTCCCTCCAGTTGGTGGACGAGCTGACCGGGCGGGTGGCCCAGGGCCGGCGCTGGCCATACGGCGTCCAAGCCGCCGTCGAGGCGCGCGAAGGCCTGCCGCCCGTGGCCGAGAGCGCTATCCTCGGCTCAATAACCCTGCAGCGCTTCATCCCGCTCTACCGCCGCATCGCCGCCATGACGGCCACTGCCGCCCCGGCGGCGGAAGAATTCTTCACCATTTACGGCCTGGCCGTGCATGTCATACCGCCGCGCCTGCCCTCGCGCCGCGTTGATGCTCCCGACCGGCTGTTCCGAACCATTGCTGGCAAGGAGGCTGCCATCGTGGCCGAGGTGGCGGCCGAGCAAGAGCGCGGCCGGCCGGTGCTGCTGGCCACCTCGTCAGTGGCCGACTCGGAGCGCTTGGCGGACCAGCTGCGCGCCGCCGGCGTGCCGTGCCAAGTGCTCAACGCCCGCAACGACCAAGACGAGGCGCTGGCCATCGCCGCCGCCGGCTGCCAAGGCGCGGTGACGGTATCCACCGACATGGCCGGTCGCGGTACCGACATCCAGCTAGGCGGCCCACAAGCCTCGGCCGCCGAACGCACCCGGCTGGCGAAACTGGGCGGCCTGTACGTGCTGGGTTGCGCTCGCCGCGAAAGCCGCCGCCTGGACGACCAGCTACGCGGCCGGGCTGGCCGCCAAGGCGATCCTGGACTGACGCGCTTCTACTGCAGCCTGGAAGACCCGTTGTTCGCGCGCTACGGCGTGGCTGCCTTCCTGCCACCAGAATACTTGCAGTCAATCGGCCCGGCCGACTCCGAGCTCCACGACCGCCGGGCCAGCCGCGAAATCGACCGCGCCCAACGCCTGATCGAAGGCCACCACCACCGAGTGCGCGATGCCCGACGCCGCTCCAGCCAATTATTCGAGCTCCACCGTCGACGCATCGCCAGCCTGCGTGAAGCTTGCCTCTTTGGTCTGGATGGCGACGTGCGTCGCGGCCGGCTGGCGGCCATCGACGGCTTCTGGACAGAGCACCTGGCGGCCTATGAGGAATTGCGCGAGGGCATCCACCTGGTGCGCTACGCCGGGCGCGACCCGGACCGCGAGTTCGACCGCCGGCTGGATGAGGCCTTCGAGGCCGGGTTATCCGCCTGCGGCTTGCGCGATGGCGACGACGCGAGCGCCGCCGAGGCAAGCGCCAGCGCGGCGGAGGCTGACGTGAGCGCTTGGCCGGCGCGTCGGCCGGGCGGCGCCGGCGCGACCTGGACCTACCAGATCGACGAGGAGCCGGTCGAGCCCTTCCGGCTGCCGTCGGTCATGAACGGCGCCTCGCTGGTCGAGTCGGTGGTGCAGGTGCCACTGTCGCTGCTGCGCGCCTTGCGGGCCATCTGGCGGCGGTGGCGGCGGACATGAAACAGCCCCCCCCGGGCGGCGGCGGGCCGTACCGTCAAAGGCCGAAATAGGCGGCGGTGGCCAGGAACAGGCAGAAATTGGACAGGAACTGGTAAAAATGGTAGGCGCTGTGGTGGTCGAACTCCCAGATCAGCTTAAGGCGGAATTTCTGGCGGGCCTCGACGGCGGTGGCCACCAAGGCCAGCACCATGCCGCCCAGCAGCCACCAGGCGCCGGCCTGCTGCCGCACCAGGGCCAGCCACAGGCCGGCCGCTAGCATCAGGCCGCCCAGGGCCACGCCGATGTAAATGATCTTGGGCACGATGGCCGGCCAGCGCAGGCAGGCCAGCACCAGTGCCAGGCCCAGGCCAGTACAAACCAGGACGGCCACCCGCCCGGCGGCCGGGCCGAACAGGTCGAAGGCCAGACTGCCAATTATAAGAACATAACAGACGCTGAAGCAAAGCGTCAAGAACTGCCAGAGAACGGCGTTAGTCTTCTTGGTCATCATGAAGCCGTGGGCGATGGTGCCCAACAGCGCCGTCAGGCTCATGCCGCCGAAGACGCCGATCCACAGCCAGCCCCGGAAGGTGTGCAGTGCGGCACTGCCGGCCAGAAAGGCCGTCATCAGGCCGGTCTGGATGGCCAGGATGAGATCCGTGGCCGCGGTAGTGCGTTCGGTGGGTAGGTCGATGAAGCGGATCATGCCTGCGCTCCGGCGGCGCTTTCCTCGGCTGGGTCGGCGCAGGCTGGCGCGCCGGCAGCGCCGCCGCCCGCCGTGGCCTTGGCCTTGGCCACGGCCACGGCCTTCAGGTTTTTCTGGCGCTCGTAGGCGTTGATGATCAGCATCTGCAGGCGGTTCTCGATGTTGCCCTGGCTGGTGTCCGGGTCGTAGTCGAGGGCCAGGATCTGGATGTGCGGGAAATCCTTCTTGAGGCCCTTGGACATGCCGCGGCCGGTGATGTGGTTGGGCATGCAGCCGAAGGGCTGCAGGATGATGAAGTAGTTGATGCCGTGCTTGGCCAGCTCGGTGATCTCGCCGGCGATCATCCAGCCCTCGCCGGGAACGAAGGTCTTGTGCACCAAGTGCTCGCAGCCGGGAGCGTATTCTTCCAGCAGTTTTTCCTCGCGGAAGTAGCGGCAGCTGCGCGCGATCTTGGCCACCGCCCTGAGGCTGCGCTTGATGAGAGCGTCGCCGACGATGGGGGTGAGGGCCTCGGCAAAGGGGTAGCGGACGTGGAAGTTCTTCATCTCGTCCTTGGCCCGGATATACTCCATACGGAACTTGTTGACCATGTACGGCAGGATGACCTCCATGCCATGGTCTTCCAGGTAGCGGACGATGAAGTTGTTGGACGAGGGGTGGAAGTTGAGTAGGATCTCGCCGATGATGAAGACCTTCGGCTTTTCCTCGCGCATGTCCACTGGGATGGCGTCGAAGCGCGGGATGCAGGCCTTGAAGGCGGCGATGGCGTACTTGACGCCGCGCTCGAAGCCGGCGGCCACGGCCGCGACCGACTCGTCGAAAACCTTCTCGGTGGCGCCCTTCTCCAGCTCGTAGGGCCGGACGCGGTGCGACAGCGCCTCCAGGGCGTCGGCGATGCACAGCGCCCAGATCATGCGCAGCTGGAACAGCTCGCCGAGCTCCAGGCCCGGGTGCATGCCCTTGGTGTCCTTGTCGGTGCTCATCAGCGGAACATTCTTGTAACCGGCGTCGTCGAGGGCCTTGCGGGCCAGCACGGCGTATTGGGTATAGCGACAGTCGCAGATGCCCTTGCCGATGCCGAAGGCCACCTCGTCGGGCTTGTACAGGCCCTTGTCCATCACCGCCAGGAACTCGCCGATGTTGACCTGGGCCGGGAAGCAGATGTCGTTGTGGACGTACTTCTTGCCCAGTTTGAAGGCGTCGCCATCGGCCAGGGGCAGGCGCTCCACCCTGAGGCCCTGGCGGCGCAGGATGGAGGTGGCGAAGGCCGAAAAGGTCGGCGACAGGTTGGGAATCAGGATGGTCTTTTCCTTGCGGTGCTTTTTCTCGAACTTGACCGCGTAGGGATCCGGCTGCGCTTGGGCCGGCGCTTGCTTGAGCAGGGTCCGTTTCTGGTGCAGCGTCTCGATGAAGGACTTGGTGCGGATGTTGAGCGAGCCGGCCGTGTTGCTCTCGTCGAGCTTGAGGATGAGCGGGCTCTTGCCGGCGATGTCCTTGAGGATGCGCGTCATCTCGTCGGACAGAATGGCGTCGTGGCCGCAGCCGAAGCTGACGATTTGGACCATCTCCAGGTTGGGGTTGTTGCCGACCGCCACGGCCGCGTTGAGCACCCGGGTATGGAAATTATTATTCACGTCCAGGCGGGTGGTCTTCAGCGTCGGCCTGTGCACGCCGGGAATGGCGTCCAGCGGCAGCACCGGGATGCCCTGACGGGTGAAGTAACCGGCCAGGTCGTGGTTGATGAAGTTGTCGTTGTGATAGGGCCGGCCGGCCAGCACCACCGCCAGCGAGTTGTCGAGCTTCAGACTGTCCAGCAACTCGCGGCCCTTGTCCAGCAGCTCCCGCTGGAATCCGTCCATGGCCAAGTCGGCTTGGGCGATGGCCGCCTTGGCGGAGGCAGCGCTGATGCCGATAGTTTTCTTCAGGTAGTCGACCAGCTGCAGATTGCGGGACCGGGTATCCAGCCAGTGGAAATTCGGCGTATCGAAGGGAATACCGTGCTTGCCCATCGGGTCGTCGCTGATGCGTACCACCATCGGATAGCCCTTTACCACGGCGCAGACATAGGTGCTGTTGCGGTCGGCGTTCTCGCTGGGCATGCGGTTCATGATAGGCATGAAGATGCGGTCCACCTTCTTCTTGACTAGGTCGGCGATGTGGCCGTGCACCAGCTTGGCCGGAAAGCAGACCGTATCCGAGGAGACGGCGTGGATGCCGTCCTCGTACAGTCGCTGGGTGCTGGTGCCGGACAGCCGCACCGTAAAGCCCAAGGCCCGGAACAGGTTGTTCCAGAACGGGAAGCTGTTCCAGAATTCCAGCACGCGCGGGATGCCGACGGTGGCCTTGCGGTCGGGCAGCACCGAGACGCAGGGCCAGTCGCGGAACAACAGCTCCTGGCGGTATTTGAAGAGGTCGGGCACGGCGTCGATGCGCTGGCGGGCGGCCTTGACCTGCTCGCGGACGGCGCTGTCGGTGGCCTGCCCCAGGATCTCGCCGCGCTCGCAGCGGTTTCCGGTGATGAAATTGTCGCCGGATGAAAAGGTGATGACGGTGCGGTTGCAGTTATTGGTGCAGAACGGGCAGATGACGTTCGGTTGCTGGGTAAAGGAAAGTTCCTCCAGGGCGGGAAAGCCGATGAAGGTTGACGCCTGGTTGGCCTCGGCGGCCGGGCGGTCCTTTAGGTGCTGTTTGGTGAGGAGGGCGATGCCCAGGGCGCCCATCTCGCCGGGATACGGCGAGCGCACCACCTGCTTGCCGGTGTACTGCTCGATGGCCCGCAGCACCGCCATGTTCTTGAAGGTGCCGCCCTGGACCACGATGCGGTCGCCCAGGCTGGTCAGGTTGGCGATGCGCACCACCTTGGTAAAGACATTGTCGATGATGGAGCGGCAGAGGCCGGCGATGATGTCTTGCGGCGTCTTGCCGTTCTTCTGCTCGGTGATGATGCAGCTGTTCATGAAGACCGTACAGCGCGAGCCCAGCACCGACGGATCCTTGGCGGCGAAGGCCGTGTCCGAAATTTGCTTTACCGGCACCTTCAGCGATGACGCGAAATTCTCCAGGAAGGAACCGCAACCAGCCGAGCAGGCCTCGTTGAGGGTGATGCCGGTGACGATGTTGTTGGTGATCTGAATGGCCTTCATGTCCTGGCCGCCGATGTCCAGGATAAAGGAGACATCCGGGATGTACTTCATGGTGGCCTTGGCGTGGGCCACCGTCTCCACGACATGGTAGTCGGCGTGCAGAGCCTTGGAAAACAGCAATTCGCCGTAGCCGGTGACGCCGACGCCCAGGATCTTGAGGTGCCAATCGCTTTCCTGGTAGCGGCGGTTGAGGGCAACCAAGGCACGCTGGATGACGCGCAGCGGCTCGCCGTCATTATGGGCGTAGTAGCTGTCCACCAGCTGTTCGTCTTCGGTCATCAGGACGAATTTGGTGGTGGTGGAACCGGCGTCGATGCCCAGGTAGACCGGGATGCGGCTGCCGGCTGGCCAATTCGGCACAGTAATGGTCGGCAGCTGGTGGCGGGCGAAGAAATCGGCCTTCTCGGCCTCGCTGTCAAAGAAGGCCCGGCCGGTCAGCTGATCCTCATCCTGGCGGGATTGGGTATAGTGGGCCAGCCGATCCAGCGCCAGCTTGAGGTCAAAGGCGTTAGCCTCGTGCCCGAACATGACGCCGGTGGACAGGGCGGTACCCAGGGCGACGATGATTTCCGGGTTTTCGGGCCGCATGATATCGTCCGGGCCCAGGCCGAGGCGCTCGGCGAAGACTTCCACCAGGCGCGGGTTGAAGGTCAACGGGCCGCCCTCGAAGATGACCGGCGCCTTGATTTCCAGGCCCTGGGCCAGGCCGCCGATAGTCTGCTTGGCAATGGCGTGGTAGGTGGACAGGGCGATATCCTCGCGCGAGACGCCCTGGTTCAGGAGCGGCTGGATATCGGTCTTGGCGAAAACGCCGCAGCGGCCGGAAATATCGTAAATGTGGCGACCCTTGCTGGCCAGGGCGTTGAAGTCGCTAACCGGCACCTTGAGCAAGCTGGCGATTTCGTCGATGAAGGCGCCGGTGCCACCAGCGCAGCTGCCGTTCATGCGCATGTCCGAGGCCATCAGCTGACCGGAAGCCTCGTCATAATGGAAGAAAATGATCTTGGCGTCCTGGCCACCCAGCTCTACCGCCACGCGAGTCTGCGGAAAGAAGTCCTTTATAGCTATGGAATTGGCCACCACTTCCTGGATGTAGTGGGCCTGAATGGCCTCGGCCAGGTTCTTGCCACCCGAGCCGCAAACCGTGGCATTAACCAGAATGCCCGGAAACAGTCCGTCGATTTCCTGCAGCAGCGACAAAAGCGTCTCGGCCTGGCGGGCGTTGTGGCGGGCGTAGCGATGGTGTAAGATTTTTTTGCTGTCCGGCTCGACCAGAACCACCTTGACGGTAGTCGATCCTACATCTATTCCTGCCCATACAACAGGTTGCTTCATTGTGCCATCCTCTTCAACTGATTGGTATTGTCGACCGGCCGCGAAACGACCGGCGGCTTCCGGCCAGGTTTAGCCTGCCACGCTCCGGGTCGAGTTCCAGCGATGATGAACAGTCTTGCCGCGCGCATGGCCGGCAGCGCCGAACCGGGCGACCTATCTACCTGCCGGCTGGCAGATAACGAATACTACCACATTACACGTTTATTTGTCATCGGCTGAGGTATTGGCTACCAAACCAAGCTAGTAAGCGAACAAGCTGGCCACGCTTGTCTGGAGCGGCAGATTTGAGTATTATTTAAAGGATATGGAGAATATTGACTAAGTAAGGATGACGGGTGATGACCAACGAGCACAGGAACAGCCGACGAAATTTGAAACGCTCGATTACCCGCTTCCTCGACCAGACCGGCCATTACTATATCCTGGACAATGTCGCCTCGATTATGCCGTCGGTCAGCAATTACTACGACAGCTTTATGTTCCGCATGTCGGCCACGCTTGACCACCCGGTCAAGGTGCAGTTAATGCAGCAAGCGCTGGAAACCGTCGCCGCCCGCTTTCCCTATTTCATGGTGGAGTTGCGCCGCGGCGCCTTCTGGTATTACATGCAGCCGCTAGCCACCGTGCCCACCCTGCAGGCCGATTCCCCCTGGCCCTGCATCGGCTTCAACGTCCACCAGCGCGGCCAGCTGATGTTCCGAGTCCGAGTAGCCGGCGCGCGCGTGGCCTGCGAATTTCACCACGTCCTGACCGACGGCACTGGCTGCCTGACCTTCCTGAAGAGCCTACTGCTGCAATACCTGCTACTGACCGGCGTCGAGTGCCCGGACTCTGGCGACATCATTCTGCCGGGTAAACAGCCCGACCCGGCCGAATTCGAGGATTCCTATCAGAAGAACCTGAAACGGGGCGTGCCGGAGGCCTTAACCCTGCCCAAAGCCTTCCACATGGCCGCGCCCAGCCTGCCATCCTACCAGTTCCGCAATATCTCAGGCCGCCTGGACCTGGCGCCGCTCCTAGACGCCGCCCGTCAACGCAAGGCCAGCCTGACCGAGCTGCTGGTAGCCGCCTTGATGCAGGCCTGGCTGCGGGAGTACGCCGCCGCCCCACCCAAAGCCCGGCGGCGCTCCGGCCACAACATTGCCATCGAAGTGCCGGTAAACATGCGCAACCACTACCAGAGCCGTACTCTGCGCAATTTCAGTTTGAATCTGATGATCTGCCTCGACGCCCGTCTAGGCGCTTGGGACTTCGACGAGCTGGTCGGCCACGTCCACCACGCCATGCGGCTGGAAAACAACGAACACCTCTTGGCCCCCCAGATCGTGCGCAACGCCGGCAGCGCCCGCAAGTTCATCGTCAAGATCATTCCCCTGTTCTTCAAGGACATCGGCTGCCAGATGCTGTACGCCGACCTGGGCTTATCGCGCATGACTAGCTCGTTCTCCAATGTCGGCGCGGTGCAGCTGCCCGCTAGCCTGCAGGAGCACGTGGAGCGTTTCGACTTTGTGCCGGCGCCGATGCGCATGGCGCGGGTCAACGCCTCGGCGCTGTCCTGGAAAGACAAGGTGTACGTCAATTTCGGCAGCCGGGTGCAAACCCGCAGCATTGAACAACGCTTTTTCTCGCAACTGGCCAGCCTTGGCGTGCCAGTGGCGATAGACCCGCTTTACGAGGAGCAATAATAATGGCCATCTGCCCTGTCTGCAATGTTGATATTGGAACCGCCCGGCGCTGTCCGCTCTGCCGGACCTGCCTGGATGAAGACGGCGCCGCGGTCGTACCGGTAGTCGCGCCGCCGCCCGCCGAACTGGACAGCAACCAGCGCCGCCAGCGTAACATCATCATCATAGAAGTAATCTCGGTTTCCATGGCCATCGTGGCCGGCACGGTTATCGCCGCCAACCTGGTCTTGGCCAGGCGCCTGGACTGGTCGCTCTATATCCTGACCGCGCTGGGCTTCCTCTGGCCCTTGGTTTGCCTGCCTCTGCTCTTTCCGCGCCGCTTGGCGGTAGTGCTGCCGCTCCTGACGCTGACGCCCCTGGGGTTTCTGCTCTTGCTGGACCTCTTAAAGCCACCGCTGGTTTGGTTCGTACCGCTGGCCCTGCCCATCCTGCTGTCGATCGAGGTATTCGGCGGCTTGGCCAGCCTAGCCACCGCCCTAACCAAGCGGCGCGGCTTGAATGTCATCGCCTACGCGCTGATGGCCGCCGCCGGCGTCTGCATCGCCGTCGAATCGGCCCTGGCCTGGTTCCTGCACCAACCCTGGCGGCTAGCCTGGTCGTCGGTCGTAGCCTTCGCCGCCATCCCGGTGGCCGGCTTCCTGATCTACTTCCACCACCGGATAGCCAAGACCACCACCTTGCGCAAGCTTTTCCATCTGTAAAAAAGGTGGCGGCTTGCAGGCCGGCGGCGGCTGGCTTATGCTGGTAGTATGGGTCTACGCTTCCCGCTGGCGGCGGTCGAATTTCGTCAAGTACCGATCGACGGCCACCGCAGCGCCGTCATCGCCATCCACCAAGGACTGCTCCATCAGCTCGAAACGCTTGAACTGGAACTACTGCAAGCCCTGATCCGACCGGCCGGCGACCTGGACGAACTAGCCGACCGCCTGCGGGCCCGCCGTTGGGACGACGACGGCCTGACCGATTTACCGAGCCTCTGCGCCGGCCTGGTGGCGTGCGGCCTGCTGGTGGAAACGGCCAGGGCGGTAGAAACCTGGCTCGGCGCCAATCCGACCATTCCCCCGCCTGCCGACCCGCCCCCGCCGCTGTCCGCCCTGAGCTGGATGACGCGCGACCGCCCCGAGGCCATCGCCCGCGCCCTGACCGCCTGGCAGGCCTGTGTCCTAGCCGCCGGGCTGCCGCCGCCGGACTGCGTTATCAGTGATGATTCCGTTACCGACCCGGCCGCCACCCGCCGCGTGGCCCTGGGCTTTGCCAGCCAGTACCCCGGGCGCAGTTACTATCTGAGCCGCGCCTGGCGGCAGGACTTCGCGGCCGCCTTAGGCGCCGACAGCGCCGAGCCGGCGGCGGCGGCTTTCGCCTTCGGGCTGTCTGGCATGTTGCCGGCCGGCACCTACGGCGCCAACGCCAACTGCCTGCTCCTAGCCCTAGGCGGGCGGCTGTTCGCCATGAGCGACGACGACATCCTGCCGGAATTCCGCCACCGGGTCGACGCCCGCGACGGCCTGGCCTTCCAGTCGGCCCCCGACCCCTCGGTCATCCAGCCGCTGGCCGACCAAGCCGAGCTGGCCGGCTGCGGCGTGGCCGCTACCCGGCCGGCCTTCCATGCCCACCAGGCCTATCTAGGTCGGCCGCTGCGCGAACTGCTGACCAGCGCCGGCCGGTTGGATCTGACCGGGCTAAGGCCGCACTCCCTGACCCGGGCCGCGGCGGCCGAGGCGCGGGTAGTCGCCCTGTGCTTCCATTATTGGGGCGACAGCGGCATGAACCAGGCGCGCTACCTGATCAGCGGCCGGCGCCAACTGGACGACCCGGAATTCGACGAGGCGCGCTACTTGGTCCTGCGCCGCTCCAAGCTGGTTTTCCGGGCGCCGCGTACCGACACTATCGGCGGCAACGCCATGCTCAACGGCCACCTCTGCCTGGACGCCCGCCACCGGCTGCCGCCTTTCAGCCCGTCGGGGCGCAACCTGGATGGCCTGTGGGGCTATTGCCTGGCCACCCTGCAACCGGATCACTTCATGCTCTACCCGCTTGAAGCCATCCACCACGCCCCGCTGGAGGCGCGCCAGGCTACCGACCCGCGCGACTATGGCTGGCACCCGGAAATGAATAGCCTCCTCAGCTGGGCACTGCAGGATTATCTGGGCAATTACGCGCCTTTATCCGATCCCTACGCCAGCTTGGGCACCTTTCTAAGGGATCTGGGCGGACGCCCCCAACCGGAATTGCGCGCCTACCTCCTGGAATTGGCCAGCCGTCTGCTGTTTTCCACCCTGGACAAGCTGGCCGGCGAGCGCCGAACCTGGCGCGGCCTACCCCGGGCCTGGGCGGCGGACATCGAGGCCAACATCGATAGCCTGGAAGCGGCCCTGACCGCCCCGACCCTAGGCCTGCCAGCGGAGTTGAAGGCCGACCCGGCGGCGGTCGGCCCCTATTTCCGCGCCTTTGGCGGCCTGCTGACGGCCTGGCCGCAGCTGGTGGCCAGCGCCGCCCAGTTGGCGCCGGACTGGCTGGAACGAACGCTGGTGAAGAAATAAAAGCAGCCAGGCCGGCGGTGAACCGGGCTGGCTGCTCAGGCGAACGCTCGTAGCCGCGTCGTCAGAATATCACATAGGCAATATCCAAAACAAAGTCGCCGCCGCTGCCGGATTCCAACTCCACCTTCAGGTAATACGTTCCGGCGGACAGATCGGGCGTAGAGCTGAAATTCAAGCCGACGCCTCCATCCGTCAAACTGAGAGAGGACAAGCTTGCGCTGTCGCGCAAGCTAGCCTTGGTGTCAAGCGACCCACTGGAAACAATTGTATAATATCCGGTTGTAGTCACCGTGAAGCTTAACCACAAGCCGGCACCGCCCAGAGTACCATTATATTGCCAGGGCGGCCCGCCCACCAGTTCGGTGAAGGTCGAGGAATCCACGAACGCCCCGCCGATGGTCAGCGCCTGGTCGGGCATGCGCAGGTAGGTGCCGGTCTCGAAAACCGCGTAAGCGCTGCCGGCCGAAGAAAGCCACTGATCGAAAAAATAACCGTTCGCCGGTACGGCCACCAAATTGATATTCTCGCCTTCGATGAAGGCATGGTCCGCGTCACCGGGATAATCAGCGAAGGCGACGCTGCCGCCGGCCACTTGCTGCAGGCTGGCCTGGTTGGCATTGTGGCTCCGCCAACTATCAGCCACCGTCAGTATGGTGGTCTTGGATTCGATGACGTTGAGCTGGCCGTCGACAAGCTCCAGGCGCAGGATATAATCGCCGGCGGCTATGCTGCCGCTCAGGTCAACCAGGCTCAAGTCGTTTACCACGGTTACGCTGAGTATCCCGCTGGCGCTATAATCCACCAGGCTGAAGGCACCGCTACCGTCCGGCAGCAGCGTTTTGGGCTCGCCGATTTCCGGCCAAACATTCAGCGAAATAGAGGCGCTCAGCGGCGCCGTGCTGGCCAGGTATCGGAACTCAAACTCGCCCAGGCCGCCGGCCAGGGTAGGCGCCAGATCCAGGCTGACCTGATTAAGTCCGGGCACCACGCTGACCACTTTCTGGCCGGCGCCGAAAACGGTGCCATCGGCCTTGAAAGCCTGCACCAACAGATTCCAGTCACCAGTCGGCACCTCCAGGGTTTCCGACAGGCTGACACTGGACTCCAGCAGTACCGCGCTGCCCAAGCTGGCATCCAGCGGCGTCAGTTCCAGGCGGTAGTGGTGGGCTTGAGCCAGGCGCGGGCCGATGCCGCGGGCGGCGGCGGCCGGCAGGCTGACTTGGAGCTGGCCATAGCCCGTCGGCAGGCTGCCCGGGCAAGCGGATAGCAACAGAGCGGCGGCCAAACAGACGGCAGCCACCAACCACTTCATCGCGTTAGGCGCTTTCATACGCCACCTCCCCAGCCGCTGCCGCTGGCGTCGTAGGTATCGGTGGACCAGTAGTTACCGTCCTCGTCTTCCACCACCACCGTAACCCGGCGCACATTGGAGCTATAGATGGCGTCCAAAGACACCGCCAAAGCGTAGGGTTGGCCAGCCGGCACCTCGCCTTCAAAGGGAGTATAAAGCACACCATCAAAAAACCAGGTGTAGCTCAGGAAGCCGGCGGTGGCCGTGAAGGTGATGATGTTGCTAACATTGACCCAATCCAGGCTCAGCTCCGGCTCTAGCACCCCGAAGACGATCTGGAAGCTGTTGGCGGCCTGCATGACGATATGCAAGTTATTCTGCCCAGCCGCGATGACGGTACTACCCTCACCCCAGGCCAAGAACGCGCCAGCGCCGTCCAAGGCACTGATCCGGAAGGTCCAAGCGCCCACCGCCAGCCCTTCGATAACCACCTGGGTCTCGCCAAGCGCGATAGCTTGGTTGTGGGTCGCGCCTTGCGGACCACTGCCCTGAATCGACCAGCTGGCCATCGTCCGATAGCCGCCCAAGGCGCGTGGCAGGTTGAGATTCATGGAGCCGGCGAGGCCGGGACTGAAGGGATTGGAGCAGGCCAGCGCCAGAAAGGCCGCAGCGACCATTAAAAAGAGACGACCCAGGCGCCACCACAGCGCTAGGCGTCCAGAAAACGGGTAAGTCATGGTATGCCTCCCCTGGTATGAAGATAATATACCACCAAACAAGGAGGAATTATATAGCCGCTCAGTTTTTTTTCACCATCGGATAAAAAACAGGACGGACGGCCAGTCGACACCGTCCACCCGCTAGATTCTAGTCGGTGTCAGTCGTCTTGCATGCCGGGGTAAATGTCGGCTCGTTTCAGGCTGATAGTTATCTGGTAGCGATTGGAGCGCCGGTCGATGCTGACCCGCAGGATCACCAGACCCAGCGTCCGCTCCAGCTCTACTAGGCCGCCGGCCCGGGAGGCCAAACTCAGGGACAGGCTCTGGCCCCCAACCTCGAGGCTCGGCGCCAGGCTTAGGCCACCAGCCGCGTTGGTTGGATTGAGCAACAAACGCACGACCACTGGATTGCCGGCGCGATCCAGGAAGTTGAGCTCCCGCGCTTGGGCGAAGCGGCCACTGTTAGCCTCGGACCAGACGATGGTTTCCTCCAACAGCACTTGCAGGCGCAGCAATTGCGAATTGAAGTCCCGGGTCGGATCGCGCAATACTACCCGCCCGCCTGAGGGCACCTCGAACTCGGTCTGCCAGTCGCCGAAGCTTAGCTCCGGCATGGTGACTACGCCAAAACCGCTGCCCAGGTGCACCCGCAGGCTGTGACGGCCGGCCGGTAAGGCGTCTACGATGAAGGGAATTTCGGAAGAGCCAGTGGTGTAGCCGGCAAACTCGCCGTCCAGGTAAATTTCGCCGCGCACCAGGATAGAGTGCAGCGCTAGGCTGCCGGGCGCCAGCTCGAGCTGCCGGACAATGGAGCGCTCGCCGGAAGCGCCGGCAAAATTTGGCCGGCTGCCGGTCAGGAATAACGCCAGGCTCTCGGCGGCCCGGTGGACGGCATTCTCGTCACCGCCCCGTTCGCGGAAGGCCGCCGACTGGCCGCTGGCCACGTTAACCACCCGCAGCGTCAGCATAACCTCGCTTTCCAGGCCGACGAACTCGGCCCAGGCCAGGAAGTCGGCGCCCAGGAGCTGGCCGAAACGGCGGCTGCCCTCGGCGTCGTCCATCAGGCCGGACAGCTGCAGTTCTTGCTCGCGCAGGACGCGGTCCAGACTGTTGCGGTCCAGCAGCGTCACCCCCGGCGAACGCGTCAGATCGAAAAGCAGCAGACCCTGGATGGCGCCGCCGAGGTACTCGGTTTGGGCATCGCCACCCAGATTGTTGACAGCCAGGAAAGCCACCTTTACCGGCGCGGCGGTGGCGGTGGCGGTGGCCGGCGCTTGGGCCGGCAGGCTAGCGACCAGGCAAGCCGCCAGACAAACAAACAGGAGCTTACGTTTCATGGTACAGGAGTATACGACGCTTGCCGCCGATCGACAAGCCGGCGACCAGGCGGCCTAGTCGCCCAGTCACCCTAGCCGGCGCGATGCTCCACGAACTGGACCTTCAGCCCATCCGGGTCCAACACATACAGGAAGCGGATGCCCGGGTTGGGTTGGAAAGGGCCGGAGTGGACGGCTATCCCTTTGGCGGCCAGCAGCGGCAGAAGACGCTCCAGCGAGTCGACCGCGAAACCGAGCGAGATGTTCTGCCCAAAGGCCACAGCCGGCGCCTGCCGGTTCCAAATTAGCTCGACCTGAGTCTCGCCCTCGCCCAGGAAGACTATTTCCAGGTCCGGACTGACCGACATGCGCCGCGCCTCCTTAAGCCCGACAAGATCCCGGTAAAAAGCCGCCGAGATCGCCAAATCGCGCACTGTCAGGGTAACCCAACAAAATTTCATGTCAACCTCCAGCAAAAAAGGCGCCCCCCAAGGGCCGCCTTTTTAATTCATGAGCGCGCTACGCGGCTTACTGGCGAACCACGATCAGCTTATAGCTGCCGTCACCGAAGATTTCGCTGCCCAGTTGGTTCAGCTTGATGAAATAGGTGCCGGGATTGAGAGTCATCACCAGATTGGAGTCCAGCCCGATGCTGCCGCCGTCGTCGTCGCTCCCCACTTGGTTCTGGCGCGAGTCGTACAGTTCGACGTAGGTGTCCATGTCTTCGTTGGTGATACCGAAGGCCCGGATACTGTAGGTGCCGGCTTGGGTAATAGTCAGGCGCACCCAGTCGACGTCGTTGGCGTTGTTGAAGCTGCGCTGCTGGCCTTCAGCGCCGATGGTGACGGGCTTGGCCTGGGCAACGGCGTTGTCCGGCTCGTAGGCGTCCGGGCGCGGCGGGACCACGAAGCGAACCATCAAGCCGTAGGTGCCTTGGTCACCGGCGTAGTTACCGACGCTAAAAGTATAGTCGCCAGCCTGCAGGAAAATCTGGATCATGGCGTTAGTGTCCATGGCGTCGTCATTTTCGGCCAACTGGTTGAAGCCGGCGTCAAACAAAGCCATGATGGTATCCATGCCGCCTTCGGTGCTGATGTTGACGTTACGACCGCCCTGCGGAACGGTAATGGCATACCAGTCGACGTCCTCGCCGGCATGGAAACTAGCGTCGAAGTAGGTCTCGTCGCCGGCCAACGGCAGCAGGGTGGCCGACTCCTGGTCGTCGTTCGGCTCAAAGGCGTCAGACTCCAGGCCTTCAACAAATTCGAAAGAAAGCGTATAGCTGCCAATGCGCTCGTCGTAGTTGCCTACCCGGAGGAAATAATCGCCCGGCGGCAGCGCGACGTTGATCTCGGCATTGAGGCCATTGCCTGACGAATCGTCGTCCGAGGCCAAAGTAACGCCATCCAGATCGGCCAACTCCATCACGGTGTCGCTATCGCCAGCGGTGTAGATGCGGATATTGGGCAAGGCACCCTGGGGCACGCTGATGCGGTACCAGTCGGCGTCACCGCCAACGTGGAAATTGACATCGAAGGAACTGCCATTCGGGTCGATACTCAGCGGCTTGGCCGCCTTGGTATCGTCATTTGGCTCGTAGGCGTCGGGGGCCGGCGGGGCACTGAACTCGACGGTCAGGCTATAGCTGCCGATGGCGCCCTGGAAGGTGCCGACGTGCAACAGGTAGTCGCCACCGGACAGGACCTGCTCCAGGTGGGCGTTGAGGTTGCCCATGAAGTCGTCGGCTTCGGCCAGGGTACTGCCGGAGCGATCCATCAGGGCCAAGGTGGTATCGAGCTCGCCGTCGGTGTAGATGGTGACCATCTTGCTGCCGGCCGGAACGGTAATACGATACCAATCCTGGTCAGCGGTATTATGGAAAGTGGCGTTAAAATTGCCGCCGGCAGCGCTCAGGCTCAGCCGGCGGGCGGCCTGCTGGGTCTCGTTGGGCTCAAAGGCGTCGCTGCGGGCAGTTTGCGCCCAGACTGTCAGGCCGACCAGAATCAAGCCAACCACCAGAATCAGGCGCCGCGTGGAACGAATATGCATAAATGCTCCTTTCGAATGGGAAAACAGCCGCCGCCATCGCGCCGAAAAGGCGCATAACGGGGCGCGTAGTATGACTCAAAGCATAATCCATCGTCCAGCCGTTTTCCAGCCGGAAAGCCAAAAAAGACGAAGTTATGGCCGGCTTTTACTGCCGGCTGAAGACCAGACGATAGCTTCCGTCGCCAGCCAGCTCGTCGGCTACCTGGCGGACCAACAGCCAGTAAGTGCCACTCGCCAGCTCGATGGTCAATTCGGCGTCCAGGCCTTCGCCGGAGTCGTCGTCCTCGGCCAGGAGGCGGCGCGCCTCGTCGTACAGTTCCAGGTACGTGTCCGGCTGACGGCCGGACTGACTGATGGCTTGCAGACGATAGCGGCCGGCCGGCGTCACCACCAGCTTGACCCAATCGACATCGTCGGTGGCGTGGATGCTGCGCAGCTGGCCAGCCGGACCGGGCTGAAGAGCGACGGCGGCGGCGTTCGCCTGGTTGTCCGGCTCGAAGGCGTCGGGGCTGGGCAAGGCTCCCAGGCGCGCCACCAGACGGTAGCTGCCCAGGGCTCCGGTATAGTTGCCGACGGCCACCCGGTATTCGCCAGCCGGCAGATTGCGGCGGATGGCGGCGTTCAGGCCGTCGCTGTCGTCGTTCTCGGCCACCAGGCGGCCGTCGGCGTCGTAGAGCGCCAGGGTGGTATCCAGATTACCCTCGGTAGCCAGTTCCAGGGCGCGGCCGCCGGCCGGCACGTCCAGCCGGTACCAGTCGCGATCCTGGGGATTGTGGAAGGTGGCGGGAGCCGCCAACAGGCCGGCCGCGAGGTCCAGGCGGGCAGCGGCGGCGCGATCCTCGTTGGGCTCGTGGGCGTCGGCCGATGGCGGCACGCTCAGGCGGAGGCGCAGGTTGTAGCTGCCGCTGCCGCCGCGGTTGGCGGACACGCGCACCAGGTAATCGCCACCGGGCAGGATGAGGCCGATGGCCGCGTTGCGGTCGCCGCCGTTGTCATCGTTTTCGGCCATGGCCTGACCATCGGCGCGCAGCAGGACCAGCGCGGTGTCCAGGTCGCCGCCGGTCTGGATGACCGTCTGACGGCTGGCGCCCGGAATGGTGAAGCGGAACCAGTCGACATCGCCGGCGGCGTGGATGGTCAGATTGAAGCTGGCGCCAGCCGGGTCCAGGGTCAGCGGCCGGGCCGCCGCGCGCTCCTCGTTAGGCTCCATGACGTCCAGGCGGACGGACTGAGCGCCGAGCGACAAGGCGACCAAAACCAGGCAGGCCAGGGCAAACAAACGGCGGAAAAACAAAACGGGCATGGCAAACTCCTCGCGTGGAATGTCGCCACTATACACCCGCCGGCCGCTTGCGGCAAGCCGGGCGATGAGTCAATAGCGAGGGCGGGAAGGGTAATTCGGCTGGCAGGTCCCCGGACGCCTCGCCGGCAGCTCCGTCCCGTTGCCGGGCCGCGCCTGTCTGACGCTTGGCCAGCCCGCCAGTCGCAACGCCACGCCAGCCAACGAGTACCTTAAAATTAATTTACTTAATGCCGATTCGGAACTATTTTATCACAGCTCGCCGAGCGAAGCATGGCCGCATACAGAGGGACAGTCCCCAAATCGCAGGCTAGCGGGCGCTTTAACAGGGTGTTGAAAAACGCGGATGCGGCTTTTCAACACTTCAAAAGCCGGTACAATTACGCAGCATAGCGCAAGCTATGCGAGGAATTG
>MIAR01000038.1 GCA_001829185.1 Spirochaetes bacterium GWB1_60_80
CTAAGTCCAGAAATACTTTTAGCCTTCGACTACCTAGTCATTCATCACTGCCGAGGTGATCTGGTCGCGGTACAGCTTCGGGCAAGGTAATTTCCTGGCCATCAATGGCTTGAAGAAGCAGCCAAGAAGCCCGCGGCCGGCAGCAATTCCAGCTGGCGGCCCTTAACCCGCAGCAGGCCGGCAGCAGCCATTTTGGCCAGTTCGCGCGACAGGGAACTGCGTTCCACCCCCAGCTGCCGGGCCAGTTCCTTTTTGTTAACCGACAGCTGTATGACGCGGTTGTTCTGCTTTCGGCTTTCATTGTCCAGATAACGCAGAATAGTGGCGCGCAGGGTTATTTTAACCCGTTGCTTGACACGTTCCCCCAGCAGGACGGTACGCTGGGCGGTCATTTCGAGGTAAGCGCGCAAAAAGGCCGGCTTGGCGCAGAGCAGGCGAAAAAGCGCCTCGGTCCCTATTTCCAGCAGGCAGATTCGGGACAGGGCACTGATGGTCATCGGATAGCTAGGGGTAGCCGAAAACATCAGGCTGCCGCCCAGGATGGCGCCAGGCCCGAATCGATCTAGCAGCAGGCTACGGCCTTCCTGGTCAATCCGCTCCACCAACACTTCCCCCTCGATGATGACTTCCAGCTTAGTGCATAACTCGGAGTCGAAATGGATGACGCAACCCGCGTCATAACTGGCAAGATGGAAAGCGCCGCCGGCCAGTTGTCGGTCAAGCTCGACCTGTTCGAAACAAGCCAACAAGGGGTGCGCGCCGCGTAACTCGGATAGAATCATAATAGCCCCTTAAAATTCCACTATTTTCCCAAAGCGTTACCATGGTAACACATTTTCGGGATAGTGTTATGCTACAGTGACTGGGCAATTAGCCGTGGCCATGCTGAGCCCGGCCAAAAATGCGGAGGAGTCATGGAATGGATGTTGTAACCATCGGGTTGCTGGCGGTCAGTCTACCGCTGACCCTTGTCACTTTTTTCAAACGGCGCACGCGCAGCAAGGCAGCCTTCGCCAAGGCCCGCAGCATGATGGGCGGCATGATGCCGGATATTGTGGCCATCATTGCGCTGATCGGGCTCGGCCTGAGCTTCCTGACGCCGGAACGAATCGCGGCGCTGCTCAAGTCAGCCGGATCCTTTGGGGGCACGATACTGGCCGCCCTTACCGGCTGTATCACCCTGATTCCGGCCTTCGTGGCTTTTCCGCTGGTGGGCGATCTATTACGCGGTGGCGCCGACCTGATGCCGGCGGTGGCTTTTCTGACGACCCTTACCATGGTCGGCGTAAAGACAATTCCGCTGGAAGCTAGGGAATTCGGGTTGAAATTCACGCTGATCCGCACCGGGCTGAGCTTTGCGCTGGCGCTGGTCGTCGCGGCCATCATGGGGGCACTGGCATGAAATTATTACGCTATCTTAAGCACCACGTACTGATCGCCATCGCTATCCTGGCGTATTTGCTAGTCGCCATGCTGGCGCCTGCCCAAATTCTGCCGGCCCTGAAAACCAGCGGTAAATACCTGCTGGAAATGATGCTGGTCATGCCGGTAGTCTTCATGTTGACCATGCTGATCGAAGTCTGGATATCGCGCGACGGCATTCTCAAATACCTGGGGGAAGGTTCGGGACTCAAGGGGGCAGGCTTGGCGGTCGCCTTGGGTTCGCTCTCGGCCGGGCCGATTTACGCGGCTTTCCCGATCTGCCGGATTTTGCTGTCCAAAGGACTGAGCGTGGCCAATCTGGTAATTATCTTGAGCGCCTGGGCGGTTATCAAAGTGCCGATGCTGGCCATGGAAATCCGCTTCCTGGGACCGGCCTTCATGGCGCTGCGCTGGGCGCTTACCGTCACCGCCATCATCTTAATGGGCTTCGCAATCGGCTGGCTGGTTAAGCGGCGCGAGATACCGGTTGAAGAAGATGCCGGAAAGCGTGAAGCCGCTGTCATTATCGACCAGGGTCGCTGCACTGCCTGCGGGCTCTGCGTGCGCGCCGCCCCGGAGTGGTTTGCCAAAGGCAGCGACAGCGTCCAGGTGACCCCGGAGCGGATGGCCCGCGGCCTGACGGAGGCTGAACGCGCGCCACTGGCACGCCTGTGCCCGTTCGGGGCCATCGGCTAATTGGCTAGCCGGGCGGCAGCCGCCGCCCGGCTAAATCAGGACAGAAGCCCGCCAAACCACTGCAGGGCACGATCTATTTCGCCAACGGAGACAGGCCCTTCTGATCCATCGACATAAAAACCGGCCGGAGCGGCAGCCACTACCGCGCCTTTTCCGGCCAACCGCCGGGAAAGCGGCTCAGCGGCATAGCCAAACACGCGAACCATCACCTTTAAGAATCCTGAATTTATCTTTGCGACATCCACACGGGTATCGAAGGCCGCGGCCTTTTTCCCAACCAAGGCGCCGCGGCTCAGCCCTTTCAGCCAGGCCTTGATGGCTGGCGTGGCGGAGAATGCTCTGGCAGGAGAGGCAAGCACCAGCAGATCCGCGGCGGATAGCATGGACATATCGATAGCACCGACCCGAACGGCCGATACCTCCTTCCCGGCCGAGCCAACCATGGCATTTGCCAGCTTTTCAGTGTTGCCGAAAACCGAATCATATACGATCAGAACGCGCATCAAGCCCTCCTGGCAATTCACGAGCCATCAAGCACCTCCGCCATTTTATGAAAATGATTGAAATGCCCAATAAGTAAAGCATAGTTTGGCTCTCTCTTTCAACTCAGCCCAATTCATGCTGATTATATCAGCATTTCCTTCAACCCAGCTGCGCAGTACCCTGATAACGGCCGTGCTGAGCGTAAGCAATTCAAATTTTTACAGGCAGCCGTTTCGCCCCCTTGCTATTAAACAACATTTGGCACGGTTTGCGCCGCTTATTTCACATTCAATTTATCGCCAATCGCTTTGGCCATGTTTACGAATTCCGATGGCATCAGAATTATGGTCGTGGTATTTTGCTCCGCGCCAACTTCAGTAATCATCTGCATTCTTCTCAATTCCAATGACGATGGATTTTTGGCGATTTCTTCAGCCGCTTGGGAAAGTTTCAAACTCGCTTCAAGCTCGGCCTCGGCCTTGATGATTCTGGCGCGTTTTTCCCTGACTGCCTCCGCTTCTTTCGCCATAGCGCGCTGCATGTTTATCGGCAATTCAACATCCTTCATTTCCACAAGTTCAATTTTTAAGCCCCATGACTCGGTTATTTGATCAACAATATTCTTGATGGAATTATTGATAATATCACGGTCTTTCAAGACCTCATCCAGAAGGTGTTGGCCAATGATATTCCGGAGTGCCGTCAACGAGGCTTGATACGAAGCATTTCTAAAATCCTTTACTGAAATTATCGCCTTTTCCGGATTGACAATTTTATAATACATCACGGCGTTTACCTTGATCGTGACACTGTCTTTTGTTACTGTTTCTTGCGATTCAATATCAACGGTGTTGGTCCTGATATCAACCTGCTGTTTTGTGTCTATCAATGGAATGATCCAGTACAAGCCAGGCCCCTTAACTTTATGAAACCTTCCCAATCTGAAAATCACACCTCTCTGATATTCCTGGTCGATCCTCAGCCCGGAAACAAAAATGAAAACTACCAGAAGGCCGCCTGCAATCAGTAATCCCGAAATGAATGTCATGGTATCTCCTTCTTCCTTTGGTGCTAGGCTCCCGGGTATATTGAATTCAACTCTTACCCAACATCCGGTTACGTCCTGCTTCATCCGAACCAGGGCTCCGCCAACGAAAGTATAATCCAGCCTGTCAGTTTTGCAAGCGCAGCAAACGCGTCAATCCCACCTCCATTTGTGGCAATTCCAAACTTCCAAACCCCGGCCGTTGACAATCAACCAAAAAACGCTACAGTTAATGGCACGCGCACAGGAGGGCTACATGCAGGAACGACAGATGACCGCAGGTGAGCGGGACCGGCTGCAGAAAGACCTGCGCGACACCCGGAGCTTCAGCACGGTATTGGCGGTAATGGTCGTGACCCTCGGCGGGCTGGCCGCGTTCTTCGGCTGGCGTGGCGACTACCTGATCCTGGGCGTCCTGGGCGGCCTGGCCTTGCTGCTGGCCATCCCGTTGGCCGGTCAAGCCGGGCGGCTGGTCAAACTGCTGGCCGACCTGCGCGATGGCCGGGTGACGCTGCGCAGCGCGCCGCTCTCCGCCAAGTACGCCATCTCCCTGAAAAGGCTTACCTCGCACTTCATCAAGGTGGGAAAATCCGAATATGGCGTCAGCAAGGCCACCTGGGACGCCCTGCGCGAAGGCGACGAGCTGACAATCTGCCGCGCCGGCCGCTCGGACACCCTACTGGGCCTGAGGCGTGCCGACGGCCAGCCGCTTGAGCCGGGCTGAGGCTCCGCACCCCAGGTTGCCAATGCCTGACAGCTAATCCTCCACGGCGCCTAGCAGGGTGTTGAAAAACGCGGATGCGGCTTTTCAACACTTCAAAAGCCGGTACAATTACGCAGCATAGCGCAAGCTATGCGAGGAATTGTTAAGGTTGTTGAGAAAGCAACCGGCTTTTTCAACAACCTGCTAGAAACGGAGCGGCCATGAAACCGGTAAAAAGAGATGTATTGATAGCCTGCTTGTCATGCCTTTGTTTCTCCTGCGGACCAGACAAGCCTGAGAATTCGGGGCGGTCATTTTACATGGGTTTTACGCCCTGGCCATATGCCCCCACCCAGCAGGCCGTGAATGACGTCTACTCGTTCATCAATGCCGAAGGCGATCTAGTCGCCCACCATTTTCAGCAGGGCATACCCTACACGGCGGATACGGCGGACTTTTCCTCGTATCACCAAAGCATCCAGGCTGAAATCGACGGCCGGCTCGCCGCCACCGCTTCAGGCAAGCTGATGTATCTGGCCATCGATTCCTTGAATGGCGCCCGTGATGACCTAGCTGACTTGTGGACGGACAGCGGCACGGCGCCGCGCCCGGCACCATGGGATTCCAAGGGCTTCGATGATCCGGCCGTCATCGCCGCCTATATCGAGTTTTCGTTGACAGTGCTAGAAAAATTCAGAACGGCGTACGGAACACTGCCGGCCTACTTCAATTACGGCACTGAGATCAGTGACCTGATGATCAATGATCCAGCCAAATTTTCGGCGTACACCGTATTCGCCCGAGAAGTCTACACCAACATCAAGGCGGCCTGTCCGTCGCTTAAAATGATGGTATCCATCGCCTTAAAGACGCCGGGCAGCGCCGAAATGGCAAGCGCGCAAGCCGGTTTCACGCGGATCCGCGACTATGTCGACGTGGTGGGGATCAGCACCTACGGCTACGCCTTTTACGGCCATGCCGACAAAGGCAATCCCGACAATCTCCCGGCCGACTGGCTTACGCAAATACTGATGATCGCGCCGGGCAAACCGTATGGCGTGACCGAAACCGGCTGGATTGCTGAAAACCTGTCCATACCGGCCTACGGGCTGGCAGTAGCCGGCAGCGAGAGCTGGCAAAACAAGTATCTTGCCAGGCTGTTCGACGAGTGCAACAACCAGCTTCAGGCCGAACTGTTGATATGGTTCACCGCCTATGACTATGACAGATTGTGGTCCGAGACGCTGGCCGGCGCCGATCTGCCAAAAATCTGGAAGGATACAGGGCTGGTGGATGAGGACTTCCGGGAACGGTGCGCGCTTGCCACCTGGCGGAACTGGCTGAGACGACGTCACTGACGCCTGGTTTTCATCTATCGATTGCAAGACAGTTTGCCGCAAGATGAGCCTGGCCTAGCCGTTCACCTATGACGGCCAACTCCGACGCCTGGCCAATCGGACAGCGGGAGCAATTTGTTAATTGCCTACTATAGCCGTCGCCTTGAGTTCCTTGATAGCCGCGATGTCGAATTTGGATGGTTCCCGGCATAGTCCGGCGATCGCATCAAGCGGGGCAAGGGCCGTCAGCCCGGCTTTTTGAGAATAGAGTCGGTGATACGCAGCTTGCCAAGGCCGTGAAAACAGGCGGCAAAGTCAGTTCCGTAAGCGAGGAAGAACTCAGCTTGAAGTCTCCCCTATCTTCTTGTAACACGATCGACGACTCCACCGCGATACGGCTTATATTAGCATAACACAATAACATAGGCTAGCGTTATAATCAGACAGTTAGCTTTTATGGAAATATCATCTTCCGCCTAGCCGACACACCATGTTATTATTCTTTTTATTAATCCCAGCGTCTGCGCATCGGAGAATGATATTATCACAAAACATGTCTGGCCTCAAAATGATGCCTGAATGGCCTTATTTTTCCGGATAGCAAGATTAATAGCTAAGCCTGCCGATAGTGGGCAATTTGGGGTAATACAGCGAAAGCAAGCGGCGGCGCGGTTCCAGGCGAGAGTATCCTTCTGACCAGCGCGCCAGCCTGATTCGTTCGGATCGGGGATTTGCCCAATCGCTTACTGCTCCATCTTTACGCTTTACATTCACCGAAAAGCTGGTACAATGGTAGGAACAGGATCACTCCAGCAAGGTGGACGCAATGGCTAAAGTACTCATCAAAGACGTTACCAAGATTTATGAAGGCAATGTGACGGCTGTCAATAAAGTGAATATCGTCGTTGAAGACAAGGAATTTGTTGTCTTCGTAGGTCCATCGGGTTGCGGGAAATCCACCACGCTGCGCATGATCGCCGGCCTGGAAGAGATTTCCGGTGGCGAGGTGATTATCGATGACGTGGTTGTAAACGACATCCCGCCCAAGGACCGCAACATTGCCATGGTTTTCCAGAACTACGCCCTGTACCCGCATATGACGGTGTACGAGAACATGGCCTTTGGCCTTAAAATACGTAAATTCAGCAAAACCGAGATTGAGCAGCGCGTCCGCGAGGCTGCCCGCATTCTTGATATCGAAAGCTATCTGAACCGCAAACCCAAAGCTCTTTCCGGCGGTCAGCGCCAGCGCGTCGCGCTTGGCCGAGCCATCGTTCGCAATCCCAAGGTGTTCCTTTTCGACGAGCCGCTGTCCAATCTGGACGCCAAACTTCGCGTCCAGATGCGCGCCGAAATCATCGAGCTGCACAATCGCCTACAGGCCACCATGATTTACGTTACCCACGACCAGGTGGAAGCCATGACCATGGGCGACAAGATCGTCGTCATGAAGGACGGCCTGATTCAGCAGATCGGCTCACCCTTGCACCTCTACAATAATCCGGCCAATCGTTTTGTGGCCGGCTTTATCGGCAGCCCGCCCATGAACTTCATAAACCTGCAGGTGACCAAGGGGCCCAAGGGCATAGTGCTCGACGAGGGCAGCTTTCAGCTGGTACCGGCCCCTGAGCATGCCAAATACCTGGAATCCTATGCGGGCAAATCGCTTACCATGGGCATCCGTCCCGAGGACCTGCATTATGCCGAACAGGCCACCGCCCCCCGGATCAAGGCTAAGGTCAGCGTGGTAGAACCGCTGGGCGCTGAAATCCACCTGTGGGCCCGCACCCAGAACAACCAGTTTATATCGCGCGTCGGCCCGCAGCATATATTGCGCATCGGCCAGGAAGTTTCCTTTGAACCGGTAATGGAGCAGGCCCGCTACTTTGATATGGAGACCGAACTGTCCATCATACCGGTCGGCCAAGTTGAGGCAAAATAAGGCTCGCCAGAGACAGCTTCCTGGCCAGAAGCGGCCAGGCCGGACCTATTCGGAAGCGGTAAAATCCACCAGTATCCAGAGCAGTTCGCAAGGCTCAAGCGCCAGGTCTTCGTGAGGCAGAACAATGCGGCCATCCAGCAGGTTCGCGCCTTGGGCTCCACCCAGAAAATCAGCCAGTCTGACAGCCGGGATAATAACTGGTTCTTCCGAAAAATTGCCCAGCACGGTCAGCAGCTGCCCTTCGGCCTGTTTGTGGTAAGCCAGTATCGCCTTGTTGCCGCCATCCAGCACGGCCAGAGACTGCACTGCAAACAATTTATAACTCCGGCGCAGCTGGGCATAGCGGCGGAGGCACTGGAACATGCGACCGGCCACGCTATTCGCGTCCAGACGCTGCTTGTAGAGCGACTCGCTCCAGCGCGGCCGATGTACCCAGCGACTGTCGGCGGCATGGGCCGGATCCTGCAGATAGCCATAATCATTCAGCGCCGCCACCTCGTCACCCAGATACAATAGCGGCAGGCCGCCGACCGAATACACAATGCCGTACAACAACTGCAAGCGTCGCAACGCCGTTTCCAGCATGGTCGCCGAGCCTTCCTCCAACGCTCTTTCCAGGCCGGCCAGCGAAGCAGCCGTACCACAGATACGGCGGTCGCCATTCAGCGGATTATACTGGAAACTCACGCCCCGGCTGAAACTACCCGGAAACCGGCCTAAATAAAATTCGTTCAAAAAGGAACGGTGGTCGGCCCCTTTTATTCCCAACTCGGCCGCGTCTTCATCGGCAAAAGTCCATCCGATATCATCGTGGCAACGGACATAATTAACCCAAGCACAACCGGAGGGCAGGTGGTGGCGTTTAGCCAGGGAAGCAGCCAACAGTCTGACATCCTTGGTCGCGGCCGCCTCCCAGAGTTCCGCCATCAAAAGCGGATTATAGGAAAGTTGGCATTCGCGTAGATCAATATATTTAGCTATATCATCCGGATGTACGATAGCCTCGGATTTAAAGAGTAAGCCAGGACAGGCCAGGCGGGCCAGACTCTGAAAAGCGCGAATGATGGTATGCGCCTGCGGCAGATTCTCGCAGCTGGTGCCAGCCTGTTTCCAGATAAAGGCCACCGCATCGAGGCGCAGCACGCTGACTCCCCGATTGGCCAACCCGGTCATCTCGGCGGCCATCGCCCGGAACACTTCCGGATTGCGGTAATTCAGATCCCACTGAAAGGAATTAAAGCTGGTCCACACCCAGCGGGCCATGCCGGCATCCCAGGTAAAAGAACCTTTACGGTGTTCCGGGAAAATATCGCGCAGATGGGCTTGATAGGCGACGGTCTCGGCTTGATCGGCAAACAGGTAATAAAAGTCCTGGAAACGCGGCTGACCATCCTTGGCCTTCAGGGCCCATTCATGCTCATTCGAAGTGTGATTAAAAATGAAATCGACAACCAGCGCCATGCCGGCCTGGGCTAGTTGCGCTGACAAGTTTTCCAGGTCAGTCATGCTACCGAGTGCTGGATCCGTTTCCCGATAGCTGGATACCGCGTAGCCGCCATCGTTTTCCTTCTCCGGCGCCAGGAAAAAAGGCATCAGGTGCAAATAACTAATCCCGAGTTCTTTCAAATACGGGATGCGATCCGCCAGGCCCTTAAAACCCTTGGCAAAGCGGCCTGCATAAGCGACCGCCCCGACCTGTCGACCATCTAGCTGCAGGCCGGATTCGGGTGGATGCTTTCGATCGTATTCCCGCAGCCGCGCTGGCCGTGAACAGAAGGCGGTAAAGGTCTCCGCAATCAATTCCTCGAACTGGAAGGCAAAATCCGGGCGCTCGCCATAGAGTGACCACAACAGTTCAATCAGGCGAGGAAGCTCCACCTCCAGGCGGGTGGAAAAATCCGGCCAGAAAGTAGAATCGGGCATCCGGCGCGCGGTCCAGCGTTCTTGGCACTGCTCCAGGAAACAGGCGAGCGTCCTTTTCATTGACAATTCCTTAACCGACAGGATTCTGCCAGCAGCCTACTTGATCGAACCGGCAACCATGCCTTTAACAATATATTTTTGGGCCAGCAGGAAAAACAATACCACTGGAATCATGGCCATCAAAATAGCGGTCAGTATAAGATCCCATTGCTTCACAAAAGCACCGGCGAAATTGGATACCGCCAGCGGTAAAGTCTGGATAGCATTTCCTTTTCCGAGGACAAGCAAGGGTAACAGATAATCATTCCAAATCCATATGCCGTTTAAAATCAGAACCGTCACGTGAATCGGCGTCAGGATGGGGAAAATGATTTTATAAAAAATCTGGAAGCGGGAGCAGCCGTCTATGGTGGCGGCCTCTTCCAGCTCAAGAGGAATACTCTTGATAAAGCCATGGAACATGAAAATAGATAGCGAAACGCCAAATCCGATATAGGCCAGTATCATGCCAGCGTAAGTGCGCAAAAGCCGAATACCGGTAAAGTCGGTAATGGCACGCAACCAGGAAAGAAGCGGCAGCATAACTATCTGAAAAGGTATAACCATAGCGGCCACAAAGATAAAGAATATGGCGGTTGAGGTGCGCGATTTGGTACGCACCAGAACCCAGGCCGCCTGCGACGATAGCAGATTAATGAACACGAGCGATAAAACCGTAATCAACAGCGAAGACAACAGAGAAGCTGGATAACGGATATTCGGGCTGGTCCATATACTGGCGATATTCTTGAAAATATTGCTCCAGTGACTGGGTAAGGCCAGCGGGTACTGCGTTACCTCAAAGGCCGTCTTGGCCGAGTTGATAAATACCAACACAAAAGGAAACAGAAATACAATAAACATCAACAAGGTGAATATTTCGACATTTATTCGCCCGGCTTTGGCTAATCTCATAATTCCAGCTCCTTTTTTTTATTCATTCCCACCTGAATCAGCGAAATTACCGTCAGCACCAGGAAAAACAGCACAGCCCGCGCCTGTCCCATCGCCAACAAGTTGGAGCGGAAAGCGGTGTTATAAATATTAAGCGCCAGTAATTCCGTCCCCAAGATCGGTTGATCCATAAAAATGGTGGATGGACCTCCAGATGTAAGCGAAACATTGACATCAAACTGTTTGAAGCTCTGCACAAGGGTCAGGAACATGGTAACGGTAAAAGCCTGTGCCACCATGGGCAAGGTAATGGCCCGCAGACGCTGGAAAGGGGAAGCCCCGTCTATCATGGCCGCTTCCATCAGCTCTACCGGGATATTCTCGATAGCGGCGACATAAATCATCATAATGTAACCGGCGTACTGCCAGGTTCCAACAATAACCAGAGCCATAATGGCCGAAGCAGGATTACCAAGCATCAGGTTTTCCGGACTGGATAGAAACGAAAAGATCGGCAGTATTTTGCCAAGCGACGGGATGGCATTATTGAAGATAAACTGCCATATATAGCCGAGAATCAGCCCGCCGATCAAATTGGGCAGAAAAAACCCGACTCTATAGAATTTACTCAGTTTTATTTTACTAGTAACCAGCAGAGCCAGGGAAAAAGCCATAAAATTTATAGCAATCATATTTAGTAAGGTATAACCAACGGTTATTCCAAATGAATGGGCAAAGGCAGCGTCCTTAAACGTAGCAATGTAGTTTTCCAATCCAATAAACCGCAAGGCGTTGTCGGCCCGGGCCGAAGAGGTCCAGTTCGTGAATGAATAAAAAATACCAAGCACAAAGGGCACAACTATTACTACGGCAAAGGCAATCAAAACTGGCGCTAAAAACAGCCAGAATGACAAACGCCTCTCGGATTTACTGGTCATGTTCCCTCCTTGGTACATAAAAAACAGGCACAGCCGCAAAGCCGACAGGCTGCCGGGCTGTGCCTGCGAACCGGGAACACCTGGCTCCCGGCTGTAACTTTTCTACGTTTACTCCTTATTGTCAATAAAGGCCTGGGTCATAAGGTCGATGAATTGGGCCTTATTAATCTGTCCCCCGGCAAACTGATTATAAATCGGGCTGAGTGTTTTGTCACGGAAGTCTTCCGAGAAATAATACTGGTTCCAGGAATAGACTTTTCCGGCGGCGGCATAGGCCTGGACAGACTGCGAAAGCTGTCCGCTGGGCTGCAGGCTAATTCCGGAAAAAGCCGGGATCATGCCAGCTTCGGTTACCATGTAGGTATGGCCGGCGGCAGTCGTCGCCAGATCGGTCAAGAACTTTTTAGCCAAGGCTACATTGTCGGAATCCTTGTTGACGGCGTAGAATGAGGGAGCCGCCACGAAAATACCATCCGTAGCAGCGGCCGTAGAACCATGCGGAGCAAAGGCCATCGTGAAGGTGGCATTGGCGGCCTTCATGTTGGGATCAGTCCAGTTACCCTGATGCAAGAAAGCAGCCTTGCCAGTAGCAAAGGCGCCGACCTGGGAATCATAGTTACCGGTGGTCAGGATAGTCTTGTCGGCATATTTGAACAGCAATTCAACCCAGTCGGCATACTCGGACAGACGCCTTGCGTCCACATTTCCGGCCAACAGATTGTTTACTACCGACAAGTCACCATAGCGCAAACCATTCGATAGTAGCGAGTTGAAATTGTGATGGGCGGTTACCCAACCCATTTCAATGCCGGCCGCCATGGAAACGACTGAATCCAGACCAAGCTGGGCTTTCATAGCGTCGATTTTGGCAAAGGCCGCCTGGTAGCCAGCGTAATTTACCAGCGTCCTGGGATCGACACCGGCTTGAGCCAGAACATCGGCATTATAAGCCATTCCCCAGCCTTCAACAGCCACCGGGAAGCCATAGGTTTTCCCGTTATAAGTAAAAGCAACGGCCGTCTTGGAAACCCAGGGCTCACCGCTGAGGTCAAGAATCAGGCCTTCCCAGTCTTTGTAACTCTGCAAACCATCAAAGGCAAAAATGTCGGGCATGTCGCCAGCGGCGAAGTCAGCCTTTAACTGGGGACCTAAACCACCGGAAGCGCCGCCAATGGATTTGATTACCACATTGACATTGTTGGCTGCCCCCCAGGCCAGGGCATAGGCGCTCAGCATGGCGTCAATCTCGGGCTTGCCCTGCATAAGGGTGATCGTTGGAGTTTCTGCTTCTTTATTGCAAGAAACAAAAAGTGACAGGACCATAACCATGGCCAGTACCAGAACCAGAAGCTTCTTCATACACGTTCCTCCTGAAAAAAAATAGATGCACCGCACAAAAACCACGCCAAAAGCTTATTTCAAAAGCAAGGCGCTTCTAAATAAGCACAAAAACCGACAACCGCGCCGGGCGATCCGCACCTCCTGTTAGCCCGGATCAGGCACTGGTTCGCTCGACCACTGACACCCGAAGCTGTATGTTCTGCAAGGGGCGATCCATTTCCCGAATCCGCCCGAGCAACAACTCCGCCGCCAGTCGTCCCGATTCCTTCAGAGACTGGTTAATAGTCGTAAGTTCCATAAAATCAGCGGCCTCGATATCATCAAAGCCGATGATAGCCAAATCCTCCGGCACCCTCAACTGGAGGGCCCGGGCGGCTTTTATGACCCCGATAGCCTGAATATCCGACATCGCGAACACCGACCGCGGGCGGTTCTTTCGCCGTAACAAGTCCAGGGCTAGTTGATAACCGCCTTCAACCGACACCTCCCCAAACAGCGCAAATTCCGGTCGCAGCGGCTGGCCGGCCGCCTTAAGTGCGTCTTGGAAACCTTTAACGCGCAATTCACTAGGCTGCAGCGAATACGGCAAGGCCACCTTCTGTCCAATGTAGGCACAGGGGGCGTAACCCTTGGAAAGCAGGTACTCAGCGGCCAAAGCCCCCCCATGGACATTGTCGCATTCAATCGAACAAAACAGCGGGTTGTGCTGCTCAACCATTACCACTTGCATGCCAGAACGGTGCAGAAGTCTGGCATTAGCTTCATCCAATGACATAGCCATGACGATAATCCCGTCCAGCCGTTTGGTAAAAGCGCCATTGCGTAGATAATTATCCAGCTGCTGCGGCAGATCGATGCTATACACTAGCAGCTCGCAGTTGGCAGCATGTAAAACCGGAGTTATACCCTGCATCCGCTCCACAAAGGAGGGTGCCGGAAAAAAGGGCACCAGGATGCCGATACGGCCAGTCTGGCGGCTTTGCTTGGTCCCGGCATTGCCGTGCCGGATATAGGCCAAGGCGTCGATCGCAGCCTTGATGCGGGCGCCAGTTTCGCCGTTTACCTTGTCCGGGTTATTGAGGTAGCGGGAGACTGTAGAAATACTGACGGCTGCCTGATCGGCCACATCGTAGATCGTAACCGCCGGTTTATGAATCATACCCCATCCTGACTGCAAAACTACAAAAGAATATTCATGAAAGTACTTTTATAGTAAAAGAGCATTACCGAAATCTGTCAAGCTTTATTTTCAGAAATAATCAGCTTAAAAGGACCAGGCGGCTAGTTTTTCCAGGGGAAGATCAGGCTCTTCAAACTACGTTCCCCGAGACGCGCCTGTTCATCGGCCAGCAGAATCGCCCAAGGCACCGGTTTGGACAGAGCACCGGCCGGCAATGACTCCAGCCACTGATACTTGAACAGGCGCAGGTACAGCGCGTCGGCCAGATTTAGCAAAACGCCGGCTGGACCGGGAATCAGAAAGGCTGGCAAGGCTGAAACCACCAGGCAAAAAACACTATGCCCGAGCAGAAAAAACGAAAAGCCGGAATTATCCATGAAGAATAGCAGGCAGCGCTTCATGATACCGGGCAAGGCAGTACTATAGCCCCGAGTACGGGCATACACAAACAGCGGCAGATAATATTGACCAACCAGCAGGCAGAATAAGGTAAACCAGCCGAGGAGCCCCAGCATGACCAGTGAAAAAACATTTCCCGCTGCCAGATAATGAGGCGCCACGGCCCATAACGCCACCACCAGGGCGGAGACCAGCATCGCCAGCGTGAAGCCCGGAACCAAGGCCTGGGGCACCGAGACAAGGGCCAGGCGCAGCGAAATACGCTCGCCAGGCGCGGCCTCGGCCACTGCCGCCATGACGGCGGCCAGCCAGACGCAAGCCGCCACCAGCGACGCGGCCACCAGAACTGTGGCCAGCCAGCCTGGCGCGGTAATGAACAACAGCGGAATTAAGGGCACCGCTACACACACCAACAGTCCGGCATTAAAGAGGACCAGTACAAACAGGTTATCCCAGAGGTCGAAGAAAGATTTGCGGATAAAAAGCTTAATCATGGTTGGTGTGTAATAATTTCTTCCGCCAGATCCGCCGCCACCAGCACCAAAGGCTCACTGCTCAGTTTCAGACTGACAGCCGGCTTAAAGGTGGCGCCGGCCAGCACATCCCAGCCCGATAAAGCGCCCAGCCCAAACTTTTCGGTATTCAATTGACCACGCCGGCCATCCAGATTAAACAAGGCCGTAAAAACCGGACGAGAGCCGGTAAAACCCTCCGCCAAAACCAGGCCGAGTGCCGGCTGGTGGAAGGCATAGCGGGTAGTCAAAGCCCGTAACTGTTTACCGATAGCCTGCATACGGCTAAAAAAGGCCAGAAAGTCGCCATCGGCCTGACTGCGATCCAAAGGGTCATTGGAAAAAAGATCCGGCTGCTGCGTTAAACCCCACTCCTGCCCCATATAGGCAAAGAAAGTACCGGGAAGAAGCATCCACAGCGCGGTAATATTGCGCAGGCGATCAGCCTGCGGCACCAACGCGGCAATGCGGGCCTGGTCGTGATTCTCCAGAAAGCGGGCCTTGCGGGCGTCCGCTGGATACATGCACGATTGCAGCTCGATAAAATCCAAATAGGGCTGGATTGACGCTGAACCACGGATAAACTCATCGAGGAATTCGCGGCCGTCATAATCGTAGGTCAGGTCAAATGCGGCGTGCAGCTCACTGTCACTGGCTGCGTAATGGCCATGCTGACGCAGATAGGCCACAAATTCCTTGTGCACGCTCTCGGCCAGCCAAATCGTCGGCTTGATGGCTTCTGCCCGACGGCGGGCTTCAAGCCAGAAATCCACCGGCACCAGACTGGCCACATCACAGCGAAAACCGTCCGCGCCCAGCCGTACCCATTTTTCCAGGCAGGTAATAAGGTACTCACGCAGACCAGCGCTGGAAAAATCCAGGTCGACCACATCCGACCAGTCTTCAACCTTCCGGCCGGGCTGGCCGTCAGCCCCCTGGATAAACCAAGCGGGATGTTCCTTCACCAAGACTGAATCAGGCGAAGTGTGGTTGTACACCACATCCATGATCACAAGGAGGCCCAGTTTATGAGCGGCCGCAAAAAAGTCCTGCAGAGCCTTTTCACCGCCCAGCGCCGGATCGACCACGCGATAGTCGGCAATGGCATAGGGGCTGCCCATCGGGCCTTTACGGGCCACCTTGCCTATAGGATGCAGCGGTGTCAAATAAATAATATCAAAGCCCAGACCGGCGATACGCGGCAACTCGGCCATCGCGGCAGCCAGCGTTCCTTCAGGCGTAAAGTTGCGCGGAAAAATCTGGTATATTGACTGTGCCCCCAGCTTGGCAACTAACTTGTTCCACATCGCAGCCTCCAGTAGTGAAAGTAGTTTCATACTTATACTGCACCACTGTAGGGCAGACAGGGAAGAATGTCAAACTAGCGCGAGTACAATTTGCACCAACTACGCAGACGATCCCAGGCTTTGTCTTTCAGGTCGCGCGCTTTCATGCGCCAAATCCAGTTGCCGCCCAAGGTAGACGGTATATTCATGCGCGACTCTTTGCCAGCCTCCAGAATATCCTGCAACGGAATGATGGCCAAGCGGGCTACCGAGCGCAAGCTCTCACGAACCAGCACACTACAAATATCCTTTGGCTTGTAGCCAAGGTATTCCTGTATGAAAGCCAATTCCGGCTCATCGGCTGGCTTGTATTTGCCAACCAGGGTATCATTATCATGAGTACCGGTATACACAATACAGTTTTCCGGATAGTTATGCGGTAAAAATACATTGGTATCATCGAAACTGCGACCGTCAGGCCCAGGACCAAAGGCAAATTGCAGGATTTTCATCCCCGGCAACTTGAACCCGTCCCGCAACTGGCGGACTTCCTCGGTGATCAAACCCAGATCTTCGGCAATAATGGGAAGATTATCGCCAAGCTTGGCCTGCAGGGTCCTGAACAGTTCCTGCCCTGGCGCCTTCTGCCACTCGCCGACGCGCGCGGTTTTCTGCAAATACGGCACCGCCCAATAGGCCTCAAAGCCGCGAAAGTGATCAATCCGGACAAAATTATACAAACGTAAGGCGTGTTCAATCCGGCTGATCCACCAGGCAAAACTCTGAGTTTGGTGCGCCGGCCAATCATACAGGGGATTCCCCCATAATTGGCCGTCGGCGCTGAAGTAATCGGGCGGCACACCGGCCACTTTGCGCGGCATCATCGCCTCGTCCAACATGAACAGCCCTGGCGCGGCCCAGACATCTGAAGAATCCATGGCCGTAAAAATCGGCAGGTCACCAACGATACTGATGCCGCGACGGTTGGCATAGGCTTTCAGCGCTTCCCACTGCCGATAGAAAAAGTACTGCTGAACCTTGATCGCCTCGATTTCGGCAGCATGGCCTTGCCGCCAGTCAGGCAGGGCTGAAGGGTGACGTCTTTTAAGGGACTCCGGCCAGCTAAGGTTCCAAATCGAGAATTCCCTGCCGTTGGCGACGGCTTCAAGATCATAGACCGCTTTTATGGAGCGGAATAGCGCATAATCATCCAACCAGGCCGCTTCAGTTTTTATGAAAGCCAGATAATCCGCCTTGTTACCGCGCTTTTTAAGAAAAGCAGCCGCCGCTTTACGCAACAAAGGGGTTTTCTTCTCGATCAACGGACCATACGCCACATTATTGATGACCCGATCCTCCAGCGCCTGGATATCGCGCTTCAGCAACAGACCGTCTTTCCACAAAGCCTCGATATCTATCAGCAATTCGTTGCCGGCGAAACTGGAAAAGGCGGCATACGGCGAATCACCGTAACCGGTCGGACCAAGCGGCAGAATCTGCCAGACTTTTTGCCCGGCGCTTAATAGACGGTCGACAAAGGCATAGGCGGCCGGCCCCAGATCGCCAATGCCGTATTTTGACGGCAGCGAAGTTATATGCAACAGCACACCGCTGCAACGCTCGATATTCATAGAAACTCCCCCCGGCCCCGGCGACTGAAACCGGTAAACGTAGCGAATTATATGATGATGGCCGGCCAAAAACAAGCAGAGGCGCGCGCAGAAGCCTGGACAGACTCCTAGCCAAACGCCAAAGCGAACAAGGACGGCTAGTCGCCTTTGACGACCAGCTCCAACGGCCGGCCAGCGCCTGGCTGGGGTCAAGCGGCTAGGCGGCAGGAATACATGGCCCTTAATAATAAACAGCTTCCTATGGCGGATACTAGTCCCAGCGCGCCCAGAATGAAAATTTAACTAGTGAATTCCAGGCTGTAGGAAGCAATTACATTGCTTAAGCCAACGTATGAATACATCAGCTTCGTCAATGCGCGAGGGCAGGATGTAAAATCCCTTTTCCTGTACGGTCTTAGCGCGCCCAAGCTTGGCTTTGCTATCTTTTAGTTGCGCATAATCAAAATCGGAAAGGCCGGCTCTGCGTTCTTGATCATTCAGGTAAGAAGTCAGATTCTCCGAGATGAAGCGGTAGAACAGCATGCCCAGCACAGAGGTCTTAAAATCCCAGCCGTCAACGCTGCCGCGCAGGTCGTTGGCGATGCGCCAGATGGTTTTATGGAGTTCAGCGCGTTCCGTTTCTTTGATGGTGTTCATTCTTTTGGGGCTTCCTTCATTCCGGTAGTATAGCTTCAATTCGCCGGCGTCGTCCATCGAACTTTACTATCGCGCTACTTATAATCCAACAAACCCCGTTCCATCTGACCGCCATACTCCGCATCGGCAAAAATATACCAACCAGTCGTAAGCGCTACCATCACCCCGTTGGCGCAGTTTTATAGCTTCTCGGATCAAGCCGGTACGGCAGCAGCTGGCTGACGGCCGCCGGGTTATCCGC